>JARKUZ010000042.1 GCA_029851945.1 Terrisporobacter sp. | reverse complement strand
GTGAACTAATACATATTATAGAAGCATTTAAAAGTATTCATTGTTATGATTTTATTGTAAAACCATATAAGGAAAATGATATTATACGTATTGTTGATGTTTTTTTAAATTCAACACCATTAAGGAGTATTAAAGAGGGAAAGTATTCATTTATAGATATTGATTCTAATATATCTATAAAATTATATCATAATGATATTATTTATATTGAATATATTGATAAATGTTGTTATATTCACACTATGAGTGGTATATACAATATTAAAAGAACTTCTTTAGTTAAACTTTTAAAAAGTTTAAGTGATGATGAAATAATTCAAACACATAGGTCCTTTGCTGTTAATATGAAATATGTAACAGAAATTGAAAAAACTTATGAAAAGGTATGGGGTATTAAGATGAGAGGTTCTGAAGATATTGTTTTATTGAGTTACACATATAGACAAGCATTTTTAAGGAGGATTTAATAATGACGGTGTCAAGTATAGTTATATCATTAATTGAAATAATAAGTCTTCTATTAATATATAATATTATAATAAAAGATGATATATTTTTTGAAATTAAAGTTAAAACAATAGTTTCAATTATAACTACTTGTTTTTATGTTGTTTTAGTTAGAGTATATAATGTAGATCAACTTATAATATTAGTTGGTGTATTATTTTTAAATGCAATTATAGTTAGTAAATTAGAAAAAAAAGATACATTGCTGACTTTTATAGAATTAGTAGTAAGTTTTTTAATAGTTGCAGTTTTTGAATTAATTACAATGTTTATTGTTCATTTAATAATGGGAGATACTGATATAGAGCCATTAACATATTGTATATTAATTGTAATTATAATGAGCAGTTTAATTTTGTTGCTAAACAAAAATGGATTAAATAAAAAAATTAGATTATCAGAGTTTTTCTCAAAATATAAAAGTATAAATATAATAGTATTGAACTTATTTGTATTTTTCTTATTTATAAAAGTTTTACTAAGTAATGAATTAATGGAAACAAATATAGTTATTCCAATAGCTATATTAGCATTAATATTAGTTGGGGTAAATTGTTACTTTTATGTTTTTCTATATAATATTCTAAATGAAAAGAAAAAAGATGAAATAAAAACTTCTTTTGATCCACTGCTAAATGATTTAATGGGAAAGCTTAGAGCAAATGAACATGAATACAAAAATCATTTAAATACTATTTGGAGTATTGTACAAATTTCTAAACCCGAAGAAGTAAGAGAGAAGGTTAAGGAATATATAGGTAACTTAGTAGAGAACAATGAAGTATTCTCTAAATTGATTGATGTAGAAAATACAATAGTTAAAGCTGTACTTTATAATAAAGCTCAAAGAGCTGAAAAGCTAGGAATTAAATATAAATATAGAGTTACAAGTGATTTAAAAAATATTTCTTTAGATAATTCAGAATTGACGGTAATATTAAGTAACCTATTAAATAATGCAATAGAAGCCACCAGTATGATAAAAAATAAGGAAATAGAAGTATATATTGGTGAAGATGAAAAGTATTATACAATAAGTGTTAAAAATTATACTGAAAATATGGAAAATGAAAATTTATATAATATATTTAAAATAGGTTATACAACTAAAGGTGAAGGAAGGGGATATGGATTATACAATATAAAAGAAATTGTAGAAAAGAATAAGGGTAAAATAAGAATTTCACTAGAAAATGAAATTCTTATTTTAACAATAAAATTTTTAAAGTAAGAAAATTTCTAGTTTATATCATGGTAAAATTAGGATTCAAAGTTGAATCCTAATTTTTATATGCTTGATAGGTAAGTTTAAATTTATATATGTAATAATAAAACTTTAATTAACCATTTATTTTGAAAGAAAGATGTTTCTGATAAACTTAAATAAAATAAAAGTAAAAAAAAGAGGAATCAGCGTAAAATATAAAAAATTACGAGATACCTCAAAATAAATGTAAATAATAAAAAGTTATTCTTCAATTTTTTTTAATGGTTCTTTTGGTTCACCTAAGAAAAATAAGCTTTGTGGAATTCTTGCAAGCTGAGAAGTAAACTCTGTAGCTACAACCATTAAAGTAGCTAAATTAAATAGTAATTTTTTTTTCATTTTTATAAGCCTCCTTAAAAAAATCTATAATTATATATAAAATAAGTAATAAACCACATTTAATATAGTAGTTAGATAAGAATAGTGTTGAAATAACAAACCAACCGATAAGAACGATTGTAACAACATTCTTAAATTTGAAATTTTTATAATGGGTATTAACAGTTTTTCTCTTTGGATTAACTGGATTAAAAACTCTAACAATTATGATAGATAATGTTATAATTATAATATGGATAAAAGTGTTAATTTTAGGAAGGGTATATGCTAAGTAATATATTGATATAAATAATATATTGCTTTGAATCATACAACCTATATAAGTTTTAGCATGACTTCCACCTATTAGAGGTCTAATTAAAATTAGTAAAATTATTAATAGAATAAATACTGAAAATTTATTCAATAATAATGAAACGATGAACATTATTAATAATTTAAAAAACTCTCCATATAGCACTTCTAATCCATATCTAATATTGTCTATTTCGTATATATCAGTTTTTCCTGTAGTATTTACTATAAAGTCTAGTTGTTTTTTTATAAATGGATTCAAAAATATACCTCCTTAAGTACTACATAGATAATTATAATATAAATTACACTTAAATTCTATTAAATGCATAAATTTCATTAAATTAATTATAAAAAGAAGTAAAAAATAAATAAAAAACAAGAAATTTTTCCTTATATGAATAAAATCACCTTAATAATTGATTAAAAAACATTATTTTTACTTTTTAATCAATTATTAAGGTGATAAAATATAAAGGGAAATGATGGAGGTGAGATAAATACTTACATTTATTGAATTTACAAGTATGTTAATTATGTATCATATAATTTTTGATGAAGAAAATAGTAATATAAAAATATATACTATTTATTCTATATTAGGGGGTGGGATAGCATCAATTATACTTATGATTTTTAATAAATATCCAGTACTTACATTTGTTTTGATTTTTTTATTAGCTAATATTATAGTGGGAAAGCTTTACAACAAGAACATTATTGTTAATATTGTTGGATTAATTATTTCATGTATGACAATAATTTTCATTGAACTTGTAGCAATGCTTATATCAATTTTGATATTTGGACATAATGATTTACCAGATTGGGCATATTTTATAATTCTTTTATTATCAATGAGTTCAATTATATATTCTACTTATAGAGTTATGAAATCAAGAAAAATTAATTTAGAAAATTTTATAGAAAGATATAATTCAGTTGTGCTAATTTCTATTAATTTAATTATTATATTTTTACTTTTTAAAGTATTGTTACAAAATGAATTTATAAAAGATTTAGAAGTAGTGGAAATTGGAGCATTATTCTTAAGTATGATAATTATAAATACATTTTATTTTATAAGTATTTATAAAAATGATAAAGAAAATAAAAAATCAGAGTTAAAGCAAAGTATTAATCCATTAATACAAGAGCTTCTTGATGAAATGAAGGCAAGTGAGCATGAGTATAAAAATCATTTAAACATATTGTATTGTATGATACAAGTTTGTAAAGAGGAGGAGCTAAGAGATAGAGCAAAAAAATACATAGGAAATGTTTTTGAAAATAAAAATTTATTAAATAATTTATCTTACATAGAAAATACTATTTTAAAAGGAGTCTTATTAAGTAAAATAAATCAAGCAGAAAAAAATGAGATAATATGTAAGTATAAAATAGATAGTCAATTAGAAGGAATAGCACTAGATGATAGTGAACTTACTGTAGTATTAAGTAATTTATTTAATAATGCTATTGAATCAGCAAGTAATAGTGAAAAGAAATATATAGATATTTTTACAACATATAAAAATGGGAAGTATGTAATAGAGGTTAGTAATAGTGTTAGTAATTTTACTGAAGATATGATTCCTAGTATATCTAAGATTAGGTTTTCAACAAAAGGAACTGGGAGAGGTTATGGGATTTACAATATAAATAAAATAGTTAATAAATATAAAGGTAAAATTAACATGTCAGTAAAAGAGGATATGTTTAATATAAGTATAGAGATATAAAAAGTAGTATTTTCATACTACTTTTATTTTAGTTATCGTTTTTATTTTTTTTGATTTTTATTTATTTTTTCTAAATAATTATGTTCATTTAAAATACCGTGTTCAAAAGTTTTAACAGCATTTTTTGTAAAGTTACCGATTCGAGCCAAATTTATAGGATTATTTGTATTAATTTTATTACCCATAAAAGTTACCATCCTTTAAATAAAATTTATATTATAGTGTGTTTATTTAACTGTTATAAAAATAAGACTTATTATTATATTTTCCATAAAATAAAAAACTATTACGCATATAAAAGGATTAAATTGACATATGTGGATGTAAAGTGTAGAATTAATATAATTTATAAACAGAGTTTTTTAGAAAATAAGGGGGAATCAAAAATGAAAGCAATTCTAACAGTAATAGGCAAAGATAAAGTAGGAATTATAGCAGGAGTAAGTAGTGAGCTTCAAAAGCTAAATATTAATATCTTGGATGTTAATCAAACTATAATGGGTGAATTTTTTACAATGATAATGATGTTAGATTTAAAAATAAGCAATAATAATTTTGAAGAAATTAAAAAGGCTTTAGAACTAAAGGGAAGAGAGTTGGGGGTTGAAGTTAAGATTCAAAGAGAAGAAATATTTAATTCTATGCATACTGTATAGAATATTAAGTCTTTAATGGAGGAAAATTATGAATGCAAATAACATATTAGAAACAATAAAAATGATAGAAGAAGAAAAATTAGATATTAGAACTATAACTATGGGAATTTCTCTTTTAGATTGTATAGATAGTGATGGAGATAAGGCAAGAGAGAAGATATATAATAAAATAACAACTTATGCTAAAGATTTAGTTAAGGTTGGAAATGAAATATCCAATGAATTTGGTGTACCAATAGTAAATAAAAGAGTTTCTGTTACACCTATTTCAATAATTGCAGGAGCAACCAATGAAACTAATTATGTAAAATTTGCAGAAACATTAGATAAAGCAGCTCATGAGTTAGGAATAGATTTTATAGGTGGTTTTTCGGCTTTAGTACATAAGGGCTACACAAAGGGAGATAGAATTCTTATTAATTCAATACCAGAGGCCTTAGCTAAAACTAGCAAGGTTT
>JARKUZ010000036.1 GCA_029851945.1 Terrisporobacter sp. | reverse complement strand
ATCTCGTATTAGCATACCTTTCGGTATGTTATCCGTGTGTACAGGGCAGGTTACCCACGCGTTACTCACCCGTCCGCCGCTCTTCTCCGAAGAGAATCGCTCGACTTGCATGTGTTAGGCACGCCGCCAGCGTTCATCCTGAGCCAGGATCAAACTCTCAAAATAAAATTCGCTTTCGCTCATTTCGCCAAATATATTGCTTCGTATTCACTCAGCAACATCGTTTGCTCAAAATTTGACTACCTGCTCAGACTATCATTATCTGAATATCTGGCTTGGTTGTATTTGATTCTTTAAAGAATCATTAGTTATATAAATTAACCTACTGTTTAATTTTCAAAGTTCATTTTCATTTTGCCCTTTTCTTAAGGACAAGTAATACTATATCACCTTATATTTATATCGTCAATACTTTTTATAAACTTTTTATTTTTATATTTATTATTTAATATTAATATCACTAAATTACTTATCTTCACTTAGTTTTAAATATATTGTACTAGTTAATTTTTTCTTATCTTTATTTGTATAATTAATTTTAACTAGTACAATATATATTATTTTCTATTTAATATAATTTTCTTCTGTTATCATATGATGTGTGCATATTGCCATCATAATCTAATTTAGCTTTTATGCTTACTATACGTCTACCCTTATTATGATTCACAGCTATATCCTCATATCTAGCATCATCTGCATTACTTTTTAAATAATCTCTTAGAAATTCTTTACCTGATGTTGTGTCTGCATTATCAAATACATTAAAGTATGCAGAATCTTTAACTTCTAAAGATATATCATATGTTCCATCTTCTCTTTTATATCTAGTTTCTCTTATATTATCCATATTATTTCCTCCTGTAAGAAATAGCATAATTATATTTAATTTTTCCATAATATTATTTTTTATTATAAAAACCTTAAATAAATTATAAAAAAGAAGAATGCAAAATTGCATTCTTCTTTTTTATAATCTATATTCCATCTTCAACCAATATAACTTTTCTTATTGGTGGTTTTATACTGTTTATTCCAGCTGTCTTTATAGCCTCGCTATCAATTTCAAATCCTAGAGACACCATCATAGTTGATTCAACTAGCATTGGTAGATTAGTTCCACAGAAAACTTCTATATTTGAATGTTCTAATGTTAACTCACTACTAACCTTAAAAGGAGTTCCTCCAGGTAAATCTGTAAATATATATACTTTATTATCAGTATCTCTAATCATGTTATTTATTTCTTCTTTTAAATCATCAGATGATTTATTTTCTGTAAAATCAACAGTTTTTATGAAATCATATTTTCCTGCAATTAAATCCAAACTACTTTTAAGTCCACTTCCAAAATTCCCATGTCCTGTTATTATTATCATTTTGTCCTCCTAGAATTTAAATACTCCTATAAATGCTCCTATTAATCCTATTAATACTAATACTAATATATTTACTAATGGAGAAACGTTTTTCTTAACTAATCCATACATTCCAAATGTTAATCCAAGAGGTAATAAACATGGCATTATAGAATCTAGTATCTTTTGTAAATCTATTGTTCCAGACATACTTAAGTATTCTGGAGTAACTAGATTTATACTTACATATGATGCTATTAATGCTCCTACTACTATCATACCTAGTACTGTAGCTGCTCTAGTAAATTCTTTAGCATTTTTAGTAAGCTTAGTTATACCTTCAACACCAACTTTATATGACCAATGCATAAGACCAAATCTCAATCCTAAATGTACTACATTAAATAACACAAAGAATATAATTGGTCCTAATATACTTCCTTGTAAAGAAAGATTCGCTCCTATACCTGCAGATATTGGTAATAATGTAAACCAGAATATTGCATCTCCTATACCACCTAAAGGCCCCATTGCTGCAACTCTTAGTGCACGTATAGTCTGAACATCTGCTTTTTTTTGTTCAAGAGATAATATTATCCCCATAACAAATGTTATTAAAAATGGATGGCAGTTGAAAAACTCCATATTATGTTTCATTGATGTTGATAAATCTTCTTTGTTTTTGTGTATTTTTTTAAGCCCTGGAAGTATAGAGTATAACCATCCTCCAGCTTGCATTCTTTCATAGTTAAATGATGCTTGTAAAAACATTGATCTCCAAGCCATTTGATTTAATGTTTTATTGTCAAGAGTTTCGCCTTCTGTTTTATCGATATACTCTCTTTGACTTTTTAATGCTTCTGTATTAGATGCCATCGCCTATACCTCCTCCTGTATTTTTAGTTTTCATACTTACATGGAAGTCATAAACTGCTGCAGCTATACCTACTATAGCTATAGCTAAAAGTGGTAATTTACCATATGCTACTAAAACAAATCCTAACATCATAAATAGTGCGTATTCTTTACTTAACATAACCTTAAGTAACATTGCAAATCCTAGAGCTGGCATCATCTTACCTGCTGCAGTTAGTCCATCCCAAACCCATTGTGGTAATACTTTTGTTAAAGTTTCTCCTATTGCCTGACCTGATAATAATCCTGCTAAAACTATTAGTGCAAATGATACTGCTAATATTCCCATAGCCATATAATTAACTCTATCTATTCCTTTTGGATTAGCTTCATCTGCAGCCTTATCACATAATCCCATTAATGGAGACATTACTGTAAATAAAGCTGTTACTGCATATTGACCAAGTAATGCAAATGGTATTGCAAGAGGTAGTGCAGCTGAAGTATCAAGTCCTGATTGAATAGCAAATACTGTAGCCATTATTCCACCTATAACTGCATTTGGAGGTTGTGCTCCTCCTACTGGCATTGCTCCTATCATCATAAGTTCATATGAACCACCAACTATAAGTCCTGTTTGTAAATCTCCCATAATAGCTCCTATTATAGGTCCCATTACTATCGGTCTATAAAAGGATTCTAAGAAGTTGAACTGGTCTATTGCTGCTATCATTGTAACTATTAGTATAAGACCAATTTGCATAAAACTTAATTCCATAAACTTACCCCCTTTATTGAATTTTATTTAAATAGTTCATCTAGACTCTCAGCAGATTCACTTGGAACCCTTCTGATTTCTAGTTTCACACCAAGTTCTTGAAGACGTCTAAATGCAGCTACGTCATCATCATTTACACATACAGCTTTAGATACTTGTCTTTTTCCTTCTGCCATGTGCATATTTCCTATATTAACTTCTTTTATTGGTACTCCACCTTCTACTAATCTAAGTACATCTTGTGGAGTTTCACATATTATTGCTATATGTTGAGCATCACTTGCTTTGTGTATTATATTTATAGTTTTTTCTATACTAAAATATCTAGTTTGTGCAAAGCTTGGTGCTGCCATATCCATAAGACCTTGTCTAAATTCATTAGCGCATACCTCATCATTTGCAACTAATAATAAATTTGCTCCTACACTTGAAGACCACATTGTCGCTACTTGACCATGTATCAATCTGTTATCAATTCTTGTTAATACTATATTTGGCATAATCCCCCACTCCTTAAATTTTGATATTATTTGTTATGTTTTATAAAATTATATTACTTACTTTAATTGTAGTAACTTTTTTTATCTGTGTATTTGTAATTTTGTCTTTATGATTTATACTTTTATACTCTAGATTCATTATAAAAATATATGTAGTTATATATATCAAAACTCTTTTATCAATAATTTAAAATACAATATTTTAATAAAATAAAAAACGGTCCTTAAGTTTAATAACTTAAGAACCGCTTTTTATTATTTATTAACAAGCTTCTACTTCTTCAAACTGACTATTATATAATTCAGAATAGAATCCGCCTTCTTTTAGCAATTCATCATGACTACCTTGTTCTACTATATCTCCATCCTTCATTACTAATATTAAATCAGCATTTCTTATAGTAGATAGTCTATGTGCTATTATAAAGCTTGTTCTACCTTCCATAAGATTTTCCATAGCTTGTTGTATTAATACTTCTGTACGAGTATCAACAGAGCTTGTTGCTTCATCTAATATTAATATTTTCGGATCTGCAAGTATAGCTCTTGCTATTGTTAGTAATTGTTTTTGACCTTGAGATATATTGTTAGCTTCTTCATTTATTTCCATGTTATATCCATCACTTAATGTCTTTATAAAGTGGTCTGCATGTGCAAGTTTTGCTGCTTTTATAACCTCTTTATCACTGGCTTTAAGGTTTCCATAACGTATATTATCCATTATACTTCCATTAAATAACCAAGTATCTTGTAAAACCATACCAAATAGATTTCTTAAATCTCTTCTTGTAAATTCTTTTAAATCGTGTCCATCTATTAATATCTTTCCACTATTTAATTCATAGAATCTCATAAGAAGTTTTACTATTGTAGTTTTACCTGCCCCTGTAGGACCTACTATCGCTACTTTTTGACCTGGTTTTATTTTTATTGAAAAATCATTTATTATTATTTTATCATCACTATATCCAAAGTTTACATTTTCAAATTCAACTTCACCTTTAACATTTTCAGTTGATACAGGTGTTTTAGTTTCTTCTATTTCTTCATCTTCACTTAAGAATTCAAATACTCTTTCAGCTGCTGCTGCAGTTTGTTGCATTACATTGGCAATTTGAGCTGTTTGTGCTATTGGTTGCATAAATGATCTTACATATTGAATAAATGATAGTATATCCCCAACTTCTATTTTTTTCTTTATTGTAAGATATCCACCCATTATAGCTACCATTACATATCCTAAGTTTCCTATGAAAGTCATTATAGGCATCATCATTCCAGATAATGCTTGAGATTTCCAAGCAGAATTATATAATGTATTGTTTAACTCATTAAATTCTTCAATAGCTTTTTCCTCACCATTAAATGCTTTCATTATATTGTGACCACTATATATTTCCTCTATATGACCATTAGTGTGACCTAAATACTCTTGTTGATCTTTAAAGTGTTTTTGAGATTTTTTAACAACAATACTTATAAATACTAATGCTAAAGGTATTATTACTAAAGTTACTAAAGTCATACTTACACTTATTGATAGCATCATCACTAGTACACCTATAAGTACTGTGGCTGCAGTTATCATCTGTGATAGTATTTGGTTTAAGTTTTGACTTATTGCATCTACATCGTTAGTAACTCTCGATAGTACTTCTCCGTTTGTTGTTCCATCAAAGTATTTAAGAGGTAATTTGTTTATTTTTTCTGATATCTCTTTTCTTAAATTATAAGATACCTTTTGTGATATATCAGATGTAACAAATGTCTGAACAAATGAAAATAGAGCACTTATAACATATAACCCAACCAACATAACTAGTGTTTTTGATATGCTAGTAAAATCTATTCCGCTTCCACTTCCACTTACTTTGCTTACTAATCCTTCAAATATTTCAGTTGTTGCATTACCTAATATTTTAGGTCCTACTATAGTAAATACCGCACTACCTATAGCAAATAATACAACAAATATTAATGATACTTTATATGGACTTAAACGATTAAGTAATTTTTTCATAGTCCCTTTAAAGTCTTTTGCTTTTTCTGAACCCGCCATCATAGAAGGTCCTCCACCCATTCCCATAGGTCTTTTGCTTTTCTTAACACTCATTGACTAACTCCTCCTTTGATAACTGAGATAGTGCAATTTGCTTATATACGTCACAGTTTTCTATTAGCTCTTGATGAGTTCCTTTACCTACCATCTTTCCTTCATCAAGCACTATTATTTGCTCTGCATTCATTATAGTACTAATTCTTTGAGCTACTATTAAAACTGTTGAATCTCCAGTTTGATTTTTCAGTTCTTTTCTAAGTTTTGCATCTGTTTTTAAATCTAAAGCTGAGAAACTATCATCAAATATGAATATCTTAGGCTTTTTAGCTAAAGCACGAGCAATAGAAAGTCTTTGCTTTTGACCTCCAGATACATTCGTACCCCCTTGAGATATTTCAGTTTCGAATTTTTCTGGCTTAGTAGATATAAACTCCATAGCTTGAGCTGTTTGTGCTGCTCTTTCAACTTCTTCCTTACTTATATCTCTTGCGCCGTATTTTATATTACTATCTATTGTTCCAGAGAATAAAACTCCTTTTTGAGGTACATATCCTATTTTTTCTCTAAGATCATGTTGGCTTACTTCTTTTATATTAACTCCATTTACCAAAACTTCTCCCTCAGTAGCATCAAAGAAACGAGGTATAAGGTTTATTAGAGTTGATTTACCACTTCCTGTACTTCCTATAAATGCTGTTGTTTGACCTGGCTTAGCAACAAAACTTATATCGCTTAATACATTATCTTCTGCATTAGGGTATTTAAATGATACGTTTTTAAATTCGACTTCTCCATCTTTTGAATCATCAAATATTTTAGTGCTTTCAATATCTTTTATAGATACTTCTGTATCTAATACTTCCATTATACGCTTAGCTGATACAGCTGCTCTTGGAAGTATTACTGATAACATTGATATCATTAAAAATGCCATTATTATTTGCATAGAATATTGTATAAATGCCATCATATCACCGACTTGCATTGCACCTGCATCTATTTGCTTAGCTCCAACCCATACTATTAGTACAGTTGTTATATTCATAATAAGCATCATAGTCGGCATCATCATAGTCATTATACGATTTACAAATGTATTTGTTTTTCTTAAAAGAGTATTTGTTTCATCAAATCTTTCTTCTTCTATTTTTTGAGTACTAAAAGCTCTTATAACTAACATACCTGTTAACGATTCACGTGTTACTAGATTTAATTTATCTATAAGCTTTTGAACTTTATTAAATTTCGGTATAGCTAAACTAAATAATACTGTAACAACTATTAGTATCGCGCCAATAGCCACTCCTATTATCCAAGACATAGAAGTATCTGTATCTAGTACTTTTAATACCCCACCTATACCTAGTATTGGAGCATAAAATACCATTTTTATAAACATCGCAGTAAATACTTGTATCTGTTGTATATCATTTGTACTACGAGTTATAAGTGATGCAGTAGAAAACTTATTAAATTCTACATTGGAAAATCCTACAACTTTTCTAAATACATCTTTACGTATATTTCTTCCTACTCCTGCACCAACTCTACCAGCTATGTAAACCACTGATATTGTAGCTGCCATACCTACAAGAGCTATTACTATCATTATTGCTCCTGTTTTGAATATATAATTGTTTTGTAACTTAGTTAAGTCCATACCTATTTTTTCATATTCAGTTTTAACCGCATAAATAGCTGATTGATTAAGCATGCTAGGATCTAAATCATCTATTTTTTCATCAATAGGCTTCATCATAGTGTCTAACTGAGCTTTTGGCATATTTTCTATCATAGGCCATATATCAGTACCTTTTGGTACATTTGGTATATCTCCTTTATCACTAGCCATATTTATAGCTGCTACTCTCATCATAGAGTCAGACATTATCTTATTTAAGCTATCTATAACATCTTTATCTTTAGTATTTAATTGGTATAAAGGTTCATTTTTAAGTGCAGGATACTTTTCAACTTCTTTGTTATACTCCTTGTCACTTAAATCTTCTTTGTCTATCAAGTTATAATATTTTTCAACCTTTTCTTTTTCAGTATCGTTCATAAATATTTTTAACTTCTTAAATTCTGATTCTCTTATAACAACTGGTACTGCATTTTCTATACCACTTTGTTGAATTCCTACGTTTACTATGTTTGAAGTATAATCAGGCAATGATAAATCACACATTGCTTGAACTACTAAAAGCATAACCGCCATAATAATTGACACAATAAACGGTTTTGAGTATTTAAAAATCTTAAACATAGCTTAAAATTCCCTCCATTTAATTTTAGTCTTTTTACACAATTTATAGTTTTTGATGTATAATAATATTAAACTACTTATACTAGTTAATAGTTATACTTTTTAACTATTATATTTTTTAAGTATATAGTATTTTAAAAAAAAGTCAATATTTTATATACTATTTTTATAACTAAAAATAGTTGATTAGAAATCTTATAAATTATATATATTATATTTGTCTACAATCTCAAAATAAATTTAATGTTATATATAGTATGAAATAATTTTTCTGAGTAAAATTTGTGTTAAAATAAATTTTTATGGAGGTATTATTATGGCTGATGATAAATTAGAGTCTATAGTTCAAAATTTTGTAAAGATAATGCCATTATTTCAAAAGAAAATAATTAGGAATGAATGTGGATTTAGAAATGATACATTCAATCATTCTCACTTTCAAATAATGGAGGTCCTTAGGCATCATGGTACTCAACCAATTTCTGAAGTTGCTAAAAAATTGTTAATTTCAACACCAAATATGACAAAACTTCTTAATAAGCTTATAAATGAAGGAATGGTTGAAAGGGCTCATGATACAAAAGACCGTAGAATAGTTAATATTAGCTTAACTGATAAAGGAGATCAATATTTAAAAGATAAGTTTAATCTTATGAAAGATACCTTAAAAAACAGGCTTTCGACTATTCCAGACGATCAACTTAATAAATTAAACACATCTCTCGAGAATTTAAAAGATGTATTAATGGAAATAAGCTCAGACAATTAAGTCTGAGCTTTTATTTTAATAAGGTATGTTTTATCTACTTTACTAACTTCTTTAGTAGTAACATCTTATTTTTCTATCAGGTTGTCTGGCACATCTAGTGGTATTGACTTAACAAAATAATAGTGTAATCAACATGACAATTACTTTTCTTACATTAACATATTCTCTTAATTTACATTTAGTTATATAATAATTCAATTTCTATTACCGAACATACTAATTTATTTCTTCCATTATCTCTTTAATCACTGATTTTGCATCATTTATAACATACTTAGGTTCTACTTCATAATATTCGCAATCTATAAATCTTTCTATCTTTTCTATGTCTTCTACTTCAAAACTTATTACAAATAGTACTGCACATGCTTTTCTAATTTCAGCTTCACTTATTTCATTTTGTATTTTGCAATTCTCTTGTATTTCACAAACCACATTTATCCCTAGTTCTTGTCCTGCTGACTTTATCGCTTCAGCACTTTGTATATTTTCACATATAACTACTATGTTCTTCATATTTAATACCTCTCTCTTTTATAATCTATCTTTATATTATTATATTTTATTATTCTCTGAGTCAATATTAATCTTATAAATAAACTTCATAGATAAATCAATATAATTTTTTATTTAAAATAAGTCCATTCTAATAAAAAAAAGTATTGTTAGCTAATATAACTACAATACTTTTTTATCTTGTTTCAAATGTTATTTAACTAGTTAAACAAATTACATATTTTGAGGAAGTATTTCTATCCAATAATTATCTGGATCCGCTATAAAATAAATTCCCATAGCTTCATTCTCAAAACATATACATCCCATATCTTTATGTAGTTTGTGAGCTTTATCAAAATCGTCTACTCTAAGAGCTAGGTGGAATTCATTATCTCCTAGGTTATAAGGTCTATCCCAATCTCTTAACCAAGTTAACTCTAATGTATAATCACTTTCTCCATCTCCTAAATAAACTAATATGAAACTTCCGTCTTCAGCTTCTTTTCTTCTTACTTCTTTAAGACCTAATGCCTTTTCATAAAACTCAAGGCTTTTCTCAAGATTTAATACGTTAAAGTTATTGTGACAAAATTTAAAATTCATAGATTCCCCTCCATATATCTTTTTATTTATTATAATTTATTTATTGATTTAAATAAATATATTAGTTTAATTTTAGCTTTACACTAGTATCTAAACATATGTAATCATTATAAAAATATGTTAACCTATCCACAAATTAACATAAATATAGTGGAAAACATTTTTCAATAATTATAAACGCATTTCTTAAATATATAGATATACTTTAAAATATTATGTTTATTTTTATATTTTAATAGGCTATTTTTGTAATATTAAATTTAATTTTTATTTATATAACTTTTGTTAAGTGAATATTAATTATAAATTAATTTCTATAATAATAAGAATGTGTGTATATAAATTAATTTACAATAATATAGATTTACCCATATTAAATTATTTTTGTGTATAATTTTATTATATAACTAGCATTTTGCCTAACTCATTATTAATCAACTTTAGCTTTTCCATATCATTCATATTTTGATTCTCCACTATTTCCTTTATGCTTATAATTATTCTTCTGCTTTCATTTTCTCTTTCACTTTTTAAATCTATTAATCCTTCTATTATATTTTCTCTACTTAAAACCATTATATATACCCCCTAAAGTAATTATTAATACTATCTTTGACATTTCTTATAATATTTAATCAATCTATATGTACAAAAATAACTAGCTATAAGCTAGTTATTTTTGTACATATTTTCTGGTAATATTATTGTAAATTTGGTTCCTTTTCCTAATTCACTTTCTACATATATATCACCTTTATGTAGATTTATAATATGTTTTGTTATAGTAAGACCTAATCCACTACCTTGTTTTGATTCACCATATTCATCTACCACTTGATTAAATCTATTAAATATAGAATGATGATATTTTTCTTCTATCCCTACTCCTGTATCAGATATTTCTATCTGCACGTTTGTTCCAACTTCCTTAATTATAACCTCTACCTTTCCTCCCTCACTTGTAAACTTTATAGCATTGTTTACTAAGTTTACTATACATCTATCAATATCGTATGAATCACATAATATTGTTTTTTCTTCTATATAAGGATCTACTATTAATTCAATTCCCTTATCATGAGCTAAATTGCTCAAGCTTAGTGCACTTTCCTCTACTAAATAGACTATATCGTGCTCGTTTACATTAAGTATATAGTTCCCATTTTCTATTTTTGATGTATCAATAATATTATTAATAAGCCTTAATAATCGATTTGAATTTTTCCTTAAGATACTCATATAATATTCTATTTTTTCACTTGATATTTGCTTTCCACGATTATTAAGTCCTGTTATCAACTGCTCTGTGCTACGTATAAGATTTAATGGCGTTCTTAATTCATGAGATAAGTTTATAAAATAATTATTTTTGTTTTTTTCAAGCTCAATAACCTTGTCAAAAAGAACTTTATTCTTTTCCATCTCTTCTCGTAATTCTTCGGTTCTTTCTCCTACTAATTTATCAAGCCTCTTCATTTTTCTTTGATTGTGAACAATAATAGCTATTATAATAAGTGCATAAATAACTAGTGCTTCTTTACTTCTCCACCACGGTGGATTTATCTTAAAGTTTATATTAGTTTTTTCACTCATTACACCATTATTATTTATAGCTTTTACCATAAACTTATAGCTTCCTGGCCTTAAATTTGTATATGTTACTTTATTATCCTTTATAGTGTGCCAACTATCATTACTTCCTTCTAATTTATATACATACTGTATTTTTTGAGTATTTTTATAATCTGGTAAGAAGAATTTTATCTCTATAGTATTTTCATCACTTTTAAAGTCTAAATTTTTTCCTTCTTCAAACACAACTCCATTAACAGATATATCATCAATCATTACTCTAGATATATCTTTTGATGTTACTAAATTATTGGGATTAATTATATTTAATCCATTAATTCCTCCAAATAATATCTCTCCTTTAGAGTTTTTAAAGCAAGCATTACCGTTAAATTCATTACCTTGAAGTCCATCTGTAACATTTAAATTTATAAATTTATTATTCTTTACATCGAATTTTGAAATTCCATTATTTGTACTCATCCAAGGGTTATTTTTATCATCAAGAACTACACCATATACTGTATTATTAGGCAAGCCTTCTTGTTCTGTAAAATATATTATTTTGCCAGTTTCTTTGTCTAATTTATTTAAACCATAGTTAGTGGCTATCCATAAATTCCTATTATTATCTTCAACTACATTTCTTATTTCATTAGTACTTAATCCATCTTTCTTTTTGTATATTTTTACTTTTTTAGTTTTAGGATTTATGCTTATTAGACCGCCTTCAGTAGATGTGCCTAACCAATAAATACCTTCCTTATCTTTATAAATACAAGATATATAATCTTTAGGAATTTTATATTTTACTAGCAAATCATTTATATTACTTATTTCATTGGTTTTAGAATTAATTATATTAACTCCACCCCTTGTAGCTACAAATACATATTCTCCATCTATATAAATAGTTCTTATATAATTATCTAATAATCCATTATCTAAAGTATAATACTTTATTTTCTTTGTTTTTTTATTTATCCTGTTTAATCCACTATTTGTTCCGATCCATATATCATCATTTTTGCCCGTTATATATCTAATTCTGTCATCAGTTAATATACCTTTTTCTATTTGCCTTATTGTATCTTTTTTTCTATTAATTATATTTATGCCATCAGATCTTGTCCCTACCCAAATTAGTCCGTCTTTGTCTTCATATATTCCATGAATTACACTACTACTCAAAGAGTTTTTATCATAAGGATCATTTTGATACTGAGTCACTCTATTTTTAGGGTCAAATATACTTATACCTGTGTATGTTCCTACCCAAATTAAGCCATTTTTATCTTGCATAATACACCTTGTACTATTGCTAATTAAACTATGGCTATCATATGGTCTATTTTTGTACAATTCTTCCTTATTTCCATCTTCAGAGAGCTCTAATAATCCATCGTCAGTGCATACCCATATATTTCCTTCAGTATCCTTTAATATATTTTTTACAAAGTCTAATTCTTTATTTTGCTTACTTACTTTATGCAATTTTATCTTGTTTGTATTTATATCTATTTTAAATAAACCATTTTTCATAGTTCCTATCCATACATATCCTTCTTTATCCATATACAGTCCATATATAGTATCTTTTTCATTAGGTTTCTTATCCTTTGTCAAATATATCTTATCTACATTTTTATTTTTTGTATTTATTTTATTTAATCCATCACTAGTACCTATCCATATATTTTTATTCTTATCTTCATCTAAGCAATAAATAAATTGATCTGTTAAATCAGATTCTTTCGATAATATTCTTTCAAATCTATCCTTGTTCTCATTATATATATTTAGTCCATTTATAGTACCAACTAAAACTTTTCCATCAGAAGTTACTAGTATATCACAAACATTATCATCAGAAATATTTCCATTTTTACTACCTTGTTTGTAGTTTTTTATCTTCCCATCTTTAGAAATCTTACTTACTCCATCTATAGTCCCTACCCATATATTATTATCCTTATCTTCTTTTATTTTTATAATATTATTACTTACTATTGAGTTTTTAGATTTTTCATTATGTCTATATTGTTTAAATTCATATCCATTATACCTATTTAAACCATCTTGAGTTCCTATCCATATGTATCCCTTACTATCTTGATACAAATCTTCTATAGTACCTTGTGACAATCCCTGCTCAATCGTGATGTTCCTAAATTTCAGACTTGTTTGAGCAAATATTTTAATAGTATTTATAGATAATATCATTATTAATACTATTAACACTTTAAAAATATTTAGCTTCTTTATATATGTCATATTGACCTCTCTTTATCTGTATTTTTTAACTCTTTCATTATATTACATAATCTTACATATTTCTACATAAGTAGATAGTATTACTTGTCTTATTATATTTACTATACAGTTGTATTTATTTAAATATTTTACATTACTTAATTACAAAACATCCTATAAGGACTATAATTATTGTAGATATAAAATTTATGTATTAGGGGGAATAATTTTTATGAGATTTGATTGTTTTTATTATCCTACTGTAAATGACGATGGAAAAGTCATAAGATCTAACATAAATTTAAAAGAGTTTGAGTTTGGAGATTTAGTCCCAACAAAAACACTTTATTACAATTACAGTAAAAACTTTGCTATTTACCAAGGGGAAGAATTTTATATTGTAGAAGATGGAATTTTAACTCAGTCTATAAGCTCTGATAACTTAAGTTTTCCACTAAAAATAGTATTTGGTAAGGGGAGACAGCTTAAAATATTTTCAAAAAAAGATTTGCCCTCTATAAGGCTTTTATTAAAAGGAGAATTTGAAAAAGAAAAAGAACTAGGTGAACTATTCTGCTTATCTCTTATGTTAAATAAAAAAATCAAGCATATCCAATATGAAATTATGTCAGATTTAACTAATAGTTCTAGAGATTGTGATTTTTTAAATCAAGAAATAGATAATCGAACACATAAACTTATAGAAGATCTAAAAATAGTAGAAAGAAAGTTTTATTCCCTTACTTTAGATTACCCTGATTTAAAGGACTCTTATTTAAAGTATATGAATTTTAGTGATAAAGAAGATCTGTTAGAAATATCTATAAATAAATATTTTAAACCTGAGAGTAGTGAATATAATCATTACTTAATATTACGCTCTATGTGCAATTCAAAGCCTATATATCCTAAATTCAAATTAGATAACCTTATTAGTTCATTTAATTACAAGATTTAAGAAATCTTATAAAAACTCTTTATATTTTAGTTAATAATTATGCCAAATACATTCACTACATATATAATAGTGTATATGTAAATATCAATAGATTAAAAATGGTATTGTTTTAATTAAAGCAATACCATTTTTTCTATATTAAATTACTTTAGATTTAACATAAAAATTTCTCTTAATATACAGACTAGTTTTAAAAAAAATAGACTGCATGTGCAGTCTTGAGCTTTTTTAAATACTATTCAGGGGGGATAGTATTTTCCATGTCATTAGATTTACTCTTATATCATCTATCGTCTGAAAATAATCTGAGTAAACTTATCTATTCTTATGATATAAATTGTGGTTGTGTCCTTCTATGTCCGTTCCTGTCGGTGACTATTAATAATATAATATATTTCTACATTTTTTACCATATTATAATTTCTTTTTTATGTAAAATTTTATTTTTATATATTTTGTAATTAATTATTTATAAGTGTTATATAAAAATATCTTTTCTATTTACATCATTATTATAATATTATTTACATATTTATTTTATTTAATTAAACCTTTTGTTGTCATTAAAAATTTTATATTTTTTGATTGTTTATCAAGATTTATATGCTATTTTTATTTTTATTATATATGAGCTTCTACTTTATTTTTTATAGCTTCCTTTGGCATAAATCCAACCATAGTATCTACAGGCTTTCCACCTTTAAAAATCATCATTGTAGGAACACTAGATATCATATATTTTCTAGCTATTTCAAGACTCTTATCTATGTCTACTTTAACAAATTTAGCGTCATCTTTCATTTCAACGCTAAGTTGTTCAAATATAGGAGCTAGCATTTTACAAGGTCCACACCAAGTAGCAAAGAAATCAACTACTACAACCCCATCATTTATTTCTTGTTCAAAGTTAGTACTATCAAGTATTTGTGCCATTTTTCCCTCCAAAATTTCCTGTTTAATATTTTTAAATTAATATGTGTTATCTATAATATAAAGTATATTAATTTTATAGTATATTTATTGCCCTTAATAACTATTAAATCAATTTTTCAAAATTTTATATCTAGATAAAATTTATTTATATTTAATAGTTAATAATTTTTATTTTTACATTTCCTCTGCAAGTAACTCATTTATAGCATCATAAGTAAAATTTATTATTTCATCACATCTAACTTTATTTTTCTTTAAGTCTACACATATTTCTGAGTTATATTTTTCTCTAACTTTTTTCATTAACTTATTTGAATATTTTCTAGCTATATTAGCTTCTGTATTATTTTCCCTTCCTTTTATAAATCCTATAACTAGCACTCCTGCATTTACAGCACCACATACACTTCCCACTGTCATACCAACTCCCATACCACTACCTAATGCAACAGGTATGTCTGTATCATGTTCTTCATTATATGCTTTTATTAATGCTTCTGCACAAGTATACCCTTGACTATGGTATTCTGATGGTCTTATCATACTATCACTCCTTAAGTACTTTATGTTTATGAGTATATGTTACCATACTTTACTATATATTTCTGTGACTTTATCACACATATAAACAACCCTTATAATTATAAAGGTTTCTTATATTAACTTATCATCTTTTAGAAGCTTGTATAATGTCGGCTTAAAGTTAAATTCACTTATTAAATTATTTACTTCATTTAACGCTTTTTCTCTTTTCTCTTGAGACACTTTTCCCTTAGCCGCTCTTATTAATATATTCTTAGGCGAGTGGGCTATATCTATAAATTCTAATAATTGAGTCTTATATCCTATACTTTCAAGTAGATTTGCTCTTACAGCATCTGTCATAAGTGCAGCCATTCTTTCTTTGATTATTCCATACTTTGTAAGTAATGAAAATTCATCTGACTTCATTTGACTATTAAATTCATGTTGGCAACAAGGAACTGAGAATATCATCTTTGTATTCCACTTTATAGCATTATATAAAGCATAATCAGTAGCTGTATCACATGCATGAAGTGTTATTACCATATCTACCTTATCTGTAAATCTGTATCCATTTATATCTCCTAGTTCAAATCTTAAATTATCATAGTTATACTTTTTAGCTATTTCATTACACTTTTTAATAACATCTGCTTTTAAATCCAGACCTATCATATTTACATCTATTTTTTTTATCTCTACAAAATAGTAATATAAAACAAACGTTAAGTAAGATTTTCCACATCCAAAATCTAATATAGTAAGTTCTTTATAGTTATTTTTCTTAATCTCATCATCAATAATTTCTATAAATCTATTTATTTGCTTATATTTATCATATTTTGATTTAACAACCTTACCATCCTTAGTAAATACTCCTAAGTCTATAAGTGGTTGTATTATCATTCCTTCTTTTAATATATAGTTTTTTTCTTTATTATGACTCTTATTTACCATATTTGAATTATCGCTATTCTTTTTTCCTAAAAATATTTTACCTTTTTTAGATACTTTTAGATCAAAAGTTTTAGACATAGTCCATGCTGCTAATTGTTTATAGTTATCACCTATATACTCTAATAATTTAGTATTTAGTTCATCTTTTTCTATATTTTCATGAAATACTTGTTTATCTGTATACTTTTCTATTTGATAATATTCTTTATTGTTTTTTTCTTTTAAAAGTATATTTATTTTATTGTATTCTATATCTTTATTTTTCTTATTACTTATAACTACTTTAATAACTTCATCTTTAGTTATTTCATCAATTGATTTTATTAATTCTTCCATTCATTCACACCTATCATCTCATATTTTTATGCCTATATAAGATATTATTATATATATTAGATTAATTCAAACTCTTTTTGCATAACACCATAATGTATAATCATTTTTTAATATTTACCTTATATACTTATCTCTATTCCTCCATCTTGTAAAATTTTTTTGAGAATATAGTCATTTCTAATGAAATAAAATAAAAATTCGCCTTTAATTAAAGGCGAATTTTTTTAAGCTACTTTAGTTTTACTTTCAATTTCTAATTTCTTTATTCTATCTTTATTTAGATTATTCATTCCTCTAGATGCTATTATAAGTAATGTGTATGCTGCTGCAACACAAGCTAATATTCCCATCCATGCAGTGTTATAACCAAACTTATCTGTAAATAAACCAAATATAGCTGATCCTCCCGAGAAT
Organism: Terrisporobacter sp.; assembly: GCA_029851945.1. The sequence continues at coordinate 79,568 of JARKUZ010000036.1, read as the reverse complement.
CCAAGTGCAAATACTAAGTTTATCATCCCTAATATACTACCATATTCTTTTCTTCCAAAGAATGAACCTGTAAGATATGCTGGTCCCATCATATACATATAAACAGCTATACCTTTTATAGCAGAGAATGCATATGCAAATATTGGAGATCTTCCAGACATAGTTAAGAATATTCCTGACACAAACACTGCTACCGATGATATTACTAAACACTTCATAACACCTATTTTATCAAATAATATACCACCAACTACATTCCCGCATAATGATGTAATTGCAAATATTGAACCTGACATTGCTACAACACTAGGATCTAGCTTTAACTCCCCTTGGAAATATGCAGCATATTGTACTGAGTATGCAGATACATATATTCCTACAAATAAGAATCCTATTGCCATCATCCAGAAATATTTTATCTTTTGTACTTCTTTTAATGTATATGCTAAATCTAATTTTTCTTTATTTTTATCTTCTAGCTTATCTGCTTTTTTATTTCCTACTACTATTTCATCTTTATTTTTAGGCATTCTTATCATTAATAATGCAACTGGTATACCAACTGCTAAAGATAATACTCCAAATAAGAAATAAGCTTTAGAATATCCATTAGATGCTATCGAGTATATAGCCATTTGTTGAAGGAATATATTACCTATAGACCCTCCAGCAAAAGCAATTCCCATTGCCTTTCCTTTTGTACTTTCATCAAACCATGAGTTTATTAAAAGTGGAACCCCTATAGCTGATATAGCCGATGTCCCTATATTAACTATTCCTGCTACTAAGTAGAATTGCCATAACTCTGTACACATAGAGAATAACATAAATCCTCCACCAGATAATAAACATCCTACTATATATATTAATTTAGCATTTATCTTCCCGTAAAGTGCACCTATAAATGGAGATGCTACTGCTGATACTATTGTTCCTATTGTAAATATTAATGAGAATGAACTCAGACTAAACCCCTTATCCGTTGTTACTGGATGTATAAATAGTGGCTGAATATTTGATGCTACACCAAATGGTATTGCTTGTATAAGCATACATGCTATTACTATCATCCATCCTTTTGCTATTTTGTTACTCTTTAAATTACCCATATATCCTCCTAATTTTATTGCCTAGAAATTTTCTAGTTTTTCCTCACTATAAATTTAGTATATTTTGTCTTTTCATTTAAGAAAACGTATTTTCCCTTGTCTATGCTTATATAATAACACGTATTATCTACTTAATTTTACGAATAATAACGAAACTTAAGGATATAAGGCATTTTTTATATGCCTCTGCATTTTTCATTGAAGAAACTTTCTTCAAATTGCTTCTATTTTATTATATTTCAATCTTTTTCGAACTCTTATAATATATGTTAGTAAGTGATATAATATAATTCAAAAGCTAACATAAAACGAATTATTGGGGGGATATAACTTGAAAGCTATTACTTTTGGAAGTTTATTAGAGAATCTACTATACTTATCAAATCAAAAGAAAAGTAGTTTGGCGAAGTATGTAGGTTATGATGTTTCTTATGTAAATAAGTGGATTCTTTCTAAACATCTTCCAAGCTCAAAAAGAATAAATGAAATATGTAAGAATATATCAGACTTTATTATGAAGTCTTTAAATGATAATACATTAGATAATTTAATAGATTATTTTGAAATATCTTCTGATAGCAGTAATGAATTCATCGGAGAATATATAGAAACTAAACTTAAAGAAACTTATATGGATACTGTCAATGTAAACAATACCCAGGTAAAATCCATGCCTAAAACTACGCATTCAGAAGAATATTATAATAGTACTTCTTTAGTTAATCCAGGTATAATATATAAAACTTTTTTTAAAGAATTAGGTTTTTATGCTGATAAAGACGAAGATTTAGAAGTGCTAATCTCTGTAAATTTACTTTATCTAAATCATAAAGATAAATTAACATTATCTAACTTAAAAGCTTTTTTAAATGAATTAAGTAAAAAAGTTAATGTTAAAGCAAGTTTTTTAATAGGTCTTAATGACTATGAAGAGGAGGATGTTATTAATACTCTCCTTGCTATAAACTTAATTTCAACATCTACTTCACTTAATTTTAAACTATATAATTGTAGTATAAATTCCAATACTGCAATATTTGCAATTAAAAATAAATTCTTATCTACAAATCTATTCTTTGAAGAAGGTGAGTGTATGTTTACAACAACCTCTAAAGATAGAAAATTAGTAGAAGATTTTTATGCTAATATAAAGTATACCTTAAAAAATAAAGGAAAACTTTTATATGATAAAAGAGACTGTACTTCTATGATAGAAAACCAAACTTATATTCAATATATAATGAACAATGATTTAAGGTGTCTTTTAGGCTCTATTAATGAATTCTTTATGCCTCCAGATTTATTCATGGAGATTGCTGAAAGAGTTTTTGGAGATAATAAAAAAATTATAAATGAGCTAAAAAAGATAAATGTATTCCTTCATAATGTTACTTATAAATCTAATCTTAAAGTACTTATATATGAATCAGAACTTAGAAAGTATATGTCTTCGGGATGTTTACACTTTTTCAATATACCAGTAACTCTTACATTTAAAGAAAGAGAAAGGCATATTGAATATATAGAAAAAATATTAATGGAATCTAACGATGTTGAAATACGATTAGTTGATGGAGATTTTGTTGATGACTTTAGAGAAAAAGAAAATCCATCTTTGTATCTATCTAAGAATTTAAAGTTTACAAAAGTGCATCCTAATTCTGGACAAAATGATTACTTTATAATAAGTGACAATGATTTCAAAAATATGTGTAATAATTTATTTGATACACTTTGGGATGATAGAAAAGATATAGTATTAGATAAAAAAGAAGAAATATTAGATAGGATATCAAAATCTATAAGTTATACGCGAATAATAAGTGAAAATTTCGGAGAAAATATAGAGTAAAGTTGAAGCTGTAGAAAAGCCTTTTGCTATCTACAGTTTTTTTGTACATTACATTATTGTAATATTATGTATTTTTATTGACAAACGATAATTTTATATTTATTATAGGTGTATAATATATATTTTTTAAGAGAGGTAAATAAAAATGATAAAAAGCTTAAATTCTAAAATATTAAATGTTATTATATTAATAGGAATATTTATTACAGGTGTTTTGCTCCTAACTACACCAATGATAAGTATAGCTTTATTTAAAACACAAATACCTATATCACAACTTAACTCAATAATGATTAATGTATCAATTTGTGTATACTTATGTTTTATACCTTATATGATATCTTTATTTAAATTAAAAAAACTTTGTAGATTAATTATAAAAAATATACCTTTTACTATGGCCAGTTCAAAAGCTCTAAAAACTATATCTATCTGTTCTTTTAGTGAAATTATTATATTTTCTGGATGCTTATTATATCTAAAGTACTTTGTAATCCCATTTAATGATACTCTTATAATTCCAGCAATTATAGTAGTTACTTTTGTCTGCCTAGTTATAGGATTATTATGTCTTACTCTATCTCAATTATTTGAGACAGCTACAAAGATAAAAGATGAAAATGATAAAACAATTTAGTGAGGAATATTTTATGCCAATTCTTGTAAACTTAGATGTTATGATGGCTAAAAGAAAGATTAGTTCTACCCAACTCTCCAAGGAACTTGGTATAACTATGGCTAATCTATCTATATTAAAAAATAATAAAGCCAAAGCTGTAAGATTTACTACATTAGATTCAATATGTAAAATACTAAACTGTCAACCAGGAGACATATTAGAATATGTAGATGAAGATGATGAAAGATTGAAGTAAATAATGCTAAAAAGGAGCTATATTAGATTTCTAATAGCTCCTTTTTAGTTTAGTATTAAAAAAAATTGTTATAAGTTCCACATTAAACTAGAACTTTTTTATTGTATATATAAAACAAGCTAGATATATACCATATCTAGCTTGTTTTATATATTATGAATTTTTAACTATATTTTTATATCCAGTATAAGTTGCATAGAAATATCCAACATATATAAACATAAATATTAACGCAGTTATTAAAGATGATAATCCGATATCTGGCTTGTTGTACATAGCTATAAACTCATTTGATACTTTTATACCAACTATAGAATGTATAAATGCAAGACCTATTGGTAAACTAAAGTATATTAATGTTTGTATAAATATACTTTTATTTATCATTTTATCATTTGCACCTATTCTTCTTAGTGATTTATATCTTTCTATACTATCACTTGCTTCTGATAACTGTTGTAATGCTAATACTGCCATACTAGATATTAAGAATATTATTCCTAGGTATATACCTATAAATAACATAGTTGTTGTCATACCTTTACTTTCTGCATATACTTGAGCCTTAGTTTCTCCATAGATAAATGGTGAGTTTTTATAGTCAATCTTATCATTTTTAAAATCATCAAATAACTTAGATAATTTTTCTTCCGATTGCTTGCTGTTTTCTCCAAAATTCACAGTTAAATAAGATTCTCTAACTTTAAGTTTGTTTGTTAAATCATCATTAACTACTATAGTAAACATATTGTCAGCTATAGCAGTTGTATGAAGAGAGTCCTCTATAGCCTTTTCATTTTTAACCTTATAATCTTTTTTATCTATTTTTATCTCTTTATTATTTTCTAAAAAGTTATTTATTATTTTGCTAGCCATATTATTATTTGACATAATTAAAACTTCATTCTTACCTAAATCTATGCTTTTTTTACCCTCTAGTTTTCTTATGTCATTGTATTCTGATATTTTTATAAAATTAGCATCTAAGTCTTCTATCTTGTTTAAATTCTTTTGATTTTCCTTATCTAAACCTTTATTTAGATTCTTCATTTCAAAACCTGACTCATATGTATTATAGTATACATATTTGTCTTTATCATTAAATTTAAATCCTAAATTATTTAAAGCTTCTTTTATACTCTTAACTTTCTCATCTTCATGTGCAAATATTCTCGCACTGGCATCAAATGGTGTTGTTTTCTCAAGTCCTTTTTCTAATGCATTTTTAAATCCTATTCCAGTTGATAACATCCCCATAGTTAAAAATAACATTAGACATATAATAGACATTGATATAAAGTTTGTATTAATTTTACTATTTATTTGCTTTGTTATAAAAATATTTAATCCTTTAAAATAAATATTTTTACTATTTTTAAATATATATAATCCAAATCCAGCTAAACTATAGAAAAATAAAAATGTACCAACTACACCAAGTCCTATTGACATTGAAAATCTTATATCTTCAACATTAAGTCCAACATCTAATATTAACTTATATGCAGTTCCTATTGAAATTAAGCATAAAATAAATGTTATTAAATATATAATTGGATTTTTAAATCTTATATTTTCATTCTTTTTCCCTGCTGTTAGTAAATCTATTATCTTGTATCTAGATATTATAATTACATTAAATGCCATAACAATTAAAAATATTATTCCAAAATATATTATGGTTTTGATTATTGCACTTGTAGAAAGAATAAATTTATACTCACTCATACTTACGTCAAATAATTTAGATGTAAATAATGATAACCCTTGACTCATTATTAGCCCTAATATAAGTCCACTTGCTAATGATATCACTCCAACTATAAATGTCTCTAAGATTAGTATTTTAGATATTTTTCCTTTACCCATACCTAAAGTCATATATATTCCAAGCTCTTTTTTACGTTTTTTTATTAAAAAATTATTTGCATATAATATTAAGCTACCTAAGATAAATGATACAAATATAGATATTCCACCTATAATCTTAGATAGTGTATCTACAAATCCCATTGTTGAATTATTCATCTCTAAAACAGCTTTTTGAGATTCTATTGAATTAAAGCTATAGAATATACTTACAGCTAAAGTTAGAGTTAAAAAATATATAGCATAATCTTTGAAGCTCTTTTTTACATTTCCTATTGCTATCTTAGAATACATCGTTGTCATCACCTCCAAGAAGTGTTATAACTTCTATAATTCTATTGAAAAACTCTTTTCTAGTATCATTGCCTCTTACTAATTCACTAAATATTTTTCCATCTTTTATAAATAGAATTCTATGAGCATAACTTGCAGTGAAAGCATCATGTGTAACCATAAGTATTGTTGCTTTTAAATCTTGATTTAAACTCTCAAATCTTTCTAATAATAATCTTGCTGCTTTTGAATCTAAAGCTCCTGTAGGTTCGTCTGCAAGTACTAATGATGGATTTGTAACTATTGCCCTTGCTGATGCTACTCTTTGCTTTTGACCTCCTGATATTTGGTGTGGATATTTATTTAATACTTTTTCTATTTCTAGGTATTTTGCTACTTCTTTTACTTTAGAATCTATATTAGATGGTTTCTCCCCTTTTATAGTAAGAGCTAATGCTATATTTTCATAGTTTGTTAAAGTATCTAAAAGATTAAAGTCTTGAAATATAAATCCTAGCTCATTTTGTCTAAACTTATCTAGTTTTTTTGATTTTAAACTCGTTATATTTTGCCCATTTATTATTATATTTCCTGTAGATACGTTGTCTATTGTCGATATACAATTTAATAAAGTCGTCTTACCACTTCCTGAAGGACCCATTATACCAACAAATTCACCTTCATCTACTCTGAAACTTATATTATCAATTGCCTTTGTTATATTATCTTTATTCCCGTAGTATTTTTCTATATTTTCAACTTTTAATATATTATTCATTTAATAACCTCCTTAGATTTCTTATATATGTATTTTATACTAAATCCAAAAATCTACATATTTATTTATCTTTCATTTTCATTACACTTTTGTAAGATTTTATAATTTTCTAATATCTCTTATTGTATACTTTAGGTATATGTAACCATATTGCAACCAAATTCGTCTAAATATCTCTTACAATTATACTAATTACTTATTTACTAGGGGGAATACTTTATGAACTGTTTAAGATGTGACACAAGCCTTGAATTTTTAAAAGAATATAGATTTGATTCGCAAGAGGCTGACCGTGGATTTTTTAAAGCTATCTTTGATGTAGAGGAACATTTAATATTTAAAATTTACGTCTGTCCTAAATGTAGACATACAGAATTTATATATACAGGTAAATCAACTTGGGTTGATTTATAACAAAAAAAGATGATTCTAATATTAGAATCATCTTTTTATTATATCTAACATACTATTTCCTATGAAGTTTTGAATAAACTCCACCTTTTTCTATAAGTTCCTTATGAGTTCCTCTCTCCTCTATACCTTTTTCCGTTAATACTACTATCTCATCTGCATTTTTTATAGTTGATAATCTATGAGCTACAACTAAATTTGTTCTATCTTTGCTTAATTCTTCTAATGATTTTTGTATTTCATATTCTGTAACGTTGTCAAGGGCTGATGTCGCTTCATCTAGTATCATTATTGGAGGATTTTTTAAGAATATCCTAGCTATAGAAATTCTTTGTTTTTGTCCTCCTGATAATTTAACTCCTCTTTCTCCTATATATGTATCATAACCTTTAGGAAGAGTTTGTATAAAATCATGTATTTTAGCCTTTTTACAAGCGTCTACTATTTCTTCATCAGTAGCACCAGTTTTTCCTATTACAATATTATCTCTTATAGTTCCTGTAAATAAAAATACATCCTGTGCTACAACACCTATATTTTTTCTTAAGGAATCTAAACTTACGTCTTTAATATTTATTCCATCTATTTTTATACTACCTTCGTCAAAATCAAAAAACCTAGGTATAAGGTTACATAGAGTTGTTTTTCCTCCGCCTGATGGACCAACTAAAGCTATTGTTTTTCCCGCTTCTATAGATAAATTTAAATTATCTAAAACTTGATTTTCATCTTCATATGTAAAAGATACATTTTCTATTTCTATATTACCTTTTACATTTCTAAGTTCTATTGAATTTTTGGCTTCCTTTTCTGTTTCTTCATTTATTATTTCCATAAATCTTTCAAATCCTGTCATACCATTTTGGTATTGTTCAGTAAAGTTTATTAATTTTCTAATTGGTTGTATAAACATTTTTACATATAAAAGATAAGCTGCAAAATCACCTAAAGTTATACGGTTCATATAAGTGAAATATCCTGCTACTATTAAAACAACTAGCTCTAATAAATCTATAAATAAAAACATTCCTGAAAAATACTGTGCCATAACCTTATATGCACTTTCTCTAGCGTATTTAAATATATTATTAGATTTATTAAACTTTTCTAATTCCTCTTCTTGGGTACAGAATGATTTAGTAACTTTCATACCTGCTATACTATTTTCTAAAGTAGCATTTACATCACCAGTTTTTACTCTAGTTTCTTTAAATGCCTTATTCATTCTCTTTCTTTGAGTTATAGCATATAAAAGTATTATAGGTAATATAGCAAAAACTATTAGTGTAAGTTCTATATTTATTCCTAATAGTATAAAGAATGAACCAAATAACATTACAATAGATATGAATAAGTCTTCTGGTCCATGATGAGCCAATTCAGATATTTCCATAAGGTCATTTATTATTCTAGACATTATAACACCTGTTTTATTATTATTAAAATAAGAACTTGGAAGTTTTTGAAGATGAGTAAATACATAGCTTCTCATATCAGCTTGCATCCTTACTCCAACCACATGCCCCCAATATTGCATAAAATAGTTTAATCCTGCTTTTATAATAAATATAACTAATAAAGATATTGCAAATACAGCTAACATTCTTGTATCTTTATTTGGAACAACATCATCCATTATACTTCTAGTTATCATTGGATAAACTAAGTCACATAGTGCCACCGTGAAAGCAGCTAGTAAATCAAGTACAAACAATTTTTTATAAGGTTTGTAATATTTTATGAATTCTTTTATCATTGTTTACCTCCATCTTTCAATATATTTATACACTGTATATAATATTTTAAAACTATTTTATATTTTAAAAATTTTATGTACTCCACATAATTATATTTCTAATTTATGTATAAGTAAATGATATCTATATTATTCTTAGAAATAATGTAATTTATATAATGAGCACCAAAGATTAAAAGTTGTATAAGAATTAAACTCATCCTCATACAACTTTTAGTAAATTACATTTATTTGTATTATTTGCTTATTGCTTCATCGACCTCATCTAACATAGTATTTGTAGATATTATTCCACCATCACTTAAATACCATGAATGAGTATCTAGATAAACTATATTTCCATCTTTAGCTGCCCTAGTATTATTTATTAATTCATTATTTAATATTTCCTGTGCTGGCTTTTGACCTTCGTCACTAGATATAACTGATTTATCAACAACAAATATATAATCTGAATCTTGGCTTGCTATATATTCAAATGAAACATCTTGTCCATGATCTGAATTTTTTACATTTTCATCTGTCTCTTTAAATCCTAAGCTCTTATATATTATCCCAAATCTTGATTCTGATCCAAGTACACTCAATGATCCATCACTAACCATTAAAGTTGTTGCATCTAAATCTTTTTCTTTTACTTTATTATTTATTTCTTCTACTTTTTTATTTATCTTCGCTAACTCAGCATCTACCTGTTCTTCTTTATCAAATATGTCTCCTATAACTTCCATATTGTGAGTAAAAGATTCCATGTACTTACCATCTTCTTTTGATAATGATATAGTTGGTGCTATTTCCGTGAATTTATCATAGAAACTATGTTGCCTTCCATTTATTATTATTAAGTCTGGCTTAAGTTCATTTACCTTTTCTAAGTTTGGTTCTTTTAAGCCTCCAACATTTCCGTATTTAGATCCTTTGTATTCACTTAAATATTCTGGTATCGAAGATGATTGCGGAGTTCCTACTACACCATCTATACCTAAACTTTGCATTGCATCTAATGCTGCATAGTCAAAAACTACCACTCTCTTAGGATTAACTCCTACCTCTGTAGTTCCTAAGGCATGCTCTACTTTAACTGTTTCATCTGCTTTAGATGCAACTTCTTTATTGCCTTTATTTGAAAATATTAATGCCCCTCCTATTAATCCTGCTATAACTAAGCCTGATATAGCTGCTACTTTCTTATTCATAATACATCCTCCTAATAATTTTTGTTATATTATATTGATTATCTTTATCATTAAAATTTTAAATTTTTTAGAAATAAATACAAATTTTATCTCCATTTATCTCTTGGATATCAAATTCCATCTCATATATTTCTTCTAGTACTTCTTTTTTTATTATCTCATCAGTTTTTCCATACCTTGCTATTTTCCCATCTTTAAGTGCTACTATGTAATCTGAATAACAAGATGTATAATTTATATCATGCATAACTAAAATTACAGTCTTTCCTAGCTCATCACATAAATTTCTAAGTACCTTCATCATTTCAACTGAATGCTTCATGTCTAAATTATTAAGTGGTTCATCTAAAAATACATATTCTGTATTTTGAGCTATAACCATTGCTATATAAGCTCTTTGTCTTTGTCCTCCACTTAATTCATCTAAGTATCTATCTTCTATATCTTTAAGCTTCATATATTCTATTGCTTCATCTATATATTTATTATCTTCTTCTGTAAGCCTTCCTTGGCTATGTGGAAACCTTCCAAAAGCAACAAGTTCCCTTATTGTAAGCTTTAGATTTATATGATTAGATTGTTTTAATATAGCTATCTTAGTAGATAATTCTTTATTGTCCCAATCTTCTAATCTTTTTCCATCTATAATAACTTCTCCACCATCTTTTTTCATTAATCTAGTTATTATAGATAAGGCAGTACTTTTTCCAGCTCCATTTGGTCCTATAAAAGATGTTATTTTTCCTTTTTCTATATTTATTGAAACATTATCAACAACTGCTTTATTTAAATATTTTTTTATTATATCTTTTACTACTATCATTATGCTTTACTCTCCTTTAGCAATAAGTATATGAAATATACTCCCCCTACAAAGTTTATAATTACACTTAGAGTTGTATTAAAGCTAAATACTCTTTCTACTAAGAATTGCCCACCAACTAATGTTGATATACTTATAAGAATTGATGCTACTATTAAGTAACTGTGCTTATATGTGCTTAGCAGTTGCTTCGTTACGTTTACTACTAATAGTCCTAAGAAAGTTATAGGACCTACTAAAGCTGTAGATATTGATACTAATATAGATACTACTATTATCATCTTTTTAACAACTTTATCATAATCCACGCCTAAATTTATGGCATTATCTTTACCTAAACATAATACATCTAAATACTTAAGTTCATCATATATAAATGGTATTATTGCTATTAGCATTATGGCTGCTATTAAAAGTATTTCTGTATTTATATTTCCAAAACTTGCATGTAAGCTATTTTGAAGAGTAGCATACTCATTTGGATCTATTACAACTTGCATGAAAGTAGACATACTTTTAAACAAAGTTCCAAATATCATTCCTACAAGAAGTAAGAAAAATATATTATTCCCACTTTTTTCAAAAAGTTTTTTATATAAAATAAAAGATGCTACAACCATTATTACTACTGATAATAAAAAGTTATGACTTTTACTTGCTATAAATTTGCTATCTATTCCAACAATAAATACTATAAGCGTCTGAACTAATATGTATAAAGAATCTAAACCTAATACACTTGGTGTAAGTATATTATTATTAGTTATGGTTTGAAAAATCATAGATGAAAAAGCTATACATCCACCGGTTAATACTATTGCTATTAACTTAGGTATTCTTTGACTCATAGCATAATCTATGTGTTCTAGATTTACTCCTGCTATTAAGAATAGTGCTGAAAATGCAATAACCATTAGTCCTATTACATATATAATTCTTTTTTGTCTATTTTCTTTTTGTAATCTGATGTTTATATTTTTACTAGGTAATTTATTTACACTACTAACTTGCATATGACTTCCTCCTTAATATCATATAAAGGAAAACTATACTTCCTATAACACCAACTGTTAATCCTATAGGTATTTCATAAGGATATATCACAATCCTTGAGAATATATCACATGTTAATACAAATATTGCTCCAAATAATCCTGTATGCCATATACTATCTTTTACATTGTCCCCTTTATAAATTGATACTATATTTGGTACTATTAATCCTATAAAAGGTATACTTCCTACTGTTATTACTACGCATACCGTAACTATTGCTACAATAATTAATCCTAAGTTCACAACCTTATTGTAATTAAGCCCTAGATTTGTTGCAAAATCCTCACCCATACCTGCTATAGTAAATTTATTTGCATAAATATATGCAAGTATTATCATTGGTATTGTTATGTATAATATTTCATAATTTCCTTTAAGTATCATAGAGAAATTTCCTTGCATCCAAGAAGTTATATCTTGCATTAAATCATATTTGTATGCTATAAAAGTCGTCATTGAGCCTATTATATTCCCAAACATTATACCAACTAACGGTACAAATACAGCATTTTTAAACTTTAGGCTTTTTAATATTTTCATGAAAATAAAGGTTCCACCAAGAGCAAATGCAAAAGATGTTATCATTTTGCTACCCATAGTTGCATTTGGTAGAATTAGCATCGCAAATATCAATCCTAATTGAGCTGAATCAATAGTAGCTCCTGTTGTCGGAGATACAAATTTATTTCTACTTATTTGTTGCATTATAAGACCGCATATACTCATTCCTATTCCTGCAACTAATATACTTATTAATCTAGGCAATCTGCTTATCAATAAAATATTTAATTGTTCTTCATTTAAAGTTAATATATCTACTATCTTTATGTTATGTACTCCTAAAAATACTGATATTGCAGATAATATTATCAATATTATTCCTAAGTATCTTTTCTTCATCTTTCCTCCTAGCTAAAACCTTATATGAAAACACATATCCTTTGAAATTAATTTTCAACTTATCTTAATTTTATTGATAATTATTATCATTGTCAATATTTTTTTAATTTTTAATAATTATTAATTTAAATATTTATTTTCAAAAATAAAAACAAGTTCTTAAATATATTAGTAACTTGTTTCATTTATATAACAAACACCTATTAGTAGTGACTTTTTAATATGTAATATAAAATAAGAGGAGAATGGATAATCTCCTCTTATTTTAATATTTAGCTATATCTATCCCACCTAAAGCAATATGAGCAACTCCTGCTCCCACTAAAAGTGCACCTGCCATATTTTTATAATCTTCCTTATTGAATCTATCTTTTTTATTTTGCTTTGCATCTAGCATCAAACCTGTGGCTGTTACAACTGTTCCTAAAGCTACTGGTATTAATCCTTTTTTCATATTATTACCTCCATAATTATATAATTTTATGACTTATCTTAATTTGTTATTTGAATTATCTACTCTATTATGAGTTCTAGGTCCTGCACCTACCCTAGTTATGCATCTTTTATTTCCACTACTATCAATTTCTGTAATATTTTCTCTATCTGTATTTGTATTCTCACTTTCTGTGTAAAGTAGTTGTTTTCCTATATTTTTTAATCCATCAATAAAAGAATCATTATTTTCCACTACCTTCACTCCTTTTTATAATTTATTTAACATTAGTTTGTTCATTATAAAAAATCAAATACAGCATAATTTTTACAATAAAATCTACTTTTATTCTTTTTTTAAAATAATATCCATTTATACATATACTTTACATATTTTTTTCGTTATAAAAATATTCCTATTTTATAGTATTTACTTTTAAATTAAAAACTATCATAAATCAATGCTAATTAGATTAATTTTAAACATTTTGTGTTATATTTATAATTAAGCTATTATATTATCTGGGGTGTTTTAGATGAAAATTAATAAAAATATACATTTTACTACTGGAGAATTTGCTAGACTTTGTAAAACTAGTAAGCAAACTCTTTACCATTATGATCAAGTTGGAATTTTTTCTCCTGAAATAAAAGGAGATAATAATTATAGATATTATTCTTATCAACAAATAGAAATTTTTGGGGCTATAACAATGCTAAAGGATATTGGTATGCCTTTAAAAGAAATTAAAAAATACTTAAGTAAGAGAAATCCCAATGAATTAATTAATTTGCTGGAAAAGGAACGTATAAATGTAATCAATAAAATAAATAAGTTAAATCAGATAAAACTTTTTATCGATAGAAAAATTGAATACTCCAAAGATTTTATTAATAATTATACAGATGAAGTTAGCATTTTACCATTACAAGAAGAATACATATTTATTTCAAAAGTTTTTAATTGTTCTACAGATAAAGAAATTTATGAGGCTTTCTCTACTCATATAGGTCGTTGTGAAGATAGAGGTATAACTTACCCCCATTTTTTAGGTCAAATACTTGAATACGGTGATATAATTAATGGTAATTACTTAAATTATAAATATATATATAATAAACTTCCTAATAAAGAACATTCTAATTTTACTAAGACTAAAGGATTGTATATTGTTGCATATCATAGAGGTAGTTACTATAACACTAGCATTACTTATAATAAAATTTTAAAGTTTATAGAAGAAAATAATCTATCTGTTCAAGGTAATTTCTATGAAGATATAATACTTGATGATTTAGCAGTTCAAGGATATGATGATTATGTAATAAAAATCTCAATAAAAGTAAGCGTCTAAAATAACAAAAATCATTTCAAAACGCTTACTTTTAATCTATATTCACTTATTGTTTTTTCTATATTTTTACTACTCATTATAGTAGACATAACAGCTATATCATCACAATAATCTACTATATATTTAACATTGCTAGGTGTTATTCCACCTAATGCAATTAAATTTATATTTGAATTAGTAAGTAAAGAATTAGCTTCTTTTAACATTTCTATTCCCTTTGGTTTTAAATTTTCCTTGCACTTAGTTTCATATATGTGTGATAAAAATATATAATCTGCATTTCTTTTTAGTACTTCTACTATATCTTTTATACTATGCGTTGATACTCCTAATAATTTATTAAAATTTTTAATATCTATATATTCACTTGTATTTTCTTTATTTTTTCCATCATAAATATCTATAAACTTATCAAATGGCAAATGTATACCATCGGCATCAACTCTTTTAAATACTTCTATATTACTATTTATTATTAACTTAGTTTCCTTATTTATATTTTTTTTAATCCTAAAATATAAATCCTCTAACTCATCATTACTCAAATCTTTTTCTCTTAGTATTATATTTTTAACACCAAAATAAGATGCTTCTTTTATAACTTCAATATATCTATCATATTTACATAAATGTCTATTCGTTATTAGATACATTAAAACCTTTCCCAATCTTTAAATATTTGTTGATATCCAATATCTTTTAACATGTCTTTTATATCACTAACACTACTCTCATCACTAATTTTAAATTGAGATGTATCTTCACTATCTTGAGAATGTCCTCCTACATTTGTTGATACACCTGCACTTAATTTTGTAACGCCCAAAGGTATTAAGTTTCTTCGTAGTGATAAACTCTCTCTAGTCGATAAGTTTATACCGCCTTGATTATCAAATAATCTCATAACAACCATAGCTTGTACTAAATCTTTATCCTTAACATCAACTATTTTTTCATAACATCCCTTAAATGGTCTTATTCTAGGTATTGAGTATGAAACATCTACATGTGGATATTTTTTTCTTAAATATCTTCCATGCATTAATGTAAAAAAAGTTTCTTTTCTAAAATCATTAAGACCTAGCAATGAACCTATTGATACACTCCTCATTCCACCTTTTATTCCTCTTTCTGGTGAGTCTAATCTATATTTATAATTTGATTTTGGACCTTTTAAATGTACCTCTTTATAAATATTTTCATCATAGACTTCTTGGTATACAGTAAGCCCTTCAACTCCTTTATCTACTAAATATTTATACTCTTCTTCATCCATTGGATAAACTTCTATTGTGATAGATGGAAATTTATTTTTAAGAACTTCTACAGCTTCACCTATATACTCTACATCTGAATGAATTTTGCTTTCTCCTGTTAAAAGTAACAAATGTTTAAATCCCTCTTTAGATATTTCATTTCCTTCTATTTCAATTTCATTAATATTTAGCTTTTTTCTACTTATTCCAGAATCTATATTATATCCACAGTATAGACATTTATTTACACAATAATTTGCTATATACATAGGAGTATACAAAAGTATAGTCTTTCCAAAATATCTATTAGTTATCTCATGAGCTTTTTGTGCCATTTCTTCTAGATATTTAGTGGCTTTTTTCGATAATAAATTTAATAAATCATATCCATCTAAATTATCCTTTTCCAAACTTCTTAAAACATCATAATCTGATACATTTTCTAGGTATTTATCTATATCAATATCTTTATACTTTTCTATAACATTATAAAAACTCAAATTAAACACCTACTTCACTTAAAAATCCAGTAAGAGGTGAAGATGCATTTGCAAAATTGCTTACTCTTCCTGTTTTAGCCAAGTATGCTTCTCTTCCACCTTCAACTGCTAATTTAAAAGCATTAGCCATTTTTATAGGGTCGCCTGCACTAGCTATTGCAGTGTTTACAAGTACTGCTGCTGCCCCCATTTCCATAGCTTCCATAGCTTGAGATGGTTTTCCAATTCCTGCATCTACTATTATTGATATATCTAATTCTTCTATCATTATTTTTATCATTTCTTTCATTTTAAGTCCCCTATTAGAACCTATTGGTGCCCCTAGTGGCATAACTGCTGCTGCCCCTGCTTCTATTAATCTTTTCCCTGCATATAGATCTGGACTCATATATGGAAGAACTACAAATCCTTCATCAGCAAGTATTTTAGTTGCTTTTATAGTTTCTTCATTATCGGGTAATAAATATTTTGTATCACTTATTACTTCTATTTTTATAAAGTTTCCGCATCCCATTTTTCTAGCTATTCTTGCTATCCTAACAGCTTCCATATGATTAGTCGCTCCTGATGTATTAGGAAGTATAGTCATATTGTTAGGTATATGTGATAGTATATTTTCTTCTGTATTGTCTAAGTCTACTCTTCTTAACGCCATAGTTATTATTTCACTATTACTTGACTCTATTACTTTTGGTAACATATCATTTGAACTATATTTTCCCGTTCCTATTAAAAGCCTACTATTAAACTCATGTCCATTTAATATTAATTTATCCATTTTTATCCCCCACATAATCTTATTTGTCTTCTATCAATATTTTTGTTGCTAAATTAGCCATGTGATTAGCACATATAGCCACCCTTGGTGCCATAAGCCCATCACCTTCTTTAGCTTCATTTATCTCATCTCCACATATATAAAATTTGTCTCTAATTTTTCTTGTTTTTATTATGTTAGAATCATAATATCCTGCCATTCCAGATGAGGATATTAAATATTTATCTCTCATTTTAGTTAAAATGTTATTTGCAATTTCTGCTTTGTACTTTGGATTATCAAAAGCCTCTATTATTATATCTACGTTCCCAAATTCATGTATATTTGCTGAATCTATTATTTTGTTTATAGTTTTAACTTCTATAAATGGATTAATATTTTCTATATTATTTTTAAGTGCCTCGGTTTTATATTTTCCTATATCACTTATAAAATATTGTTGTCTATTTAAATTAGATGGTTCTACTATATCAAAGTCTGCTAGTATTAATGTTCCTACGCCTATTCTAGCTAAAGATATAGCTATATTTGAACCCAATCCACCAATACCTAATATTGCTACTTTTCCATTTTTTAATTTGTAGTGAACATTTGGAGTATGTCTGCTAACCATAAGATTTTCTAATTCTTCAAATTTTGGAATTTCACCCCTTTTTATTAATGTAACTCTATCATTTTCATATAATTCTAAATCTACATATGCATCTACTGGATGACCATTTAGTATTATTATATCTGCATCTTTTTTATATTTTTCTTTAACTTTATCTACTGTAACTATATCTTCATAAATATTTACAAGTAGCTCATTTATAAAAAGTTGCATCTTATCCCCCTCCAACAAACCTTATGACTTCTATAACATCTTCTTCTCTTACTATATAGCTATCGTATTGATTATTTTCAATTATGTTTAAATTTATCTCTACTACTACTCTATCTTTTTTTACTCCAATATCTTCTAATAATTTTGATATTGTCATATCTGATTTAAATTCAAACTCTTTCCCATTTACCTTCACTTACATTTCCTCCTTTTAAGGATTATCTTTTATAATATATAAAAATAATTATATAAATTTAACTTTAATAGCATTAAAAAAGCACTCTCTTTTTATAGAGAGCGCCTTATTTAACTAAAAATCTAGGTACATTAAAATATACGAGCTTCCCTACGTAAGAATTATCTTAATCAGGTTCTTAGAGTCTGAAAGTTATGGCTTTACTTCTCAGCTATCCAATCATAGCTCCCCTAGCTTTTATTTATTTTTACAAGTTGAGTGTAGCACAATGTATTTTCATAATCAACAAATTATTAATTTATAAATAAACTATATATATATTTATTATACGAATTTTATTTAATTCCCCTATTAAATTAGTTAGATTTCTTATGTATAATAATTATATAGTTATTCAATAATTTCAATATACTTTGAATTATTCTATAAATTAATTCTTATAAAAAATTCGGAGGCGAAAAAAATTGATTTCAAAAGATACAAAGTACTTTTTTGTAGTACTAATACTTTTTTGTATAATTGGATTTACAGTAACTATATCTACAACACAACTCAATATTTTAATATATGGTTCTCCTATTTTTATGTTGTTTTATGCACTTTCAGGGTATTCTCCTGCTTTAGCTGGATTAATTACCGCTAAAAAGTTTTTGTCTAAAGATGAATTTGATAGATTTTTAAGGAACTGTGTAAATGCAAACAGAAGTCTAAAGGAATATTTATATGTTATTATTTCCACTTTAATACTTTGGACCGTTCCATATATAGTAGTTGAAATATTTAGAGGCTATGGTGCCTTACTAAAATCTCCACTAATATTTTTAAGTTGGTTAACTCCTATAATGATATTTGGGGGAGGATTAGAGGAAATAGGATGGAGAGGTTTTTTACTTCCTAAATTATTAAAGAAATATTCTCCTTTTAAAAGTTCTCTAATAATAGGTATTATTTGGTCCTTATGGCATCTACCTTTATGGTTTGTAGTTGGTACACCACAACAACATACTAATTTTATTCCATTTGCTCTTAGTTGTATTGCTTCATCTTTTGTACTTACTTACATATACATGGAAACTAATAGCATTTGGCTTTGTATATTATTTCATGCTTTAGATAATGCTTGTTCTTATGTATTTGAGTATGATGTGGATTTACATATAATTATAGCTTTAGCAACTTGTCTAGCTGGTTTTATTATATTTTATATATCAAAAAAATGTATAAAACTAAAATCTAAATAATTCAAGTTATGTTAATAATAATAAGCTATTTTTTAATAATAAAAAACGTATTGAAAATTTCAATACGTTTTTTATTATTAAATGTTTATGGTATTACACTTGTTCTATAAGGCCATATCCATCATGTCTTTTATATACAATACTTGTTTCATTTGTTTCTATATTTCTAAATACAAAGAATTGATGTCCTAATAAATTCATTTGAACAATTGCATCTTCTGGAGTTATTGGTTTGTCCATTTTAAATTGCTTTCTTCTTTTTATTACATCGTCATCTAAATCTATTTCTTCATATTCCTCTATATTATCAAATCTTATACTTTCATTTTTTCTATTTCTTCTTATCATTTGTGTTTTATATTTTCTAAGCTGTTTATAAAGCTTATCGTATAATAAGTCTATTGCTGAATATAAATCTTCTTGGCATTCTTCAGCTCTAACGATAGTTCCATGTTTAGTATATACTGTCGCTTCAATACTTTGATTTTTTCTCTTTACATCTATTTTAACATGTACATCAAAATCATCATTAATATATTTTTCTAGCTTTTCAAACTTACTTTCAATTTTTTCTCTTATTGCCTCTGTAACTTTTACATGCTTTGAAATTATTTTTACGCTCATAGTATGTACCTCCTGTATCTGGACTACATTTTTGTATATACAAGTTATCTTGTATATTTAAATAATAACAGGAAAACAATTACATTTTAAGGCTATTATTATATATTTTTTTGGTGTATTATAGAAATTAAGGGGGTTTTTTATCTATTATCTTTTTTTATTTTTACCATCTTCTTTTTTACGCTGATCTCTTTATATTTCTTTAATATAATTTCACCTTTATGGTTTAATATATCTGCATAAGAACAAAGATCTTGTACCTCTATTACACCTATATCTTCATTATTTATTCCCTCTATACTATTAAGAGCCCCAACAATATCTATAACTCTTATTTTCTTTTTCTTTCCAGCATTTAGGTATAGCCTCGTTACTTCACTGTGAACCTTTTTTTCTTCATTTCTATTTTTTCTATTTTTTAAAACTTTTTTGTTATTTTCTTCAAACTTAGCTTTTCCTAAGGTAATATCTTCTTTTTTTATGTTATCTAGCTCTTCTATTTTATATCCAATATAATGTTCTATGTCTTCCATATACTTTTCATCTTTTTGATTTACCATAGTTATAGATTTTCCAAAGCTTTTTTGTCTTCCTGTCCTACCTATTCTATGTATATAATTTTCTTTATCTCTAGGCACATTAAAATTTATAACTAAAGATATATCATCTATATGTATACCTCTACCGGCTACATCTGTACTTACTAGTATATTAAATTTACCATTTTTAAAATCTCTTATTGTAAAATTTCTTTTGTCTTGAGACATATCGCCATGAAGTTCTCTTACTAAAAATTTATCTTCTTTGAGATTTTTATAAAGCTTTGTAACAGCTTCTTTTGTATTACAAAATATTATTGTCGATGTTGGAGCTTGAGAATATATTATATCTTTTAAAGTATTATACTTTTCTTTATCCTCTATTTTAACTATCTGCTCTAATATTTGTTTATTATTTAATAAATTTTCATTTTTTATCTCTACCACTTCTGAATCTTTCATATACTCTAAGCAAATATCTTTTATATCTTTATCTATAGTCGCTGAGAATAGTCCTTTAGTGCTATTTTTAGGTATACTATTAAAGATAAACTTCATATCTTCTACAAATCCTTTATTAAGCATTTTATCTGCTTCATCTATTATAAAATATCTTATACTTTCAAGGTTAATTGTCTCCCTACTTATATGATCAATTATTCTTCCTGGAGTTGCTACTACAATATGAACTCTTTGCTTTAACTCCTTTATTTGATCTTTCATAGGTTGTTTTCCAAATATAGCACTACATCTTATTTTCTTCAACCTACCTATATTAGATATCTCTTCTTTTACTTGAAGTGCTAACTCTCTAGTGGGTACAACTATTAGTGCTTGAAGGTTGTTATTATCCACTTCTACTTTTTCACATATTGGTATAGCAAAGCTCGCAGTTTTTCCACTACCAGTTTTTGATTTAACTATTATATTTTCATATCTTAATAACCTTGGTATAACTTCACTTTGAACTTTCGATGGTGAATTGTAGCCTAGATTATATAATGCTTTTAATATTTCTTTATTTAAATTTAAACTTTCAAATTTATTATTCATTTAATTCCACCTTATCTAATTTTACTATTATTGTTTTATTAACTATCATACAATATGGATAATACGATTATTTTATTTAAGTATTTTATTGTATTATAATTGTCTTTTTATCTTAATACTTTTATACTAGCATTTAACTAATATACACTATATCTTTATTTTTTTCTATAATTACTATTACTTAAGACTTTATAATTTACTACGTATTTGTGAAATATTTTTTTACTTCAATTATAAATCATTTGTATAAATTTTCTGAAAAATATTATTGACATATTCATTTTCAATATATATAATCAATTTAAATATAAATTTTTTAGGAGAATACAAATATGATAATTAATACAAATCTAACTAACATTAAACAATTAAATATATCTTATTTTAGCTTTTGGCTATTGTAGTTGGTTTGTATTTATGAACGATAGATTAATCGTAGATACAAACTGGTACTTGTTTGTATCTATGATGGTGAAAGCTAACTTGTTATGTAAAGCCACATAGATAATACTATGTGGCTTTTTTATTTATCCTAGGCAAAATAAAAGTCACATGGTACATACTATGTGGCTTTTTTATATATAAAATAAAAAAAGAGGTGTTATTATGAAAAAAAATATTGATATTATTATTATTGGTTTCGCACTATTTTCAATGTTCTTTGGAGCAGGTAATTTGATTTTCCCATCATACATAGGTGTTACTTCTGGTAGCAATTGGCTATTGAGTTTTTTAGGCTTTATAATTGCAGATGTTGGTATAATACTCCTTTCTATCAACGCAATAGCAAGAACTGGTTCATTTCAAGGTGTTGTTGGAAAAGCTGGCAAAAAATTTGGACTTACTTTAGAAGTAATAATGATGTTGTGCTTAGGTCCAATATTAGTAGTTCCTAGAACTGGTGCAACTACATTTGAAATGAGTATACTTCCACTAAATAATTCATTTAATCCAATAATATTTTCAATTTTATTCTTTACATTAGTATTTATATTGACTATAAAACCAAGTAAAGTTATGGATATTATAGGTAAATTCTTAACGCCTATACTTTTAGCAGCGTTATCAATCTTAATAATCAAAGGGATATTATCTCCTATTGGTGAATTAAATAATAATATTTCTTCTGATAATCTATTTATGGGAGGTGTGACTCAAGGTTATCAAACTATGGATGCCCTTGGATTAGGTGGTGTAACTGCACTTGTTATGTCATCTTTCTTAAGCAAAGGTTACAAAAATAAAAAAGAAAATATAAGCCTTACTATAAAAGCATCTTTAATTGCAGGTATTGGGCTTACACTAGTTTATGGTGGTCTAGCATACCTTGGAGCTACAGTTTCTACAATGTATGATGCTAGCATTTCTCAGACAGAATTACTAGTTAATATAACAAATCTTTTATTAGGAAATACTGGTACTATATTATTAAGTATAGTTGTTGCATTCGCTTGCTTAACAACTTCCATAGGATTAACTTCTGTTACAGCAAAGTATTTCGAAGATGTAACTAATAAAAAACTAAAATATGAATATATAGTAACCTTTATATGTGTATTTAGTGCCATTGTTTCTAATTTGGGCGTAGATAAAATAATAGCTATTGCTGCTCCTATATTAACAGTATTATATCCTGTTTCAATAGTTTTAGTTCTAATGAGTTTATTTGGAAAAATATTTAAGAGAGATTCTACTTTTAAGGGCGCTGCTTATGCAACATTATTAATAAGCCTACTTACAGTACTTAATAATCTAGGTATAAGTATCCCTTTTGTTAATAATCTTCCATTTGCTAATTTTGGATTTAACTGGGTTGTTCCTGCACTAATTGGAGCTTTTTTAGGCAGATTAATAATTAAAGAAAATAATATATATATAAATTCAAAGATTTCTCAATGAAAATATTACTATGAAAAACTAATAAGAACCTTCAAATAATTAATAGTTATTTGAAGGTTCTTATAGATTGTACTAATTTATTTTATCTTTTTCAATTTTATCTAATGAACTAGCAACTGCTATTGCTGAGGCCATAGTTCCATTAACATTAAGCATTGTACGTCCCATATCTAATATTGGGTCTATAGCAAGTATTCCACCTAATAATGGGAAGTATGCTCCCATACCCATACCTGATATAACTACTGAAACTGACATTGTTGCAGTACCTGGTATTCCAGCTATTCCTAGTGAACTTATAGTTATTACTATAAGCAACATAACATAGAAGCTAAAGTTCATAGGAGTACCAGACATATTGGCTACTGTAACTGCCATTAATGCTGGATATATACCTGCACAACCGTTCATTCCCATATTAGAACCTAAACTTCCTACAAAACTTGCTATACCTTGGTCTACTTTAACATTATCTGTAAGTGCCTCTATTGTAACTGGTAATGTCCCTAAACTTGATCTAGATGTAAATGCTAATATAAGTGGCTTAGATACATTTTTTAAGTATTTTATAGGATTTATCCCACTTAAAGTTATTATTAATAAATGTATTATAAACATTATTGCTACACTTACATAAAGGGCTATTATAAAATCCATAACATCTAATATTGATGTTACGCCTCTATCTATTATCGTAGTAGCCATTAAAGCCACTACTGCATAAGGCATTAATTTTATTACTGTTATAGAAACACTTATTATTATTTTATAAAATGCTTCTACTAAATCTACAAATGGTTTTATTATTTCTGAATACTTTTTATTAAGTCTCTTTATTGCTATACCTAAAAATCCTGCAAATATTACTACTGCAACTACATTAGCTTGTGCCATTGCATTTACTGGATTTGATGGTAATAAACCTCTTAGAGTATCGACTATTGGTGTAACTTCTCTTATCTCTCCACTTTTTACTATTACTTCATGTCCTACTCCTAAGTTAAATAAATTTCCAACTACTATACCTGTTATGGCTGCTAATGCTGTTGTGCCTAATAACATTCCAATAGTTTTTCCTGTTAATTTCCCTAGATTTTCACCTTGCTTTAAGTTCATTATAACTCTTATAATTGAAACAAATACAAGTGGAACTATTAACATTTTTAATAAATCCATAAATCCATATCCAAATAGTCCATACCATTTAGATACTTCTGTCAACCAAGTTACCTTAGTAGGATCTTCTGGGAATCCAGCTATAGCTTGAACTAATATACCTAGTCCAATCCCCAATACTATTGATAAAATCATTAGTTTATTAAATTTTATCTTTTTACTTAATTTTTTTATTACAAAAAACATACCTATTAAAATTGCTATTGATATTATAGTCATATAATTCGTGACCATAAGAAATTCCGAAAAAAATGTATAATTCATAAATTGCCTCCTTCCGATTATTTTTATATAAAGTAAATGAGCTCATACTTGTTTTTTATAATATAACAAGTATGAGCTCTTATATCAACTGGTAACTTTTTCGTAACCAGATTAATCTCTATATAAAATTAACAATCACATTTAATATGTTTATTACTCCAATGTATCATAGTTTCCATTATTGGAAGTAACGAAATACCACATTCACTTAAATAGTATGTTGATTGGATATTATTTTTTAATTCTTTTTTGTCATTAATTACTATCCCATTTTCAATTAAAAATTCTAATTGTTGAATTAACATTTTCTTACTACATCCATCTATACATCTTTGTAATTCTCCAAATCTTTTTTTTTCATTACCAATTTCCCATATTATTTCACATACCCATTTTTTTCCCAGTATGTTTGATATGAATTTTAATGGACAATTATTTTGCTTGATATTGTTCAAACTATACATTAACGACCTCCTTTTAATTATTTTATATAGATTAGATTATAATATAACTATCATTTTGTCTATTTTTATCTTTATAAAATACTTAAAATAAAAAAATTACCATAAACCCTAAGATTTATGGTAATTTTCTATTTAGATTATTTTGAGTAGTACTCAACAACTAAAATATCGTCAATTTCTATTGGTACTTCATTTCTTTCAGGTTTTCTAGTAAGAACACCTGAGAAGTTCTCTACATCCTTAGTTAAGTAAGGATATTGGCTAGTAGCATTTTGTTGAAAACTATCTTTAAACATTGTATTTTTTTGAGATTTTTCTCTTAAAGATATAACATCTCCTACTGACACTCCATAAGAAGGTATATCTACCTTTTTCCCATTAACTAGTATATGTCCATGAACTACCATTTGACGAGCTTGTCTTGTAGAACTTGCTAAACCTAATCTACAAACTAAGTTGTCTAATCTACACTCTAACATTTGTATTAATGCTGTACCTGTAGAGTCTTTAGATTTCATTGCCTTTTTCACATAATTAGAGAATTGCTTTTCTAACACACCATAGTACGCCTTTAATCTTTGCTTTTCTAATAACTGTACTCCATATGGTGAAAGCTTTTTGTCCGCTCTAGACGTTCCTTTTGTAGCTCTATCCATTGCTTTTGGATGCCCACATACATTTAATCCTAGTCTTCTGCATTGTTTAAATCTAGGTCCCATCATTCTTGCCATAATTATCATCTCCTATAAAATCAGAAATTTGCCGCGATAACTTTAAGCCTATTTTTACTATATCATAGTTTTATTTTTTTGTAAATGAATTTCATTATCATTTTTAAAATAAAAACCACGATATTAATCGTGGTCTTTATATAGAAGTTGTGTAATTATATTAGTAAATTAAGAGTATAATTAGCATAAAATTTATAATGTAATTTATCATATAGGGGAATATTATACTTTCTGTATTAAATCTGATAATGTGCTGAAAATCATCAGATTTAGAAAATTTATGTAAGCTATGATATAATTTACACTTTTATGCTCATTTGCTAGTAAATTACTCATTAATTCTCTATTTGTTTAAAGTATACCATAATTAATCATTTTTGTAAATGATAATAATTATTAATTTCATTTTGTAAGATTAAAGATCAAAATACTCTATGAAATTACTTACTCTAACACAATAATTTTTTTATTTTATTAAAAATTCGCTTAGCTTAAGCCACTGCGTGGGCGCTATACTTCATGTTGCTAATAACTTTGTCCGTTACTTAAAATATTAATTTTTGCATTTTCGAGCATATT
The DNA here is from genome assembly GCA_029851945.1 of Terrisporobacter sp. The sequence continues at coordinate 52,757 of JARKUZ010000036.1, read as the reverse complement.
AACATATTTTATTTTCATGAGTGTTAACAATTTTGCGCTTAATATGATTTACTTATATTCAAAAAATGCATCAAGATAAAATTTATATTTATCTTAATGCATTCTACATACTTAATCTAATTCGTAAAATACTATTTTATTACTTAATAATGTCTTTTTTACGTCTATAACTCTTTGATTTGATGAACCTCTTAACATTAGGCTTAGATTTCTATTATTTTCTTCAAACTTACCATCTATTAATACATCTATATATTTTAATACCTTCTTTTGACTTTCATCAAAGTTTTCTAGTGTATATCCACTCCATAGGTATATCATTTTATTTGGATAATGTTTCTTAAATTCTTTACATAAGTTAAATACACCTTCTACATTTTGAGGGCATAGTGGCTCTCCTCCTAATATAGATAAGTCTCTATTTATATTATTTTTATTTATATTATCAATGATATATTGTAAATCTTCTTGTGTAAATTCTTGACCTCCGTTAAAATCCCATGTTTCTCCATTAAAACATCCTTTACAATGGTGAGGACATCCTTGTGTCCAAAAAGACATCGTTACTCCAAGTCCATTCGCTATGTCATTGTCTTTTATTTTGGCAAATCTCATATTATCACTCCAAATTCTATAAGTGAAGTACTCTTTCACCTATCTCTTGAGTACGTCCTTTACCCCACATATTTGCCCCAATGTATCCACAAGTTCTTCTCATTACTTGCATTTCATCTTTATCTCTGTTTCCGCAGTTTGGACAATACCATTCTAAATCCTTATCAAGCTTTATTTCACCTGTGTATCCACATTTATAGCATATATCTGGCTTAGTATTTATTTCTGCATATTGTATATTGTGATAGATATAATTTATTATTTGTTCTACTGCTTGTAGGTTTTTGCTCATATCTGGTACTTCTACATAACTTATACATCCACCTAAACTTATGTCGTGGAATTGACTTTCAAACTTTAATTTTTCAAAAGCATCTATTTCTTCAGTTACGTGAACATGGTATGAGTTTGTATAATACATTCTATCAGTTACATTTTTAATTTCTCCGAATTTTTGCTTATCTATTCTGCAGAATCTTGAAGTTAAACTTTCTCCAGGAGTTCCGTATAATCCAAATCCAAGACCAGTTTCTTTCTTCCAACTTTGGCAAGCATCATTTAAATGGTGCATAACTTTTAATGCAAATGCTTCACCTTCTTTAGTTGTGTGACTTACACCAAGCATTGCTTGAGTCATTTCATATACTCCAACATATCCCAATGAAAGAGTTGAATATCCATCCTCTAAAAGAGCATCTATTTTCTCTCCTTTTTTAAGTCTAGCTATTCCTCCATGTTGCCAGTGTATTGGAGATACGTCTGATCTTACTCCTTTTAATAAATCATGTCTAACCATTAAAGCTTCTTTACAAAGTTCTAATCTTTCATCTAATATCTCCCAGAATTTATCCATATCTTTATTTGCAGTTAATGCAACTTGTACTAAGTTTAATGATATTACACCTTGATTGAATCTTCCATACCACTTATAATTTCCATTTTCATCTTTCCATGGAGATAAGTGACTTCTACATCCCATAGGTGGGAAAGTATTTCCTTCATAATTCTTTCTCATTATTTTAGCACTTTGATAGTCTGGAACTAATCTTTTCGTATTACATTTAGCGGCTAACTTTGTAATATAGTCGTACTTACCACCTTCTAGGCAGTTATGTTCATCTAATAAATAAACTAGCTTAGGGAATTCTTCCCCTACATCTTGTCCTTTATAGTTTTTCATACCTTCTAATCTTTGTGCTATCATTTCTTCACAAATTAAAGCCATTTCCTTTTCATATTCATGGCCTTCTTCAATCTCTAAATAGATAGTTGAAAATGGTGATTGACCATTACTTGTATATAACGTTGATAGTTGATATCTTATTGTTTGTATACCTGCTTTTAGCTCCTCTAACATTCTTTCTTCAGCTAATTCTTTAGCCATTTCTTCAGAATACTTTTCTTTGTATTTATTGAAATATTTATCATATGATACTCTTAAAAATGGTGCTATATGCTTTATAGTTATAGAGTTTCCACCATATTGACCACTTGCTATTTGAGCTATTATTTGTGTTGTAACTGTACAAGCTGTTGTAAATGATTTTGGTGATTCTACTAATTTATTACTTATTACTGTACCATTATTTAACATATCTTCTAAGTTTATAAGCATACAGTTATGAATTGGTTGAATTGCATAGTCCATATCGTGATAGTGAAGTACACCTTCATCATGGGCATGCGCTATATGTGCTGGTATTAATTTTCTTCTTGCTATATCTTTTGAAACTTCTCCAGCTATTAGGTCTCTTTGAGTAGACGCTAATAATCCATTTTTATTTGAATTTTCATTTATAACATCTTCATTACTATTGTCTAGTAATCCTAATATACTTTCGTCAGTTGTATTCACTTCTCTTTTAAATGACTGCACTGCTCTATATCCTTCATAAGCTTTTGCAGTCAATTCGTGTTTATAATCTATTAACTTCTTATATACCATATCTTCTATTTGATATACTGTCGGCGAAAGTGACTTTTCATAACAATTTTCTTCTATTTCGTTAGCTATTTTTTTAGCTATTTCTTCTTCATATATACCGCTACCATATTTCATAGCATTTAATATTGCATTTTCGATTTTTATTTTATCAAACTCTGCAACTTTTCCATTTCTTTTTATTATATTTAATTTTCTGGTCATAAAACTCTCCTTTTGCCTAATATTTCTTGATGTGTTTGTCAAGTCTTACTAGATAAAAAAACAATAACTTTTTTTAGTAAAAAGTATTGACTTTTTTGTTTTTTAGCACTTTATTTTACTTTGTATAAGCACTATATGTAGTAACACAACCTCTATTTTATACCATATATAGTGTATATTCAAGCTATTTATATTCACTTTTCTTATACCCCTTGATACCACCTAATTCTAGCTTAAATTTTATATTTTTCAATAAGTTTCCTTAATTTTTTATATATTTTTTTGATGATTTTATAACATCTCGATGTAAATAATTGAATAAATATAAAAGTAGCTATAAATCATATTTACCCCAATTTTTGTATAAATAAAATTTATTTTATACTAAAAAGACACTTATATTACTAATTAATATAAGTGTCTTTATATTCTATATCCTAAAAATAAACAGGAATCATGATTAGAAATACTATCCCATACATTAAATAAATTGTCATATAAATACTTATAAGAATAGACTTTGTATAATTTAGAATAAGCTAAAATTATCCCCCATTGATAAGTTCTATATACGTTATTTCTATGTATATATGGTTTAATATTCTCTTTATTATAATACATGTATTCTTTCTTTAATGACGTTTTAATTTCTTTTAATATTTTCATAGCTTCCTTTTGCTTTCCCTGTGATATGAGTTTCATACCTTCATTAGACCTTGAAATATAATAATCTATATTTTCAATCATCTCTTCTTCTGAAACTAGCCTTTTGTCAAATTCTAAAACAATACTTTGGTTAAACATATGAACTCACCTCTTTATTAATATAATTCTACAAATTTAAACAAATTCCTTTAATTAATTTATTTTTTTAGTATCTTTGTATTTATTATTTAAATTCATAAAAAAACACTAACTTTAATAAGTTAGTGCTTTAATAAATAGATACTTATATAAACATATAATACTTAAATTATATACCTTTATAAATACCTATTTAATTTATTTATTTCCTTTTCTTTCTTCTCTTTTTTCTTTTTCTAATTTTTTCATAGCTTTTTGTTGAGCTTTAGCTTCTTTTTGTGCTTCTTTGTAATTTCTTTCGTTATTAATTTCTAATTCCCTTTTATCATATTTCTCAGATTTTCTTTCAATTTTTTTAGCTTCTCTTTCTTCTGATGTTATTTCTTTTTCTAAATTCATTTTAATATCTCCTAACTATATTCTTTAATTTCTTTTTTAATTGAATTAAACTTTCTATACATATATACTAAATTTTATTCCCATATTTTTATATATAAAACAATTATGTTAAATTTTAAACAAAAAAATACTAACTTTACTTGTTAGTATTTTTTATAAAGAATTTAGTTATTTGTTTAATATATCAATTATTTGACTAAATGAATTTTCGTTACCATTTCCACCAATTTTAGTTACTTCATTTGTTTCTTTAGATGATAAAATTTCTTTTTGCTTCCAATTTAAATTACTTCCAACTATTACAATTGGAGAGTTTTTCTTAGCTGCTAATACTCCTGCTGATAGGGCATCAATTAAATCATCTTGCTTATTCATGCCATCTTTTGCTATAAATATGTTTTCTAGATTTTTTTCTTTATAAAAGTTCTCTAAAATTAAAGCATTGGTTTCATTTCTATTTTTTCCACCTATTCTTTTATAGTTAGGTAATTTAGTTGCTATATCATTAGATATGACACCTTGCCCACCTATAACATAAGAAGTTTGTATATTATTTTCTTTAATAAACTTATTAATTTTATCAAAATTTTCATTTTGTGATGTTAATATTATCGGCATATTCTTATTAGCTGCGACAGGTGCTATACTAACTGCATCTGATAAACCGTCAACTCCATTTACAACAGCTATATTAGATATGTTACCTAGTCTTTTAGCTATTTCTAATGATGTTTCATATCTATCTATTCCACTTATTCTATTTACCTTAAGTCCATCATATTCAAGCTCATCTACTATATTATTTGATACTACACTTGTACCTCCAATAATATATATATTTTTAGCTTTTAGTCTCTTTATCTCTTGTTCAATATTATAATATAAGCTATCATTTGGTGTTAGAAGTATTGGTGCATTTATAGATTTTGCAAATGGTGTGGCTGAAAGGGCATCTGCTATAGAACTAGAGTTTACTAATACTACATTGTCAGAAGTATCCCAACCTTTTTGACTTATCATTATAGATGTTTCATATCTAGTTTCTCCTACCATTTTACTTATAACTACTTGAGGATTATTTGAGCTTACCTTCATTATCCCAACAGCTTTTAGAGCATTTTCTACTGTTTCTTTTTCACTTGCTGTTTTAGCTTTTAATAATAATACTTCTCCTAGATGATTAAAATCTGATTGAGAATATAATCCTTCTGTAAGTGCATCATAGAAAAGTTTACCCATTTTTTCTTCTCCGATACCTTTAACATTAATACCATATTGTGTTCCACCTTCAGATATTAGGTAAGCTAATTTATTTATTATACCACTATTTTCATGTACGTAATCATTGTCACAGCTATCATTATGCACATGAGACCTTCTACAGACTTCCATATTATCTACATTATCTATATCTGGGTTTTTCATACTTCTTAAGTATCCATATTTTGAGAAATCTTCTCCTATAGTCCAATTTTTACTTGATTTATAAGTATGTTCTACTAAAGTACCAAAAATATCTCCATATGCTTCGTTTATAGCGCCTGATTGAGATACATAATCTAAATTAGCAGTATGTCTTACTACTGAATGAGTATATTCATGTCCAATTACATCTAATGATCCTGCAGAATCATAAGTTGTTGAGTTTTCATTTCCAAAAACTAGTATATCAACTCCATTTACTAGACTGGAAAATGCATTTCCTGGCTCATTTACATTTACAAGTAATTCTGGCTTACTTCCCTTTCCATCTAGCCCATCTCTATTGTATTTATTTAAATAAAAATCGTAAGTTTTTCCTACATGGTAGTTTGCATCTACAAACTTTCCATCGCTCTTTTCTAGTTTTGTACTAAAATATTTTATATCATTATCCATGCCATAAGGAATTTTATTTTGGTAATAATATTGATAAAAATATTGACCTTTTATATCTAAAGTTTTTATAGGTTTTGATCCTCTACTTAAATCTATAAAATAATACCCGTCTTTAAAGCCTACTTCACCTTGTCTATGTATTACTTGTATTTCTCTTTCATCTCCAAATACACCTTTTGCTTTAATTTTTTCTGATTTAATTATATTATTTGTGTTTTCGTATTGATTTATTATATCTCCACTGTTAGCATCTATAAATACAATTTTGTTATAAATTGTTTTTCCTATTATATTTACATCTACTTTGTATGCAAGTTTATATTCTTCTTTACTTTTATATAAATATAACTCTACTTTTTCATTTTTATTTAATTCATTTTTTAGTTCAAGTTTTTCCTTTGCTATCTTAAGTGCATCATCTTTAGTTAAAGTCGGATTATAGTTAAATCCTTTTAATGTCTTTGATGTTGGCTCTATATATCCTGAAATTGATTTTATATTTCCGTCATAATCTACACATCCTACTAAATCTGAACCATAGATAGGTATATTATTTATATACTGTTGAAGTCTTACTATAAACTGAGAATCATTTTTATCATCTTCTTTTGATTTGACTTTGAAAGTAGAAGTTTTTTCTACATTACTTAAATAATTAATTAGGATTTGTTGAGGTGATATACCTTCTTTTTTCTCTTCCTTTATATTACCACTTACTACAAATGGTTCCGATTTTTCTATAGCTTTTTTTAATTCTTGTTTTTGCGTATCCTCACTTGCAAAACTCAAACTAGTTAGATTTATAGTTATTAAACATAGTGTCGTTATGCTTGCTATGCTCTTTTTTAATAATGTCACTTGCTTTCCCCCTCAATTTTCTTTATTTAACGCTTTTGCTCCTTGTTATATTTTTACTAACTATGTTAACTCTATTTTAACACTTGCAATTATTATTAGTAAACTTATTATTTATTGTTTTTGTACAAAATCTAACCTTTTCTATTGACTTATTTTTTATTTTGGTTATAATTTAAAACAACAAGTAGATAACTGAGATAGAGGCGCGAAATTTAAGAGTAGTATTATGGAGGTAAGCTCAATGAAATAATACAAAAGGAAATTTCGCCGAAGTAAATAGTTAATGGCTTTGATACTATTTACTGGGCTTATGTAAAATATGCATAAGACTGTCACATTTTTGTGGAGAGCTATTTTCAATGAAAACGTACGGTACGTTGTATTTTTTGTATATAATTTACGTATTTTTGTCATGGGTATAGTCTCATGGCTTTTTTTGTATACAAAAACCTTATGTAAACCTAAAATTACTGATAACTTATATAAGGTATATCAATAACTCAATAATATAAAAATATATCTGAGTAGCCGTCGAAGTCGTTAGCTACATAAACTAAGCGCATTTTTATTGTTAGATAAATTTTATTATCTTAGTTACTTACTTATGGAAAATTTACACCATAAGGAGGATAATCAAATGAGTGAACAAAATCAAGAATTAAAAAGAGGATTAAAAGCAAGACATCTAAACATGATAGCGCTAGGTGGTTCTATTGGAACAGGTATATTTCTTGCAATGGGAGATACTATCCATCAAGCAGGACCTGGCGGTGCATTAGTTGCCTATGGCTTAGTAGGTATTATGGTTTATTTCTTAATAACAAGTTTAGGTGAAATGGCTACTTTTATGCCAATTTCTGGATCTTTTAGTTCCTATGCTACTAAATTTATTGACCCAGCACTTGGGTTTGCACTTGGATGGAATTACTGGTACAACTGGGCTATAACAATAGCTGCTGAAATGGTTGCAGGTTCTTTAGTTATGAAATTTTGGTTCCCAAACATACCTGGAATTTACTGGAGTTTATTATTTTTAATAATAATTGTCGGATTAAACTTTCTATCATCAAAAGCCTACGGTGAGTCTGAATATTGGTTTGCTGGTGTTAAAGTTGTTACTGTAATCATATTTTTAATAATAGGTGTATTAATGATAGTTGGTATAATGGGTTCTGATGAAATAGGATTTCATAATTATTTTATAAAAGATGGACCTTTCCATGGTGGAATAAAATCAATCTTTGCTATTTTTTTAGTTGCTGGATTTTCATTTCAGGGAACCGAACTTATAGGAGTTGCTGCTGGAGAAAGTGAAAATCCAGAAAAAACTATTCCTAGGGCTATAAAATCGATATTTTGGAGAATATTAATATTTTATTTAGGAACGATAGTAATTTTAGGTGCTATAATACCTTTCACACAGGCTGGTGTTTCTGAAAGTCCATTTACCATGGTTTTTGAAAAAGCAGGTATAGCTGGAGCTGCCTCTCTTATGAATGCAGTAATATTAACATCTGTATTATCTGCTGGAAATTCTGGTATGTATGCATCAAGCAGAATACTTCACTCTATGGCTAAGGATGGACTTGCTCCAAAGCTATTTGCTAAGACTAATAAAAGAGGTGTCCCTGTAAATGCTTTAATATTAACTACTATAGTTGCATCTTTTTGTTTCTTAACAGGTGTATTTGCCGAAAGTACTGTTTATGTTTGGTTAGTTGCTGCATCTGGTCTTGCTGGATTTATAACATGGGTTGGAATAGCAATATGCCATTATAGATTTAGAAAAGCATATATTCATCAAGGTAATAATTTAAAAGATTTAAAATTTACTGCTAAATGGTATCCTTTTGGACCTATACTAGCATTAATAATGTGTATAGTTATAATAATAGGTCAAGGTTATTCTTGTATTAAACCAGATGGCATTGACTGGAGTGGTTTAATAGCTTCTTATATAGGTATACCTCTATTTTTAAGTTTATATATAGGTTATAAAATTAAGCACAAGACTAAACTTATCCCTCTTCACAAGGTTGATTTAACTTATAATGAAGATAAAAATTTAGATAAAATCGAAGAAAAGATTCTTGAATTAAATTAATAAATATAAAAAATGTAACTCCTTTAACTTAGGAGTTACATTTTTTATGGTTAAGTTATATAATTTCTATCAACATATTCTAATATATAATCTCTAAATAACTTTGCTATTGGAGGTATATATGAATTTTTTAAATAACTCATATATATTATTCTTTCCTTAATAGTTTCTTTAATATTTATTTTAGATAGTGTATTTGTATTGATAGTTGGTGAATCGGGAACTACTGAAATCCCTGCTCCAGCAGATACTAATCCTTCTATTACACTTCCTATATTAGCTCCTTTTGGCTGAATTGATATTTTAGGGGTATACCCTAAAGCATTAGTACAAGAAAGAATCCTATCTTTACTACCTTCACAAAATGCTATAAAGGATTCATTTTCTAATTCCTTTAAAGATACCTCTTTTCTATTGGCTAGTTTATGATTCTTTGGAACTATTAAGACATATTCTTGCTTTTTTATTGGTATAGATTCTATATTAGCATCCCAAATAGGTTCTGTATGATTATCATAGAAACCTATATCAATTTTTCCCTTTTTTAAGTCTTCTATTATTTCAGTTACAGACTGTTGGTTAAATTGAAACTTTGCATTAGGGTTATCATTTAAGAAATCGCTTATTATAAAATTCATAAAATAAGCTCCAACTCTAGAGGTAGAAGAAATAGAAACTGTCCCTGTAGTATCACTAACCATTTCATCTAACTCCTTTATCCCTTTTTCAATCTCTACTAATGCTCTCTCCGCATGAACCAAAAATATTTTCCCAAACCTAGTTAGTTTGACATTTCTTCCACTCTTTTCAAATAAAGGTACTTTTAGCTCTTCTTCTAACTTTGCTATTGATTTACTTAATGCTGGTTGAGTAACTAATAATAACTTTGAAGCTTTAGTAAAATTTTCAGTCTCAGCTACTGTCTTAAAATACTCAAGTTGTTGTAGATTCATTTTATCCTCCTTTTTATAACTTATTAAATCTATAACTAAAAGTTATATGTTTATGAATATTTTAAATTAGACATAGGGGTTATAACAGTGCTATAATCACTATTATCCTTAATAAATATCTTTGTATTTTCTTATGAATTTTATTTATTAGTATACCAAAGTAATTAAGAGATATAAATTAAAATTGAAAGATATTATATAAATTAAAGGGAGTGTTGGTTATGATGAAAGTAGATAAGGATCTTTGTATAGGATGTTCTCTATGTGTTAAAGATTGCATGGTTAAAGATATTGAACTTATCGATAAAAAAGCTCATATTAAAAATGTAGCTTGTTTTAAATGCGGTCACTGCGTGGCAATATGTCCTAAAAATGCAGTATCGACTGATGATTATAATATGGATGAAGTTAAAGATTATAATAAAGAAGAATTTTCTATAGATGCAGATAATTTATTAAACTTTATCAAGTTTAGAAGAAGTGTAAGACACTTTAAAAATCAGGATGTAGAAATAGAAAAACTTTCTAAAATTATAGAAGCAGGAAGATTTACTCAAACAGCAAGAAATACACAAGGTGTATCTTATATTGTAGTTAAAGATGGTATAGAAGCATTAAAAGAAATGTCTTTAGAACGATTAAGTGATATGGGTAAATACATGCTTGCTAACTTAACACCTGAAACAATGAATTTAAAGCTATATGCCCAGATGTGGGTAAGAATGTATGAAGAATTTAAATCAAATCCTACTGGTAGGGATAACTTATTCTTTAATGCTCCTGCTGTAATACTTGTAGTTTCTGATAATCCTGTAGATGCTAGTTTGGCTTCCTCTAATATGGAACTTATGACTAATGCTCTAGGACTTGGAACTTTCTTTAGTGGATTCTTTACAAGATCTGCTGAAGGAAATAAAAAAATTATAGACTTCTTAGGCCTAAATGAAAATCAAAAAATTGTAACTTGTATGGTTATAGGATATCCAGATGTAAAATATCAAAGAACAACGCCAAGAAAAGAAGCACAAATATCTTGGAAATAATATAAGCTAAAAAATGGGCTATATTAAAACAAATTAGCCCATTTTTTACTATCTCTTCATAGATTTTATTAAGAATTTTCTTTCTTTGTCAACCTTTAGAGACTCACATATTTTCTGAAGAGATTTATTGTAAGTAAAATTATCAAGATTATTATTATTTAAATATTCTAATGTTATATCTTCAAACTTTACATAACATATTGATACTGCCCAGGCCACAGCCATTTTTACATAGTATCCATTATGATTTACTTTGTCTAATTCTTTAAGCACTTTTCTAATATATTCTTCATCAATATAGTAATTAAGTAGCATTACTACTGCAAACCTTACCTCATATTCTTCTTCTGAGGATAAATATTTTTTTAGAAATTCCCATACTATTTCTTTATTTTTATTAGTTATTTTAAGCCCACTAGAAAAACTATCACATACAGACCAATTATTTATTTTAGGAATAAAGTTTTTTATATATACTAGTATTTCTTCTATATTACTATCATTGACATAACCTATTACCATACCTTGTAGCATAACCTCTTCAAAATGTGTATCATTAGCATTTTTTAGATATTTTCTCCAATCTTTTTTAGCTATCTTCTTTGCGATTTTCCTTAAATGTAAAAGTCTAACACCTAGTATATTATCAACTCCTGGTATTAGCCTTGAAGAAAATTCTCTATACTTTTCTTCTGATAGTTTCAAAAGTTCATCTCTAATTCTTTCGTTCATGTATTCCTTCTCCATATAATGTTAATATATCTTTATTTAATTATTCTTTTCCATATCTAATAATTGTTTTTTTATATCTAGACCTGCAGCATAGCCAACTAAACTTCCATCAGCACCTATAACTCTATGGCATGGAATTATTATTAGTATAGGATTTTTATTATTTGCCATTCCCACTGCTCTAGCTGCTGTTGGCTTACCTATTTTTTGAGCTAATTCTTTGTAACTATATGTTTTACCATATGGTACATCTTTAAGTTCATTCCATACTCGCTTTTGAAATTCTGTGCCTTTAAGAGAAAGAGGTACATCAAATTCTATTCTGTGTCCTAATAAGTACTCCTGAAGTTGCTTTGCTGTTTCTTTAATTAATGGTGTTTCTTCAATATTCATATCTTCTGATGATAGCTTCTCTGCTAGATAAAGATCTGTTATTCCTTTCCCATCTTCAGCAATTCCTATCTTTCCAAGCTTTGTTTCATAATAAAAAATATTTTTCATATAAACACCTCATTTGTTAATTTGCATATATCACTTCATCATATACTATACAATACTTTTTATAATATTTATATAATAAAAAATTCGCTTCGCTCAAGCCACTGCGTGGGCGCTACACTTCATGTCGCCAACGGCTTCGTCCGTTGCTTGAGCTACGTGTCGGCGAAGCACTTCAAAATGTCTTTTTTACGCTCTGCAAACTGATAGGTATTCCTCAAACTTCAATAGTTATCCACAGTTTTTTAAGTATCATAATTTCCTTAATCGTAAAAAAGTTACTATGCTAAAAATAAGCATAATAACCTCTTTATATTTCTCTATACTAATATTGTTTTAAATTTATTAAACCATCATCAGAATATTTTTCTAATTCTAGTAAACTTTCATATGGCTTATTTTTTAATCCTAGTTGTTTATCAAAAGCTGGTTCTGTTTTTAACCCACTCTTTTTTAAAACTATTATGTCATTTTTTCATATATTCCTCTTATTTAGATCTTTAAATATAAATTGATTTTAAAACAATTATCCATTTTATTAAAGAATACTATAAAACATAAATTATCTATACATCCATATATTTTTTATACAATCAATAATATAATCTATTTCTTTTTCTGTGTTAAAGTATCCAAAACTAAATCTAACTGTACCATTAGGAAAAGTTCCTAATGTTTTATGAGCGGAAGGTGCACAATGAAGCCCACTTCTAGTTAATATACCATAATTTTTATCTAACATATGGCACACTATACCATTATCAAGCTCTTTAAAATCAAGAGAAACTACTGAAGTTCTATTTTTAGTATCAAGTTTTCCAACTAACAAACTTTTATCTATTTCTTTTATTCCATCTATAAATCTTTTAGTTAATAGTATTTCTTTTTTATGTATATTACTAATACCTACCTCTTTTATATATTTTAAAGCTCTATTAAGTCCAAATATTGCTGGTATGTTTAAAGTTCCACTTTCATATTTATCTGGCATGTAGTTTGGTTGTACTTCCTCTTCTGATAAACTTCCCGTTCCTCCTTGTATTAAAGAATCTATATGTTTAACTAGTTCATTATTTATTAAAAATCCACCTATACCTTGTGGCCCTAGAAGTCCTTTGTGACCTGTAAAACATAGTATATCTATATTATTTTCTTTCATATCTATATTTAATACTCCGCTAGTTTGAGCACTATCTAATATAAATACCTTATTGAATCTTTTGCATAGATTACCTATTTCTTTTATGGGCATAACTGTTCCACATACATTTGATGCATGATTTATAATTATAGCTTTTGTATTTTCTCTAATTGATTTTTCTATATCGTTTAGTTTTATTTCACCTAAAGAATTACAATTAACTTTTGTAATTGTTATGTCGCTTAAAGAATTCAAAGGTCTCATAACTGCATTGTGTTCCATAGAAGAGACTATTACATTGTCACCTTTTTTTAGTAAGCCTTTAATTACTATATTTAAGCTAGTTGTAATATTTGGTGTGAAAACAACATTTTCAGGTTTATCAAAATTGAATAATTCACATATTAACTCTCTAGTTTCATATAGAACATTTTCTGCTTCATAGGATGATGAATATGCACCTCTATTTACATTACAACCTACATTATTTATATAATTTAACATAATTTCACCCATTAATGGTGCCTTTGGATATGATGTTGCTCCATTATCACAATATATCTTATTCATTTTTTCCCCCTACTTAAATATATCTTAAGTTTAATATATCATTCATTTTTATTACTTCTATATTGTTTTTATCTATCATTTACATGAGTATTTTAGAATTTTTCTATACTACATTTTTACCTAATTATCTACAAAATGGCTGTGCTATACTTTGCGTGGAAAAGTGTTTTGTATTTAACAATTTCATATGGGGGTATTTTTGATGAAGGAAAAAAGAAACATCATTATCGGTGGAGCTATAATTGGAATTATATCTGTTTTGTCCGTACTTTGTGGAAATCCAAGGAACATGGGAATATGTGTAGCTTGCTTTATAAGGGATATTGCAGGTTCATTAGGTCTTCATAAAGCTGAAATAGTTCAATATGTAAGACCTGAGATTATAGGAATGGTGCTAGGTTCTTTTATTTTAGCACTTGGTAGTCGTGAATTTAAGTCTCGTGGTGGCTCTTCTCCATTTATAAGATTTTGTCTAGGATTTATAGTAATGATAGGAGCATTAATGTTCTTAGGTTGTCCTACTAGAATGGTGCTTAGACTTGCAGGCGGAGATTTAAATGCTTTATTTGGTATAGGTGGTTTTGTAGTAGGTATACTTATTGGTATAGTTTGCCTACAAAAAGGATTCTCTCTTAAGAGAAGTTACAAACAAACTAAATTAGAAGGCTTTTTATTTCCAGCTATAAATATTGTATTATTCATTATGCTAATATCATCTTCTGCTTTATTGTTATTCTCAAAAGAAGGTCCTGGTTCTCAGCATGCTCCAGCTTTTATAGCTTTAGCAATAGGGCTAGCTGTTGGAGTTATATGTCAAAAAACTAGATTGTGTATGGTTGGTGGATTTAGAGATTTAATATTATTTAAAGATTGTTATTTGTTATTAGGATTTTTAGCTATGCTAGTAGCTGCTTTTATAGGGAATTTATCTTTTGGATTCTTCACTCCTGGATTTACCGGTCAGCCAGTAGCCCATACAGATGGTTTATGGAATTTTTTAGGTATGGTAGTAGCAGGATGGGGTTCTGTATTATTAGGTGGTTGCCCTATGAGACAATTAATTTTATCTGGTGAGGGAAATATTGACTCTGTAATAACTATATTTGGTATGCTTATTGGAGCGGCTTTTTGTCATAATTTCCAATTAGCATCTTCTCCAAAAGGACCTACATCTAATGGTCAAATAGCTGTGATTGTGTGCTTTTTTATACTTGGAATCATTTCATATTACAGTTGCAAGGCTGATAAAGATATAAAAAATAAATCAAAAGGAGATGTTAGTATTGGCTAAAAAAATAGATGCTAGAGGATATTCTTGTCCTCAACCTGTACTTATGGCTAAGAAATGCTTAGAAGAAAATCCTCAAGGTATAGAGGTTTTAGTAGATAACAATGCTGCTTGTCAAAATATAAAAAGATATATGGAAAACACTGGTTATAAAGTTTACATAAAAGAAATTGATGATGAATTTATTGTAGGATGTGATAAATAGTATGAATTACTTTGCTACATTTTTTACTCACTCTGGTGCTATTAAATTCTCTAGATTTCTAACTAAAAGTGGTATAGCAAACGAATCTTCTCCAGTTCCCAGAAAGTTAAGCTCTAACTGTGGTATTGGAGTTAGCTTTTCTTATACAGATGACATAAATAAAATTTATATAAAAGATATCGAGAAAATTTATTTTATTGATTGTAATGAGTACTCTTTGTATAAGGATTTTGATGATTAAATAACTTTATAAAAGCTGTAGGTAAATTTGTTTTAACGCAACTTTACCTACAGCTTATTTTAGTTCAATATATTTATCTTAACCAATCAGGATTACCTGGTACAAAAGGTCTCTTGCCAAACTTTTCTTTATATTCATCAAGAGCTTTTTTTATAAGTTCTTGATTATTTTTAAAAGTATTTACTTCTTTTATAGTTTTTAGCTCTTGTGCAAATGGACATACTGATATGCACATCCCACAATCTGTCCCCATATACAACCATTTTATGTAACAAGTTTCTTGCTCTATTACCCACGAATCTTTATCTGGCTTATTGGATAAAGATTGCGAAGGACAAAAGTGTGCACACTTGTTGCACAATTTACAGAAGTCATCTAACCCAAAATCTATTGGATCATCTACATCTAGCTCTAAGTCTGTAGTTACCACTCCAAGCCTTATTCTTGAGCCATACTCTTTAGTAGTTAAAATAGTATTTCTTCCTATTTGTCCAAGTCCAGCATCTTTTGCCACTCTAACTGGCATTAGTAAATAATTTGAGTCCATATGATTTCTAGCTTCATATCCTAGATTTCTTATGTAATAACTAAGTACCATCCCAACTATAGATGCATCTACATAGCACTTACTAGTTTCTATAACTTCTGCTATCATAGGTCCTCTATTTATCATATCTTTATCCATCTCTACTGCAAATACTATTCCATATTTGTGATGATTAGTTATTTCTTCACCATAATTTTCTTCATGTCTTCCTCTATGAGTATAATAATGATAGTCTTTTAATTCTGTTATCCCTACTAATTTAGCTCCATACTGTTTTGCAAATCCCTTTATTTTCTTGGTTATTATTTTTTTATTTACTTTTACCTTTTCTGGTTTAGGTTTGTTTTCACATAAGTGCTTTATGTCTGATAAAAATTCAAATGCAGACAAAGCCATTGGTGAATTTGTTGGATTGTAAGTCATACTTTCCTCACTACATAAATAAGGTCTAGTTCTTATACTATCATCTATATCCTTTTTTTCAGGATTTCTTGAGTAGTAATCTACATAAGCCTCACTCCCCTTTTCATAGTTTGATCTAGCAAACATTGTATCTCTTTCATCAACTCTATTCATTACTTTACTTGTCATCCCCTTTGACTTAGTGTTAGTAGATAATATATTCGACTAAATCCCCTATAATCCTTTATATAAAAAGATACTACATAATTTATTGTAGTATCTTTTTATATATTAATTGCTAATACAAGCCTTTAGATCTTTATTATCTTTTTCTTTATAATCAATATCTCTAATCCACTTTTTGCTAAATAATCTAAACACACACCAAATTCCCTTTAAAATCTCATCTGATTTTAATACAATAAGAACAATTCCTGGAGGTAATTCTAAAACAATCCCAGCTACATATCCTAGTGGAATAGATATAATCCATAAAAATAATACATCTGCAATCATTAAAAACTTAGTATCTCCACCAGCTCTAAGTACTCCTTTTGTAAGAAGTGTTGCGACAGACATAAATACTACTAAAACTGACGTTGAGTTCATTAATTGATAGGCAATAGATTTAGTATAATCTGATATATTATAAAAATCTATTACAATGTATTTAAGGCTAAATATAACTATTCCAGAGCATGACCCTAATATAATAGCCATAGCCAAGAACGTAACAGCTCTTTTATATGCTGATTCATAATCTCCTTTACCTATAGTATTTCCTGTAATAACTCCACTTGCATTAGATACACCCATTAAAAATACATTAGTAAACTGTAGGACAACAGCAGATATACTGTTAGCTGCCACCATGTCTGAACCCATTCTACCCATTATTACAGATACCATGTTAAGACCAAGAGCAAGTATAAGATCACTTACTAAAACAGGTCCACCTATTTTTATATAACTTTTAAGTAGCTCTTTATCTAAAGTAAGTAAATACTTTAATTTGAAGTTAAGTTTTTTATCTATCTTAAATAAGTAAGTAACTATTACTGTAAATTCTATAATTCTAGCTATAAGAGTAGCTATTGCTGCTCCTTGTATTCCAAGTTCTGGTGCTCCTAATTTACCAAATATTAAAACCCAATTTAGAAAAATATTAAATCCAAAAGATGTTAAAGATGCAAATAAAGCAACTTTAACTGATCCTACTGTTCTAAATAAAATATTTACTGTAGTAGATATTCCTTGGAATATAAAGGATAATGATATTATCTTAAGGTACATTACTCCTTGATCTGCCACAGGTAATTCACTAGTATATATAGACATTATTTTATCTGGTATAAACTGTGATAAACTTAAGAAAATTATAGCAAAAACTATACTAGCTCTTATTAAGATTGATAATACTTTGTTAATGGAATTTATATCCTTCTTCCCCCAAAATTGACCAGATAATACACCTGCTCCTCCACCTAGCCCAAAGTTAATAATTAAAAATATAAAACAAAATTGATTTGCTAAGGATGCTGCTGATAGTGTTATCTCTCCAAAAGAGCCTAACATCATAGTATCTGTCATACTTACACCAACATTTATAAGTCCTTGCATGGCTATCGGTATACTAATTTTTAGTACATCTTTATAAAAAGATTTTTCTTTCACAAAAATACTCATATTATCTTTCCTCCTTATGTTAATAACTTATTTATGATATAAAAAGCTGGATAAGTCGCAAGCTTAAAGCTCACTTCTTATCCAGCATATAATCTTAATTTATAAGCACATTTTAATTATTAGCTTGATTATTTTATTATATTATATAATATTTTATTTGTAAATTATTTAAAATTAAAACAATACTGCAATTATATAAATTTTCTTTTGCTAAAACATAATTTAAATTGTCCATAGTTATTATCTTAGAGTTAAATTTTAGAACTTTTTGATTCAGAATAAAAATAAAAGAAGATACTACCATAATCTTATGATAATATCTTCTTTTATTTTTAATTTTTAATTTTTTCAAATTAAATTTTACTTATTATCTAACTAAACTTTATATTATTAAAAATACATCTTATCGCTATCTTTATAACAGTAATATGTCTTTTCCTTTGTTTCTATACGTAAAGAATCATCATATACTACTACTTCATCTATAGCACTATCTTCTACTTCACATATAGTAGTGTTTTTGCATTCTCCGAAGCTTAAGTATCCTTTATCCTCTTTAGGCTCATATCTAAATTTTATATTAGCCTCTTTTATATTCATTTCTTCACCATTTACTTTATTGCTTACTTTTATATCTGTATATTCATTTATAAGAAGTAAATTTTGTATTTTGTAAGTTAATTTATCAGTCATAACCTTATGTCTATTTCTAAGTATATTTAATACTTAGAATCCTTTCATTATATTTATATATTTAATATAACAAACTTAATTGATATTATCAATTAGGCACTTTTTTGTAACTATTATTTTATAGTAGATTATAAAAAAACACCCTATCAAATATTGATATGGGTGTTTTCTTTTAAATTTATTTTATTTTTTTAAACTCTCTTAATAAAAATATACCTACTATAATCATAGCAATTACATCTGATATTGATTGTGATGCCCATACTCCATTTAATCCGTATATTCTAGGTACTACAAGTATAACAGGTATCAATATTATAACTTGTCTTAATAAACTTAAAAACATAGATATCCTTGCACTACCTATTGATTGGAAATACACTGCTCCTAAAATAGAAATACCTATTGTTGGTAATGCAAATGTATATATATTTATTCCATTCATAGCTAAATTAGTAAGCTCACTATCATTTGTAAATATACTAATTAATAACTCTGGAAATAATCTAATAAGTATAAACCCAAAAGTTAATATTATTGTTCCCGATAACATAGCTATTAACAATGTTTTTTTAGTACGGTCATATTGCTTAGCCCCATAATTATATGCAATTATAGTTTGCATTCCTTGGCTTAATCCAAATACAGGCATTAAAAAGATTAAGTATATAGATGTTATGGTTGTCATAGAACCTATTGCTAAATCTCCACCATATGCTTTTAGTACTCTATTTGTTACTAAATGTATAGATCCTGATGCTAGTTCCATAAAAAATGGGGTTAATGCTATTAATATAATAGCTTTTAAAAGTCTTCTTTCTAACCTAATATTTTTAATTTTTAACTTAATATTTGATTTTCCTAATGTAAAATAATATGTAGACCATATAAATACTAACATCTGACACATTATAGTTCCTATAGCTGCACCTTTTATTCCCATATCAAATCCAAATATAAATATAGGATCTAATATTAGATTAAGAATACAACTTATTATCATCATTGTGGCAGCTAGCTTAGGTCTTCCTTCTGCTCTTATAGCACTATTAAGTGCAAACCCTGGCAAATTAAACCACGCACCAAAGAATATTACACTCATGTAGTCTCTTGCATATTTAATGGTATCAACACTTGCTCCAAATGTATAAAGTATTTCATCTAAAAAGAGCGCTCCCACTATCATTATTGCTATAGCAACAACTATTTCTAAAGCAAATGTATTTCCTAATATTCTTTCAGCTTCATCTTTATTGCCTTCACCAAGCTTTATAGATATATTTGTACTTCCTCCAATAGCAATTCCTACACAAAATGCTCCTAATATTGTAAATAAAGGCATTGTCACTCCAAGTCCAGATATAGCTAGTGCTCCTACATCCTTAATAGATCCTATAAAAGCTCTATCCACTGTATTATATAAAGATGTTACCATCATTGCTAATATAGCAGGTACTGAATACTTAAGTAGTAACCTTCCTATTTTATCTTCTTTTAAAGCTTGTTGACTTTCCATAAATTACTCCTATACCACCATATCATAAGTTATACATACTGGTTTTTGAGTTCTAGGATCTTCAACAATCTCAGCATCTATATTAAATAACTCTTTAAGATTTTCTTTTGTCATAACCTCATATGCACTACCTTGACATGCTATTTTTCCTTTTTTAACACCTATCATATGGTCTGCAAATCTAGCTGCATTGTTAAGTTCATGTATTACCATAACAATAGTTGTTCCTTGTTTTCTGTTTAAGTCTTCTAATAACTTTAATACTTCTAATTGGTGAGCTAAGTCTAAATATGTTGTTGGTTCATCAAGTATAAGTATATCTGTTTGTTGAGCTAGTGCCATAGCAATCCAAGCCCTTTGTCTTTGACCTCCTGATAGAGCTTCCATAGGTCTATCTCTAAATTCCTCTATTCCAGTTGATTTTAATGCCCATGTAACTATATCATTGTCTTCTTTTTTTAATTTACCAAATCCCTTTTGATGAGGAAATCTTCCATAAGCTATTAACTCCTCTACTGTAAGGCCACTTGGAGCCTGAGGACTTTGTGGAAGAACTGCCATAGTTTTTGCTAATTCTTTTGGACTTTGCTCCTTTATATTTTTGTCATTTATATATATATCACCGCTTTTAGGTTGTATAATTCTAGCTATAGTTTTTAATATAGTTGATTTTCCACATCCATTGGACCCTATTATTGTAGTTATTTTTCCTTTTGGTATGTCTAAATTTAAATCTTTTACTATATCTAAATTTCCATATGAAATATTTAAATCTTTAGTATTTATACAGTTCATTTTTCTCTCCTTTTGGTTAATTCTTTTGCTTTTTAAATGACTTTATTTATTCTGATAACATCAGATAAATAAAGTATGGAACACCTATTATTGCTACTACTATTCCTACAGGTATTTCCATAGGTGCTATTAAGTTTCTAGCTATAGTGTCAGACACTAACAAAATTAAACTTCCCACAAGTGCGGCTGTAGGAATTAACTTTTTATGCTTAGGTCCAACTAATTTTCTAGCTATATGTGGTGCAACTAATCCTAAAAAACCTATACTTCCTGCTACAGAAGTCGCTACACCTGCTAGTATTACTGCATATATTATTAATCTTCTTCTTTCTTTTTCAACCTCTATACCTAATCCGGTTGCCACTTCATCTCCTAAATTTAGTACATCTAAATATCTAGATTTGTATATTGTTAGCAAAGTAAATATTAGTATAAAAGGTAAAACTGCTAATACATATTTCCAGCTTGCTCCCCATATACTTCCTGAAGTCCACGCCATTACTCTATTAAATTCTTGTGTTGTAAATCTTAATTGGAATATTGTAAGTAATGATGTAAATGCTACATTTATACCTATACCTATTAACAATAACCTAGATGAATTTATTCCATTTTTCCATGCAAGTATATAAATTAAAAATGCCCCAAATATAGCTCCTGATAAGGCAACTATTGGCATTGTAAATATCGTCATATTACTTATACCATCGTATACATTTCCATTCATAATATAAATGTATATAACAACGAATAATGCAGCTCCTGAGTTTATTCCTAGTATTCCTGAGTCTGCTAAATCATTCTTGGTAACACCTTGTAAAATAGTACCTGCTATTGCCAAAGCTGTTCCAACTAGAATTCCAATTACAATTCTAGGTAATCTTAGCTTAAATATAGCAATTTCATGACTTTTAGATCCTTGTCCTACTAAAGTTTTTATAACATCTAATGGTTTGATAGATAGTGATCCCATATTTAAACTAACTAAAAATGTAGCAAATATTAGTACCATTAAAATACCTATAATCATAATAAATTTTTTATTTTTACTCATATTCATAATCTATTTTTTATCCTTTCTAACAAGGTATATAAACATAGGAACTCCTAATAATGCTGTTAAAGAACCTATTGGTGTCTCATAAGGGGGATTAATCATTCTAGCCATAATATCACTGTATACAAGTAAAACCGAACCTAATATCATTGAGCTAGGTATTATATATTTATAATCTGCTCCTACTACTCCTTTGGCAATTTGAGGAACTATTAATCCTACAAATACTATATTTCCAGCTACAGAAACAGATGCTCCAGTTAAAAGTATTACTATTATTAAGCTCACAAACCTAACTGCATTTGTTCTTTGCCCTAATCCGATGGCAACTTCTTCTCCTAAACTTAAAATAGTTATCTTAGGTGCCATAAATATAGCTCCTATAAATGCAGCTCCTCCTACTATAGATAATAGTTTAACACCTTCCCACTTAGCACTAACTAGTCCTCCAGAAATCCAAAAGCTTAATTGTTGAGATAAGTTAAAATACATCGCTATTCCCATAGCTAATGATATAAGTAAAGTACCTAATGCAGTTCCTGCAAGGGCAAGCTTTACTGGGTCTACCTTCCTTGCAGACCTTGAGCTTATAAAATAAACTAAAAGTCCACTTATACTAGCTCCTAAAAAGGCAAATATCATTAATCCAAAACTATCTATAACTAAATTTTTATATACCCTTTGTAATACGAAAGCCACTGCTATCATAAACGTAGCCCCTTGTGTTATACCCATTACAGATGGTTCTGCAATAGGATTTCTAGTTATACCTTGCATTATAGCTCCTGCCACTGCTAAGAAACCTCCAACAAGAGCAGCACAAATGGCTCTTGGTATCCTAACATCCCTAACTATCTTAATACTTACATCATTACTATTTGTAAATAAGCTTTGTATTATTGTTTGAAAATCTATATCTTTTGCTCCTAGTGAAATAGACATAACTATTCCAGCTATAAGCAATATTATTCCTATAAGCATAAATGAATAAGCTAAAGTTTTCTTGCTTAATTTCTTCATAACTCCTCCTTAAATTAAATTTAACTGAAATACTTTTTTAAATATACCCATAAAATTTAATTGTAATTACTTTTTAATTGAAATTAATTCTCTATAAATTAAATAGTAGGTGACAAAAGTTATATCCTTTTACCACCTACTTTATATACTTATATTATTTTACAACTTCATCTTTGATTGATTGTAATAATAATTCTCTTCCTATTGGATTGTATGCTTGACTGAAGTATGGACTTGCGTCAAGTATTGTTACATTACCTTCTTTTACAGCTCTTATCTCTGGCCATACTGTGCTTTTTTCTAAATCGGCCTTATCTGAATCTGTAGCTATAACTATTATATGATCTGCATCTATTTCAGTTAAACCTTCCATAGTAACAGTTGGTAAAGTTATTCCATCTTGCTTAGGCATATTAGCAGGTTGAGGTAATCCCATATCATCTTTTAATACTGTCCCTATACCACCTTCAGTAAATACCATAAATTGACCTTGACTAGCTAATACTGTTAAGTATGTTTTGTCCCCATTAGCTTTCTTTATTTCTTCACCTAATTTTTTGGCTTTTGCATAATAGCTATCTAACCATTTTTGAGCTTCTTTTTCTTGACCAAATAAATTAGCTACATCTTTAAGTTTAGCTTCCCAATCATTTGCTTCATCTTTTAACATAACCACTGGAGCTATTTCTTTTAATTGATCATATATCTTTTCTTGTCTTGGAGCCATTATTATTAAATCCGGATTAGATTCTAATATTGCCTCTATATCCATTGTGTCCATCATCGAGTGACCAACTACTTTTGCCTTTCCTAACTTATCCTCTACGTATGATGGAACTTTATCTGTTTTATATGAATCTACATTTGCTGTAGCTACTGGAGTATGTCCTAGTAAAACTAGCTCCTCACTACTTCCAGATATATCAACTATTCTTTTAGGATCCGCTGGTATTTCTACCTCTCCTTTTACTGATTGTACTACTCTTGTTTCTTCTTTTTTATTACTATCTTCATTGTTACTGTTTCCCGAACAACCAGTAACAATTCCAAGAGTAGCTATCGTTACACCTAATACTACTAATGATTTTAATCTTTTCATGTCATTTCCTCCGCGTTGTTTTTTATGTAATTATTATCATTATTTTTTGTTATTAATAATTATTATCACTTGATTTATATAATTATTATATCATCTAATTTTTTATAGTCAATATATTTTTATTTTATAAAATTTTTATATATTTTAAAATAAATAAAAAAATATTACCATACGCTTATGATAATATTTTCTTATATTTAATATATTTAAAATGTATTTTACTTAATCCTATTTAACTTTTCCTTATTATTTATCTGTTAATCTATCTATAATACTAACAAGATTAACTATTTCTGGCTTAGTTATCTGTTCATCCGCTCCAAGTGCCTGACCTTTAACACGTATTTCTTCACTTATTAAAGATGAAAACAGTATTAGTGGAATATCTTTTAAAACACTATCTTCTTTAACAAGTTTTGTTAATCTATGACCATCCATTAGAGGCATTTCAATATCTGATACTATACAAGAAACATGATTTTCAATTGGATCACCACAAGTTTTTACTTCTAATAGATAATCCCATGCTTCCTGTCCATTATCTGCCTTAACTGTGTTTTTATAACCTGCCTTGTGTAAACACTCGATTATAAGTTTTGAAAGTAGCATTGAATCTTCTACAATTAAAATAGTTTTATCATTACATTTACGATCACCTAATTTTTCTATGGCTTCAAATTGAATACTTGATTCTGGACTAATTTCTGCAATTATTTTTTCAAAATCTAATATAGTTATAAGTCTATCCTTGTATTCTGCAATACCTGTTGCTGCACCTTCATCTCCACCATATATAACTCTATCTGGTTTTTTTATATCTCCCCAAGAAACTCTATCAATACCAACTACTGAATTTACACGGAATGCAAAGTTTAACTTATTAAAATGAGTAACGATAAATATATCATGTCCTGCATCTTTGGGTTTAGGAAGATTTAGATATTTTCCAAGATCTATAACTGTGATAATCTCATCTCTTGGCTTAAATACACCTTCTACAACATCATGTGAATTTGGCATTTTCTTTACTTCTTGAGCCATTAAAATTTCTCGTACTTTTGCTACATTTATACCAAATACTTCACCTGAAATTGTAAACTCCATAATCTCAAGTTCATTAGTGCCAGACTCTAAAAGTATTTTCGTTTGACTTGTATTTTCTGAAAGTCCCATTATAATCCTCCAATTTTCTCTACTAACTATTTTGATGTCTATATATTCTATATACGTCTTTTTTGTGTAAATCTATAGGATTATTAATCATCTATTGTAACTAAACTCTTGTAACGCTATAAATACTCTTCTTTAATATTAATGTCATCTTTATAAAAACAGATATATAGTTGTTATTATTACTATGATAATAAATATACTTGATAGATTGTCTGAAACTGTGCCTACATAGAAATACGGATTTATAAAAAATTTTAATAACTTACCTTTATTATTTTCTCTTTCTTCTTTATTTATCTCTAATTTACTATCTTTTATAAATATGACAGCTTCTTCTATTGCTGCCATATTTATTTTTAATTCACTTTCTGAAATAATATCTTTACTACTCATGTTTTCTATATTCTTAATTTCTTTTGATACGATTTGTTGCCTTTCTTCTTCATTTTTACATAACTTTAATTGTTCCTTTAGGCTATTACTTTTCTTTATATATTTTTCTACTTCATGTCTTAACTCTGGATACTTTTCATTTATAAGATTTTTTTCTTCACGAGTTAATTTCTCATTTTTAATCATTTTGATAGCTATTATTTCTGACTTTTTAAGTTCTTTTTGAATATTCTTCATGAACTTTTCAACTTCTTCTATTCCTGACATTTTAATTCTAGTTTGTGCCTCAGAAAGTATTCCTTTTTTATTCATTAATTTTATATTATTTATCGCTTTTGATATTACTTGTTGTTTTTGTTCTTCACTTTTTAATTTTTTTATTTCATGCTTTAATTCTTTTACCTCTTTTGAAGATTCTTCTGCTACTTGCTTTAAATCTGGATATTTTTCTTTTATAAACTTTTGTTCTTCAGAATTTAATGTCTCTTCTTTAACTATTTTTACTGCTATTGTTTCTGCATTTTTAAGTTCTTTTTGAATATTCTTTATGAACTTTTCAACTTCTTCTATTCCTGACATTTTAATTCTAGTTTGTACCTCAGAAAGTATTCCTTTTTTATTCATTAGTTTTATATTATTTATTGCTTTTGATATTACTTGTTGTTTTTGTTCTTCACTTTTTAAATTTTTTATTTCATGCTTTAATTCTTTTACTTCTTTTGAAGATTCTTCTGCTACTTGCTTTAAATCTGGATATTTTTCTTTTATAAACTTTTGTTCTTCAAAATCTAATGTCTCTCCTTTAATTATTTTTACTGATATTATTTCTGCCTTTGCTATTTCTCCCTGAATTCTCTTTAACAAATTTGCTACTTCTTCTTTTTGAGATTTATTTAGCTTAGCAAGTTGTTCTTTTGATACTACCTCTAAATCTATTTTTATTGCTGACTTATCTTGTATTGTCTTAGCTTGATTATTCCTATTTGTTAGTGCTGCCTTAGATAAGTTGCTATATGAGTTACTATTTATGTTATTAATCACCTTGTCTCCTCTTTAGTGCTATATTTATTTTAAGTAAAACTATCTTTTATTATATTTTATTACAAAAATAAAAACCACCTATCAATTATAAACTGTCTTAGATATTAGCTTAAGTTTATTTATGAAAAAGTGGTATCTAATATTAAATTAATATAAATAAAAACTTCTCTATTCTTAATTATATTATCTAACAAGTTAATTTGTTTTTCCTTTTATGCTCTAATACTAAATATAGCATAATTAATACTAAAGATATTGATACTGCTGCTAATAAATCTATCCCTATACTTAAATAACTCCCCTCCATAATAATCTTTTTAAATGCTGAATTTATCCAAGTTAATGGTAAAATTAGTGAAAGATGTTGAACTGATTCTGGCATAAATTCTGTAGGAATAAATCCACCACTTAATAAGCACATTGGAGTTACTACTACAGAAAGTAGTGTATAATACATTGTTGAATTACTAGATATACTTAAAACTATTAAAGCTACTGCTATCACTACAAATGATAATACAAACGCTAGTAGCATCATCCATATTAAGTTAATATCAAACTGTGGATTTAGCATGTAAAAAGTAGCTACTAAAGTTGCACTTTGAAACAACAATAATACAAAGCATCCTAATATGTGTCCTAATGTATATTCTATCTTACTTATCTTAGACATTAAAATTCTCCTGTCTATTTTAAGCTCTCTTTCTTTTAATAAAGGTACTATACATCTTCCTCCTATAATTAAAAATGCCATTTCAAATAAACCAAACATAATTATATATGGGAAAGCATACGATAAATTACTATTTTCATAAGTAAATTTATAGCTATTCTTTTCATATTGTTTATATAATTTTAGGTATTCATCTTTGTTATCTCCAAAAGACTGAATTTGCATAATTCCAGTATTTATAACACTAAGTATATACTCTTTATTTCCTGAATTACTTTGAGAAATGACTTCTATTGTTCCTTCTTTATTAGTTTTTATATCTTTATATATATCTTTACTATTTATTATGACTCCAACAGATATATCTCCTTTATCTAAAGTTTCCTTAAGCTCTTTTTCACTACTTACAACAAATAAACTTCCTACCTTATCTAAAGGCAGTAATTTATTTACTATTTCACTATTGTCTTTTGCATATATACCTACATTAAAACTATTATTTGAATCTTCTAAAGATGAGTCCTCTTTATCAACCAACACGCTAACAAGTATATTAATAGCTATTGGAAATATTAATACTAACCAAAACCACCCTTTCATAGTACTTTTTAAATTGTGCTTTAATATAGTCATTATATTTTTCATATTATTTCACCACTTTTCTACTTAAAATTAATATTGATATAGCCATTAACACAATAGATGCTATAATTCCAACACCTAATGCAGTATATAAATTTTCACTATAATTTAAAGTTACCAATGAATTAAATTCTTTACTGATCCATACAAATGGATTTAACTTTAATATTGGAATATCTTTTGCAAATTGCTCCATGTGCGGCATAAGTTCGCCTGAAGCTAAAGCCATAACAGTTACAATTATAGAGCAGACATTTTCTCCAATACTTCTTTTCTTACATATAGATGATGCAAATAGCCCTATACAAACAGAAAGCATACTAAGTACACTTATCAAAGCTATTATTCCTAATAAATTTTGTTTAGTAATATTTACACCATATAAAATAGCTATTGCAAGTAGCATTATAATTCCTTGAGCAAAAATTACTATAAAAGATCCTATTAACTCTAGTGACATAAGTTTCGACATTTTCACTGGGGATGACTTTACTCGATTTCCTATATTCTCTTTTATATAGAAAGTATTTTTGAAAGAACAAGCACTTACTGCAAGAATTGCCATCTGAAGCATGACTACACTGAAGTATTTACCATAATCTATATCTTCTGTTATTAAGCTTTTGATTCCTTCACTTTTGTATTCTGATACCTTTACTAAATTATTACTTATACTAGGTACTTCACCTTCTTTGGCCACTGATTCGTATAGAAACATTGAATTAAAAAATTCTTTTGTAATTCCTTCTATAACTTCTTCACCCATACTAAGTTTTTTGCTTCCTTCAAACTTTATATGCCTATTTTTTTCATCTATAATTACAGTTAAATTACTTTTATTCACTTCTTCACTATTTTTATTTTCATAAAATTCTTCTTTTGTATAAATTTTATAATCTAAGCTTATCATCTCATTTTCTTTATCAAATTCTTCTAAAGACTTTACATATGATTTGTTTATTTCACTATTTTTGTTTCCTACTATATTTATATCAAGGCTTTCCTTTCCTCCATCATAGTCAAATATTAAAGAAAATATATAAGGAAGCATTATAACTAAAAGTATATTACCGACGATTGTATTCTTATCCCTTAAACTTCTTTTTATTGCAGATAGTATTATACTCATTATATCCCCTCCTTAATCTCTAAGCTTTCTTCCTGTAAGATTTAAGAACACATCTTCAAGTGTCAATGCCTTACTTTTTATATCTAAAATTTTAATTGACTTACTACTTATATAAAGTATGAACTCATTTAAACCATTGATTTCTCTATCTATACTTACAATAATTTTATTGTCTTTAAATTCAACACTATCTATTCCTTTTATATCCATTAACTCTTTTTCATTTATTTCTGTGATATCGTTAACTATTACTTCAAACTTGTTTTTATCTGTAATAATTGCTTTTAAGCTTTCCTTACTTCCACTTGCTATGACCTCCCCTTTATCAATTATTGCTATATTGTTACAAATAGCTTCTACTTCTTCCATATAATGTGTTGTATATATTATTGTACATCCGTTTTTATTTAAAATTTTTATAGATTTCATTATATGATTTCTGGATTGTGGATCTATTCCAACAGTTGGTTCATCTAATATCAATAACTCTGGGTTGTGTACTATTCCACAAGCAATGTTTAATCTTCTTTTCATTCCTCCTGAAAAAGTCTTGCTTAACTTTTTAGTGTCTTCTAATCCTAC
Organism: Terrisporobacter sp.; assembly: GCA_029851945.1. The sequence goes on along the minus strand of JARKUZ010000036.1, from coordinate 22,834 downwards.
AAATTCCAAAGCTTTTAATGCTTTTTCCTTTAAATCTTTTCCTCTTAGCCCATATAGGCTACCAAAAAACATTGTATTTTCTAGTGCTGTCATATCTTCAAATATAGCTAAGTCTTGAGGAACTATCCCAAGCTTTCCCCTTATATTAGCATCATTTCTTCTTAACTCTTCATTACATATTTTTATACTTCCCCTATCTTTTTCTAGTAGTTGGCAAAGTATATTTATTGTAGTGCTTTTTCCTGCTCCATTTGGTCCAAGCAAGCCAAATATATCTCCTTTTTCTATAGATAAATTTAAATTTTCTATAGCATTTACATCCCCAAAACGTTTATATAAGCCACTTATCTCAACATATTTCATAAATATCACTCCCACTTATTTACATTAATTTATATATTTTAATTATATTAAAGATATATAAATTGCTTAAGTACACATAGTCATTAATTAACCATGACTAAAGTCATAAATTTCATGGTAATCAAATAACTTTAATCATTTATTAATTTCATTCAAAATAATTCCTTGTTAAATAAAAAAGAAAACCTAAATGGTTTTCTTTTAAAATTAATTATGTAATTAATGTATCTTACTATTTAAATACTCTATAGCTATCTGTGTCCTATGTTTCAAATCCATTTTAGATAGAATAGATGTTATGTGATTTTTTATAGTCCCTTCAGATAAAAAAAGCTTATTTGCAATTTCTTTATTTGATAAGCCTTTAGATATAAGTCTTACTATGTCCTTCTCTCTATCTGTTAAGCAATAAATATTTAAGCCTTCATCATCTGACTTATCATTTTTATTACTATTGCCCACTACCAATTTTGATACTATATCAGACTCAAACACACCATTTCCAAGGTAAACAGATTTTATCCCACTTATGATCTTCTCTGGCTTACTACTCTTTAGCAGATATCCGCTAGTCTTATGCTTTATAGCACTACTTATTAGTTTTTCTTCATCAAAAGTTGTAAGTATTAATACCTTAACCTTTATATTTCTCTTACTAATTTCCTCTAGTACCTCTGCACCATCCATCACTGGCATTCTCATATCTAAAAGTACTACATCTACTTCATTTTCACTTAAAAAATCTATACATTCTTTCCCATTTTCCAAAGCTTTAACTACTTCAATTTCATTATCTATCCCTATTATTATTTTTAGACTTTCTCTTATTAAAACATCATCATCTACTATAATTAATTTTATCATTTTCTCACCTTTTAAGTATTATTAGGTTTGAAAATCCATCTTCATTATTAAAATAAATATCTCCACCTAAATTGATGATTCTCTCTTCAATCCCTAATAACCCCATTCCTTTTTTTATTTCACCCTGATAATAACCATTATCTTTTATATGTAATCTTATAATTTTATTTAATACGCTAATGTCAATGTTAATTAATTCTCCATTGGAATATTTCATGCTGTTTGTCAATATTTCGCTACAACATTCTATTATAGCTTTCCAATAAACTAAATTTATTTCGTTTAAATCTCCCTCTATATTTAATTTAGTAATTATTTTAGATTTGTTAGAAAATTCCTCTAACATTAACCTTAAGTTATTTATATTAACTTGTGATTGATTTGGCTTTATTTTTCTTAAGGTTTTTCTTATATCATCCATACCATTTCTTAAATTTGTAATTATATTTTCTAGCATTTCATTGCCTTTTTCTCTATCATTTACAATTACTATTTTTAAAGCTTCTAGTTGCATTATACTTCCTGCTAAAGTGTGCCCTATATTGTCATGAAGTTTTTGAGATATCATATTTCTTTCTTCAATTTTTATAGCTTCAATATTTTGATGACTTATACGATTTTCTTTTTTTCTTATTTCTTCTATGTTATAGTTTTTCTCTTTTAAATCATAGTTGATTCTTTCTAATTTCAAGATTTTTTGTTTATATCTCATAATTTCATAAGTAAAAATACTAGCAACTATTCCTATAAATATATGGGTATAGTTTAGTCCTATCTTTATAGATAATATGGTATACACAGAAAGCAAAATATACCTACCTTTATAACCTTTAACTTGAATATACTCAGTTATCATATATGTCAAAATCGCTAAAGATGGAGGATAAAGGTAGGTTACTATAATCATATATAAAATATTGCCTAATAATATTTTGATATTTTTAAGTTTGATTATGTATAACATGTAAACTGATAAGCTTATACTAATTAAAGCTATACATATTGGATAACTTATTTTGTCGAAGTATATATCATTTTCCATACCATATAAAAATATATCTACTGCCAAAATAATGTTTACAATTATTCTAAGTATCATTCTTACTCTCCCAATATAAAAATTTAAATCTAAGATTTACTTAGCTTCAAGCCCCCACTTTGATCCTATCTTAATTATATTTAATCCTTTAAATTGTTTTCTTTTCAATCATATAACATAGATTATATATTATTTAATAGTCAAAAATGAATATAATTTTTATATAAAATAAAAACCATATTGAATTTTTCATCAATATGGCCAATTATTACTTTATATAAAGTCTATTTAAAAGCACTTTTAAAATTGTTAGTTCTGCTTTATCCTTACATCTACCACAAGCTCTTCCTATATTTGTTTCTTTAACTACTTCTTCAACACTTATGCATCCATTTTCTTTAGCTTTTATTATATCTTCAATAGTCACATTGCAGCAACCACATATTCTATCATTATTCATAGTAAAACCTCCCTAGGCTAAAATATATTTTATTTATACCTAGCAAACACTTTATTAAACTATAGAAATTCTATATTCTTAAATAAATCTTTATTACCTTAAATTTTTATAATGTTAAATGTATTTTTTATTTATTTACTAACATAAAAATAACTATAAATAATCGTTTATTCAAATTCTGCATTATACTATTTTGTATAAAATGGCATAAAAAACAAGTGTAAAAACTACACTTGCTTTCTTTATATACTTAATCTTTTGTCATCTACTGTGTTAAATTTACTAAATAATAAACAAATAGCTTTAATTACTACATACCCTATAACTAAAGTAGCTACTACACACTGAACATATAATAATATTTCGCATATCCCTTGTAAATTTGAATTTTTATTTCCAAGGTATTTTACATATCTTTGAGAAGCTATAACTCCTATAGATAATGGGAATGTCAATGGTGCTAAATGCGGAAGTGATTTTTCCCTTATAAGTTGTGGTAATAATACATAACTATAAATAATAGATATGTATGTTAATATTGCAAGGATACTTACAAGTATTTGATTTTCCATATTGCTAGTAGCTAAACAACCCGCTAAACATACACTAGCTGGAGCTGTAAATATCATTATTGTAGATTTTGCAGGCCCTTGTAATTTAGAATGTTTTTTTAGTCTGTAAATCATAATTGGTGTTATTACTGCAAACATAGCTAATGCATAGTAAAATACAATATCCGAAAGTAAAGGCATATTCATTGGACCGCTTGTAACTGCTCCTACTCCTATCCCTACACTAGGAATAAACCAACCTGGTATCATTTTATCTAATTTAAACTCTTTAAACATTTCTCTGAAGAAAAATATACTTATTATAAAATGTAGAACTATTGCAAATACCCATGTTCCTTTTCCTATCACATGATTAAAATCATTAAAATAAACAGCTATAACCATAAGTGTCATACAGACAGTAGGATAAACACTTCCTAATACTGGGTGTTTCATTTCTTCTAAAACTACTTTTGGGTGCATAGCATACTTTAAAAATATAAGTCCTAAACAAATTACTGAAAATAAAACTGCTATATGTCTTACCCATAAAACATTAAATCCTACAAAGGCTGTACCTAATCCCATAAATCCTAATGATATAGCTGATAGCGCTATTGGTATATTCTTAAAATTATCTTTCATAGTAACTAAATTCCTTAATTATTTACTTAATTTATTATCTTCCATTAAAACTTTTGCTACATATTCACAAACTTCACCAGTTATTTTTATACAATGTTGTCTTCTTTCTTCTGATACAAATTCAAAATTTCTAGTCATAACCCTACAACAAGTACTTTTGTAAAGTTCTTTTATATGATCATGTAATCCAGATGAACGTTTAAACATATCCTCATTCATAGGCTCTCCATGTTTTCTACCATATACCATTCCTAGAGCCATTACTCCACCACTTACTGCTCCACATAAACATCCAGCTTTACCTATTCCTATAGGGAAACCTGATGCTAGTTTAGTTATATCATCACTAAAAGGATTACCTAAAGCATCATTTATAGTTTTTACTACTGCTTCAGAACAGTAAAATTCTCCTCTTTCAAAGTATCCTTCGCCTATTTTTCTTATTTCTTTTGCTTTTTGTTCAATATTATTCATAATATCCCTCCTATTTTTTCTGGTTATTATTATAACATTTGGATTTTTCTACGTTAAATAGATATTTTCTATAATTAAGTACTTTAATATAGAAATCATTACATATATTTAAGAAAAGAAAATCTACGATAAATTAATTTTAGTAGTTCATATATTTAACACTTTTAATATTTTACAGGTTATAAAATAGTAAAATGCTTGAATAAATTTTTTCTATAAAATATTTTTTTAAAATTTCTACATAAAAATAAGCTAGGTTTTACCCTAGCTTTTGAAAGTCCATATATGATTTTCTTTTGATATAATCTTACCAATTTGGTATTTATTAATCTTTTACTATATTAAAAATACATTTTATTCTTATGATTATAAAAGTTATAGTTTTTTCATTGATATTTAAATTTATGGAGTCATCTTTTATAGATATTTACGTGAATTCATTTTGTAAAAGAATATTTTGTATTTCATAGATTAATTTACTATTCATATTTTATAGCTGCCTAATCAACTTATATTAACTAGAATATTATTTATAGGCTTTGAATCCCTTAAGTCTAAGTGCATTAGTTATTACTGATACTGAACTTAAACTCATAGCTGCTGCTGCAAGCATTGGATTTAATAATGGTCCTCCAAACATATATAATACACCTGCTGCTACTGGTATTCCTACTGTGTTATATGCAAATGCCCAGAATAGATTTTGTTTTATATTTTTTATAGTTTCTTTGCTTAATTTTATAGCTGTTGGAACATCCATTAAATCACTTCTCATTAAAACTATATCTGCTGATTCCATGGCTACATCTGTTCCGCTTCCTATTGCTATACCTATATTTGCTTGTGCTAATGCTGGAGCATCATTTATTCCATCCCCTACCATTGCAACGAATTTACCTTGTTGTTGAAGTTTTTTAACTTCATTTGATTTATCTTGTGGTAAAACTTCTGCAAGTACTATATCTATTCCAACTTCTTTTGCTATTGCATCAGCAGTTTTTTTGTTATCTCCTGTTACCATAGCAACTTTTATTCCCATACTGTGAAGTTTATCTATTGCTCTTTTACTACTTTCTTTAACTACATCAGCTACTGCTATTATTCCACCTAATTCATTTTCTAAAGCTATATACATAGGTGTTTTACCTTGCATTGCTAATTCATCTGATTTATTACGTAAATTTCCTAAGCTTATTTTTCTATCATCCATAAGCTTTTTATTTCCAAGTAATACATTTTTATTATCTATAGTTACCTCTATACCATGACCTGGTATAGCTTTGAATTTCTCTACTTTCATAAATCCAATATTTTTTTCTTCACCAAATCTTACTATAGCTTCTCCTAGTGGATGTTCTGAACCTTTTTCAGCACTTGCTGCTATTTTTAATAAATAATATTTGTCAATATTGTTAGTTACTACTATATCTGTAACTTGAGGTTTACCTTCTGTTATTGTTCCTGTTTTATCAAATATTATAGTATCTATCTTATGTGCTAACTCTAATGCTTCTCCACCTTTGATTAATATACCATTTTCTGCACCTTTACCTGTACCTACCATAATCGCTGTAGGTGTTGCAAGTCCTAGTGCACATGGGCAAGCTATTACAAGTACTGATATAAATATTGTAAGTGCAAATTCTATCCCTTTGCCTCCAACTATAAACCAAAGTAATGCTGTTACTGCAGCTATTGTTATAACTGTCGGTACAAAATATCCTGATACAGTATCTGCTAATTTTGCTATTGGTGCTTTTTTACCTTGTGCATCTTCAACTAATTTTATAATTTGAGATAAAGCTGTATCTGCTCCAACTTTTTCTGCTTTAAACTTTATACTACCGTTCTTATTTATACTTGCTCCTGTAACTTTATCTCCTACATTTTTCTCTACAGGTATACTTTCACCTGTAAGCATAGATTCATCTACAGAAGTGTGTCCTTCTATTACTATACCATCTACTGGTATCTTACTTCCTGGTTTTACTATTATTACATCTCCAACTTCTACTTCTTCTATTGGAGTTTCTATTTCTTTTCCACTTTTTATAACTATTGCTGTTTTAGGTTGAAGACCCATAAGTTTCTTTATAGCTTCACTTGTTTTTCCTTTTGATCTTGATTCTAAATATTTACCAAGTAATATTAGTGCTATTATTATACCTGCACTTTCATAATATAATTGGTGATGTTCATGTCCTGCTACCATATCTGTAGTAGCCATTTGAACTGTTGTATATAAACTATATAAAAATGCTGCTAATGTTCCTATTGCTACTAGTGAATCCATATTTGGACTTTTATTTATAAGTGATTTAAATCCATTAGTATAAAATTTATTTCCAGCTATCATTACTGGTATTACTAATACTATTTGGATTAAAGCATAGTTTAGAGAATTTGTCATTGGGTTTATAATATCCGGAACTGGCCACGGTCCAATTGGACTTGGTACCATAGGTCCCATTGCTATATAAAATAGCGGTATTGAAAATCCTACTGCCACTAAAAACTTTATAAATAGTGTTTTCATTTCTTTTTCTTTTCTTAATTTATCTTCATCTACATTGTTTGATTTACTAGTTGTACTTTTTTCTAATACTTTATATCCTGATTTTTCAATAGTATTTCTTATTGCGGTTAATTTTAGCTTAGATGAATCATAACTTATAGTCGCTTTTTCAGTAGCTACATTTACATTAATACTTTGTATTCCATCTAATTTATTGACTGCTCTCTCTATTGCTTTTGCACAAGAAGCGCAAGTTATACCACCTATTTTTAAATCTATTTTGCTATAACTAACATCTTCTAATAAATTATAACCTGCTTTTTTTACTGCCTTTTGCAATTCTTCAAAGCTAACCTTATTTTTGTCATATTCTATGTTAATTTTTTCTGTAGCCATATTTACACTTTGACTAACTACACCATCTATTTTTTTGACAGCTCTTTCTGCAGCTTTACCACAAGCTGAACATGTCATTCCTGTTACTTTGTAACTTCTTTTTACTATATTACTCATGTTAAATCTCCTTTCATATTTTTTATAGACTTTATATATCTATAAGCCTTATTTTTTATTTCAGCCGCTTGAATACTATCTTTATATACCCCTGTAGGGTATATACTTTTATAAGTATATCTAATTTTTTTTGTTTGTCAATAATTTTTAATAAAATGTACACTTAACATAATTTTTATTAATTTATATAAATCCTTATTTAAAATAAGGTGGCTCTTTATTATACAGGACCATATACATATTACTTTACATAAATAAAAACCATATTGATAAATTAATCAATATGGTTTTTATTGGTGAAAACGAATCACAACGCATCTTTTTTATTAATTTTGTATTCCTGTTTAATAAGCTATCTATCAGTATAAATCAAATTTATCACATTAATTGGTAATTTGTTACTTAATATATAAGAAGATTCTTATACTTTCAAACATAAACTCGATCCTAATATATAATATTACTATATATATTTTTATAAATCTAATAATTTATAGAATGTTTTTCTCACACTCTTAGCACATCTTGTACATCCAGTACCTTCCTTAGTTTTTTCTTGAACTTATTCATAATTCAACTTCTCTTTCTATTTATTATATATATCTTTAATGTACAATTAAATATTGCATTAAAACTAATAGTTACTTTTATTTAGATTTTTAAATCTATTTTCCATATTTACTTATATTTACCTTTTTATTGGTATAATCTCAACTAAAAGTTAAGTTGTCCAAATTTACCTGAATTATAGTCTTCATAAGCCTTTATTATCTCTGACTCTGTGTTCATTACAAATGGTCCATGAGCTATAACCGGTTCATCTAATGGTTCTCCACTCAATACAATGGCTAAAGAATCTTCACTAACTGACCCTAATATAATCTCTCCTTCTACATTGTCAAATAATATAAAATCATTTTCTTTATATATAGAATCATTATTTATCTTCATTTCTCCATTTATAATCAATATTCCAGTGTTGAATTCACTAGGTTCATTTAAGATTACTTTTCCATGATTTTTTAAGTATACATTGTATATATTCATTTTAGAAAATGTATTAGCAGGTCCTTTTACACCTTTTACTTCTCCTGCTATTACTTTTATTTCACCTTCATGGTTACCTAATTTATAAACACTTATATTTTCTTTAGTAATTGGTTGATACTTTGGTTTTGTCATCTTATACTTACTAGGTAAATTTACCCAAAGTTGTATCATATGGAGCATACCACCATCTTTTGAAAACTGTTCTTCATGGTATTCTTTGTGAAGTACCCCACTCCCTGCTGTCATCCACTGTACATCTCCCGGTTCTATAACACCATGATTTCCACTATTATCATGATGTTCAACTTTACCGTCATAAGCAATAGTTACTGTTTCAAACCCTCTATGTGGATGTGCACCTACTCCTCTTCTTACCTCTGAAGGTTCAAAATAACGAGGTTGATTATAATCTAATAATATAAATGGTGAAAAACGAGTTAGTAAATTTTTACCTGCTGGAAAATACTGACTAACCCTAAAACCATCTCCTACAAAATGTGGTGCTGCTCCCTTAAATGATGTTTCAATACTTCTTAATTTGCTCATAATGTACCTCCTTTTAAAATTCTATCTATTGTAAATTTTTCTATTTTATATTTGAAATTTATCCCTAATTAGTGATATTTATTTAAAAAAATTTATATTTATTTAAACTTTTTTAATATGTTTTTTAATAATACTTTTTCTTCATCAGTTAATATACTGAAAATATCATTTATATTTTCTATATGCTCTGGTAATATTTCTTCTATAACCTTTACACCTTTATCTGTTATAGATATTATGGTAGACCTTCTATCTGATGGGTCTGGAATCTTTTTTATAAATCCATCCTTTTCTAAATTTTTTATTACTACTGTAATATTTCCTGATGTAGTTAATATTTTTTCCATTATCTCGCCTATTCTTAAATCGCCTTTATTGTATAAAGCTTCAAGAACTCCAAACTGCGAAATAGTTAATCCACTTTCTTTTATAGTTTTATACTCTAAGCTATGAATTTTATGCTCTGCTCTAGTAAAAGCTATTAATGTAGATAAATTAAGTTTACTCTCATTAATTAATGTTTTTATATTTTCCATGATTTTATATTATCACTAATTAGTGATAATGTCAATTTATTATCTTAAAAATATATGCAATAATATTTTACCTAATTATAATCTCTATAGAATTAGATTTAAGTTAAATATTTATATTTAATTCTTTATAAGTTAGTTCATTTAAATTTCTTCTTATATTACCTATATTCTAATCTAAGAATAATTTGAGAATTTTGTAGAATAAAAAAATAAGTATTGATTTTTAATCAATACTTATTCTCAAATTTCACTTGAAAAAACAAATTGTAAAATAATATCACAATTATACTCAAAGTTTAATTCTATTTAAGAGCATCCTTTATATCTGAAATTATTAACTCTTCAGTTAGATGATAACGCTTATATAATTCTTGTAATGATATGCTATCTGTAAATTCTTTTGATGCCCCAAAGTTTAATACTTTCATATCTTTGTCTGAATAAAATCTTGATATCTTTTCACCAAATCCACCATCAAGTATTCCATCTTCTAATGTTACTACTAATTTATGGTTATCTAATAACTCAGTTAATAATTTTTCATCTATTCCACTTATAAATCTAGGATTTATTAATGTAGCATTTATTCCTGTTGTTTCTTTTAACATTTCTTGTACCTTATTTCCTAAATGGTAGAATGAGCCTAGTCCAATAATTACTACTTCATTTCCTTCTTTAACTTTTTCATAAGTATTCAAATCATCAAAATTAGGTTCTACCTTAATACCTGTTGACACTACATCCGTATTAGGAACACGTATTGCAACTGGGTGTCTATCTTGCTCTATTCCCCACTCCATCATAGCAATATGTTCTTCTTTGCTAGTTGGTGCAAGATATACTATATTTGGTATATTAGATATTAAAGGTATATCAAATATACCAAGATGAGTTACATCACTACCACTTATGCCTCCATTGTAAACCATAATAAGTGCAGGATTATTATTTATAGCAAGATCTTGAGATAATTGGTCATAAGTTCTTTGTATAAAAGAACTCATAAAAAATGCAACAGGTTTACCACCTTGAGATGCAATACCTGATGCAAGTGCTATTGCGTGCTCTTCAGCTATACCAACATCAATAAATTGATCTTTAAATTCATATCTAAATGAGCCTAATCCAACCGGACCAGGAGTAGCAGCTGTTATTGCTACAATTCTACTATCTTTTTTAGCTTTTTCAGATAAGAATTTACCTGAAATATTGCTATAAGTTTCCTCTGTACTTTTAAATTTTGGTTCTTTAGTTTCTAAATCAAATGGCATTACCCAGTGGAAGGCTTCTTTATTTTCCTCTGAATCCTTATATCCCTTACCTTTAACTGTGTGCATATGAACTACCACTGGATGATTTGTATCTTTAACTTTTGAGAATGTTTCAATTAAAGATTCAATATTATTTCCATCCTTAACATAATGATAATCAAATCCTAATGATTTAAAGAAATTATTTTCTGATTTTCCATTAGTATCACGCAGTAAAGCTAAGTTTTGATAAAGACCTCCGTGATTTTCAGCTATAGACATATTATTATCATTAACTACTATTATTATATTTTTTCCTGATGCAGCTGCATTATTTAATCCTTCGTAAGCTTCTCCACCACTTAAAGATCCATCACCTATAACAGCTATAATATTTTCATTACCGCCTTTTAAATCACGAGCCTTTGCTAGTCCACATGCTAAACTAACTGAAGTTGATGTGTGCCCTATTGTAAAGAAATCATGTTCACTTTCATTAGGTGAAGTGTATCCTGTAACACTGTTATATTCATCAGGATTTATAAATGCATTCTTTCTTCCTGTCAAAATTTTATGTGTATACGATTGATGAGAAACATCGTAAACTATCTTATCTATAGGTGAATTAAATACATAATGTAGTGCTATAGTTGCTTCAACCATCCCTAAGTTAGGGCCAAAGTGACCGCCTGTTGTGCTTACTTTTTTTATTAGAATTTCCCTTATTTCGTCAGCTAATACTTTTAAGTCATTACTACAAAGTCGTTTTAAGTCTTTTGGTTCGTTAATTTTATTTAAAACATTTAATGTCATATTAATTCCTCCTATATCCTACCCTTTAAAGTAATTTTCGTGTTTTAATAAGTATACCCCTTAGAGTAAACTCTAAGTCAATAAGTATTTTTTAGTTTGTCTATTTAGATTTTGCTTACAATTAACTATAAAGGTATAATATATTATTATATATTTTAGGAGGTTATCTATGTCATATACTATTAAAGAAGTCGCACAAAAATATAACTTATCACCTCATACACTTCGATACTATGAAAAAGAAGGATTACTTCCTTTTATTGAACGTAATGAACAAGGCAATAGAATATTTAAAGACACAGATTTGGAATGGCTTAATCTAATTTGCTGTTTAAGAAATACTCATATGCCTATTTCTAAAATTAAAGAATATGTTAATTTATGTATAGAAGGTCCAGAAACCATATGCCAACGTGAAGATATACTCTTAAAACATAAAAAGCATATTGAAGATGAGATAAAAAATTTTAATTCTTACCTTGAGATTATCAATAATAAGATAAACTTTTATATTAAGGAACAAAAATCTAATATATGTAAATAATTAAAATTTATATAGCATTATCATACTATTATTTTTTAAAGCTAAAACCTACTATCAATTGATTGATAGTAGGTTTTAGCTTTAAAATTAATATATCTATATAAATATAGTTGTTTTTTATAACTAATATTTTCATTACACTATTTGATAAAATAGTCCGTGTTCTGTACAATAAAAATATAATTTACCACGTCCATTTTGATTTAACCTAAACTGCATATTCCACTCTGGATATTGTTTTACAATCTGAACTCTATCACCTTTTACATGTGCTACAAAAGAAATATAATGTTCCTTCTTCATTTCATGTTCTGATGTAATAAATAACTCATTTTCTATAGTTTCTACATTAAGTCTATGCCCATCTTCCGCTTTTTTTGCAATTGATTGTTCTATTTTCTTCCCACAACAAGATATGGCTGCTTCACCTGTTGTTGTTATTAAATTTCCACATTTGTCACATATATAAAATCTTATATTTTTCATATTTCCTCCCTCTAATTCGTTTAAATTTATTTCTCCTGATAGAATCCCTTCTATACTTACACCAAATATATCTGATAACTTTAAAAGTAAAGAAATATCAGGACAACCTAATCCTCGTTCCCATTTACTTATTGTTTTATCACTTATATTCATTAATTCGGCAACTTGTTTTTGTGTCATGTTTTTTTCTTTTCTCAGTTCATATATTAATTTGCCAACTTTCTTACAATCCATCAGTTTCACCTCTTGTTAATAATTTAAACTATTAGAGAAAATCTTTCAATAAACTAATCGTAGAGTTTGTATTGTGTTTTTTCTTTTTATATTAATTATTTTACATCATTTAGCTATATCCATTAGTCAATATAAAAAGTTTTGTAATATATTAAAAATAGTTGTAGTTAAATACAATATTTAGCTACAACTATTTTTATTTGATTATTTATATTTTTAAATTAATATTGTGTATCTAATAATCCACAGTACGCATCTACTGAGCTTACACCAACAAATTCTGATCTACCTAACATTTTTTCAACTAGTGCTTTTATAGTGTATTCTTTATTGTCATAAGCATTTATATAAGTTTTTACTTGAGGCACATCAGCTAAATGGAATGGACATTGTACTGACACAAATATTGTTGGTATTTCATTTACATAAAATGGTATATCAGGAGTACCTTTACTCATTGGCCATTGTATACGTTGATCTGTTCCTGGTCCAATATCTGCTATGTTTATTATTAAATCATATTTGCTAGTTAACGAAGATATAGGACGCTTTCCTGAGTAAATGTCCATCATTGATTTCATCATCTCTTCTGGTGGTAATTTCATTGCTTTTTCCATTGGAGATTCATATATTTCAACTACAAATCCTTCTGCCTCTAATAACTCTTTCATTAATTCAATTGCATTTTTGCCTTTTCCACCCATCATAGCCATTAATTTTCCAAATCCACCGTCGTGACCTTTAGGCTCTACAAGTAATACACGCTTTTGATTTTCTGGAGATATAGGGAATATATCTTCTTTATTCTTAACTAATGTTATAGCTTTATCTGCTATTTCTAAAGCAGGTATTTTATTTTCTTCTAATCCTATTTTAGCCATAGCTTCTTCTTTTGGTTGTAATATTTCTGTTTTAGCTTTTTTATGTAATCCTAAAGCAGCTTTTAATCCTAATATACGAGTTAATGCTTCTTCAAGACGCTCATCAGTTATTATTCCATTCTTATAACCATCCATCATCCACTTGAAATCCTCATCTGGATCATTGAAGAATAGGAATAAATCACTACCTGCCGCTATAGCTGTTGGTAACATTTCACTACGCTTCATTGCAGATGTCATAGCTACCATATGACTTGCATCTGTTACAATTACTCCGTTGAATCCCATTTTTCCACGTAATAAATCTGTTAATATATATTTACTTAATGTGGCTGGCATAGTTAATTCTTCAGTAGTTGCTTCTGGATTAAAGTGACGTACGTATTCCGGTAAAGCTATATGTCCTGCCATTATTGATGGAAGGCCTGCATCTATTAACCCTCCGTATACTTTTCCAAATGTAGCATCCCATTCGTCAACTGAAAGCCAGTTTGGAGCAAATGATAAATGTTGATCACGTTCATCAATTCCATCTCCAGGGAAATGCTTCGCTGCAGGCATAATACCACTTTCCATTATTCCTCTCATGTACTCTAAAGAGAATTCTAATACTTGCTCTGCACTAGATGAATAACAACGAGAAGATATTATTGGATTTCTCCAGTTTCTATTTATATCAACTACTGGTGCAAAGCTCCAGTTACACCCTATTGCTGCTGCTTCCACACCAGAAACACGTCCCATTTCATAAGCATATTTAGGATCATTTGTTGCTCCTATTTTAACTTGGCTTCCTACATATGTTCCATCTGTACATGCTCCATTACCACCAGCTTCAGTATTTGCAGCTATTAATAGTGGTATCTTACTATTTTCTTGTAATATTTTATTTTGCTCATATACATCTTCAGCTTTACCTGGATTGTATCTAACTGCCCCTATATGATAATTATCTAAAACACCTTTTAAATATTCTTCATCACGACTTGCACCCATATTTACAAATAGTTGACCTATTTTTTCTTCTATCGTCATATTTGCAATTGTGTCTTTTACCCATTGTATAGATTGTTCATCAAGATTATAAGGTTTTGATTTTAAGTTTAACATATAATTATTCCCCCTATTGAATTTAGTATGGATATTTTTTAATACAAATTCTTTTATTATTTTAATGAATCATTAAATTCTTTTATTAATTGATTTTGATAAGTTTCATCAAATGTACCATTCATTAATTTAGGAACTGCTTCATTTACTAATCTTTTCCAAGAATAACCTTCCTTATTTACTAATATAGGATAGAAATTTACATTATTATTTTTAGCAGCTTGTAAATCTCCTAGTGCATCTCCTACCATTAATATTTTTTTCTCATCATATCCTTTTTTCTTAAGCTCAGATATACAATATTGTTTTGTTCCAGCTTCTTGCCCTAATAGTGCTTTAAGATGCCTAACAAAATTATGTCTATTCCACTCATCATCTAAAGCTTCTCCATTTGCTGATGATACTACTGCAACATCTACTAACTTAGATAATGTTTCTAATCCTTCTTTTACATTTTCGAATGGTTCATCGCCCTTTGGTAATTGTTCTATAGATTTGTTTACATTTAAAGACCATTCATATGCCATTTTTAAGGCTTTACTATTAGTCTTTTCTATTTCTATTTCTAACGATTTGTTTGATAATTCATTTGTAGTCTCAACCCAATTTACAAGACTATCAAGGTCGTCTATTTCTATACCTTCTTTGCTTATGATTTTAAACGTTTCAGCTAAACCTTTAAATCTATTTATACCCCTAGTTTTTGTATAAAGATTTATGTCATACCAAAGGTTTAATATATAATCTTCTTTTTCATATAAGTTCCATGTTTTTATCATCTCTGGTGCAAAGCATCTTCTATGCTTTATTTCCATAGTATTCATTGCACATCCATCAGAGTCAATACATATTAAAAATTCTTGTGTCTTTTCATACTTATCAAATATATTCGCCATAATATCCTCCATTAGTAAGCAATTATATAGCTTTTTTTCTTTATACTAGTATACTAACATACGCAATAATCAAAGGCAATCGTTTTTCAATTCATTTCTACAAAAATTTTGTTTTTTCAAGTTAATAAAAAATAAATTGATAAAATTCTAATACCTAATATAATTTGTCCTATAAACTAAAAGCCCTTGTACATGCAAGGGCTAATTAAGTATTTATCTCTGTTTTGCTTAATTTTCTTATAATTTTATAGTAATTTCCTATATTTATCCCCTTCTAAGTTCTAACTCCTTTGTCATTTCTGCTAATTTAGTTTTTGATAAATTGTACACAAATGTCATAGCTATAGTTGAAATTAGAGCTGATACGAAAGGTAGTATTGTTATTATGTATTTTATCCCTTGAGCAACTTCTGGTGTTTGTGTTGCTACCCCTGCTTTGTATCCAATGAAAGTAAGCGCAAATCCACCTATTCCACCAGCTATAGCTTGACCTAGCTTTCTAACTAAAGAGTAAGATGCATAAACAATACCTTCTTCTCTCTTTCCAGTTATATATTCTTGATAGTCTATTGCATCACCTACTAATGCCCAAATTAATACATTGAAGAATCCAGTTCCTATAGATGCTATAAAGTTTATAGCCATATACACATATGGACTTTTTATAGGCATTAAGAATAATGCTAAGTTTGCTACTACAGCAATTAACATAGTTCCTACTGAAAGCTCTTTCTTTCCAAACTTATTAACAAGTGGTGATAAGAATGGTAAGATTAAAAATGATGAAATCATCCCAATTACACCACCAAGAGATATTAGTTCTGGTGCTTTAAAATAATCTTTATATAAGTATGGTGTTAAAGCATTAACTGCCATCATCGATGCTAACATACCAAATGAAGCTAACATTAGCCCTATTAAAGCTCTATTACTTAATAAAGTTTTAACTGTTTTTACAAAACTTGCCTTTTCTTTTGTTTCCTGAGCTTTATGCTTAACACGCTCTGTTGTTAATTTAAATGCTCCAAAATAACATAAATTAGAACATACTACAAAGACAGCTGCAGCTTTCATAAATCCACCTGCTGTGGCTACACCATCAATAAATACCAATTTAGGTACTATTATCATTATCACTAAATTTGCAATTAATGCACCTATTGATCTAAATGTAGATAAAGATGTTCTTTCCACTGGATCTGTTGTCATTACTGATGCCAATGAACCGTAAGGTATATTTATAGCTGTATAACACATACCAAAACCGATATAAGTTACATATGCATATACTAACTTTAAGTTATCTGGTATACCCGGTATAGCTGTAAATGTTAAAAATCCCATAATTGTTACAGGTAATGCAGCGTATAGTAAGTACGGTCTAAATTTACCATTTTTACCAACTTTTCTTCTATCTACAAATGTCCCCATCATTGGATCATTTATTGCATCCCATATTCTAGCAACTACTAACATAGTTCCTACTGCCCCCGCAGTTATTCCTAATACATCTGTATAGAATAGCATTAAATATCCACTTACAAATTGGAAGAATAAGTCGTTACCTAAATCCCCTAACATATATCCTATCTTGTCTTGCATACCAAAAGGTTTTACTACATCCTGCTTTAAAACTTTTTCTGTTGATATTTCCATTTCCCCACTCCTTAGAACATATTATTATTCTTTCCTTATAATACTTCAAATCCTCACCTAATTTTATACTAGTATACCAATATTTTCAAAATAAAAAGGTAGTTTTGTTAATTGTTGGTTATTGATAGTCACAATTTAGTATGTAATTTGAAATATCTGATTTAGACTTAGTCATTATCCATATAATTACCCTTGTTATTTTTTTGTCTATTCAAGCCCTTATTCTTTATACTAGTATACTAACACACTTCTTATCTTATTTGCAACCGTTTTCTAGAATTTTATCAATTTTTGTCACTAATTTTTAATTTTAAGATTATTATAATACTCTGATATTAATTATTTATTTTATGTTTTATCTATATATTTAAAACAAAATTATCCCGATATCAAGATTTTCTCCTTTTATTATTATCGTTTTTTATTGTTCATAAAATCAAAGATTTAGATAAAAGAAATATTAATATAAAAATAAATTCCCTGAATCTTTTTCAAGTTTGTATTTTGAAAAATCTATTGAATATACGACTTTTTCTTTTATTATCTTTTGACCTTTTAAAATTTAGTTATTAATTTTACTTATAAGTGTATACCAGACCTCTTAGGTCGCGTTAAAAATACAGTATTGCTTACACTGTATCTTTGCCCATATTCAAATGGTCTTTTAAAAACAATTAGTAGTTTAGATAAATCAATATGTTTAATCAAATATAAAAAATCACTGCCTATTAAAAATAAGCAGTGATTTTTCTACAGTTACAAAAGTAATCTTTTGGATACTTTTAAATTATTTTATATGGAATAGATACATCATCATACCATCAAAATTTTCATCTTCAAATAATACATGAACACCATATATCCCTTTAGGTAAACCTTCTATACTTATAACAGATTCATCTTTAGCATCTTGTTCTATTACTGTATTGCCATATTTATCTACAAGTTTAACAATTTTAGCTACATTCTTACCTTCTCTGTTATATACTTTAGAGTCAACTACAACTTTACCATTAGATGGAGTCAATTCTCCTACTGCAATAAATTGCTCTTTTGCATCTAATGTTTTAAGTTTTTTTAGATTTGCTAATGGTCTTAAATCTTTAACTTCATTATGGCTCATTTCTAGAGTCTCTAAGTTTCTAGCATGTTCTATACCTGTTAAATCGACAACACCAGATAATCTTAAAGTAGTTAAACTACGCATATCTCCTAAAGTTATATTTTCAGTTTTACCTAATTGATTTTGTATAGATTTAACTAAATATTTATCTGGAATATTAACAACTTCCTGTAGATTTATTTCTATTAAACCTTTTACGCTATCTTGAAGTTCAGTAGTCATATTATCTATAGCTTCTTGACTAGGCTTCTCTTCTTTTAATAAAGCTTCTGCTTTAGCTATACTGTTTGCTAGAACTTCATAACTTGCTTCTGTATAAGTGTCTGCATCTAATTTCTTAGCTTCCTCTAAAGCAGTTGTTAACTCTTCAGTGTACACTCTATCGCTATTTACGAAGTATAACTTAGCATCTGCCCATTCTGCATGGTCTGAAGCTATTTTGTCTCCTCCGTTAGTAACTACTAACTTTAACTCTTTAGCACCTGCTAAGTCTACTTGTACGAATTTTTGAGGGTCTCTTGCTCTCATAACACCACTTTCATAAGCTAAATCACCGTCAACATAAACTTTAAATTCTACGCTACCAGGACCGTTTAACACTTCACGGTCTATACCAACAAAAGAACTAAACATGTTAACGTTCTTATCTGTTAAGTCGTAAACTATCTCAGAATGTGAATGAGTACCTATACCTTTCTTATATGTTACAGGTTTATTATCTTCGCCAGTAAGAGTTATTTCACGATTTTCTATTGATTTATCTTTACCTATAGTACCCCAACCTTTAGTAGCAGACTTCCACTCAACATCACTTAAATATTTAAAGTCTTCCATATTAGTAACGCTTATTACTCTGCTCTTTTCAGTCGTATTACCATCGTTATCTGTTACAGTGTAAGTTATAGTATAGTTACCTGTTCTATTAAAGTTAACTTTATCTTGACCAGTAACTGTTACATTTTGAGTTATATCGCCATCCTCTACATCTATAGCTTTGTAAGTTCCAACTACATCGTCTAGAGTTGTTCCGACCTCAAGAGTTTGAGATTTAGGTATTGTTAATTTAGGTTTAGCATTATTTGTACTTAACTTAGGTTCCACTATTGTACCATAGTCAGCTTTTGTTCCATTTCCACCGTCATTAAGCTCTATTCTAAGTTCTTTAACATCTTTTATAGGTACGTTTATATACTGCATATTGTCCCCATGTCTTAAAACTTTTGTTGTTGCTAAAGTTTTACCATCACCTATAACTTTGAAAGTTACACTAGAATCCTTTTGAGCATGCACGTTCATGTCTACACCAACTTTTGCTTCAAAAGTCTCGTAGTTATGCTCACCTAAATCGTAAACAACTTCACCAGTAGCATGTAATCTTATACCTTTGTCATAGTCTTTGATATTACCTAAAGTTCTTCCTTTTACAGACTCATTACGTGAAGGAGTTGCATGTCCAGTAGTTGCACTTTTCCATTCACTATCTGATAAATAATCATAATCATTAACTACAGTAACTTTCATTGTTTCTCTAGAAGTAGTGTCGTTATCAGTAACTTCATAAGTAACTGTGTACTCACCTTTTCTCTTATTATCAACATTACTTATAACATTAATATCAGTTAAAGCATTTCCTTCACAATCAGTTGCTTTAACATACTCTAGAGGATTGAACTCTTCATTTAATTTTAGAGTTAGTCCATCAACTGCTTCTACCTTTGGTTGTAATGTTTTTACACTTACTGGTTTTGCAGTACTTAAATCTTTAGCATAAGCTACTATATCATAGTTAGTGTTTTCTTCTAAGTCAACATTATTAATTGTGAAAGATGTTCCTGAAGTAAACCCTAAAACTTTATCATCTTTGCTAATTTCGTAGCCTAATAAATCATCACTATTATTGTTATCTATACCGAATTTTAATGTAGCAGTTTTAGCTGCTTTATTTACGCTAGAAGATACTGTAACTTTAACATCTTCGCTAAATCCATTGCCCTTATAAGCTATTGCAGAATTGTTTGCATACCATATTTTCTTATCTAATTTAGGGTACTTATTTAATCTATTTTTACATTCATCTGATAACTTCATTCCATATCTTTCGAAATGTTCAGTTAGATTATATCCTAAAATCTCACTACTGTATTCTGCCATTATATCACATTTAGCTTGATGGTTTGCAGGTGCAGGTCTTCTATCTCTATACATTCTTTCTAATTCTTTCCAATAATCATCCTTAGCTATTCTTAACTGCCAGAATAAACCTAGTCTTGACATTAAATCTAGATTTTCGTAAGTATGTTCATCGTCTACATCAGAAGCAACCCTATTATATATTGGCGTGTAATTAACACGGTCTGCTAACCCATTCTGATAAAAGGCTTCATTAGGCCACATATTATTAGTTACTTCTCCCCAAGTTCTAGGTCTTATATCCATTTGGTGACCTACCTCATGGCCATTACCCCAACGTATACCATCCATACTAGATTTATCTATTCTTAAGAAATCGTCCGCTACATGTTGTTGTAACCCTACATGGTCTCCTGCGGCATATGCACCACCATAAGGTTGCATTACTCTTATAGCAGTTCTTATACCTGTACTATCATGTCTAGGAGTTTCAGGATTCTCTTCTAAACCTGCATACTCTAACATATCATCTACGACTTTGCTCCAAACTAAAGTTGACTCTGCTACATTTACCTTTTCTACATTATAAACTTGATTAGCATCTGATGCTCTACCTGTAAATAATATTCTAGGCGAATTGTACTCAAATATGTCTACTCCAGTATCAGGATTTGCTTTTAAGTACTCGTTGTACTCTTTAAGTTCTTTTAAGAATTCTTGCTCGTCATCACCTTGATTAAACATAGGGAATTTTTGCCCACCCTCTAAAACTATTTTAGGAGCTTTACCCTGTTGCTCTGGTGTGTAAGGGTTTATGAAATATATAGCACCACCTGGGTTAGTTTTGTGTGACCATTTCTCATCATATATCTTAGGGACTTCGAATCTATTATATCCTGGTTGTAAGCTATATTTACGCTGCCAATTACCATAGTGTCCTTGTGATTGAGAGAACATTATTTGAGGTAGTGGTTTGTCCGGCTCTGCGTCCACATAAACTTCTATAATTTCTCCTGGCTTAGCTAATACACCTGTAGATATAAAGTTAGTTCCAAAAGAAGACATCATTAAGTCATTCTTACAATGACCATGGATATCGCCATTTTGTGGTAAATCCATTTTAAGTATATTGCCTTCAAAGCTATTATTTAATATTTTATGTGCTCTTTCTATAACTTTGCTTAATTCTTCTTTTAAAGGATGTGATTTAATTTCTTCCTCTAATGTTTCTATAGCTTGTATACTATTATACTCAGTTTTTAATTCTGATTGTGTTTGGTCTGTAAATATACTATAAACCTTATCTGCAATAACGTCTTGTTTAAAGAACATTATTTCATTTAATGTAGCCCAGTTTTGATTACTCTTAACCCACTTTAATTTTAACCTCTTAAATGTTGTAGGTTTAAATTTAGCTTCAACTAATCCTTCAGTACTAGATGCTCTACCTGTAGCTACTAAATGGAAGTCGTCACCTTTAGTAGTGTTAGAACCGTAAACTTCAAATTGCTCTAAAAATCCTTTTCTATCACTTTGTCTAGCACCATAAGCTATTCTATCTATAGTTATAGGATTTACAAATTCTACTGTTACCTCATTGCCCCAATCTGCACTATTAGGCTTATTAGTTTCCCAGTAAGTACTTATATTATTATCTACCGCATTTTCAATTCTTTGAGAACCATATTGACCGCCATTATTAGATATTCTCTTTATGTTCTCATAAGGAATTCTAAATTGGTCTATATAATCTTTATTATCTAAATGGTTGAACTTTTTAGTTACTGCTTTAGAACTCTCTATTTTACCTTGTTCAACTAGAACCCTAGCGTTAGCTAAATCTTCTTTAAAGTCTTCATAGAATGGATGCTTTTTACATTCATTCTCTAAAGCATTTAATTCTTCAACTGTATCGAATTCTTCACTTACTGCAGTTACAGTATTATCAGTGAATAATCTATCCATTTTATCTAGAACTTCATCTTGCTTGTATAATCCAAATTCTGAGGCTAATGCCCATCCTTCATATGCTTCTGTAAATACAAATTTAACTCTTCTAGCTTCAGTTGGATTGAACTTTATTGATATCGAATCTTTAGTTATATTAGAGCTACCACTAGTAACTTTAGTAAATGTATCTCCTGATAAAGTTTTA
>JARKUZ010000035.1 GCA_029851945.1 Terrisporobacter sp. | reverse complement strand
ATTAGTATTAACTTTTTTAAAGGCTTCGCCTAAAGTCTGCTCAACAAATGATATATCTAAACTATCACTAATCTTATAAGCTATGATTTCTCTATTATATAAATCTTCAATAGCAGATAAATACATTTTTTTACGTCCATTATCATATTTTAAATAAGTTATATCTGTAACCCATTTTTGATTAGGAGCATTACAACTAAACTCTCTATTTAATAGATTAGGCTCAACTCTACCTATATCAATAGTTTTAGGTGTATAGTATTTAAATCTTTTTTTCCTTATTATCGAGTGAATATTTAAAGATTTCATAAGTCTAATTATCTTTTTATGATTCACAATTAAGCCGTAGGCTCTAAATAATCCTATCTTAATCCTTCTATAACCATAAACTTTCTTTGAAGCGTTATATACTTCTAATATTTTATATTTTAAGTCTAAATCCTTATCATTATTTATATTTGAATTAAGCCATTTATAATAACCACTTCTAGAAACTTTGCCTATTTTACATAAAATACTTATATTATACTTACTTTTTAATTGGTATATAGTTCTAAATATATTAGATTTTCTAATCACTCCCTTTCTAGAATTAATAACTTTTTTAAAAAATCAACTTCTGCTTTTAACCTTTGATTTTCTTCTTTAAGTGAAAGCTCTTGCTTTCTAGGTCTACCTTTTTGTAAACCTCGAGCAGTTCCTCTACGTTCCCTTAATCCATCTTCTCCGAATTCATTATATCTTTTTACCCATAAGAGAACTCTTTTATTAGAGCTTAAATTAAGTTCCTTTGCAATTGTAGTACTTCCAATCCCTTCTTCTAAATACATTTTTACAGCCCTAAGTTTTGTATCAAATGAATAACTCATATTTTTTCTATTATTACTTTGCATAAAAATCACCCCTTAAAGTAGTATTTTACAAGTCTTTTTTACTTGTGTCTACTTTAAGGGGTTCAGTTCAATTCATGGAAGGATTTTTATTTATACAAAGTTTTACTTAGTAATTAATTAAAAATTACTTATCTTCAGTTTTATTTTCTTGTTTTTTCTCATCTTCTTTTTTAGACAATATATATGCTTCTATATCCTCTACAACATTTCCCTCAGTAAAATTAATAGCTTGCTTTATAGCATTCTTTATTGCTTTTGAGTTAGAACTTCCATGGGCTTTTATGACTCCACCTTTCACTCCTAAGAAAGGTGCTCCACCATATTCAGAATAGTCAAGAAAAGCTTTTAGTTTTCTCATATCTTCTTTTATTAATAAAGCTCCTAACTTTCCTTTGAAACTACTCATAAGAGTCTCTTTCATAAGCTTCATCATACCCATTGCTACACCTTCACAAGTCTTTAACATTATATTACCAGTGAAGCCATCGCAAACTATTACATCTGCTTTAGACTCTATTACATCTCTACCTTCTATATTACCTACAAAATTTAAGTCCATAGTTTTTAATTCATTGTAAGCAGATTTCACAAGTTCGTTTCCCTTTCCTTCTTCAGAACCTATATTCCCAAGTCCTATTCTTGGATTTTCCATACCTAAAACTTTCTTAAGATATATATTACTCATCATAGCAAATTCGCTTAAATTTCTAGGCTTACAATCTGCATTAGCACCACTATCAGCTATTATAGTCATTCCACCTTTTATATTAGGCATACAAGGACATAGACAAGGTCTATCAATCCCCTTTATTCTTCCTACTATTAATGTTGCTCCTGTAAGAAGTGCTCCTGTACTTCCTGCAGAAACTATAGCATCAGCTTTATTTTCTTTTACTAAATTAAGTGCAACTACCATAGAGGAGTCTTTTTTTCTTCTTATAGCTTGAACTGGTTTATCTTCATTTTCTATTATTTCTGTTGTATGAATAATTTCTAATTTACTTCTATCAAATTCATAATCAGCAAATTCTTGTTCAAGTAGTTCTTTATCTCCTGTTATAGCTATTTCTACATTAAATTCATTAATTGCTTCTACAACACCACCTACTACAGCTTTAGGTGCATTATCTCCACCCATACCATCTACAACTATTCTCATACTGACCCTCCTTGTATATTTATTTACATATGTATAAATCTTTTTATTTTTACAAATTTTTACTAATATTTTATATTAACTAATTATTTTTTTCAACTTCCGTTTATATTTATATTTTAACAAAAAAACATGTAGATTAATCTACATGTTTTTAAAAATATCATTATTCAGATATAACTTCTTTACCTTTGTAGTGTCCACAATCTGGACAAACTCTATGTGGTAATTTTGGTTCATGACACTGTGGACACTCTACGAATCCTGTTGCTGTCATTTTTGAGTTAGCCGCTCTTCTCATTTTAGTTTTTGATTTAGCTGTTTTACGCTTAGGTACTGCCATTTACGCCACCTCCTTAGTCATTTTTGAACAAATCTTTTAATTTAGCAAAACGTGGATCTATTTCATCCTCGTCGTTGGCAATTTGGCTACATGCACAAGTTTCTCTATTTAGGTTAGCTCCACAATTTTGACAAAGTCCTTCGCAATCTTCATGACAAAGAACTTGCTGTGGTAAATTAAAGATTAATGTTTGTCCTATTATATCAGTTAAATTAACTTCATCTCCGTCAATAATAAAAGCATCATAATCTTCAAATTCATCTTCATCAAAATTCTCTCTAACTAAGAAACCTTCTATAGCATATTCTATTGGTACTTTAACTTCATCTAAACATCTAGCACAATTATCTAATATTTCAAAGCTAACAATAGCATATAAATAGTAGCCTTTATTTGTTCTAGATACCTTACCTTTAAGGTTAATCGGTGAAGTTATATTATATGTGTTCTCACAATAATTAATACTATCAATTTTTTGTGAAAAATTCAAGTCTATTTTATCAGTTTCTTTTCTGTTTAACTTGTCTAGACTAATTATCATACTTTCACCTCGTTATATTACCAAATTCATTATACAAATCTAGTCAATGTTTGTCAAGTATTTTTACTTGATAGTAAAAATAAGATTACAATACTTTTTATTTGTTTACTGATATATATCAATAAATCATTTTAAGGTAGGTCAAAGCCTACCTTAAAACTTTACATATATTATTCACAATAAAAATATTTTATTAATTATTTAACTAATGCTAAAGTATCTCTAGCTATCATTAATTCTTCGTTAGTTGGTATTAATAATATCTTAACTTTAGAATCTTCAGTAGATATTACTCTTTCTTTTCCTCTAACTTTGTTAGCTTCTTTATCTAATTTCATTCCTAAGAATTCCATGTTTGTAGCTATAGCTTCTCTCATGTCTATTCCGTTTTCACCAACACCTGCAGTGAATACAACAGCATCTACACCGTTCATTTCAGCAGCATAAGATCCTATATATTTCTTAACTCTTTGAGCATATGCATCTAAAGCAACTTGAGCTTTTTCGTCACCATTAGCAGCTGCATCTTCTATATCTCTGAAGTCACTTGATATACCAGTCATACCGTATACTCCAGATTGTTTATTCATTAAGTTATCTAATTGATCTGCATTTAAGTTTTCTTTTCTCATTAAGAATGGTAATATTGCTGCATCTATATCTCCACATCTAGTTCCCATTATTAATCCTTCTAATGGAGTGAATCCCATAGAAGTATCTACACATTTTCCACCATCTACTGCTGCTATAGAAGCACCATTTCCTAAGTGGCAAGTTATTATTTTTACATCTTCTATGTTTTTACCTAACATAGCAGCTGCTCTTTGAGATACATATTTGTGAGAAGTACCGTGGAATCCGTATCTTCTTACACCATATTTAGTGTATAACTCATGAGGTAATCCATATAAGTAAGATTTTTTAGGCATTGTTTGATGGAAAGCAGTATCGAATACAGCTACCATTGGTACACCTGGAAGTATAGCTTTACAAGCATCTATTCCCATTATGTTTGCTGGATTGTGAAGTGGCGCTAAATCTATACATTCTTTTAATGCAGCTTCAACTTCATCATTTATAACTACAGAAGTAGCGAATTTTTCACCTGCATGAACAACTCTGTGTCCTACAGCTTCAACTTCTTTAATATCTTTTACACCACCATAAGTTGGATCAACTACAGCATCTAAAACTAATTTTATAGCTTCTTCATGATTTTTCATTGGTTGTTCAACTATGTATTTACCTTCAACACCATCTTTTTCTTGCTTTAATATAGAACCTTCTATACCTATTCTTTCAACAAGTCCTACACATAATACTGCTTCATTTTCCATATCTATTAATTGATATTTTAATGAAGAACTACCACAGTTTAATACTAATACTTTCATTATTAGCAATCCTCCTTAAAAATTAAAATTTTCCTTAAATTAATATTCAAAATGATTATTTAACTTTTTATTTTATTGTCAATCATAATAAATATAACACCTTTTTAATTAAAAGTACATACTATTTATAAATATTTCATTACGTAATATTTTTATATTACAATGAAATGTCATACGTTATTTGATATAATAAATAGTCAATATGTTTTAATTTTTTAATATGATGTATTACTTATTATTAATATAATAAAATATAATTATGTGTATTTTTTACACATTTACATTATTATATTATCAAATATTTCATCTAAATTTGTCAACTTTTAAAGTGTAACATATTATATAGTAAAAATTACCATAAGGAGAAATATATGAATATATTAGGACTAATTGTCGAGTATAACCCTTTTCACAATGGTCATTTATACCATTTAGAAAAATCTAAAAAAATAACAAAAGCAACTCATACTATAGCTGTTATGAGTGGTTCTTTTTTACAAAGAGGAGAACCTGCTTTATTTGATAAATATACTAGAGCTGAGATTGCTGTAAAAAATGGTGTGGACTTAGTTATAGAACTTCCAACCCTTTACTCTTGTCAAAGTGCCGAGATTTTTTCCCATGGTGCTATTACGACCCTGAACTCATTAAACTGTGTAAACTCAGTTTGTTTTGGAAGTGAAAAGGGAAATATAGATATTCTTCAATCTATTTCAAAAATATTAGTTGAAGAACCTATAGATTTCAAAACATATTTAAAAACATATCTTGATGAGGGATTGGTATTCCCTACAGCAAGGAGTAAAGCATTATATGATTATATAAATAAAAATAATCTTTTAGAAATATCTGAGGATAAACTTCAAAACATTTTAAATTCATCTAACAATATACTAGGAATTGAATATATAAAAAGTTTAATTAAGCTTAACAGCTCTATAAAACCTTTTACGATTACTAGAATCGCTTCACAATATAACTCAAGTGATATAAGTAGTAATATTTGTTCTGCAACAGCTATAAGAAATGTTTTAAAAGATAATTCTAATTTAAAGCAAATTAAAAATGTTATTCCTAATCCTACTTTTATTGAGATAAAAAATAATATAGATACTAATTTTAACCCAGTATTTGACTATATGTTTTATGAGTTACTATGTTCAACAATAATTAGAGATTCTGAAAATCTATATAAATATTTCGAAGTTAATGAAGGAATAGAAAATAAAATTTACTCAAATATATTTACAAGCAAAGATTTGGATGATTTAATTTCATCGGTGAAATCTAAACGCTATACTATGACCAAAGTTAAACGTACATTAAATAATATTCTATTAGGAATAACCAAGGATGATGTAATTGCTACAAAAGATATTCCTCATGTTCCATATGTAAGAGTTTTAGCTTTTAATAATAAAGGAAGAGAAATTATAAAAAAAATAAAAAAATCATCAGATATAGAAATAATTACTAAACTCTCTAAAATCAATCATATTGATGATTCTTTATTTAATACTTTAATTAAATACGATATCAAATCAAGTAACATGTATAACATTATTTATTATAAAAATAATAAATCCCTAATAAAAGGACCTATGGATTTCTACTTATCACCAAGATATGTTTTATAAATTACCAACAGAGATGTCTCAAAATGATTTTTTACATCTATAAGAAGACATCTCCTTTTCCTTATTTACTGAACTATACCTTATATAGTAAAATAATATATTTTACATTATAATTTCTTTTATCAATTGCTAAATTTTTCATATTTTATTTTCAATTTTAATATAATATCTTAAAGTCTTTAATACATAGGTGATAATATGAAAATCTCAAAACTAATAAAATATTTTGTACCTAAGTTAATTGTATTAATTTTAATAGTAGGTATAATATTATTTCCTGATGAATCCATAGATGCTGCTAAAGATGGAATCAATATCTGGGTTAATACACTAATACCATCTCTACTTCCTTTTATAATTGGTGCAAATATAATCGTATCATTAAAAGTTGTAGATATTCTGGGTACTATAATTAACCCCGTCACACAATTTATATTCAACGTATCTGGTAAGAGTTCTTTAGTATTTGCAATCGCAGCTGTGTCAGGATATCCAGTTGGTGCAAAGCTTGCTTCTGATTTAAGAGATAAAAAAGAAATATCTGTATATGAAGCCCAGAGGTTAGTTTCATTTTGCTCTACTTCAGGTCCTTTATTTATTATAGGTGCAGTATCAGTTGGAATGTTGAACAGTGAAGATTTAGGATATTTAATGCTTATATGCCATTATTTAGGCGCTATTACTGTGGGTTTATTATTTAGAAAATACGGACACGAGAAAAGAGATAAGTCTAAGTACGATTTAATGAAAAATCTAAAAAATATTATAAACACTCCAGAAGAAAATGGCTTCTTTGTATCTTTTGGAAATGCCGTTGTAAATGGTGTAAATACTTTATTGGCTGTAGGAGGGTTCGTAATTATTTTTTCTGTTGTATTTGAAATACTAGATTTATTTAATGTTATTGATGTTATCTCACATTTTATATGTATACCTCTTTCTATTTTTAATGTAACAGAAGAAGTATGTTCTACTTTTCTGAGTGGATTATTTGAAATTACTATAGGCTGTAATAATATATGTGAACTTTCTACGCTTTCTGAAGGAATTAAAGCTAGTCTATGCAGTTTTATAATAGGTTTTAGCGGTTTATCTATCTTAGCTCAATGTTGCAACTTTATAGGAAAAACTGACATAAAAATTAACTTGTACATATTTAGTAAATTTTTACACGGTTTATTTGCTGGTATATTTACTTTCTTGCTTTATCCAATTAGCCAAAATTATTTGCCTGCATCTAATATTTCAAATATTTACAATTCTATTTATAATAATAATATATGGAATCAATATTTTTATAATTTTAAAATTTTCTTAGTTATAATTATCATAGTCTACATAATTTACGATGTTTATTTTGTATATAAGGCAAACAAATAAAACTATTCTATAAAAACAACTTAAATTAATTATAAAAACTCCTACAATACTGTAGGAGTTTTTATTAACCTTCTCTTAGTTCTCTTTTATTAACTTTAACTATCTCTAAAGTTTCTATTAGATTTTGCTCAACTGAACTTATAACATCCTCTGCATACTCTAAAGAGCCTTCTCTTATCTCAACTGCATATGCTTCAGCTTTACTTATAATTTCTGTAGCTCTCTCTTTAGCTCTTACAACAACCTCATTTGATTCCACAATATCATCAAATTGTTGCTTAAGATTTTCTTCAAACTTCTCACCTTCTATAACCTTCAACTCAGCTTCTTGATTAGCTTGAGCTATTATCTGATCAGCTTCTATTTTTGCTTCAGTTATTATTCTTTGTCTCTCTTTATTTATCCATATAGCTTGATTAACTTCCTCTGGAAGTAGTAATTTTATATCATTTATAATAGAAAGTATTTCTTCTTTTTCTATACTTATAGATTTCCTAGCAAGACCTTTTACAGGTGCATTTTCAACAAGTTCTTCTAATTCTTGGAATAAATCCATTATTTCTAAATCGATTTTCATACTATTCCCCCTAAATCTGTTTTACTATTTAGTCTTTTTTTCTAACTCTTTTAATACCTCAACAGGTACAAAATTAGTAACATCTGCTCCAAAACTTAAAACTTCTTTTATTAATGACGAACTTACAAAAGAGTATTTTTTATTTGTTGGTAAAAATATTGTTTCTATATCAGGGTTTAGTTCCTTATTCATATGGGCCATCTGTAATTCATAATTCACATCATCTTCACTTCTAACGCCTCGAACTAAAGTGCTAATACCATTTTCAGAACAATAATTAACTAATAGTCCTTCAAAACTAATAATTTTCACATTATCTAAATGTTCAGTACATAACTCAATTAATTTTACTCTTTCTTCTAAATTAAAAAGTCCTTTTTTATTTGGATTAATAAGTACTCCAATTTGTAATTCATCAAATAACTTTGATGCTCTAGAAATTATATCTAAATGTCCATTTGTAATTGGATCAAAACTTCCTGCAAAAATGGCTTTACGTATTTGATTACCCATGTTATTCCTCCATTTTATAGAACGTTAATGTTGTATTTCCATATTTCTTATCTCTACTCTTATAAAGTCTTCCTATACTATCTGGAAATTTATCTTTAGTGTCATGTTCAACAACTATTATTCCATCTTCCTTTAATAAATTGTTATTATCGATGCTATTAAGCGCATCATCAAACATATTTTTATAGTATGGAGGATCCATAAAAATAACATCAAATGTTTCTGTTTTTAATGCTAAGGAGTTTATAGCACTTTTAAAATCACAATTTAATACAATGCTTTCTTTTTCTACCCTTGCTTTTTTTATATTAGACTTAATAATACCAATACTTTCTTTACTACTATCAACAAAAATACATTTATTAGCCCCCCTAGATAGACATTCAATACCTAAAGAGCCTGTCCCTGCAAATAAATCTAATATACTACTCTCCATCATATATGGATTAATCATATTAAATAATGATTCCTTAACTCTATCAGTTGTAGGTCTCACATCATTATTTTTAGGAGCATTTAATTTTAAACCTCTAGCTTTTCCTGAAATAACTCTCAAAATTATATCTCCTTCCTATATTCTAACATAATTTTATCTAATTTAACGAGATTTCTTCACGTTCACTAAATTTATATAATATTTCTTCTTTTAATTTTTTATTTTCTTCTAACTGTAATTTTAAGTCTTGCCCAATTATATATCTAGCTTCTACTTGAGCTAACTTTAATATTTTCATATGTTTAAATATATTAGCTACTTTAAGCTCTGGTAGACCATGTTGCCTTGTTCCAAAAAACTCCCCTGGACCTCTTATTTCCAAATCTTTTTGTGAAATTTTAAATCCATCTGTAGTTTCTTCCATTATAGACATTCTTTCTTTACATACTTCAGTTTTAGAGTTATATATCAATATACAATAAGATTTGTGCTTTCCTCTTCCTACACGCCCTCTTAACTGATGCAATTGAGCTAATCCAAATCTTTCAGCATTTTCTATTATCATTAATGTGGCATTAGGCACGTTGACACCAACTTCTATAACTGTTGTAGAAACTAATATATCTAATCTTTTATTTTTAAAATCATCCATAATAGAGTCTTTCTCACTTGGTTTCATTTTACCATGCAAAAGACCTACTCTTAAATCATTAAAAAACTCTCTTTTCAATTCTTCGACTAATTCTACTGCTGCTGTAGCTTCTATCTTTTCACTTTCATCAACTAAAGGACAAACTACATATACTTGTCTACCTTTTTGAACCTCATCCCTTACTAAATTTTCATAAGCTTCATTTCTTCTTTTATGTTCTATAGCTATAGTTTCAATTGGCTGCCTTCCTGGAGGGAGCTCATCTATTATGGATATATCTAAATCACCATATAAAATAAGTGCTAATGTCCTAGGTATAGGTGTTGCTGTCATAACAAGTATGTCTGGACTATCTCCTTTATTAGATAATCTCCCTCTTTGTCTAACACCAAATCTGTGTTGTTCATCAGTTATGACAATCCCTAAATTTTTAAATTCCACTTTATCTTCTATAAGAGCATGTGTACCAATTAAAATATCAACTTCTTGATTTTTAACCTTATCAAGTACTTTCTCTTTTTGTTTTTTTGTAAGGCTACCTACTAATAGCTCAGACTTGATATTAAAGATTTCCAGGGTTTCCTTGAATGATTCGTAATGTTGCGCTGCTAAAATCTCTGTAGGAGCCATCAAAGCCCCCTGATAGCCATTTAAAACAGCACTAGCAAGAGAAAGTAGTGCAACTACTGTTTTACCACTTCCAACATCACCTTGGACTAATCTGTTCATAACTGTGCTAGATTTCATATCATCCAAAATTTCATCTAAAGCTCTATTCTGGGCTTTTGTGAGTTTAAAAGGTAGTGAATTTACTATATCATTTAATTTTTCATTTTCTTTAAATTCTATACCATTAGATTCATTAACTCCATTTTTAAAATAAAATAGCCCTAGCTGTAAAATCAAAAACTCTTCAAATACCAGCCTATATAAAGCTATTTTTAAAGCATCTTTACTACTTGGATTATGTATATTTCTTATAGCATAATCAATACCGCATAATTTATATTTATCTATTATATACCTAGGTAAATATTCTTTTATTTTAAATTCTTCTTTTAAAAGAACTGATTTAATCATACTTCCCAATTCTTTATTTGTAAGTCCATAAGTCAATGGATAAACTGGTTGTATTTTACAAGTAGACTGTGGCGCATTGGTATAGTGTTCTATCTCACAAGAAGATAATTCCTTAAAGTTATTTTCTATTTTAACTTTTCCATAAGCTAAAATACTATCTCCAGTTTTAAACACTTTAGTTATATATTCTTGATTAAAGAAAGTTAGTCTTATATATCCACTTTCATCTCTTACATCAATTTTAGTAATATTCATGCCTTTTTTAGGGCTATAAGTATCTATTCTAGTTATAATACCTTTAATAGATACTTTTTCATCATTTTCTAATTGACTTATTTTCTTAATATTACTTCTATCTTCATATTGTCTTGGAAAATAATATATAAGATCTTTTAATGTAAAAATCTCCAATTTATTCAATTTATCCGCTCTTTTAGGACCAATACCTTTTACAAATTGTATTTCTTTATTTAAGTTATTCATAATTATCACCTATTGTCTAAAATTAACTACGAATAAAAATCCTGTATAACATACTAAATATAGTACGGTTATACAGGACTAATTAATTATTATTCAACTGAAATCAAGTAGTAATAAAGAGGTTGTCCCCCATAATGTAATTCAACATCTATATCTTCGAATTTTTCTTCTAAGTCACTTGCTAAAGCTTCAGCATCTTCTTTTGAAGTATCTTCACCGTAGAATAAAGTTATTATCGCACTATCTTCATCTACTAATTTTTCTATTAGATCTGTAGTTATTTCATTAACACCTTCACCAGCAGCAAGTAATTTTCCTTCTGCTAGACCTATTATATTTCCTTCTTTTACTTCAATATCATTTATAACTGTATCTCTTACAGCATAAGTTACTTGACCTGATTTTACTGTAGATAAAGCTTCTACCATATTAGCTTCATTTTCTTCAGCAGTAGCATCACCATCAAATGTTACTAATGTAGCAAATGCTTGAGCAACATTTTTAGTAGGTATCACTATTATATTTTTATCACTTAATTCTTTAGCTTGATTTGCAGCCATTATAATATTACTGTTATTTGGTAGTATTATAATGTTTCTTGCGTGTAAACTTTCTATTGCTTTCATAAAATCTTCTGTACTTGGGTTCATTGTTTGACCACCTTCTATTATGTGATCTACTCCAAAATCTTTAAATATTTTAGCTAAACCTTCACCCATAGAAGTTGCTATAAATCCGTATTCTTTTTCTTCAACTTGTACTTTTTTAGTTTGTTCAGCTTCACTTAAAACTACATTTTCATGTTGAAGTTTCATGTTTTCGATTTTTATAGTTAATAATTGTCCATAACTTAAAGCTTCTTGCAATGCAAGTCCTGGATCATTAGTATGAACATGTACTTTTATAACACCTTCATCGCCAACAACAGCTAAACTATCTCCAAACTTCATAAATTTCTCTCTTATTACAAGGTCGTCTACCTTGTCACTTTCTAAAATAAATTCTGTACAGTATTGGAATTTAATATCTTCTGTTGATATATTTTGTTCAACTTTAACTTCTACATTACTAGATACTCCACCTGCTATAGAATCTATATTATTGCCTTTTAAAGATGATAACATCCCTTCTAGCATAAGTACTAAACCTTTACCACCTGAATCTACTACTCCAGCTTCTTTTAATGCTTTTAATAATTCTGGTGTTTTTTCTAATGATTCATTTGCTTTCTTTACAACTAATTCAAGGAATTCTATCATATCCATATTTTCATTAGCAATTTTAACAGCATACTCTCCTGTTTCTCTTATTACAGTAAGAATAGTACCTTCTATCGGCTTTATGACAGCTTTATAAGCAGTATCTGAACCGTTTTTTAATGCTAAAGCTAAATCATTAACATTTAATGAATCTTTACCTTCTATAGATTTTGCTATACCTCTTATTATTTGTGATAGTATAACACCTGAATTTCCTCTAGCTCCCATTAAAGAACCTTTAGAAAGAGCTTTACCTATATCTGTTATATTATCATTGTTAACTTTTGATAATTCTTTTATTGCATAAGATATAGTTAAAGACATATTTGTTCCTGTATCTCCATCTGGCACTGGAAATACATTTAGCTTATCTACTAAATCTTTATTATTTTGAAGATTATTTGCACCTGAAACAAACATATCTCTAAATTTATTTCCATCTATACATTGAATCATATTTTTCCTCCTATATTACTTAACCCTTATACCTTGAACATTAATATCAATTTTACTTACCTTTATTGATGTAATGTTTTCTACTGAATATTTTACTCTGTCAATTATGTTATTTGCTACTGTAGAAATATTAATTCCATATTGCATTATAACAAATAATTCTATCTCTAATGTATTATCTTCTGTCTCTATTACTTTAACACCTTTTGTTGCATTATCACCTTTTAATAATTCGACAATACCTTTTATTTTTTGCGAGAAACCTACTAATCCGTAACTCTCCATTGCAGCTCTATATGCAATTTGAGCTATAACATGTTTATCTATTTCTATACATCCATATTCATTGTTTACTTTAGTAGCCATGGTTTTACCCCCTCATTTTATTTTATTAATTTTATATTTTGTTCAATATTAATTAAAATTTCATTACAGTAAATATTTTTACTTTATTTTAATAAATTATAGTTTATATTTTTATTTTAGACAAGATATATAATACTATAAGTAATTAATAATGAAAAGTTAATTAATTTACAACTAAAAAGACGTTTATTCTACTTACCATAAGGCAAATATAAAAATGTATATTTTTCATGAAATATAGTAATTTACCTCACAGTAAAATAATGACTATAAACTTTTATCATTATTTTCTTTTTTAATATTTACATTAGTAAAATTTATATATATAATTTTATATGATAATAGGAAAATCTTCAATATCTTAAGAACAATTATATATTTTTATTGCAGAAATTCAAATTTTATGTTAATATAAATATGTTTTTAGTCTTAAAATAGTTATCATTTTAAGGAGGTGTATATAATGTCAAGAGTATGTTGCGTATGTGGTAAAGGTAAAGTTTCAGGAAACCAAGTATCACACTCAAATAAACACAGCAAGAGAACATGGGCTGCTAACTTAAGAAACGTTAAAGTTATAGAAAATGGAACTCCAAAAAGAGTTAAAGTTTGTACAAGATGCTTACGTTCAAATAAAGTTGAAAGAGCTTAATAATAAATTAATTTTATTAGTAAAGAGCCTACCATACTGTAGGCTCTCATTTTTTATCTAATAGTTTATCACCTTTTCTTTATTTATTGTTTTTATTTCCTCTCATAAATTTCAAAACAATATTAGAAATCCACTTTGGTAATTTTATAGTTACCATCTTCATAATTATCCCCTCCCAGGTTAATACAAGTCTCTATGCTCTAAATAATACCTATAAAGATTAATCATAATATTAATAATTTTTATGCAGTATATTAAACTTATAGACCTTTTATCAATAACTTGTAACCATTACTTATTCTAATTTATTACCCATATGTATAACCATTTTTCATGTCATAAAGACTATATATTTTAATCACATATAAAACTCCTATATAATTATATTAAGGAAGGTTCTTGTTTTAGAATTATAAATATATAAAACTTTAATAGAATTTAGTTTTATCTACAACTCTATCTAGTTGATTCTCTAAAAAATATTATTACTTAGATTTAATTAATATATTATATATTAAAAAGTATATTTTAACTTAAAAATTAACCATTTTATCGTATTATAGTTTATAAAAAAATCCTTCGTAATATATATATTACGAAGGATTTTTTATTAAATATTAAAATTCCGTATAATTAATGCACATCCATCTTTTATACTTATTATACATTCATCTTCTAACATAACATTAGAGATTCCTAAAGGAGATAAGTGATTTACTGTAGCATTATCTAAAGGATATTCTAATTTTTTCAA
Source organism: Terrisporobacter sp. (assembly GCA_029851945.1). Next base: position 21,604 of record JARKUZ010000035.1, on the reverse strand, counting down.
TGTTACATCTTTAGATTCTCCATTTATAGATATCACAGATATAGTATCTCCTCTTTTTCCCTTTAAATTGATAGTTTCATTTTTAACCATTAAGATTTCTTCTTCACTAGTCAATATTCTAGGTTTCATATTATTTTCTTTTATGTAATTCATTAGACCTATATTAGCTAAAGTATGATCTATTCTTCCACCTAATGTGGCAAAAAGATCTATTTCATCAGCTCCAAGCAATTTAGCTAAATATATACATATTTCAGAGTCAGTTTCATCTTTATGAGAAGGGTATCGTTTAAATGTCACATTTTTATTTTCATAATATTCTATTACTTCTCTTTTTATAGAATCTAAATCTCCTACAATATAGTTGGGTGTAATATTCATTTTAAATAAATGATTACATCCACCGTCAGCCCCTATAATATAATTATAATTTTCTTCAAGTATTATTTCTTTTGTTTTTTTATAATCTTTTACTTCTCCATTTAATACAATACAAACTTTCATTGATTTCTCCTAAAGTTTAGCATTCTCTCTCATTAATTTTACTGTTTGAGCTATATCATCACTATTAAATATAGCTGAACCTGCAACTATTATATTTGCTCCAGCTTTCACGACTTTATCTATATTATTTGGCTTAATACCACCATCAACTTGTATATCAACATTTAGATTTTTTTCATCTATTATTTTTTTTAGTTCTTGAATTTTTTCTATTGTACTTTCAATAAAAGATTGTCCTCCAAACCCTGGGTTAACAGTCATTATAAGTACCATATCTACATCTTCAAGTACATGTTTAATAGTTTCTATAGGGGTAGCTGGGTTTAAGGCTACACCTGCTTTTACATTATAAGATTTTATATTTTGAATAGTTCTATGTAAATGTCTACATGCTTCTTGATGAACAACGATTAAATCACTACCTGCATCAACAAAATCCTTAATGTAATTATCAGGATTTTCTATCATAAGATGAGTATCAAATACCATATTTACATCTTTTTTTAATGATTTAACAATACCTGGTCCTAATGTTATATTTGGGACAAAATGTCCATCCATAACATCAATATGTAAATATTCACACCCTACTTCTTCTACCTTTTTAACGTCTTCTAATAATCTTGCAAAATCTGCTGATAATATTGATGGTGCTAATTTTATCATTTCTTAATATCTCCTTTTCCCTTGTCTTATTTCATTTAGTAATTGTATATAACTTTCATATCTTACTTTTGAAATTTTCCCTTCTTCAACAGCCTCTTTCACTCCACAACTTGGTTCATTTTCATGGATGCACTTATTTCCAAATCTGCAGCTGTCAACTTCATCAAATTCAATAAAATATTCTTTTAATTCATTTTCATCTATGTCATCTAATGTTAAAGAAGAAAATCCTGGTGTATCTGCTACAATTCCACCACATTCTAGTTTTAAAAGTTCAGCATGTCTTGTAGTATGCTTTCCTCTTTTTATTTTATCACTAACTTCTCCAGTTTGTAGTTCAAAGTTTGCATCTATTTCATTTAATAGACTTGATTTTCCTACTCCTGATGGGCCTGCAAATACTACTACACTATTATTTAGTTCTTCTTTCACTTTATCTATATTCATTTTAGATTTAGTGCTAACTGGGATAACTTTATATCCACTAAGTTCATATATTGATTTAATTTTTTCAGTAGTATTATCTTCATCTAAGTCAACTTTTGTAAGTACTATTACTATTTCTAAATTTTCTCTTTCAGCAAGAACTATAAATCTATCTAACAAAGATAAATGAGGTGTAGGGTTTTTGACAGCAAAAACTATTAATGCTTTGTTAACATTAGATATTGGTGGTCTTATAAGCTCACTATCTCTCTTGTCAATTTCTTCAACGACACCTATTTTCTTTTCTTCATCAACCACACTAATTTTTACTCTATCTCCCACTAGAGGTGTTTGTTTATTTTTTCTAAAAATCCCCCTAGCTCTACATTCGTACAATCCCTTTTCTGTATCTACGTAGTAAAATCCCCCTATTCCTTTCATTATCCTTCCATCTAACATTAACTGCCTCCTTATTTTTAATTAACACTTTATTATATATTACCACAATAATTTTATTATTTTTAAATTAATTATCATATCTCAGTTTTTTACGGATATAAAATAAACAAAAACAAAATATAAGTAAGCTATGCTTACTTATATTTTGCTAATATGAATTTAATTTTATTCTTAATTACTATTTATATTAGTTTCATTCATTGTCTGTTGGCTAGGTGGGGTACCAGTACCACTTCCATCACTTTCTCCACCACTACTAGTTCCACCAGTACCACTTCCATTACCTTCGCCGCCATTGTTAGTTCCATCAGTACCACTTCCATTACTTCCGCCGCTATTGTTAGTTCCACCAGTACCACTTCCATTACTTCCGCCACTGTTTTCACCACCATTAGCATTGCCATTACCTTCACCATTATTGTTTGATGCAGAGCCATCTTCATTTGGTTTTTCCTCTTCTGCCGGTTTATCTTCTGGTTTTTTACCTTTACTCACTACAATATTTATAGCATCACCTTTTTTAACATTTCCAGAGCCAGCCATAGGGTTTTGATTAATCACCGTACCAGATGCATAGATTTCACTATACTCATAACTTACAGCTCCAAGTGATAATCCCTCTTGACTTAATACTTTCTTAGCATCTTCTAATGTATAACCTCTTAAATTAGGTATTGATAAATCTTTTGGACCAAGACTTATAATTATATGAATAGTATCACCTTTTTTAAGCTCTGTACCTTGAGATGGAGTTTGTGATATAACATGATTTTTCTCTATTAAAGAATCATTTTCTTCTGATATTTCTAATTTTAATCCCGCATCCCTAACCATTTTGTTAGCATTTTCAAGACTTAAATTTAAAAGATCCGGAGCATAAATTACATCATCATTATCATTATTTCCTAATAATCCAAATCCATTGGTTGATATCCCAGCAAATAATAAGATTATTAAAGCAAGTATAGCAACTACAGGTCCCTTGAACCCTTTTTTATTTTTATTTTTCTTTTGCTTTTTCTTAAATTTCTTTTCCTTCTCTTCTTCATATGATTCATCATTATCATCATATTCTACTTCAGGTTCAACAGTATTTTCTTTTTTTGTAGATGAACTTATTACAGCAGAATCATTCATTCTTTTAGTAGCAAAATCATCATATTGTTTTATAAAGTCTAAATCAATATTTTGTTCAATATACTCTATATCTTCAATAACTTCTTCACTACTTTGATATCTATCTTCTGGTGATTTTTCTGTTAATTTTTTTATTAAAGTCCTTATACTTTGAGGTACATTAGTTTTTTCTTCTGGTGTAAATTCTATATCTTCATTAATATGCTGAAGTGCTATAGAAATTGGACTATCACCTTTAAAAGGTACCTTTCCAAGTATCATTTCATATAGAACTATACCAAGAGAATATAAATCAGCATTATTTTTTACAGATTGGCCTTTAGCTTGTTCTGGTGAAAAATAATGAACAGAACCGATTATACTTCCTATATTCGTCATAGTAGAATTAGTAGCTGCTTTAGCTATACCAAAATCTGCAACCTTTACATTTCTGCCTTCATTAGAAATTAATATATTATGAGGTTTTATATCTCTATGAATAACTCCCTTTCTATGGGCTGCTCCAAGGGCTTTAGCTATTTGTTTTGTTATATCTAAAGCTGTATATTCATCTAAAGTCCCCTCATTTTTTATAATTTCCTTTAAGTTCTGTCCATCAACATATTCCATTACAATATAATTTACTTTTCCATCACAACCAACATCATATACGTTAACTATATTTGGATGAGTAATATTAGCTACAGCTTCCGCTTCTCTTTTGAATTTTGCTAAGAATTCTTCATCATCAACAAATTCTGGTCTTAATACTTTTACAGCAACGATTCTATTTAACAACCTATCTTTTGCTTGATAAACAAAGGCCATTCCTCCGTCACCAATCTTATTTATAATTTCATATCTATTTCCTAAAATTGTTTCTCCCACAATATCACCATCCTAATCTATCTTACTTAAGATAACAGATATATTATCTCTACCTGAATTCTCGTTAGCTTTATTAATCAAATCATCACATAATATTTTAATGTCTTTATCCTGCTTAATTATTTCTTTTATAGATTTATCTTCTACACATCCTGTTAATCCATCTGTAGCTAAAAGTAAAATATCATTTTTTTCAATTTTTTCTCTAAAAATATCTACAATAATAATTTCTTCAGCACCCATAGCACGTGTAATTTGATTTCTGCGAGGATGGCATCTAGCCTCTTCTTCTGTTATTAAACTTGCACTTAGTAATTCCTCAACTACAGAATGATCTTTAGTAATTTTTTTCAATTTATCATTATGTAGTAAATAACATCTGCTATCACCAACATTTGCTATAATTACCTCATCCTTATAAACAACTGCTACTACAAGAGTTGTTCCCATACCTTCACAAGAAATATCTGCTAAAGATTTTTCATATATTTTTTTATTTGCATAATTATACCCCTGCTTGATTACATCATCTAAATAATCCATTTTTATGCCGCATTCTTGTAAAATATTCTCTTTTAAAAAATCTATAATACTTTCTACTGCTATTTTACTTGCTACCTCTCCTTTTTTATGGCCACCCATGCCATCGGCTAAAGCAAATATCCCTATATAATCTTCCTCAGTCTGTATAACTTCCCCCATACAGTAATCTTCGTTATTTTTTCTAACTTTTCCTACATGAGAGTCACAATTATAAATCATAGAAATTACCCTCCTTATTTACTTGTGTTGTCTTCTAAGCTGTCCACAAGCTCCTCCTATATCAGATCCCATAGATATTCTTACTGTAGCTGGTATATTGTTTTTTTCTAAAATATCTCTAAATTTATAAATATATGTCTTATCAGGTCTTTCAAATTCACTCTCTTCAACTTTATTTATAGGAATTAAATTTACATGACATAACATTCCTTTTAGAAGTTTTACAATTGCATCAGCTTCTTTTTTAGAATCATTGACTCCTTTAATCAATGAATATTCAAAAGTAACCCTTCTATTTGTCTTTTGAATATAATACTTACATGCTTTTATTATATCATCTATTTTGTATGCATTGGCAACTGGCATTATTTTTTTTCTTTCTTCATCAAAAGGAGAATGTAGCGAAAGAGCTAAATTAATAGGTAGCTGCAAATCTGCAAATTCATACATTTTGGGCACAACACCACAAGTAGATAAAGTAATATGTCTGTATCCTATATTTAATCCATTTTTATCGTTAACTAGTTTTAAAAACTTCTTAGTATTCTCAAAGTTATCTAAAGGTTCTCCACTTCCCATTAATACTAAGTTAGAAACTCTTTTATTAGTATCTTCTTGAACTTTTAAAATTTGATCTAAAATTTCCCAAGGTTCTAGATTTCTAATTAATCCTTCTAAAGTAGATGCACAAAACTTACATCCCATTCTACAGCCTACTTGATTTGATATACATACAGTTATTCTATCTCCATAATCCATCATAACTGTTTCAATTATATTTCCGTCATTTAACTCAAATAAATATTTTTTTGCTTTATCTATTTTCGATTCCAGTACTAGCTCTTGCTTTATATTACCTATATAAGAAACCTTATCTAGTTTTTCTCTTAAACTTTTAGGTATATTTACCATATCATCAAAAGTTTTTGCACCTTTATATATCCAAGAGAAAATTTGACTGCCTCTGAAAGGTTTTTCTCCCATATCTTTTAAAAATTCTTTTAATTCATTTTCTGTAAAATTCTTCAATGCTACTTTATTTTCTGACATATTATCACTACCTTACTCTTATTAATTTTGATATAAAGAATCCATCCATTCCATGAATATTAGGATAAATTTTCATATATCCATTTTCTTGATTTTCTAAGTCTATATTGACTTCATTTATCGGAGCTAATTTAAAGTTTTTATTTTTTTGTAAAAATTCATTTATAACATCTATATTTTCTGCTTCTTGAATCGTACAAGTACTATAAATTAAAGTTCCACCATTTTTAACATATTTAGATGCATTCTCTAAAATCTTCTTTTGTATAGAAGGTAAATCTCTAAAATCTTCTCTTTCTTTATACTTTATTTCTGGTTTTCGTCTTATTATTCCAAGACCTGAACATGGAACATCTGCAAGTACATAGTCAAACTTATCAATGCTTTCTCTATCTAGTTTCATTCCATCAAAATCTTCTACTTCAACATTTTCAAGGCCTAGTCTCCTACAACCTGCCTTTATTAATTTTAGTTTGTGATCATATATATCTCTAGATATAACTTTTCCTGTATTTTTCATTAAAGTTGCTATATGAGTAGTTTTTCCACCTGGAGCACTACATACGTCTAATACTAGTTTATTTTCCTTTGGATTCATAACTTTACCAACTAACATAGAACTTATATCTTGAATAGTAAACAACCCTTCTTTATATAATGAGTTATTTTCTATATTTTTTAAATTTTCTACTTTAATAGCTTCTTCTATTTGACTTACTTTAAATGCTTTAACACCTTGTTCTTCTAACTTTTCAATTAATTCATCTCTAGTTATTTTTAGTGTATTCACTCTTAAATATATACTAGGTTTTTCTGCATTAGCTTCTAATAAGTCCATAGTAAATTCTTTACCAAAGTGAATCATCCAGTTTCTTATTATCCATTTGTCATAAGAATATTTAATAGCTAAATAATCTATTTCGTCTTTAACATTAACACTTCCTATAGTTTCTTTTTGCCTTATTACATTCCTAAGTATTCCATTTACAAAACCAGATATTTTAGGATTTTTTTTCTTTGCTAAATTTACAGTTTCGTTTACTGCAGCATAATCAGAAATACTATTTAAAAATAAAATTTGATAGATTCCCATTCTAAGAAGAGTTTTTACGTAAATTTCCATCTTATTAGTTTTTATTTTAGATAACTTATCAATTATATAATCTATATAATGTTTATTTTCTATTACTCCGTATATTATTTCTGTTGCAAGTCCTCTATCTTGATTTGATAATTTTACATCTTTAAAATGTTTATTAATTGCCATATTCGAATAGTTTTTATTTTTTTCTATATCTAATAGAACTTTGTATGCTATTTCTCTTGCGTTCATATTTATCTCCTTATATTATCAAAATTTAATCAAATTTTGATTTTTATATACTTTTTAAAAAAGGCCCTAGTAAACTAGGACCTAAATATTAATCATCACGATTTTGTGCAATCATTACTAATCTTAGTAATTGAAGAATTGCAGTTACTGCTGCTGCAACATAAGTTAATGCAGCCGCCTGAAGTACTCTCCTACTATCTCTTACTTCACGATCATCTACTATACCTAGGGAAGTCATTTGAGCTAATGCCCTACTTGAAGCATTAAATTCTACAGGTAATGTCACTATTTGAAATAAAACTGAAGCTGAAAATAATAATATACCCATTTTTAAGAAACTTCCTCCCATTAAAAATCCTAACATAATAAATATCCAAGACATATTTGACGCAAAGTTAACTACAGGAACTAGACTACTTCTTATATTTAATGGTACATATCCATGAGCATGTTGTATAGCATGACCACATTCATGAGCTGCAACTGATATAGAGGTTATAGAATTTCCACTATACACATCCTCTGATAATCTAACCACATTAGCTCTTGGATCGTAATGGTCACTTAATCTTCCTCTAACCATTTCTATTCTTACATTATATAATCCATTTCTATCTAATATTTCTCTTGCAGTTTGCTCTCCAGTATATCCTCTTCCACTTCTTACTCTAAAGTATCTATTAGTTGTAGAACTTACTTTGAATTGAGCATATATTGTTAATAATATAGCCGGTATTATTAATATCATAGTAGGATCTATTCCATATCCATAACCACCATAATACATTCCAGGATTCATATAAAACACTCTCCTTATTTATCTGTAAAGAAATTAATAGCATTCTCTACTTCTTTAATATTAATATTTGTATCTATACAAGGACCATTAGGTCTTAAGTTGAATACTCCGAGAACAGGGATCTTATCAACATCTCGAACTCCAGATGTCAAATCTCTTTCACAAGCTACAGCAATAACAGCCTTTGGCTTATTGTCTATAATAATTTTTCTAGCTAGAGTTCCTCCTGTAGCTACAAATATTTTAGTATTATATTTTTCTTTAAGTCCTAGCAAATCTTTTACTTTACATCTACCACATTTTTTACAATTTTCTATATCATTTGTTACTTTAAGCTTGCAATCATGATTTTGAATACAATGAGGTATTAATATTATTAAGTCTTCATATTTAAAATTATACTTATTACTATAAATGTAAGCATTATTTATTTTTATATATATTTTTCTTATTTCATCTTTCGATATTCCTATAAATTTAGCAATTTTGCTTACTATAGGAAATATAATACTTACTATCTTAAAGTTAATTTTCATTAATTTATTATCAACATTTTTATCCGTTACTATATAATAAGTTGTAATTGTTGAAAATATAGTTATTAATATTATTCCTATAACAACTATATTTATCACTAAACCTAGTGTATTTATAAACTTTGATAAAAATAAGTTAATTATAAATACTCCACTAATAAGTATAATTAAAAAAACATTAATTGTAGTAATATACTTCTTTATATCAGTCATTCCCCACCTAGCCTAATATAGTATCTTCTTCTATTTTATTTCCTTTTATATATTCACATACTGCCACTCTTTTTTTATTTGGCATTTGTATTTCCTCGATTAATAAAACTTTATTATTAGTAGATACTCTTATTCCATCTTTATCTACTTTGATTATTGTACCAGGTTCTTTGCTACTAGCTTCATCTAATACTTTAGTTTTCCAAACCTTCATAGTTTTTCCCTCGTAAGTAGTATAAGCACTTGGCCAAGGGTTAACCCCTCTTACTAAATCATGTATTTCTTTTGCACTTTTAGAAAAATCTAAATTTCCTAAAGATTTATTCATCATTGGTGCATAAGAAGATTCTTCATCATTTTGTTTAATTCTTGGTGCACATCCTTTTTCTATTAAATCTAAAGTTTCTATTAAAATTTCTCCACCTTTTACTGTCATTACATCGTGTAATTCACCAGCTGTTATTTCATCGTCTAGAGGGAATTCATTTTGAAGTATTATGTCACCAGTATCTAGACCTTCATCCATATACATAGTTGTAACACCTGTTTTTTCTTCTCCATTTATTATTACCCAGTTTATTGGAGCTGCTCCTCTATATTTAGGTAATAAAGATACATGTACATTAATGCATCCGTATTTAGGTATATCTAATAAAGCCTTTGGTAAAATTTGTCCATATGCAACAACTACTATTACATCAGGATTTATTTCTTTTAAAGTATTTATAAACTCTTCATCTCTTGCTTTTGTTGGCTGATATACAGGTATATTATGTTCTAAAGCAAGTTCTTTAACAGGAGGCATACCCATTTTTTTACCTCTACCAATAGGTTTATCAGCTTGAGTTACAACTCCAACTATTTCACGATTTTCATTTATTAATTTTTCCAGACATCCTTTTGCTATATCTGGTGTTCCCATAAATACTATTTTCATTTATATCACTCCTATTATTTTTCTATTTTGTCTACAAATAATATTCCATCTAAGTGATCTATTTCATGACAGAAAGCTCTAGCTAATAGTTCTTCACCTTCTATTTCAAAAGTATTTCCATGTCTATCTTGAGCTCTTACCCTTACCACATATGGTCTTTTAACGTCACCATTTTCTCCTGCAACACTTAAACAACCTTCTGCATCTATTTGCTCACCACTTGTTGCTATTATTTCTGGATTCACAAGTTCTAATAAACCATCTCCAACATCTATTACTACAACTCTTTTCAATATGCTAACTTGAGGTGCTGCAAGACCAACACCATCAGCTTCATACATAGTATCTGCCATATCTTCTAATAAATCTATTAATTTTTGATCAAATTTTTCTACAACCTTTGATTTTTTTCTAAGCACTGGCTCTCCGATTTGAGCTATTTGTCTAATTGCCATTATTTCTTCCTCCTATAATTAAAGAATATTGTTTGGATTAACATCTATAGATATATTAACATCCTTATCAAATACAACTTCTTTCTTCGTTATACATATATATTTTATTATACCTTTTAATAAATTAATTTCAATATTATCATCTTTAAATAATAATTGATATCTATAATTTTGATTGATTTTGGAAATAGCACAAGGATTTGGACCTAATATAAAGTCAAAATCCTCTACTCCTCTATTTTTTAATAAATAGATAAGAGAATTGTACATACTTTTTATATTCTTCTCAACAAGTTTTTGATTACGTCCACTTACAACTACACTTATCATATTATTAAAAGGCGCATAAGAAAATATTTTTCTAATTTTTATTTCATCTTCGTAAAATCCTTCAAAGTCATAATTTAGGGCTCTTCGTATTACGTAGTGATCTGTATCATAAGTTTGAAGCACAACTTTACCTTCTTTGTCGCTTCTTCCAGCTCTACCTGATACTTGAGTAATTAACTGAAATGTATGTTCAAAACTTTTAAAGTCAGGGAAATTTAACATCATATCAGCAGATAGTATTCCAACTAGTGTTACATCCTCAAAGTCCAATCCCTTACTTAACATTTGAGTTCCTATTAAGATATTTGCTTCTTTATTTTTAAATTTATTTAAAATTTTATCAAGTTCTCCTTTTTTAGAAGTTGTATCTTTGTCCATTCTAAGAACTTTTGCATTTTTAAATAATTTTTTTATTTCTTCTTCTACCTTTTCAGTTCCTATACCAAAAGGTTTAACATAATCACTACCACATTCTGGACAAGTTTTAGGTACATTTTCTTCATATCCACAGTAGTGACATCTACCACTATTATTATTTTTATGGTACGTCAAAGAAATATCACAATTTTTACAAGAAAAAACAAATCCACATTTTCTACAAGATACAAAGTTTCCGTATCCTCTTCTATTTAAAAACAATATTACTTGATTATTGTTACTTAGTTCAGTTTCAATTTCTTCTTGAAGTTTATAAGAAAAAATACTTTTATTACCTAAAGTTAACTCTTTTTTCATATCAACTACTTCTATCGCTGGAAGAGGCTTTTTATTAGCTCTTTCTTTAATAGTGATTAGCTCATATTCATTATTCTTAGCTCTGTAATATTCTTCTACTGATGGTGTTGCAGAGCCTAACACTAATGTTATATCTTGTTTTAACACCATATATTTTCCAACTTCTATAGCACTAAACTTTGGATTTTTTTCCGATTTATATGCACTTTCATGGAATTCGTCTATTATAACTACACCTAAACTATTAAAAGGCGCAAATAATGCAGATCTAGCTCCAATTAATATTCTAATTTTACCTTTTTTGATAGCTTTAAATACATCATGTTTTTCGCCCTCCGAAAGCTTACTATGAAATACTCCCACAATATCGCCAAACCTGTTTTTTAATCTAGAAATAGTTTGAGGAGTAAGAGAAATTTCTGGAACTAAAAATATACTATCCAAACCTTGTTTTAGTGCATAATCAATTATTTCCATATAAACTTCTGTTTTTCCACTACCTGTTACACCATGAATCATATAAGGTTTTTTATCTTCATCAAACATTTCAGCTGTAATTTTGTCTACTGCATTTTTTTGTTCTTCATTTAATATAATTTCTTTTCTTCTTTCATCATAGAAATCAGTTGGATTTCTATAATAATCTTTAAACTGAAGCATAATTAAGTTCTTATTGTGCAAAGAACTTATACTAGATTTTGAAGCATTTAACAATTTAATTAAATCATTAATTTCTACCTCATCATTATGTTTTAAAAAGTCTATAATTTCTCTTTGCTTTTGCCCAAGCCTAATCTTATTAGATTCTATGTAATCTTCTATAATATTTTTATCCATGTTTAAAGATACATAACAAATTTTTTTCTCATTTTTTTGACTTTTATAATTCCAAACTATCTCTACTAACTTCTCTTCTTTCATTTTTAACAAAAGATTATTAATAGATGAAGATAGTTTCAAATCCTTAGGATTCATTCCTTCATCTATAGCCTTTTCTTTTATTAGTTTATCTACTTTAATTTTATTTTTATTTTCTATTATTGTATTAATAATAAACTTTCTATTTTTACTTAAGCTATCTATTTTTTCGTAAAAACTCTCAGCATCTAATTCTCCTAAGTTATCATGTAAACTTATTTCTTTAAAACTATCTACTTTATATCCCTTTGGATGAAGTAAACTAATACAGTCCATATAAGTACACAAATATCTATTTTTCATCCATTGTATAAGTTTAATGTCTTCAACTTTAAAAATTGGATATTCATCTAGTATATCAAATAATTCTTTAATATCTATATTATTTTCAACTACATCTGTAATTAGAAATACATAGGCTTCTATAGGCTTGTTCCCCTTGCCAAAAGGTACTAATACCCTATGTCCAACTTCAATATCACCTAAAAGAAATTCTGGTATTTTATAAGTAAATAAGTTGTCTGTATATATGCTGTTGTTTTTAACTATAACTTTTGCGTATTTTTCCATATACATAGATTGCTCCTTAAAATTCGTTTCGCCTGAGTAATTGCGTCGACGAAACATTTCATGTCGCCAACGACAAGTTTGTTGATCCAATTAATATGTGATTATTTATAATTTTAATCTAAAAATATAAGCACCTATAAATAGATGCTTACTTTTCTAATAACGATTTTATCTTGTCTAAGATAATATCTGCAACCTCATCCTTTTTCATTTGAGGATATTTACTTATATTACCTTCTTTATCTATTATTTTAACAATGTTTGTGTCAGTTCCAAATCCTGCACCTTCTTCAGTTAAATCATTAGCTACAATAAAGTCTAAATTTTTCTTTTTAACTTTACCTTTTGCATTTTGAATAAGGTCATTAGTTTCAGCAGCAAATCCCACTAAAATTTTATCATTTTTAATTTTGCCTATTTCAAAGGCTATATCCTTATTTCTATCTAACTCTATTACTAAATCATCATCACTTTTTTTAATTTTTTTATCACTATAAGTTTTAGGTTTATAATCTGCTACTGCAGCACTTTTTATAATTACTTGGTTTTCATCAAAATTATCTATAATTGCATTGTACATATCTTCTGCTGATTGAGTTTTTATTAATTTTTTGATATTAGAAGGTGGCTCAAGATTTGTAGGGCCACTAACTAAAGTTACATCTGCACCTCTGTCAGCAGCTACTTTAGCAATAGCATATCCCATTTTTCCAGTAGATCTATTAGTTAAATATCTTACAGGGTCTATACTTTCTACTGTAGGTCCAGCTGTAATCATTATTTTTTTACCTTGTAAATCTTTCTTAGTATTACAAAGTAAATCTACTACAGCATTAACGATTACTTCTGGAGAAGCTAGTTTTCCTTCTCCCACATCTCCACAAGCAAGTCTACCACTTTCAGGATTTACAAAACTATAATCTAATTCTTTTAGTGTTTTTATATTTCTTTGAAGAATAGGATTTTTATACATGTTTGTATTCATAGCTGGTGCTATAAGTACCTTACCTGTAGTTGCCATAACTGTAGTTGTCAGCATATCATCACAAATACCATTTGCTATTTTGCCAATTACATTTGCAGTAGCTGGTGCTATTAAAAATACATCTGCTTTTTTTGCTAAAGATATATGCTCAACATCCCAAGTTTTTGGTTCTTCAAACATATCTGATACTACATAATTTTGACTAAGTGATTGAAATGTCAATGGTGTAACAAATTCTTTTGCATTTTTAGTCATAATTACATGAACATTAGCATTTAATTTTTTAAGTTTACTTACAATATCACAAGCTTTATATGCTGCTATTCCTCCACTTACTCCAATTACTACAGTTTTATTCTTTAACATATCTTACTCCTCGATTAATTTACTTTGTTCCTCAGCATGTAATGCTTCTTGTATTTCTATTTCTTCTTCAGTTAATAATCTGTAAGTTATTTTACCTTCAGATATTTCTTCAGTAGCAAGCATTACTGGTTTACCTTTATTTATTTTGCTATCTACGTAAGACTCATTTCCATCAACTAATTCTCTAGCTCTCTTAGCTACTGTTCCTACTAAATAATATCTGTTGTCTATTTTTGCTAATACTTCGTTTATAGATGGTTTCATTTTATAATTCCTCCTTAAATTTTCTTATAATTTCTTCTTCATATCTTGCAGATCTATTCTTTTCTGCACTTATTATGTTTTCAATCTCTATTGCAGCTTCAACTTCTCTATTAGTTTCGTTGAAAATAAAATAGTTATAATCTTTAATTTGTTTAATTTCTTCAAAAGCACAACTTAGTCTCTCTTGCATTTGCTCTTTAGTTTCTGTTCCTCTTGAAGATAATCTACTCTCTAGTTCATTTAGACTTGGAGGTAAAACAAATATTAATATAGCTTCTGGGTATATTTGTTTTACTTGTCTTGCTCCTTGCATTTCTATTTCAAGTACAACATCTTGACCTTTTTCTAAACTCTCCATAACAGGTCCCTTTGGAGTCCCATAGAAATTACTGTATGTTTGAGCATATTCTAAAAACTCATTTTTACTTATCATATCATTGAATTTTTCATGAGTTAAAAAGTAATAGTTTTCACCTTCTACTTCACCATTTCTTGGCTGTCTAGTTGTTGCTGATACAGAAAGTTTTAAATCATTATTTCTGTTCATCAATACTTTACAAATAGTGCCTTTTCCTGCACCAGATGGCCCCGATACAACTAGTAAAAGACCTTTCTTATTTATAACCATTAATATTTCATCCTTTCAACTTATCTATATAGTATTATACATTAAATAATATAAATAATACTTTATACTATTCAATGTTTTGTATTTGTTCTCTAATTTTTTCTAGTTCACTTTTAACTTCTACAACTAAATTAGTTATATTTATATTAGATGATTTTGAGCCCATTGTATTAACTTCTCTATTCATTTCTTGAATTAGAAAATCTATTTTTCTACCTATAGATTCATTTTTTACAACTGTATTTTTAAGCTGTTCAATATGACTTCTAAATCTAACTATCTCTTCTGTAATATTACTTTTATCTGCAAAAATTGCAATTTCTTGTGCTAATCTATTTTCATCTACAATACTTGGATTATCAAGTATTTCATTAATTCTAGTGTTTAATTTTTCTTTATATTCATCTACAACAGTATCTGAATATGTTTCAATTTCATTAACTATATTTTTTAGAATATCACATCTTTCTAATGTGTCTTCAGCAAGCTTTTTACCTTCTTCTTGTCTCATTTGGCCTAATTTTTCAAGTGTAATATCTAAAGCTTCTCTAAGCATTGACCAGTATAAATCTTCATCTTCTTCTTTTTCCTCACATTTAACTATATCAGGAAATTTAGCCACATTCATAACACTTATATCATCTTGTAAATCAAATTTTTCTTTTATTTCTTTTAATATATTTACATATTGAGTTGCTAATTTATCATCGAACTTTAAGTTTACATCCTCTGAACCAATTAAGTCAAGCTTTATATATAAATCCACTCTTCCTCTTTTTACAAAATTCTTAACGTAATTTCTAATTTTATCTTCTAAAAAAGATATTTTTCTTGGTAGACGCACATTTATATCACAATATTTATGATTTATAGTTTTACACTCTATTAAAAAATGATAATTATCATTTTTAAACTCACCTCTACCAAAACCAGTCATACTTATAGCCATTTTTATACCTCCAAAATTCCTTCACATATTTTTACTGCATTTCCAGTCATATATGCAAAGTCCTCTTCTAAATCTATTTTTATACTTCCACCCTCTGAAGTAACATTAACACTTTTTCCTACTTTGCCTAAGTAATTACTAATTATTACTGAAGCTGTTATACCAGTTCCACATCCTAATGTATATCCACAACCTCTTTCCCATGTACGTACTATTATATTTTCTTCATCTAATACTTTTACAAAGTTTACATTAGTTTTTTTAGGAAACTTTTCATGCTTTTCTAATAATGATCCATATTTATGTACTTCATCCATATCAAATTCATCTACAAATACTATGGTATGAGGAACGCCCATTAGCATAGAACTTATAGTAAATTCTTTATCTAAAACTTTTACAGTTTTATTTATAAAAGTATCATCTTCATCATTCACTGGGATATCATATGATTTAAAGCTTCCAGACCCCATATTTATTTTTACAGTATCTATTCTATTTTCTTTTAAGTT
The DNA here is from genome assembly GCA_029851945.1 of Terrisporobacter sp. The sequence continues at coordinate 5,203 of JARKUZ010000035.1, read as the reverse complement.
TATTTTTATTTTCTTTATTCCATCTAATGTATAAACATCAAATTCTTCTTTATTAACTATATTATTGTCATAAACAAATTTAACAAAACATCTAATTCCATTACCGCACATATGAGCACGACTTCCATCAGAATTATAATAAACCATTTCAACGTCTGCCACATCACTATTTTTCACCACTAAAAGACCATCTGCTCCTACTGAAAATCTTCTATGACAAACTTTCTTAGCTAATTCTCCATAATTATCTGTATCTATATTATCAAATCTTCCATCTATTGCAATAAAATCATTTCCTATCCCTTGTAACTTCCAAAATTTCATTTTTCTATCTCCCTTTTTTCATTATTTCTAACTAAATATTATACCTTATTTTTAACTTTTTTTCTATTTTCATTTTAAATAAAATATAAAGATCTATTTAATATTATTTAATTTTACACATTTATATAAAAGATTATGTGCCTAGTATTCACAACTTGGTTATAATATGTAATAATAAGTTTATTACTTATGTTTGAAAGGAGATTATTATGGCTTTAGATGGTTTAGTGATTCATAGCCTAGCACATGAGCTACATTCTAAGCTTGTGGGTGGTAAGATAGATAAAATTCATCAGCCAGAAAATGATGAATTAGTTTTATATATAAGAAATAATAAAGAAAACTTTAAGCTAGTATTAAGTTCTAGTGCTTCTAATCCTAGAGTTTATATAGCAAATGATTATAAAAAAGAAAATCCAATAAAAGCACCTATGTTTTGCATGTTATTTAGAAAATACATACAAGGTGGTATTATAACAGAAATTTCTCAAGTTAATTTTGAGAGAATAATAAAAATTAGTGTTGAGTCTTTTGATGAATTAAAAGAAAAAACTACAAAAGATATCTATATAGAAATAATGGGGAGACATAGTAATATAATTTTAGTTCAACAAAGGGAAGAAAAAATAATAGATTCTATAAAAAGAATTCCTCCTAGTATAAGTAGAGTTCGTCAATTATTACCAAATTTAACTTATGAACTACCTCCAGCTCAAGATAAAATAAATCCAATTAAGGGTGCTTCTATAAAAAGTTTTATCAATATCTTGAGAGAATTTGATGGACCTCTTTTTAAAGGTATCTATTCTAAGTTTTTAGGCGTAAGTCCATGTGTTGCTAGAGAAATTTGTCATAGATCAAATTTAAATCCTAACGATAAAGCTGAAAGTATGTCTAGAGATGAGTTGTCTATTTTATATAGAGTTTTTTCAGATTTATTTACTAAAATTAAAAATAATGAATATTCTCCTTGTATAGTAATCGATGAAAAACTTGATAAGGTAATTGATTTTAGCTGTATTGATCTTACTTATTTAGATTGTAATAAATTTATTAGAAATGATAGTATATCCCAAATTATTGAAGATTACTACAAAACAAAAGATATAAAAGATAGAATTCATCAAAGAACTTCTGATTTAAGAAAAAGTATTTCTATTAAATTAGATAGACTTTATCATAAACAAAAGAAAATAGAAAAAGAATTAATAGATGCTGATAATGCTGATATTTATAAAGTTAGAGGTGAACTTCTAACGGCTTATATATATATGATAGAAAAAGGTATGAAAAGTATAGATGTTGCTAATTTCTATGATGAAAATTATAGTAATATAACTATATCTCTAAATGAGAACTTAACACCTTCTGAAAATGCTCAGAAATATTTCAAAAAATATTCAAAATTAAAAACCGCAAAAAAAGAATTAACTTCTCAAATAGAAATTTGTAATGAAGAGATTGAGTACCTAGAAAATATTATGTTAGGTATTGAAAACTGCGAAAACTTAGATGAACTTGAAGATATTAAAGAAGAATTAATAAGACTTGGGTATGCTAAATCTCCTCGTAAATACAAAGTTAAAAAAGACATAGATTTGACTACAAAACCAAACCAATTCATATCTTCAGATGGATTTATTATTTTAGTCGGTAAAAATAATAAACAAAATGATTATCTTACTCTGAGAATAGCAGATCCAGAAGATATTTGGATGCATACTAAAAATATTCCTGGCTCTCATGTTATTATAAAATGCGCTGGAAAAAATATATCTGACGAAACTTTATATGAAGGTGCCATGCTTGCCGCTTACTATAGTAAAGGAAGAATGTCATCTCAAGTTCCAGTAGATTACACTATGAAAAAGCATGTTAAAAAACCTAGTGGCTCTAAGCCTGGTATGGTAATTTATGAAACTAATAGCACAATTTATGTAACACCTAAAGAAGAAATGATTGTAAAATTAAAAAAGTAACTGCAAATAAAACAGACAATAAATTTTTATAAATTTATTGTCTGTTCTTTATTTATATGTTTTTATCAGAAGTAAATACATAATATTATACAGGTGGTATTTGTACTAATAAAGATTTTGATTATACAAACTCTGATAAATAGTTACTTCTTAATAATCTATGATTTATCCACCATTCAGACAGTACATTATATGGTAATCCATATATAATTAGAGGAATTTATAGATAGTATAAATGCTAAATTTGATATGAACTATACATTATTAAGACCAACAAGAGATAAAAGCATTAATCATGACACACAAGCTACTAATATGTGGTTGCTAAATCTAACCTAAATGTTAGAAAAGATCTTTCTAGTTCTTATACTGAATTAGGAACTTTAAAATCTTGCACTACAGTTGAAATTGTTGGTACTAATTCTAAAACTAGTTGGTATAAAATTAAATATAAAAATGGTTATGGATACGTTTCTAACAATTATATAAATTTATAATTATAATACAAAATAAAAGCTCTGATTACAAAAATCAGAGCTTTTATTTTTTCAGTAATATGCTAATTCTATAACAATCTCTTTATAAACTCAGTTCTAAAAATGATTTTTATTTTTACTTTATCAAATTATATATTAAATATTATTAAAATATAATTTAATATTTTAATAATATTTAATATATAATCATTTACTATTGTCGAATTTTATTATATATTTATTTTATATATAATTAATATTACATTTTTATGTATTTATGTAAAAATATGATATTAACATCATATCAACTAATCAAAATTTTAATAGAAAGGAGATTATAATATGAAAGAAGTAAACTTCTTTCATATATGGGGGAATCTATGAAAAAAGTTACAAAATCATTTCTTGCATTATCTTTATCATTTACAATGTTTTCTCAAAATTCAATGATTATGTCTAATGCTAAAGAAATAAAGACAACAAACATTAGTAAAGATAACTCTTTACTAAATCATCACTTAGCTAAGGGAAGCCCTTTAGTTCAACCAGACCCAAAAGAAAATAGATCTTATAACATGGGGTTAAATGGATACTCAAGTTATAGCAATTCAATACGTGCTATACCTAATCTGCAAATAAAACCTATAATAAAACCTAATATTATTGGTTTAGGGGTGACTACTGCTACAAGTTTAAATGTAAGAAGTGGTCCATCTACATCTCATGAAAAGATAGGAGTATTAAAAGCTGGATCTGATATCGAGGTTTTAGAAAAAAATAGAAATTGGTACAAAATCTCATTTGAAGAAGGAGTTGGTTATATTTCATCATCTTATGTAAGTCTTAGTCCTTTTGAAAAAGGTATTGATGTAAGTAAGTGGAATGGTAATATTGATTGGGGCAAAGTTAAAGCCAGTGGTATTGATTATGTTATAATTAGAGCTGGATATGGAAGTAAAACAGTAGATCCTCAGTTTAGATCTTACATAGAAGGTGCTAGTAAAGCTGGTCTTAAGATAGGTGTTTATTGGTTCAGTTATGCTTACAATGTAGAAATGGCAAAAAATGAAGCTAGAGTTTGTTTAGAAACTATAGCTCCTTATAAAAATAATATATCTTATCCAGTATACTTTGACTTCGAGTATGATAGTGTAAGATATGCCAATGACAGTGGTGCAACAATAACAAAATCTTTAGCCACAGAAATGGCTAATACGTTCTTAAATGAAGTAGAAAAACAAGGATACACAAGTGGTATATATACTAATAAGGACTTTGGTGATAGATACTTTGGTGAAGATTTACTTCTTGAAAATAATCTTTGGGTTGCTCAATACTCAGATAACTGTACATATAATAGGCCTTATATGATGTGGCAATATACTGACCAAGGTACTATAGATGGTATTAATAGTACTAAGTTTGATATGAATTATACATTCTTAAAACCAACAAGTGATAATAGCGTTTCTAATCCTACAAAAGAAAATATAGAAAATGCTTCTGTAGAGAAAATTGATTCACAAGTTTACACTGGAAAAGAAATAAAACCTGATGTAAAACTTACTCTTAATGGACAAGAATTAAAACTAGGTACAGATTATGAAGTAAATTACTCTAATAATATTAATGTTGGTGTAGCAAATATAATTATAACAGGTATAGGAAATTATGAAGGTACTATAAAAACTACTTTTGAAATAGTTGATTTTATACCTAATAGAGTAACTAATCTTTCTCTTACTAAAAAAACTTCTAATTCAATACAGTTTTCATGGTCAAAACTTGATAATGTTGATGGTTATGAAGTTGAAAGATATGACTTAACTTCTAAAACATATAAGAAATTAAACGATGTTACTGATAACTCATATACTGATATTAATTTAAACTCTGCTACATCTTACAAATATAGAGTAAGAGCTTATAAGCTTATAAATGGAAATTATCATTATGGTGATTATTCTGATATATTTACTGAAGTTACAAATGTAGAAAAAGTTTCTAATTTAAAATTAAATAGTAAAACTACAACTTCTTTAGATATTTCTTGGTCAAAGATAAATGATTCAACTGGTTACGAAGTTTATAAGTATGATTCAAGCTCTAATTCATATAAGTTATTAAATAAAATAACAAGTAATTCAACTACATCTTATAAAGATAGTGGATTAAAACCTAATACTTCTTATAGCTATAAAATAAGAGCTTATAAAGAAATTAGTAGTAAAGTTTATTACGGAGAATTCTCTTCAGTTTTAGATGCAAAAACAGATGCTGAAGTAAGTGTAATAAAAATAGGTGTAACAAAATCTAACCTAAACGTTAGAAAAGGTCCTTCTACTTCTTATTCTATACTTGGCACACTTCCTTCTGGGACTACGGTTGAAATTGTTGGCACTGATTCTAAGACTGGTTGGTATA
>JARKUZ010000018.1 GCA_029851945.1 Terrisporobacter sp. | reverse complement strand
TAACTAAAGTACCTGGAATATCTTTAGTAGATCCAGTAATGATTAATTTTTCTTTTGCTCTAGTTAATGCAACGTATAAAATTCTCATCTCTTCTGAAAGATTTTCTAAGTTAATTTTATTTTTTAAAGCTTCTTTCGCAATACTTGGATAAGAAATTCTTCTATCTATATCTACTAATTGTGGACCAAATCCTAACTCATAATGATATAACATGTCCTTTTTAAAATCTTGAGTGTTAAAGTTTTTGCTCATTGCTGAACAAAATACTATAGGAAATTCTAACCCTTTACTCTTATGAATACTCATAATTCTGACAACATTAGCATTTTCGCCAAGTGTCTTTGCACTACCCATGTCTGAATTAGATTTTTTAATTTTATCTATAAAGTTAACAAAGTTGAAAATACCTTTAAAACTTGTTTCTTCAAATTGTTTTGCTCTTTCAAATAAAATCTTTAAGTTAGCTTGTCTTTGACTTCCACTTGGTAAAGCACCAACATAAGCATAGTAACCACTCTTCATATATAAATGCCATAAAAATTCATCTGTACTCATATAAAGAGATTTTTCTTTGTATTCTTTTAAGTCATTTAAAAATCTTCTACATTTTTCTGCTACTATTTGTTTTTCTTTCTCTTCATTTTCACTCATCATTACTATACATTCATATAAACTAGAATTATTATTTTCTAATCTTATATCAATAAAATCTTCTGGTGTAAATGAAGTACATGGAAGTATTGGTGATTTTAAAACAGCAAGTAAAGATATATCTTGCATTGGATTATCTATAACTCTTAAAAATGCCATTACTGTTTTAATTTCTATAGTATCAAAATATCCCATTCCTGTATCTGCATAAGTTGGTATACCCATATTTATTAATTCATCAGCAAACACTGGTGCCCAAGCAGATGTGGCTCTAAGAAGTATTACTATATCTTTAAAATCAACCATTCTATAATCATCAAGCTTCTTATCGTATACTTTGTATACTTTTTCGTCTTCTCCTGGTGACATTAATCTTTTTATTATTTTACCCACCATACGAGCTTCTAATTGTATATTATCTAATTCTTCTTCAATATTTGCCTCATCAGAATTAATATCTTCATCCTTTTTATTATCTTTTTCCATAAGATGAATTTCAGTAGGTCCACCTACTATTACATCTTCATCTTCAACTTCTCTAAATGATGCTCCCAAGTTTAATGCTTCTTCTTTTGTATATTCAATTTCACCTATGTTCTTACTCATTATGTTTTCAAAAATATAGTTACAGCTGTCTATTACTTCTTTTCTACTTCTGAAGTTTTTATAAAGCATTATTTTTCTTTCTTTGCTTCCTTTTTCTGTGTCATAAGTAGCATACTTTTCTAAGAAAATTTCTGGTTTGGCTTGTCTAAATCTATAAATACTTTGCTTAACGTCACCAACCATAAATCTATTTGGAGTTTCAATTTTTGCAATTGTACTAAGTAAAACTTCTTGAACATAGTTACTATCTTGATACTCATCTATAAATATTTCATAAAATTTCTCTCTATACTCAAGTGCCACATCTGAAGGAGTTATTTTTCCATTGTCATCTGTATTTGTTAAAATAGCTAAAGCAAAATGCTCTATATCATTGAAGTCGATAATTCCTTTTTCTCTTTTTCGTTGACTATATAGTTCTATGAATCGAAGTATTACTCTACTTAAAGCATTTATAACAGGGTATAGCATTTCTATTTCTTTATTTAGACTTGATATATCCTTGTTAAAAGTAGATCCTTGCATAGCTTCTAAAGATTTTTTAGCATCATCCCTTATTTTCTTAGCTTTATCTTTGCTATCTTTTATATATTCTTCTGAACCTTTTGGGATTCTCTTAACCCCTTTAACGTAATTTTCAAATTCTAAAGAATAAAAAGCTCTATAAGCACTTTCCCAAGATTCATTACAGCTATCAAAAATATTTTTTATCATCCTATATTCTATTTTTAATTTGTCTGTAAAAGTTTCTAATTCTTCAATTCCTTCTACCATTTCTAAAGCTTTTTCAAAATTAAGTACAATTCCACTTAATTGAATCTTTACTGTATCTAATATTATTTTCGCCCATTTAGAAGTAGAAAAATCAAAATTATCATCTATTTCAAAATCTTTTACACTATCTTCTAACCATTTAATCGGATATGGTGCTGACATTACAAAAGAATAAATACTAAGCATCATTTGTTGTAAATTAGTATCTCCTCTTTTTTCACTGTAACTTTCCACTAACCTATAAAAATCTTCTTCTTTTTTCTCATAAAACTCTTCAAAGACTTCTTCGATAGTTTCTAACTTTAATATTGTACATTCAGTCTCATCACCAATCCTAAAGTTAGGGTCTAAATCGATTTTGTGGAAATTTGATTTAATCACTTCTAAACAGAAAGAGTGTATTGTAGTTATGCTAGCCTTATTTAGTAAAACTAACTGATTTTGTAAGTGTGAATCTTCTGGATTATCTTCTAATGCTTTACCTATTGCATCACCTATTCTCTCTCTCATTTCTGATGCAGCTGCATTAGTGAAGGTAACTACTAGCAAGCTATCTATATCTATAGGTTTTACTTTATCTGTTATCATTTGTATAATTCTTTCAACTAGTACTGCTGTTTTTCCCGATCCAGCAGCAGCTGCTACTAATAAATTACAATCTCTACTATCTATTACTTCTTGTTGTTCACTTGTCCATTTTGGTGAGCTCACTATTTATTTACCTCCTTCTCCATTAATTTAATTACTTCTTCATCACTTTTATCATTAAGAATTGTGTATTGATTTCCTTTTATAGTAGAATCAAATTGGCATATTACTGAATAAGAACAAAAATCACATGAAGTTCCATTTTTATTTTTACAAGGTAATATACTTATATCTCCCCCTACCATTCTTTCACATAATTCTTTGACTTCATATTTTACATATTCTCTAAGAATATCAAATTCACTGTCTGTTACACCTTTAGTATATCTACCCACATTCCCATTTTTATCAAAACTTGCTGGTATTACTAAAGAAGTTTTTCTTTCTCCTTCTTTAAGTGATAGATCCATTTCTCCTATAATACCTGGATCTTTTACAACTAAGCCACTCATTCTAAGTTTCTTTAATATTTCTTCTGTTATAACTACATCTTTTTGATCTTCATTACTTTTTACAATAGGATTATCTATTCTGTTATATAAAATGGCAGCTGGTTTAATGTTTTGTTTTTTATGTCTATCACTTTCAATTATTGCATCTAAGTATACTAGTAGTTGCAATTGTAATCCATAATATACTTCTGTTAAACTAATTGATTTATCTCCTGATTTATAATCTATAATACGAATATATCTACTATCATCTTTTTCCAATTCATCGATTCTATCTATTTGCCCAACTAAAGTTACTTCTTCTCCATCATCTAATACAAGTTTAATAGGTGGATATTTACCATTTTTCCTAAAACTAACTTCATAATCTACTGGCTCAAAATTTCCTTGTTTTATTTGCATAGATATTATACTAATAGCTGAAACTAACATTTTCTTTAATCTATAGGCTAAATACTTATATCTTTCTGAAGAATTTAATATGAATCCAGGTATCTTATTAATCATTTCATCAACTATAAGAGATACCCTACCTTTTATATAATCTTCATCTATTTCATGCCAATTTAATTTATCTTTATTTAATGATTTAGAGAAAATATCTAGTATTTTATGGATAAATGATCCTAAGTCTGGGGCTGTAAATGAGTACTCTTTTCTTTCCTCTGCTTTTAATCCATATTGAATAAAGTATGAGAAAGGACACTGAGCATATCTCTCTAGTTTAGATACACTTAAATTTTTATTTTCATATAACTTTTTAATTTTGTCTTTTTCTACTTTTTCAACTTGATTAGTGTAACTAAGCCCACTAATAACTTTTTCAAGTTTATTTCTATATTCATTATCACTTAAGAAATATCTATATATATCTAGCCATATTTCATTTATCTCTCCTCTAATTTCAAACTCTTTTATGGCATTTATTAATTCATTAAAAGTTGGTGCTTTTACTGTTATTTTTTCTAAGACATCTTCGTTAGCATTTTCCATATCTTTCAAGACATAATTTTTTATATCTATATTAGGGAAAATCTTTTTAAGCCTAGATATTATTATAGACGGTCTTAAAGTTTTTCCTTCATGATCTGAGATAGGATAAGTTAAAATTAAGTTTTCACTAGTTGATGTTAAAGCTTTATAAACTAGAAACTGTTCTTCATAAGTTTTCGTCTTGCTGTCTATATCAACTTCTAATCCTTTTTCTCCTAGATTTTCTCTATCTTTATCACTTAAAAGTCCAATTTCTTTAGATATTAACGGGAATATTCCATCAGTAGTTCCTATTAAATATAAATATTTTGTATCCGTATTTTTCATCCTATCTATACTACTTACAAGAACTTGATCCATACTTGGTGGAACTAATCCAAGTTCATATTCATCAAAACCTAAACTTATTAATTTCATAAACTTGTCCAATGAAATTCTTTCATCTCCCATAAGCTCTACCATTTGGTCTAATATATCTATTACTATTTGCCAAACTTGAGAATATTCATTAGCAATTTCTAAATCTCCTTTTTCAGTAAAGTTATTTATTAACTTTTCTAAAGTTTCTTCTATATTAATATCTAATAAAAACTCATATACATATTGGCAAATTTCTCTTACAGTTTTATTTTGTTTTTTAAGTTTTTCTTGTAAAGCTATTATTGGAGCAAGAACTTTATTCTTAGTTTCATTTATTCTTTCTTTTTGAAGTAAGTCATACTCTCCTTCTTCACTTAAATAATTAGGATTTACTTTATAGTACCATTTTTCTTCAAACCATTTTTTCCCCCTTATACCATTAAGAAGTACGTAATTTTCTAATAAACTTATTTCTTCATTGCCTACTCCTATAAGTCCACTTTTCAAATATCTGAACATAGTCTCATAAGAGTATCTTCTATTTTTCATTTCTAAAGCAGATAATATAAGAACTATTATGGGATTATTCTTAGCTTCTCTTTTTACATCTATAAAATTTGGAATTTCATATTCCTTAAAAATTGATTTAACTAAAAAATCGTATCTATTTAAGTCCCTTGTAGCTACTGTAATATCTTTATATCTTACTTTTTTATCTCTTACTAAATGAATAATATCCTTCGCTACTTGTTCTACCTCATCATATAAATTGTTAAATTCTTTTATTTTAATATGCTTAGTTTGTTTTTCATATTTTTTATAAGGATAAGCATGATAATATTTTTCTAAGTGCTGAAGCTCTTCATTATCTTTAAACCTTTTTACATCTTCTGTATTTAAATTAATATTTGTATGAATCTTTATTCCTTCTTCTGCTGCTATTTTATATAATTTCTCAAAAGTATATTTAGTTCTTGAGAAGGCATCATTTTTTGAATAAGTAAATTGAGTCAGACTATCAATAGTTAAAGAAATATAAACATCCTTTGCTTGTTTAAGTAATACTTTTAATACTCCATACTGATTAGGTGTAAAACCTGTAAACTCATCTATATAAATATAACTATTCTTAAAATACTCACACTCTTCTAATCTTGCTGACAAAGATGTAAGCATGTCCTGAGAATCAACATAGTTTTCATGAAGATTTTTTTCAAACTCTGCATAAATCTTTGCAATATCTTTCAATTTATATCTTAAGGTTTCATTTTCAACTTCACCAGATATAGCCTCTAGCATGTCTGGTGACACGTTATATTGTTTTAATTCTGAAATCATATCTGTTATAGAAGCTACAAATCCTGACTGTGTAGATGATTTAGCATAAACTTTTAGTTCATTACTTATTTTATCAATTGATTTATATATCATCATAGCTCTACCACTAGAGTTAATATTTACATCAGTAAGTCCTCCTACTTTTGAAAATACTATACTACTCATAGTTTTAAAACTTAATACTCTACTTCTTAAATACTTATCCTTTTCTTCTCCTAAAAAAAGTTTAGACATCTTCTTTTCCATCTCAAATGAATATTGTTCTGGAACTAAAAGAATAACAGGACTAGTTTCGTTGTCTTGTACTCTTTTCTTTATTGAATCTAGCATAAAGGAAGTTTTTCCTATACCTCCTCTACCTAACACAAACCTAAGGCCCATATATGTCCTCCTCTAATTCTTCATAATTTATATCTTCGTTATTACATAATTTATTAAACTCACAATATTTACAGTGTTTTTTATTTTTTATGACATCTATATTATTGCTAAAATCCGTGCCTTCAATATTTTCTATATAAGATGATATATTTATTATATTTTCATTATGCATCTCTTTACTATATCTTATAGTTATAGGTTCATCTTCCAACTCTGGTTGATAATAATTCATACTTATATTTTCTATCTTATGATTTGGATATAATTCTTTTCTTATTACTTCTTCCGCTAAAAACATATATACCCTAGTTTGCATCCTATTTAATGCATTTTTATAACTTATCTTCTGTGACTCAGTTTTCCAATCCCAAAGACTTATATTATATTGATTTATTACAACTAAGTCAAATTTAGCTAAAATTTCTTTTCCATTAAAATTTAATCTTACTTCATACTCAGGAAGATAAATATTTTCTTCATCTAAAGGAAGTAGCTTTTCTATTTTTTTCATCCATTTGTTAAAATCCTCATTAGCACTACTTCCTATTGGGATATTAGAAAAATATCTCTCACAAAGTAAGTGAAAATCCCGCCCCCACTTCAAGCTATCATAATATTCTCTACTTCCAATATCATCATATCTCCAATTTATATTATCTATATATTTGTATTTAAACTTAAAAGGACATGATTTATAAGTATTTAATGAGTTTTGGCTATAAGTAAAATATTTTAATTTTTCATTCATCTAAATCATTCTCCTTTCTTATCTATTACATTTTTTAATATATTTAAATAAATTGATGGCTTTTGACTTTTTTTATCTGTTGCAGATATTTTATCGCTTGCTGATAAAATTAACATTTCTTTTGCCCTTGTAATACCCACATATAAAAGCCTAATTTTTTCTTTTATTAAACTTTCTTTAATCTCTTTGCCATAATCTTTGTTTATTTCACCATTTAAAATAAAGTCTATTTCTGACTTTATATTTGCATTTGGATTTTTATATTTTTCTTTTAGATACCACCTATCACATTGAAATTTTTGATAAATATTGTCTGGGAAATTAAATTCCGTAATTCCCAATAAAAATACACAATCCCACTCTAACCCTTTTGATTTATGATAATTACACACAGTTATACTTCCTGGATAAGGTTCATATCCATTTATTTCACTTACAACTTCTATAATATAACTAAAAACCTTATTTTTTCTGTCTGATAGTAAATTGTATACTTGCTGTAAATCTATTTTATTATTGTCTGCTATTAAGTATTTCACATAAAAACCTAAGTAGTCTACAATAGCTCTTTCTTGATTTTCAATTGACATATTGTCTCCTATGAAAAGAATCAATTTATCTATTCTAGTTAAAGAATATTCTATTATATTTTTTAATGCTTTTAATCCATATAAAAAGCTTTGATATAAGTCACTATCTATGTCAATTATTATATCTTTGCTACTATTCTCATCATACAATAATTCTTCAACAGTCAACCTTTTCTCTCTTATTAATTGGAAAAAGTCCTTCTTCCCTTCTTTATTTTCAGTTTTTATATATACTTTATCTAATACTTCAATAAATTTTTCTATATTATCACAATTTAAAATAAAATCTATTATTGATGCTATATTATCTATAATCCTTCTTTTTCTAAGAGAGTTAGGACCTAGTTCTTCAAATTCTAAATCTTCTTTAATAAGTTCTTTAGCAACTAAATTTATATGATCATTGTATGGAACTAATATGCCTATACTTTTGTCTGGATATTTTTTATTTATATTTCTCACAAACTTTACTGTCTGTTCTATTTCTTTTTCAAATGTTTCATACCATTTTAAGCTTATTTGATACTTATCTGGACATGGATTTTCTTTGTATCCCATATTTTTAGGAACTGTCTTTATATCCATTTCCTCTAGGGCATCTCTACATTCTCTGCTTTTTAAATCTTGTGTTACGTATTTTACTAAAGCATTTGCAAGATTAATGACATCTTTTGAACTTCTATTGGACATGTCCATTCTATAGCAATAATCACTATTATCTATAAATTCCTTAAAAAACTTAGGATCTGATGAAGAAAAAGTTCCTGTTATACTTTGATTTATATCTCCAACCCTCACAAGGTTATTATGATTTTCACATATTAAACTAATTATCTTTCCTTGTATTTCATTAGAATCCTGACACTCATCTTCAAATACATATTGATATCTATTTTGATATTTTATTCTTAATTCTTCATCCATACATAATACTTTATAAGCTAAAATTAATAAATCATCATAGTCTAATAAACCATGACTTTTTAATTTTTTTTCATATTCTGTATATATAGGAAGAATTATTTTTAAAATACCTCTACGATTTTCTCTCATTATTTCATCAAGTTTTCGCGGTGATATTTCTTTATATTTTAGTTCCCCAATAGTGTTTTGAACTAAATCATAAAATCCATTTTCCCAAGCATCTAGTTGTCTATCTTGCCATAAGGGATCCTTTTGTTCTTTTAAGAAAAATCTAAAAGCTTTTTCTCCTCCATTAGCTCTGAAGTTATTTATGCATTCACTAAGTATAATAGTTTTTTGCAAATCATCAGCTATATTAAAGTCTTCATGTAGCATAACAACTTCTGGCTTTTCTTTTATAATTTTTACTGCCAAAGAATGTATAGTCATAACTTCATATGAATTTTTATCATCTATGTTTTTGTCTTCTAGTATTTTCTTTATTCTAACTTTAAAATTATTTACGGCACTATTCATATAGGTTAAAATTAAAATTTTTCCTTTTCCTTGCTTTTTTTCTTCCAATAATTTTGCAACTAAATTAGTAACTATAAAAGTTTTTCCAGCACCAGGTACTGCAGGAACTGCCATTTTACCTTTTTCATATTGAATTATTGGAAGTTGATCTTCCCTATAATTTATCTTAGTCATTATCCTTATCTCCTCTATCTAATAATCTTAGTAAAAGACCATATAACATACTTTCCTGCATAAATCCATTTACACTATACTCACTTTTATAAGCATATACTTCTTTACTATCGAGTAATAAATTATATACTAAATTATAAAGATAATATTTTTTATTCATTTCTTCCATATCATCAGTATATATTTCCTTCTCTTTGAATGACTTTCTAAGAACCAATGGATTAGCTATATCCTTTTCAATTCTCATATTCCAAGCATTACTTCCTATATCTATCCAAAGTTGTATCTTTCTATTAATATTAGAACCTATATAAGTGTACGGTGTGGTAATTATAATCTTATCTGAATTTTTCATATCTTCTATATCAGAAGACATATAAAAATCATTAATATTGCTCTTTAAGCACTTAATAAATACCTGGCCTATCTCTTTTTCATCTTTAATTTCTAAATTATCTAATATATCACTAAAACTTTCACTTTGCTTTATAATTTCTTTACATGATATTATTTCTGTTTTTCCATCTTTAAGATTTAACATCTTTTCTATATAAAATCGAATTAAAAATTCACTTATTTTAATATCTTCACTTTGTTTATTTTGTATATACTGAATTAAGTCCATATAATTTTCATCAGTATGTCTATTATTGAATATTTTTAGAGCTTTTATCTTATTTACGCCAAAAATAATCTCAATAAAGTTTATATATTCTTCATCTTTTATCAAGCTTTGTAAATTATAAAATATACATGTTGCCACAACTAATGCATTTGCGTAAGCATGGTCCATAATTTTACTATCCATTTTAGTGTTTGCTACTTCAATATTTTTATCTTTTAATAAATTACTTATTTTATAATCTAATATAGAATTATTTATAGGAGATATTATAGCTATATCTTTTAACTCCATCCCCCTATGTACTAACTCCTCAATCTTTTCAACAGAATTGTTTATCATTTCATCATATAAACTAGCACTTTCATCTAATTCAATTAATTTTTTTCTATCTTCTATTTGTTTTAACTCTATCTCTTCTTTTATATTTTTAATTTCTTCTATATATTTTGATTCTTTAAATTCATATAATTTAATCAAGCTTATTTTTTCTAATTTATTGCCTATATCATATTTAGTAAAATATTTTTTGATGATATTTTCTTCTAAATGCTTAATATCTGTATTTTTGAAAGATGAGTAATCCTTACTATTATCATAGAAAATATAAGTTTCCTTTGTATTGTCTATTAGCTCTGTAATTAAATTAGCTTCACTTACAGATGAACTTTCTAAGCTATCTATAATTAGATAATCGTATTCTTCCCTTAATCTTTTAATATAAAAATCATTATTCAATAAAAAATTATTATATAGATATACAGAAATTGAATTATCTATTATGGAATTAGATAATAATGTATTTACATAAAAATCTATAACCTCTTGCATCTGACTATAAGAAAATCTCATTAAATTATCTTTATTTTTCTTAGATTCATATATTTTTTCCCCTATAGCATGAATATCTATATCATTAAAACAAGCCTTACTAAGATTATCTAATATGTTTTTGCATATACCCTTATCTGTCCCTACTATATCTTCGAAATAATTTTCATTATTTCTTTTTTTATTTATAAAATCTATTAAAATATATTCACTCAAGCTTTGAGATATAAAGGATGGGCTAATCTTATTTCCATTTATTTTTGAACAATTTTCAGCTACTATTGGCCAATACTTAATTAACTCATTATGTACAAAATGACTATATGTAGTTATTTTTAATTCTTCACTACATCTTAAATCCAAACTTCTCAAGTAATTTAACTTTGTTATTGCATTTGGTACTATGAGTAGTATATTTTTAGATCTGTAATTATTTTTTTTGATTATATTTATATATATATTTAAAAGTTTTTCTTTTTTCTTGTTTAAATCGACCTCTTTAAATAAATATCTCATTTAATCACCTTTTTCTCATGTTTTCATAAATTCATTTATCTTAATTATATAATACTTTATAAAGTTTTACTCATTCACTGTGTTTATTTTTATACATATTAGTAGTTCATTAAATTTTATGTAATATACTAAATAAAAAATTCCTTTTGCTTAAGTTATCATATAAAACATAATTTCCTTACAATTAAAAAATGGATTATACCATTAAATTAAATGTATAATCCATTTTTATATTATTAACTATGAAGTTAAGTTTTTATAATTATTTAGTGGCTTTTAATTTTTTACGATATACAAATAATGCTCCTAAAGCAAGTAACAATATTCCTGAAGGTAATAGTATACTTGAGTCACCAGTTTTTGGAGATTCTCCATTATTAATGTTATTATTTCCATCATTTCCATTATTAGATCCACCGTTGTTGCTACTATTCTCACCGTTTCCATTGTTAGATTCACCATTGTTGCTACTATTTCCACTGTTTCCGTTGTTAGATCCATTATTATTACCGCTATTTCCACCATTTTCATTATTAGATCCACCATTGTTGCTACCATCATCAGTGTCTGGTGCTGGTTTTACAGGCTTTAATTCTAAAGATTCTTTTGCTGCTTCAAGGTCAACTTTAGCTTTTATAAAATCTTTAGCACTAGTATTTTCTACATTTTCTAACATAGATTTTAATACTTCTAATGCTTTATTATATTTAGATACACTTTCTTCTGTATATTTACTTAAATCTATCTTTTCTATATTGTTAATATAATCAACAAGCTCCTTCTTATTTACTCTTATTACAAGATTATTTATAGCATTTTTAATGCCAGCTACTGATTTTTCAACTTCTTCTCGTTTACCAGATACAAATAAATCATCTGTGCCATCCAATAGTTTTATTAATGCATTATAGCTATCTAGAGTATAACATTCGCAATTAAGCCCTTTAGCCATATTAACTACATTACGTAACTCAACTATATTTACTAATGAATTTTTTAATCCTAATAATTCTTTTTGATATCCTTCTAATTCTTTTTCACTCATTGAATCTAAATTCATATTTTCTATCTCAGCCACTCTATTCATTAATGCTGTATATGAATTAGTAGTATAATTGTCTTTATTTAAAGCTTTTAACTCAGCAATAAATTTTTTGATATTTTCACTTGAAGATACAAATTCTAAGTTGTTTTTCGCTTTAGTAATTTCAGCTATTATGTCTTCTATTTCTTTAGCAGTACCATCAACTAGTAATTCTTTTCCAGCATTTATTGCATCTTCATATGCTTTGAAAGATTTTTCTGTATAAATACTTGAATCAGATATAGCATCAAATTCTTCTATCTCTACTACTAGTGAAGTAATTTCTACTAAACCTTTTCTTAAATCTTCTATAGATTTTATACCTTGTTCAAATAGTTCTGGATCTTGAGGCTTAGTTTTATTTAATTCAATTAATTTTTCTAACTCTGTTTTTGCATTTAATAATGCATCCCATGAATTCTTAGTGTAAGTTTTTTCTGGATTTTGTATATTTTTTATAAATTCATTAATGTCTTCTATTGCAAACTCAGCTTCTTCTCTATTTGCAGGATTGTATACTAAATCAGCTTTAGCTTTATTTAATTCTTCAACTAATTTATCAACATCTTTTTGAGATAAATTATCAACATCCTCCATAGCTTTTTTAGCTGCATTTAAAGCTTTTTGATATTTTTTCCAAGTTGTAACTGTATATTTAGAACTATCAAGATTCTCATTTATTAAGGATTCTAAATCAGAAACATCAGCTCTTAACTCATGATTTTCTTTTGCTTTTTCTATTTCTTTAACTGCACTATTTACAGCTTCTTGTGTTGAATATTCATTATCATAAATTTCTTTACCAACTTTTATAGCAGTTTCATATGCTTTCGCTGAATTAATTGTCCAGTTTGAAGTATCTATATTTTCATCTATTAATTTTTTTAAATCTTCTTTATCAACACTTGTATCTTCAGCTGACTTAAATACTAATTCCACTAAGTTTGGAACTACTCCATCCCATTCAAACTTAACATCTAATATTATAGTTCCTTCTGGTAGTACAAATTCATTTGTACCTTTATTTAAAGTTCCTAATTGCACCCATTGTGTTCCCTTAGTTGGAGATATAACTCTTGCACTCACGTTTGCATTTGAAATTACTTTAGCATTCTGCATTACTTTAATGTGATTTACTTTGTTATTTTTAGATAGTGAATATGTAAGATATCCGCTATCTGCACTTGGTATATACATTGTAGTAATATCACCATCAACTAAATATTCAAACAATCCATTTTCAGTATCTGAAACATTTGAATCAAATGTCGGATTATTCACAGATGGGATATACTTTCCATCATTTATTTCTATTTCGTTTATTCTTGTCCATCGGTGTGCATAAGATTGAGTAAGCTCTAATTTAAGATAACGAGCTTTTTTATTTATATTAGTTCCTTCAGCCACATTATAGGAAATTTCATGTCCAGGGAAACAGTCATTTATATTTGAATCA
The DNA here is from genome assembly GCA_029851945.1 of Terrisporobacter sp. The sequence continues at coordinate 8,068 of JARKUZ010000018.1, read as the reverse complement.
TCAACTGTTGCATTAGCTTCTTGATCTCCAATTGTAACTACAGCTTCACCCCAGTTTTCTTTATCTGTAGAAGCATAAATTTTACCATCCCTTATATAATCTTTGTGTGAATCATGAACTACTATTTTTAATTTATCTAAGTCAATTTCTTGACCTAAATCAATAATCATATGATCACCTTTAGTTTGACTTCGGTTAAATTGTACAGCCGTTGTGCGATCTTTATCAAATAAATTTTCTAACTTACCATCATATATTGGCCCCATATTGTTTTCAATAACTTTTGGTTTTCCAAATTCTCTAGATGCTAATCTAAATTCACTTACATCAAAAGTAACTGGCGATTTTTCTAAATTAATTAAACGAATATACTTTGCATTAGTATTTTCAGTTAATGTTTTACTATCTATATTAACCCATTCATATCCATTCTTAGAAACTTGTAATGTAACTTTGTCTAATCCATTACCATTTACAACTATTTCTGTTAATTCATGAATACGATCCAACATTAATCCTATATATTGATCTTTTTCTAATGTTATATTACTAAGTTTAACCATGCTAGCATTATCTTCAAAGTAATCTGCTGGATGATCTTTGTACTTTTCTACATTAGTATATACTTTACCATTATGATCTATTTTTGCATTAACTTCAAATTCTCTAAATCCAATCCAAGTATTTTGATTTTCGTTATTTCTTAAACGTATATATTGAGCTTCGATATTTTTATCTGAAAGATCTATTGTTATATCCTTCTCATTTTTACATTGCTTAATTTCTTTGTAATCAACACCATTTAAAGAATATTCTAAAGTAGCATTTTTAAAGTAATCTCCTGAACCAGCATTTGGCCCTTGAAGAATTTTTATTTTGCCAAGAACTATTGGCTCACTTAATTTTACTCCTACATAGTCTCCTTCAATAGTAGTATTTGCAGGACTTGAACTTTGTCTTACATTATAATGAACACCTGTATTTTCATCTCCATCTAACATATCGGATTCTTTTCCAGAATGAACACTCCATCCATCAGTTGTACGTATTACTTCACTTGTAAAAATTGGGACTTCAGGTTGTGGAGTAGTTAATATTTTAAATTCTCTCATAGCAGGCCATTTTCTACCAGAATCCGTTTGTGTACATATGTATCTTACACCAACAACATTTTCTATTTCCACATTTGTAATTTTAACCTTTTCAGCATATGGACCATATGTTTTATTATTAATATCTTTCCAATCCTGTCCATCAGTTGTATATTGTACTTTAGCATGACCAAAAGTATCATCTTTTTTGCTTGTATTACCATTTAATATATCTACGCCATATATTGTAGTCGGTTTACTTAAATTTACTTGATAATATTGATCTACTTGTTCATATACACTATTCCATATATAAGTATCATTTTTACCATCTATAATATTTTCTATTTTACCTTTATGTATCCCTGAAATATTTGTTTCTGCAGTTAATTTTAATTTTTCTTCTCCACCATTAACTAGTGAATTTATTTCATCAGAAATTGCATCCCTAACAGATTGTACAAATGGAATTAAACGTTTAGAACCTGGTTGAGCTTTTTTAGTGCCATCTATTGTTACTCTGTCATGTTTTTTACTATTTTCATATGATGTATTTCCTTCAGCAAAATTTTGTACAGCTGAATCATTATCTTTATTTTTTAAATCTATTGCCGATTGAACAAATTGTTTAATAGATGTTGCTAGATCTTTTAATGAATTTGCAAATGGTGTAATTTGCTCCACCATTCTTTTATTTGTACTAGTTTTTATGAATTCATCACAGGCCTGAATTATTATGTCCATTTCATTTACTATTTTATTACCAGATTCAGCAATATTTTCTCCACCATTTAACTTATTAGAGAATTCTTCTAATAAATGTTTTATATCTTCTGACTCTTCTAATACTAGTCCATGTCCATTTGGTGCTGGATCTGATGTATGTTTCGCTATTGTATGTAAAGCTTCTGGAGCTTCACTATCTATGTATTTAAAAGAATCTTCCCAACTTTTATCATCATCGAATCCTTTAACATTCCAAGCATAATCTGCTATAGCAAAAAGAGCTACCTTTGATGGTTCTGCATCTTGCATAGGATTCGTAACTACACCAGCTAAATCTTCAACATTTATATCTGTATGTAATAAACTTCCTTTACCCATCATTAACCTTTGCATGTTTATATCATTAACTGGCCAGTTTAACCAGAATAGCGGACTTCTTCTAGTTTTACCCTCTTGTACTCTATTTGTTTTAAAGTTAGTTAAAGTTTCTTGACTAATTGGTGCACATACTGATTGGCCTGTCCAGAAAATTTGAACATTATCTGGAAATGCTGCATCATATGTGTTTAATTCTGAATAGTCACCTTGCCAACTTGCATTATATCCAGCCGGACAGAATACCCAGTCATAAACATCTCCTTTTTCTTTGCCCCATTCAGATAGTCTATTCATCATATCAGTAACAATCTTTTTGTCAAGATTACCAACATCATCACCAAGAACACCAAATTGACGAACACCAATTGAGTACAATTGTTCAAACTTAGCTATTAACTTTTCCATTTCTCCTTCAAAATCGTTTACATTGAATTTGCCCATAAATGGATGCGCTGTCCAAACAAATCTTGTTTTTGTATCTTTACCTACTTTTACCATTTTAGCTATTTCAGCTAATTCATCTTCAGGATATAATTCTCTCCATTTACTAGTATGGTACGGATCATCTTTTGGAGCAAATATATAAGATGTCATCTTAAATTCTCCACCAAATTTCATTAAAGACATACGATCTTCATTTGTCCAAGGCAAACCATAATATCCTTCTATAAATCCACGTATTGCTGTATCTGCGTAATCTTCAATTTCAAAATTTTTTATTGTAGATCCATCCATTTGATTAAATATATGTTTTAAAGTTGTTATTCCATAAAATGCAGCATCTGTATCTTTCCCTAAGATTACTATTTCCCCATTTTTTGCTGACATATAGTATGAGTCAATCTTTTTAAATAAACTTGAATCTATTTCATATTTATCTTGTATATATTTATCTGCATATTCACCTGATGAATATGTACCAACTAATATATTAGTTTTTCCACTTACCACTTTATTTGACTCTTTAATATTCTTATTTTTTGATTGTAGAACTTCAGACATACGATTTTTAGTAGCTTCATCAATTTTACTATCATATACTACATTCACATCTTTACGTATAACAAACTCACCATTCAAATAATTCAGTTCATGCGGCTTAGGATAAATTTCATATCCTGAATTATTGCTTTTTTCCATGTCTACTTTAGGCTTAGACATTGCACTAACTACAGATGGCTGAATCATAGTGAAAATTAATACAGTGGCTAGCATAGTACTTAGAAATTTTTTCCCTTTAATTTTCATCATATACCTCCCCTTAATAAATTAAATTTTGAATTGCGATTTTAAGTAACGTATAAACTCTTTACCATAATGATACATTTTATTTATATAAATTTTATTTTTATATAAAAAAGGCTTTCCTAACAAAAATTATAGGAAAGCTAATGCCCAATCAGTAACACGCTCCATTAAAATCTAAATTCAATTATAGTATTAGTACATCGTACAAGTAAATTTTATACTAATATTTTCCATTCGTAAACATTTTTCCCATTTTTTCTTAATTATTTTATCATATCTTTATAAAGCATCATTAAAATTTTTATGATTTAACATAATACATCTTTAAATAATCTTAATCCATTTTTATAAAACACTTTTTCTATTTCTTCTTCACTAAATCCATTTTTCTTCATTGATTCAGCTATAAGTTGCATATTTGAAGAATCTTTAAATTCTAATTTACAATCTATTCCATCAAAGTCAGTTCCTACTCCAACAACATCTATTCCACCTAAATTAGAAATATATTTCATATGATCTATTATATCTTTTATCATAGCTGTATCTTTGTATGTTAAGTTATCTTTTAAGAAAACAGAGTAAAAGTTTATTCCTATTATTCCTCCACGCTCACCAATCTTTCTAATCATATCATCAGTTAAATTTCTTCTATGAGAGCACATACTTCTAGCATTGGAATGGCTTGCTATAAAAGGTTTTTTAGTATTATTATATACATCATAAATTCCATCATCTGATAAATGAGATATATCTATGATTATACCTAAGTCTTCCATCTCTTTTATAAACTCAAAACCTTTTTCTTTTAGACCTTTTCTCTTATTTCTTACTTCATCATAATAATGACCATTGGGATATGATAATTCATTTTCATAGTTCCATGTTAAAGTCATCATTCTAATACCTAATCTATAAAAGTTTCTAAGTAAAGCTAAATCTCCCTTACATACTCCTCCTTCTTCTATAGATAGTAGTGCAGAGATTTTATTATTGTCTTTATTTCTAATAATATCTTCATAATTATAAACTATTGATATATCTTCTTTATTTTTTTCTATTTGTTTGTATAGTAAATCAATGTGATTTAAACAATTTTGTAGTGGATTTTTATCATGTTTTAAATCAATATAAGATGCAAATACTTGTAACATGTAATCACTTTTTTTCATTTTTTCTATATCTAAGTGAAGATTGTTCTGTCTTAGATTTATATTTTCACCATTATTTCTATAATTGTATATCTGTGATATGGTATCACAATGGAAATCTATTATTTTCATATTCTCCTCCTATTTCTTAGATAAAAGTATAATTCTATATTTTATTATATATTAAGTATTATATTTAAATCTTATTAATATAAAAATCGCTCTAAAATATCTATAAATTCAATTCCTCCTTATAAATATGCTAATTTACAAATATAATATGTATTTAACTACTCCATCAGCTTATAAAATCAATAGATTATAATTTATAACTTATCTATAAACTAGATAAGTTATAAATTTCATACAATATAAAAAGAAGTAATAAAGTTTAGTATTCTTTATTACTTCTTTTCATTTATATTAATTTAATCACTATGGTCTAATTACATTTGTAGCACTTGATAATTCTTCTACTATAGTATACATATTAGTAACTGAGCCAACTTTAAGTTTATCTGATAATTCATAGAAATTTAAACAAGTTCCACAACTTAATATTTCTACTCCATTATTTTCCAATATTTTTAAATCTTCTATAGAGTCTGATCCCTCTGATGATAATTTAACACCACTGTTATACAATAAAATAGATTTTGGATATTTATCTAACTGAGTTAAAGCATAAATAAATCCTTTTATAAGAACTTTACCTAAGTCATCATTTCCTTCTCCCATTTTGTCACTACTTAAAACTACAACTGTTTTTTCTTCTTTATCCACTTTACATAGAATTTCTTCTTTTTGTACTTCTTGAGATTCCACATCTCCATACTGTATTTTAATTATAAAGTGATTTTCATTTATTGTTTCACTTGTAGTTGATAGTTCTTTTTGATTCGCCATTTTAATTACATTTTGTAGTGCTATTTCATTATCTACACTTACTTCGACTATAGCTGATTCAGTTAAAGCATCTAATGCTTTTTTTGTTTTAATAACTGGAATAGGACAATTATCTCCCATTGCATCTACTTTTACTATGTTCATTTTTTCTTCCCCCTATGTAGCTAAAATTACTTATATCCTATAATAGCTGCTCCTAGAGCACCTACTATTTGAGCATCTTCTGCTATAAATATATCTCTATTTAAATTATTTTTCAACATTTTTACTAATTCTTTACTCTGAGCTAAACCTCCTGTAAATGCGATCTCCCCATCTAGTTTTCCTTTATTTAATATAGATACGCCTTTATTAGCAATAGATTTTAAAATCCCCGCTGCTATATTTTCCTTTGGAATATCTTGAGCCAGAAGACTTACAATCTCAGATTCAGCAAATACAGTACACATACTAGATATATTTTCTGGTGTTGCTCCATCTGCTAATTCATCAATATTTGCAATATCACTACCGAGCTTATGAGAAGTGACTTCTAAGAATTTACCTGTTCCCGCAGCACATTTGTCATTCATAATAAAGTTAACTACGTTTCCGTTTTCATCTATATTTATAACCTTACTATCTTGTCCACCTATATCTAAAATAGTTCTTATATTTTTATTTAAAAAGAATATACCTTTTGTATGACAAGTTATCTCTGTAACTTTTTTATCTACAAAGTCCATACTAATTCTTCCATACCCAGTTCCGATCACTTTTTTTATTTTATCTTTATCAATTCCATCTATAAGCATATCATAGGCTTGTCTTGATGTAGTCTTTGGGCTCCATCCTGTGGGGATAATAACCTTTTTTACTATTTTTTCTCCATCAAATAATACTGCCTTTGTAGCCACAGATCCTGAGTCCACACCTATACTGTACATTTTCCCCCCTAATTATCCAATCTCCATCACTCTTATTTTATAATAAATATTTTTAAATAATCATTATTATAATATTTACTTTCTAATTTTTAACTTAATATATTCTTAGTTAATTTATTATTTCTATTTATTAGTAACATAATTTTGTTCTTCTATCATCTCTATAAATGCTTCAAATCTTGTTCTCAATTGCTCTGTATCTGATTGAGAATAGTCAGTCTCAATAGCCATATAGTGAATATGTTTCTCATTAACTACAAATTCTTTTATCCTATTCCCTTCCACATTAAATGGATGGCATGATTGAAGAGCAACATCTATTACACCATCAATATTAAATTCTTCTATTAAATCATCTAATAAAGATATTCTCTTATCATTATTCATCATGCAAGCACAACCTATATTTAAATATTTCTTTGCTAATGCATCATAAACATCTGGATTACTTTCATCAACTAACTCTCTATTATTTCTTATAGATGAACATAATTCATAAGCAACTATAGAACCTCCGCTTTCTTCTATAGTATTTATTATTTTATCAGTGCATCCTCCTATTGGAGAGCCTGTTATCAGTATTCTTGGTGCATCTTTTTTAACAGGACATTCTCCTTTTTCATATCTTTCTTTAGTATCATCTATAACTTGTCTTAAACTTTTCTTTAATTCTTTTCTATCAAATTTAAACTGAGCTTGGTATGATACCTGATATAGTTCCATACCTGTTAATGCTGAAGGTTGTAATTTTCCCAAGTCATAATATTCATTTAATAATTTTCTTTCTTCATTTTTATCTATTATAGCTCTTTTTATATCTTCCTCACTTATAGTAGTTTCTAATTCTTTTTCTAATACTTCTTTTAATAAAATAATTTCATCTTTCCAAAGATTAAATTCATGTTTCCCATTAGCTCTATTTGGTAATTGCATTATATGTGTAGGTTTTACTTTTCCTAATTCTTCATACATCTTTTTCTTTCCATCACATGTAGTTTCTCCAATTAGTAAATCAGAAAAATAAAAATATGGACATGTATCAGTTATGGCATGGCCATAGCTTGATTTTATTAAAGGACATAAATTTCTTGGCAACACTTTTTCTGCTTCTGGAATAGCCTCTTCACTTACACCACAAACACCTACAGGTACCGCCTTAGCTGCTATAGGTAATTCTGAAGGTGTAAAGCAACAAAATGTACCCACCATTTTTTTGCCACTATCTTTTACCTCTTTAGCTGCTAAAAATCCGTTTTTTCTAGCTTGTGCAAAAGTATTGAATTTATCTGGTAAATTACTCATATGTATCCCCCTAAATAATAATTTTGTTTAAATCATTTTTATAGTATCAAATATTATTTTAAAAAACTATATTTATTGAAATTATTTATGGATGGTTTCAAGTTATAGATTTTCTTTATATATAAAAAGAGATAAACTTTTTATATCAAAGTCTATCTCTTTTTTATTAAATAAAAAAAGATTACGTGGCTACGTGCTACTCTCCCAGGGGGTTTCCCCCCAAGTACCATTGCCGCTCAAGAGCTTAACTTCTGTGTTCGGAATGGGAACAGGTGTATCCTCTTTGCTATAATAACCACATAATCTTTACTTAAAGTATTAACTTTTGTTAGTACTTTCA
>JARKUZ010000013.1 GCA_029851945.1 Terrisporobacter sp. | reverse complement strand
CATTTGAAAACTCCACAATCTTCTAAAACCTTCTCAAATACAAAACCTACTTCATCTTCTATAATTTTATCTATATTTTCTTTAGTAAATTCATTATATTTAGATTTTATTTCATTAAACCAAGGTAAATGAGGTATTAAATTTTCTTTTTCACTCATTTCATAATTTTTGTCTTCATTCAATAAACATTCTTTTATATTAGATAACTCCTCTTTTAATCTAGCTGGAAGAACTGCCAAACCTAAAACTTCTATTAAACCTATATTTTCTTTTTTAATATGGTGAAGTTCTTTATGAGGATGGAATATTCCATCTGGATTAATATCATCACATCTGTTATTTCTAAGAACTAAATCAAGTTCAAAATTCTCTTCTTTTTTTCTAGCTATTGGTGTTATCGTATTGTGAGGAGTATCTCCACTATGAGATAATATTCCCACATTTTCATCAGAGTAATTTATCCAGTGTTTTAATATTTTTTCACCCAATATACTTATTTTTTCTCTATTTTTACCACTTAGTCTTACAACAGAAAGAGGCCATTTAACTATTGATATTTTTATATCTTCATATCCTTCAATTTTAATTTCATATACATCCTTTGCTTTGGCCATGGCAAATTCATATCTACCACCTTGGTAGTGATCATGAGTAAGTATGGAACCTCCAACTATTGGTAAATCTGCATTTGAACCAATAAAGTAATGAGGGAATTTTTCCACAAACTCTAAATTTCTATCAAAAGTTGTTTTATTTATTTTCATAGGCTCATGTTTACTAGAAAAAACTATACAGTGTTCATTGTAATAAGAATAAGGAGAGTATTGTAAATTCCACTCTTCATTTTTAAGCTCAAATGGAATTACTCTTAAATTTTGTCTAGCAGGATGATTTAATCGTCCTGCGTATCCAACATTTTCTTTGCACAATAAACAACTTGGATAAGATGAACTTTTCACATTTCTAGCAGCTGCTATGGCTTTTGGATCTTTTTCTGGTTTGGATAAGTTTATAGTTATATCTATATCTCCATATTTTGTATTAGTTTTCCAAGTCATATTTTGAGCTATTCTAGAGGTTCTAATATAATCGCATGATTTACTTAAATCGTATAAATAGTCAGTAGCATCTTTTTTGTTTATGTTGTAAAGCATATTGAATTCTTTTATAACTTGTGAAGGTCTTGGAGTTAAAATTCCCATTATTTTTGTATCTAATAAATCTCTATAAACAGGTGTATTGGATTCTAATACTTTCATTTCATAGGCATAATCCAATAATTTTTCCATTATAGGAGTTACATTTTCCAAGTTTTCTTCTTCATCTATTTCTTCTATTATATATTCATCTAATTTAAATACTTCTATAAGAGAATTTCTCATATAAATTACATCATCTTTTTCAAATAAGTTATGCTTTAATCCAAAATTTATTAACCTTTCAAATTCTACATATATACTCATGATAATATCCCCTTATTATTTCTCAAATCCATTTGGATGATTTTTATGCCAATTCCAAGCTGATGAAATCATAGCTTCCACATTTTCAAGTTTAGGCTGCCAACCAAGTTCTTCTCTAGCTTTAATTGATGATGCCACAAGTTTTGCTGGATCTCCCGCTCTTCTTTCACAAACTTTAGCTGGTATTTCATGACCAGTTACTTTTCTAGCTGCTTCTATCATTTCTTTCACTGTAAATCCATTACCACTTCCTAGATTGTATATATTACTGTCACTGCCTTCTCTTAATTTTTGTACTGCTAATATATGAGCATCTGCCAAATCAGTAACATGTATATAATCTCTTATACAAGTTCCATCATGTGTATCATAATCATCACCAAATATTGATATAAACTCTCTTTTTCCAAGAGGAACTTGAAGTATAAGTGGTATCAAATGAGTTTCTGGGTTATGGTCTTCTCCTATTTCTCCACTTATATGAGCTCCTGCCACATTGAAATATCTAAGTGATATATATTTTACATCATGTGCTTTATCTGCCCATTTCATCATTTTTTCCATACAAAGTTTAGTTTCACCATAGGCATTTGTTGGGTTAGTTTCATCACTTTCTAATATTGGTATATTTTTAGGTTCACCATATGTGGCTGCTGTTGATGAGAATACTATTTTTTTCACATTGTGTTTTATCATGGTTTTTAAAAGTATTTCTGTACCATGAACGTTATTGTTAAAATATTTTAAAGGATTAGTCATACTTTCTCCCACAAGAGAATTGGCTGCAAAATGTATAACTTCATCTATTTTATTTTCTACAAAAACTTTATCTAACTCTTCTTCATTCCTTATATCAACTTTATAAAACTTTGCCTTATGATGAACTGCATCTCTATGACCAGTTTCCAAATTATCTACTATTATTACTTCTTCACCTTTATCAATAAGCTGTCTAACAGCATGACTTCCTATATATCCTGCTCCTCCACAAACTAATATCATATTATTTGCCCCCTTATATCTCTCTAGTTCCTGCACCTATAGTTGCAACATAAAAATCAGCATCATATCCGATAATTTCTTTATATTTTTGTCCCACAGTTTTTATGAAATCATCTACCATATTCTTATTAACTATTGAAACTGTGCATCCACCAAATCCTGCACCTGTCATTCTACTTCCTATTGTTGCTTCATGTTTACGAGCTAAATCTACCAATGTATCTAGTTCTTTTCCTGTTACTTCATAATCATCTCTTAAAGATTCATGAGATTTATTCATTAACTTTCCAAAAGTAGCTATATCATTATTTTCCAATGCTTTAACAGCTTTTAAAGTTCTTTGGTTCTCATAAACTGCGTGTCTTGCTCTTTTTACTCTTATTTCATCTTTTATTAAATGCTTATTTGCTTCAAATTCTTCTTCTGTAAGTTCACCTAAAGTTTTTATATTCAACTCACTTTGAAGTTCCTTTAAAGCTTCTTCACATTCACTTCTTCTTTCATTATATTTAGAATCTGCCAGCCCTCTTCTTTTGTTAGTATTGGCTATTACCACAACTTCATCTTCCAAATCAACTGTCGTGTATTTATAGTCTAATGTATTGCAGTCTAATAAAATTGCACTGCCATCACATCCCATACCTATGGCAAATTGATCCATTATACCACAATTTACACCTATAAACTTATTCTCTGCTTCTTGACAGTATTTCACAAGCTCTACTCTATCTATATTAAATTTGTGTATTTCATTCATCATGACAGCCATCAATAATTCCAATGATGCTGAAGAGGATAAACCTGCTCCATTTGGTATGTTACCATATACCACCATATCAAATCCTTGTTTAACATCATATCCATGTTGTCTTAAAACATGAATTACTCCCTTTGGATAATTAGCCCAGTCATCTTTTTCTTCATTTTTTAAATTATTTATGCTAAAGCTAATTACTCCTTTATCTTCAAAGTTTTCTGAATACATTCTTACCATGTTATCATCTCTTAATGCTATTGCACCATAAGTTCCAAAACTCAAAGCACACGGAAATACATGGCCTCCATTATAATCAGTATGCTCACCAATTAAATTTACTCTCCCCGGTGAAAAAAACACTCTTATATTTTCATCATAACCAAACTTTTCAATAAATTTTTGTCTTATTTTTTTACTTATCATAATTGCGCCCCCAGTTATATTTATTTCCTATATTTTCATAGTATCATAACCAAGATACACCTTCAATAATACAAAATATTTTTTATAATTTTTTACTAGTTTTTTACTAGTTTTTACTTAATAATTAAAGACTTTTTATTTTATCTTTTATAATTTATAATATTTTAATAAAAAAGACACAATCATATTTGACTGTGCCTTTTTTTCATATTGTAAGTTTACTATCTCTATATTATTATACCATTACAATGATCAACTTCATGCTGTATAATCTGTGCCACAAATCCAGTAAACACATCTTTTTGTTTTTTAAAATTCTTATCAAAATATTCAACTTCTATTGTTTCATATCTTGTTGTTTCTCTAAAACCTGTTAGAGATAAGCAACTTTCTTCTGTCACATAAGGATTTTCTTTATTTACTATAATAGGATTTAACATTGGAACTATAACATCTCCTATGGTAAATACTATTATACATTTCTTAACACCTATCATGTTAGCTGCCATACCAACACAGCCATCAATATTTGCTCTCAATGTATCAATCAAATCCTCAACAACTTCCATATCATCTTTAGTCGCTGGCTCTGATTTTTCACCTAAAAATAATACGTCTTTAACGATTGGTTTTATCATAGTCATTCCAACCTTTCTAAGTTTAACTTTTGAATATATATTTTACGAAAATATTATTTCTTATTATACACTTACTTTCTTAGATTTTATTGACTTAATAATATGTATTTATCTAAAAATCTGTAGCTATTACAGTTAACATTATCTCTTCACCTAAATCTTCCCTTACAGAAGTACCAAATATAATATTAGCCTCTGGATCACATAATTCTGTTACTAAGTTTGATGCATCATTAACTTCAAATAATGTTAAATCTCCTCCACTGGCAATATTAAGTAATATACCTTTAGCTCCTCCTATAGCAGTCTCAAGAAGTGGTGACTCTATAGCTTCTTTAGCTGCATCAATAGCTCTATTATCTCCCTTAGCTTTACCTATTCCAATATAAGCTAATCCTTTATCCTTCATTATAGAACTAACATCTGCAAAGTCTAAGTTTATAAGCCCTGGCATTTTTATTAAGTCAGATATTGATTGTATACCTTGCTTTAATACATTATCTGCCATAGAGAAGGCATCTAGCATAGATGTATTTTGATCAACTATTTGTAACAGCCTATCATTTGGCACTGTAATTAATGTATCTACACTTTCATGAAGATTTTTAATCCCTTCTTCAGCATTTTTCATTCTTATTCTACCTTCAAATCCAAAAGGTTTCGTTACAACACCTATTGTAAGTATCCCCATATCTCTTGCTATTTTGGCAATTATTGGAGCAGCACCTGTTCCAGTACCACCACCCATACCAGCAGTTACAAATACTATATCTGTACCTTCAAGCTCATTTATTATTTGTGCTCTACTTTCTTTAGCCGCATCTTTACCTACTTCTGGTTTAGCTCCAGCACCTAGTCCTCTAGTTAATTTTTCTCCTATTTGGATTTGTTTTTGTGCCATTGAAGAAAGTAGCGCTTGACTATCTGTATTTACAGAAATAAATTCTATTCCTTTTACTCCTTCACTAATCATTCTATTGACAGCATTGTTTCCTCCGCCTCCAATACCAACTACTTTTATTACAACATCATCGTTATCAAGTTCTATGTCAATTCTATTATCGTTCATTCCTCTAATCCTTCCATGTCTTAAATTATTTTACTAGTTTTTATTCATATCATTTATCATAATATAATATATCAAAAATCCAATAGGTGGTAAATAAAAATAATAAATTTAAGCCATCTAATCCTTAATATATAAAATACCCTATAGGTAGACTTTTTAAGAATCCACTCTATAGGATACATTTTAATAATATTTATAGCTTTTATTCTAACTTATCCATTTATCATCTGAGCATATCCCAACCCTCTAATGAATACACCTATTTCTTTCGTTGATGCTTCAACAAAAATTTCTTCTTGTGGACCCAGACCATCTTCACTAAAACCTATGATAACTGTATACCCTATTTTGTTACCAAATTTAATTTCTGATGAACTAACATAATATTCTCCATCAATTTCGAGATAATCCATAGCTATTTTTTCTGCTTGTTCTTGGCTCATAAGACTTCTTACTTGATTTATTTCATCTTGACTTATATTTTCCATTCTATGCATATTAAAACATTCAAACACATCAGCCTCACTAATTTCTAAAAATTCATTTAATCCATTTGATGTAGATGCCGTTTCTGTATCAATTTCAAATACATACTGCAAGTCTTGTACAGCTTCATTTACATTTACTAGTTTTTTATATGTTTTACCTTCAAAATTTAATGTTTCTTTATCTATTAATTTTAAGTTATATGAGAATCCTTCCGAATCCCCCACATCTTATGCAATTAATTCTATAGAGTTAGTCTCATAGTCTTCATTTATTTCTTTAACTCCATATGCATAAAAATATCTATCTATATTGGTCTGAAATTCCATTTCATTTTCCCTTATTTTTAGGTATATATTCTCATTCTTATTCTTACTAACCCAAATTCCACTAAATATATCCTTCTTTTGTTTATTCAGATTTTCTTTACTATCCTTGTCAGAATTTTCACTTTCAATTTGTTTACTTGTATTTTTATCTTGTTCGGTTTCTTTAGATTGATTATTTTCAATATTATTAGACGAATTGTTACTTTTTGTAATCTTTTCATCACATCCAAACCCCAAAAGTGATGTCCCCATAATTAATATTACAGTTATTATTCTTTTTACCATATGATACCCCCTTATACAATATAATTATATTATTTTGTCAAAATAATTATTTATATATTATATAACTAATATTTTCATATCATATTAAACTAAATTACATTCATGTCCTACTTTTACAGTACCACCCTTTAAAACCTTTGTGAATATACCATTTTTAGGCATAATACATTCTCCAACTTGATAATATATCTGGCACTTATCATGGCACTTTTTCCCTATTTGAGTGACTTCTAGTAGTACATCTCCTATTTTTATTTGCTGACCTATAGGAAGTGTGTGTAACTCTATTCCTTCTATTACCAAGTTTTCTCCAAAGGCTCCAAAGTCCACATTAGCACCTTTTTTTCTAAATTCATCTATTTTATTAAATTCTAATAAGCTAACTTGTCTATGCCATTTACCTGCATGGGCATCATTTTCTATACCAAAATCTTCTATAAATTTAGCTTCACTGATTTCAGTTTTTAAAGTTCCTTTTTTCTCACTTATGCAAATAGCTAATACTTTCCCCATATGTCTATCCTCCGATTTGGTTCATATATTTATTTTCTTTATTATCACAATCCTCCATAAAATGGTGTTTTTCTGGTTTATCATAAATATTATCGTAAATTAACTCGTTTAAATCTTTATCATCTATACCATCACGCAGATGTTTTTTTAAATCTACTCCATAATTATAGTGTAGACATTTTTTTAAAAATCCATTGGACGTTAATCTTATTCTGTTGCAATCCTCACAAAAACAGCTTGATAATGGGCTTATAAATCCTATTTTCCCTTTATAATTGTCTATTTTTATATAATTTGCTGGTCCACTTCTTTTATTTCTATTTTCTTCTTTAATATTTTCAAAGTTTTCTTTTATTATATTTAGTATTTCTTCATTACTTGTGCCCTTGTGTTTTTTAGCTGCTCCAATTGGCATAAGTTCAATAAATCTAATATATAAGTTTTTATCTTTTGTTAAATTAACAAAATCTATTATTTCATCTTTATTTATATCATCAACAATAACTGTATTTATCTTCACTTTAAGTCCTAGTTCTAAGCATTTATCTATAGAAGATAATACATTTGATAATTTATCGAATTTAGTAAGTTTCTTAAATCTATCCTTATTTAAAGAATCTAGACTTATATTCACTCCTGTTAATCCGTTGTTCTTAAGATTTTCTATTTTGTCATGTAATAAAACACCATTTGTTGTTATGTATATTTCTTCTATACCATCTATATTATTTAATTCATATATTAAGTTATCTATATTTTTTCTGACTAAAGGCTCTCCACCTGTAATACGAATTTTTTTTATACCTAAATTAGCACACTGGGTTGCAATTTTTATTATTTCATCATTAGTCAAAATATCCTTATGACATGTGCTTAGTATATTATTTTCATCTATACAATATATACATTTTAAATTACAATCTTCTGTTACAGAAATCCTAAGATAGTCTATTTTTCTCCCAAATTTGTCTATCATAATATTAGTGGTTACTTACTAAAAATTAAATTCCCCACTTTTACCTCCTGTTTTCTTTAGTAAAAATGTATTTTCAATGACCATTTTTTTATCCATTGCTTTACACATATCATAAATTGTAAGTGCTGTTACAGTTGCAGCTGTTAGTGCCTCCATTTCTACACCTGTTTTTCCTACAAGTTTTACTGTGGCTAATATTTTTATTTTACTTTCAACTTCATTTATTTCATAATCTATATTACACTTTGTTATCATTAATGGATGACACATTGGTATTAAGTCAGATGTTTTTTTCGCTGCCATTATACCAGCTACTCTAGCCACACCTAATACATCACCTTTTCCCACTTCACCATTTTTTATACAATCTAATGTTTCTTTACTTAGAGAAATAGTAGAACAAGCAGTTGCTATTCTTTCATTTTCTTTTTTTTCAGATACATCTACCATTACAGCGTTACCATTTTTATCAAAATGTGTTAACTTATCCATGATTAATTCCTCCTATTTACCAAATGAACAATGAGGGAAAGAACATATTTCACAATTTAAGCACAGTCCTCCATTGCCATACATTGCTATATCTTCTAAAGATAATTTTTCATCAGCTAAAACTCTTGGTAGTACTAAGTCAAATATAGTTCTCTTAGAATACATAGCACAGCTTGGAACCCCTAAAATTGGTGTATTTTTATAGTATGCTAATAAAAACATCGCTCCAGGTAATACTGGTGCACCGTAAGTTACAATTTCTCCATTGCAATCTTTTATAGCTGATGGTGTAACATCATCAGGATCTACACTCATACCACCAGTGCAAATTATCATATCTACTTTATCATCTTCTATGGCTTTTAATATGTTTTCAGTAATCATTTCCTTATTATCTGGAAGAATTACTTGTCTAACTATTTCACTGCCATAGTACTCTAGTTTGTCTTTCATAACTGGTAAAAATGCATCTTTTATTCTTCCTTTATATACTTCATTACCAGTAGTTATAAGTACAGCTTTTTTAGGTTTAATTTCTTTCACACTTATAATTTTTTCATTTATTATTTTTTCAGCTTGTAAAATCTTTTTCTCATCTATTATTAATGGAATAACTCTTGTGGCTCCTATTTTTTCCCCTACTTTAACTGGAGTATTATCATGCATAGTAGCTACTATTATTTCTCCTAATAAATTAAGTTTTAAAAGTTCGTCTTTATTTATTTTTAATACTCCTTGTCTAGCAGCAAAGAAATCTATTTTTCCTTCTTTTATTTCTTCTGATATAGAGCAACCTTCACCAAGTACTAAGTCTTTTATTCTTATGGCTGCATCATTTTCATGAAGCTCACCTTCTTTTTGTTCCCAAACATATATATGTTCCTTACCTATATCTAAAAGTTTTGGTATATCTTCTTCTTTTATTACATGACCTTTTTTAAATAATCTTCCCTTAAATTCTCCTGGAACTATTTTAGTAACATCATGAGATAAAATACAACCTACAGCATCTTCAATTCTTATTTGTTTCATATACTACTCTCCCTAAATTCTCTCTTTATTCAAATTATGATAAATAGTTATAAGAAATATTGATATACTAAGTATAACAAATAATATAATTATGGCACTTTCACTTTGACTTGCTTCTATTGCATTATACATTGCCATTGGTAGTGTCTGTGTTTTTCCAGGTATATTTCCAGCCACCAAAATAGTTGCTCCAAATTCACCCAGCGACCTAGCAAAAGATAATAATAATCCGCTATAAATACCTTTTTTACATAGTGGTAATATTATTTTAGTAAATATTTGAAAATCATTTGCTCCATCTAATTTACCAGCATTAATTATATCTTCTTCTATTGAAAAAATAGATGTTTTTATACTTTGATACATAAGCGGCAATGTAACTATGACAGAGGCTATAATAGAGGCTTGTATTGTGAAAATTATTCTTACATTAAAATATTTTTCTAAAATCACACCTATAAAACTATTTTTACCTAGTGTTACTAATATGATATATCCTATGGCTGATGGCGGTATAAACATGGGTAAAAGTATTAATATATCTATAATATTTTTCTTTTTATTTTTTTTATAGCTATTAAAATATACAAGTAATATGGCTATGATAAAAGTAATTATTACAGATATTACAGAGACTTTTATAGATGTAATAGCAGAATCAATTATCATATTATTCATTTATTAAAAATCCGTATTCTTTTAATATTTCCTTTGAGCTTTTAGAATTAATAAACTCAATTATTTTTTTACCATCTTCATTACCATTTATAGGTGCTAATGTATAATTTATTTTTTCATGTGTGTCCTCTGGAATTTCTAATACAACCTCACTATTTTTCAAATCTAAAGTATCACTTTTATAAACTATTCCCAAATCAACTTCTGATGTTTCCACATAATTTTTAACGGCTGATACATCTTTTCCATATATTAAATCTTTTTCTATTTTATTGAAAATACCTATTTTTTCTAGAGACTCCTTTGCATATTGTCCTGCCGGTACAGTATCAGTTTGACCTATAGCCATAGTTACATCATATTTTAGTATATCTTCTAAAGTTTTTATGTCATATTCACATTTATTACTTTTAATTAATACTAATGAATTACTTATTGGAACTGTTACATCTTCTTCTTTAACCATATCTTCATCTACTAATTCATCCATAAACTTTTCATTAGCTGAGAAAAAAACACATGCATCTGCTCCATTTGCAATTTGATTTTTTAAAGTTCCAGACCCACCATAATTTACATTAACCTTTACATTATTTTCTTTTTCATATTCTTCAATTATTTGATTGATTGGATCTGAAAGGCTTGTAGCCACACTTATAGTTAATTCTTTTTGTGATGATTTATTGCACCCAGTAAGTATAAAAATACAAAGTATTACACTTAATAATTTTATTTTCTTGCGCATTCTTTTGCCTCCCCAAGTAGTATCTCAATTCCATGTTTTACATCATCTAATACAAAATCTAATGCTTCTTTACATGCCTTAGGGCTTCCTGGTAAATTAATTATTAGTGTATTTTTTCTAATCCCAGAAGTTGCTCTTGATAACATAGCTCTTTTTGTAATTTGTAAACTGTAAAATCTTATGGCTTCAACAATACCTAGAGCTTCTCTTTCTATTACGGATTTTGTTGCTTCTGGAGTTATGTCTCTCTTTGAAAATCCTGTTCCACCTGTTGTTAAAAGTAAATTTACTTCCAAGTTGTCACACATGTTTATCATTTCTTCTTCTAGTAAGCCTTTTTCATCTGGCAGAATTATTTTTTTTACTACTTTAAATCCATTTTGACTTACTATTTCTTCAATGACTTGTCCACTTTTATCTTCTCTTTTTCCCTGATATCCTTTATCACTACTTGTTATAATTCCTACTGTAAACATTTTTATCCTCCAAATTGTTAATTTAAACAAATTTCCCTAATATATCCTAATATTCATCATATAACCATTATTATAACACATATATTTGAGGCTAATAAATATTTATTGTACGTATTTTTTATAATTTTATATAGTATTATATATTTTTAAAAATTACGTGAAACAGATAAAGACGTACAAGAGATGTTAGAAGATTTATTTACTGAGACAATTCACTATAAAGTTAGAAGTGTATAAAAATAGCATCCACTAAAGATTGATTTAGTAAATGCTATTTGTATTTATATTTCTTAAAATGCAATTAAAATTATTACTAGCAATAAATTATGTACTACATATATTCCAAGTGCAAGAGGTAAGTTTGTACCACCTCGTCTCTTTATAATTATATCTTTGTTATTAGGAAATAATATATTTGTTTTTTCAATATTTGCATTTATATGATCCAAATATAAGGCATTTGCATATATTGCTATACCAACTAAAACTGCAAAATTCAGTATTACTCCAATATACGGTGTAGAAGATGCTACTAAGCTTAATATGAAAAATGCACCTGCTTTAAAATACATTTTTCTATATATCATCCAATATATACCCATGAAAAATGCCGCCCAGTTCCAAGATCTACTTTTCCCTGTTTCATAAATTTTTCTGAATTTCTCTTCATAAAATTTTTGGTTCTTTTGTATGAATAAACTTACTTCATTTAGTTGTTCCATAAACTCTATTTCTCCTTACTAATTTTAATTATTGAAATACTTAATATACTATCATATTTTCACTTGTTCTGATCTAAATTTCTTTATTTTTCAGCTATATTAAATCTTCTGTTTGAGGGAAAATTACAGTTACTTTTGTTCCTTTATTTTCTTCAGATTCAATATTTAATCCCAATCCCATCTTATCACATAGTTTTTTGCATAAGTATAAACCTATACCTGTACTTTTACCAAACTTTCTACCATTTTCTCCTGTGAATCCTTTTTCAAATACACGGTTTAAATCTCTCTCAATTATTCCCACACCATGGTCTTCTATTGTTAAAACTACGGAGTTAGCCAATGTCTTCGATTCAATCTTTATTTTATCATCTTGACCTTTTGAATACTTGATAGCATTTCCCACTATTTGATTCAATATAAACTCAATCCATTTTGCATCGCTATAAATAATTTCATCAAGCTCTCCCAGTTGTAGACTTATTCTTTTTCCAATAAAATCTCTTTGATTTTTCTTAACTACAGATTTAACAACTTGAGATAATTCTATCTTCTTTATAATATAGTCTTTACCTACTTCATCACTTCTTGAATAGTACAAAACTTGCTCCACAAAGTTTTCTATCTTGTCCATTTGTGTGTCTATTTTTCTTGTTATTTCATTAGTATTGTTTTCTATTAATAATTTTGTAGATGCTATAGGAGTTTTAATTTCATGAACCCACATTTCAATATATTCTCTGTATTCTTCTTGCATATTTTTATAAT
>JARKUZ010000091.1 GCA_029851945.1 Terrisporobacter sp. | reverse complement strand
ATATTGGTATAACAACTATAGATTTCAAGCTAAATTAAAAAATATGACACCTGTTGAATACAGGTGCCATATGATTGCTTAGAGAGTCTTTTTTACTTGTGTCTACTTTTTAGGTATCAGTTCAAATCTTGGAAGGTTTTTTATCTATATATCAGTACCTAATTGAAGTGAAATTTAGTCTTGTTTAACAAAAACATACTTTTTATTTGTAGATAAGTTAGAATCAAATTTGTATCCGTTAAAAGTAAATTCTTTTAAATCTTCAGGATTATTTATTCTATTTTCTACTATATATTTAACCATTTGCCCACGTGCCATTTTTGCCCATGTACCCATAGTTTTTAATTTTCCATCTCTATAAACTTTAAAATCTATGTCGATAAAAATATCGCCTTCATCTAAAAAATGTCTTACAGTCTTAGCATATTCCTCAGAAGCTAAATTGATAATAATATTATCATGCTTATATAAATTTTTATATATTTTATTTTCCCAAAACTTATAAAGATTTTTTTCATCTATTTTAATAGGATATTGCATTTCTAATCTATAAGGTAATACACCATCAAGCGGATTAACTATTCCATAAAAAGCATCTAAAATTTTTATATGATTATTGGCAAAATCAAAATCATCCTCTGTGAATTCTTCAGCTTTAATATTTTTAAATACTAATCCATCATAGGCTAAAAGCCCGCATACACCTTCATCTTCAAAATTAAAGTTTTGAAAATATGCATAAGATTGAAATGATATTTTCTCATTTACCTTCATCAAAGACTCAATATCCCAAGGGCTTAAACCTTTTAAAACGTTTATAATTTTCTCTGTTTCATTTGAAAAAAATCTATTTTTTCCATGTGTCTTAGGTCTAATATTATCTATTTTTATATTTCGCATATTTTTAGCAGGTGAAATAATTGAAATCATATTCATACTCCTTTCTATTATGAATTTATTAAAAATTTATACCCAAATTAGTTCATCATTATATCACATTTGGCTAAAAAAATTAATTCTAATTTTATCTAAAATTCATTTTTAATACAGGAGGGTTATATATGATAAATTTAATAACTATTTAAGGCAAGAATTATATTGCGCAAAAGAAAAGTAATAAAATATGATGAATTTAACTTAGATGATGAACAATTATTTTCAAGACAACATCATGCAAGACTTACTGAAGATGGATATTTGACAATTTATGATAATGGTGTAGCCAATAAAAATAGTAGAGCTATAAAGATTAAAATTGATGAGAAAAATAAAGAAGTAATTGAGTTTAATGAATATAGTGTAGATAAGTTCTATAAATACACAGGTTCAGTACAAGAAATTTATAGTGAAAATGAAGTATTTTTGATTGGAGTGGGAACACAAGCTGGAGTAGATCAAGACCTAATTGCTATGGAAAAAAACTATTCTACTGGTGAAGTATACTTTAAAATTTCATTTGATAGTGGAGAAGGATTATATAGATGTTATAAATTTAAATAGATATGATGAAAAGACCATAATAATTAATTGTTATTATGGTCTTTTTATATTTTAATAATTAAGTCTTATAATATCGTTATTTCTTTATAACATAAAATATATATGTAAAAAGAAAAGAAATAAGAGAAAATACTAAACCAATACTTAAAAATAAAAGTAAATAAATATTATAATTCATTAAACTTATTAGTAAATAATTTAAATTAAAATTAAAAACTATGAAAAACAAACAAACTATAAAGTAAATGATAAATATAGAAAAAACCCCTATGATACTATTTTGAAAGTCTTTTTTACTTAAAGAAATATGAGTTGATACACAAGTCATTAAATAAATAAAGATATAAAAATTTATATTTGATAAATTTTTAATATTAAACAACATTAAAAATAAAGATCTACATAAAGAAAAAAATAATAAAATAATATTTCCTAAGTTAACATCATTAAGGGAATTCATATAATTTTGAATATCAATTAAAGAATACATATTAGGTAACAATAATCTAAAACTCAAAATAATAAATAAGGTACCTGATATAATAGGTCCAACTCCTATGAAAAAGTTGCCAGCTTGTTGATATATACTATTCTCGTTATATTTGTGAGAAACATAACCTAAAGTTTCTTCGTATTTATATCCTTTAAAGTTGAAAAGTTGAAAATCAGTTATCTTATGTTTAAATAGAATGCACATAATCAAGTGACCTACTTCATGAATTGTAGTTCCGATTACACCAGTAAATAGAATACCTGCACTTCCAAATGTATATAGTAAATATTTAGTATTTCTTTTTTCTATAATACTGTAAATATATCCAAATAAAAGAAAAGTTCCTGTAGTTAAAAATGTTAGCAAGAAACTTGACTTTAATGCTGTAATTATCATGCTATTCTCCTTTTTAAAATTTGTATATTTTATTAAAGTTATCTAATTATTATTAAATACTATCATAGGTATTTAGAAAGTCAATAATTGAATGCTATAAAAGTTGTTCTAAATGTAATATTTATCACATCTAATAAATATAAATATTATAAACAAGAGAGGAGGACAAGATTATGAAACTTTCTGATGAAATAATTAATTCACTCTCTCTTAATTTAAGAGAAAAAATAAAAAATATTAAGAGAGAAAATATAGAAGAAATAAGATTAAGGATAAACAAGCCATTAATAATAAATGGTAATTTGAAGGATTATTTTTATAATGTAAAAACTAATAGTCTAGATATTAATATGAATAATGCTTATATAGTAACTAAAGAAGATATTGAACAGACTTTTCAAATTATATGTAAATATTCCATACATTCATTTATGGATGATATTAAAAAAGGATTTATAACTCTTAGAGGAGGTCACAGGGTAGGAATAGTTGGAAAAGCTATAGTTGAGAATGGAAGAGTAGAAAATATAAAACATATATCTTCTTTAAATATAAGGATTTCTAAAGAAATCAAGAATTGTTCTGACAAAGTCATGGACCATATTATAAGAAGTTCCACTGATATAAATAATACAATAATAATTTCGCCACCGCAGTGTGGGAAAACTACACTACTTCGAGATATAGTAAGAAACTTAAGTAGTGGAAATGATAAATATAATTTTAAAGGTGTAAAAGTGGCATTAATAGATGAGAGAAATGAAATTGCAGGTGCATATCTGGGAATTCCTCAAATGGATGTTGGAATTAGGACAGACATAATAGAGACATGCCCGAAAGATGTTGGGATTATGATGGTTCTAAGGTCTATGTCACCAAATGTAATAGTAACAGATGAAATTGGTACTGAAAAAGATATAAAAGCTTTATATACAGCATTAAATGGTGGAGTAGGTTTGATTACTACAGTTCATGGAGACTCAATAGAAGATATTAGAAATAGAAAAGAGCTAAAAAACTTATTAGATGAAGAATTATTTAAGAAGGTAATATTACTTTCAGCAAAAAAGGGACCTGGTACAATAGATAAAATCTATGATTTACAAGAAAAGAGATGGTATTTTGCAAATTAAAATTTTTTTTATAGGATTACTAATAGGATCTAGTTATTTGATAGGAGATATTATATATAAGGCATTTATTAAAAGGCATAAAGAACTAAATGAAGTTATAAGTATATTAGAAATAATTAGGATGGATTTAGCTTTTGGATTATATACATTAGAAGAAGTATTTTATAGAGCATCCACGAAAAAAGATTATTGTCTATGTGATTTTTTTGAAAATATGCATGAAGATCTAGTCAAAGAAGATGGTAGAACTTTGCAAGAAATATTAAATAAAAACATTGATATTTTGAAAATAGAAAGTAATTTACACGATAAAGAAATAGAAGAAATAAGAAAATTATTTTTAACTCTTGGACAAAGTGATGTTGAAGCTCAACAAAGAGTAATAGATTTAACATGTGATAATTTAAAAAAATTGACTTGTGATAGTAAAGAAGAAATCTTTAAAAAAGGAGCTTTATACAAAAAACTAATAACATTTGCAGGTATCTGCATAGGAATAATTTTAATTTAAGGGAGGTAATTATGGAAATAGCATTGATATTAAAAGTTGCGGGTGTAGGTATATTAATATCTGTATTAAACATGATTTTAGAGAAAGTTGATAGAAAAGATTGGTCAACTCTAACAACATTAGTAGGAGTAGTCATAGTTTTAGGACTAGTAATTACAGAAATTAATGATTTATTTAACACAGTGAGAACGATGTTTCAACTTTACTAAAGAGGAGGAAATAATTTGGAAGTTATGCAATTAGTTGGTATTGCAATGGTTTCCACCATACTTTGTTTAGTTATTAAAAAAGATAGACCAGAAATGGCAAATTTTGTAGGTATTACTGCTGGGGTGATAATACTACTTTCTGTTGTTATGAAGTTAGGATTTATAATAGATGGAATTCAATCTTTAGCAGATAAAGTAAATATACCAGCCATGTACATAAGTTTAATAATTAAGTTGATAGGTATTTGTTATATTATGGAATTTGCTGTTTCTTTATGTAATGATTGTGGTGAAAAAAACATTGCATCTAAGTTAGAGTTTGGGGGGAAGATTATCATTATGACAATGTCATTCCCTATACTTTTATCAATTATAGATACAATAATTAATTTAATTTAAAGTAGGAGAATGATTTATTATGAAAAACAAAGTTTTGAGTCTTGTTTTTATTATATTCTTCTCCTTACTTTCAGGAGTTACTTTTGCAGCAGAAGATGATAAAGATAAAAGTAATACAGAAGAATATAATGATACAAAAAATAGTATAGATTTATACATAGAAAATCAGTTAAGTAAAATAAATATAGATGAAATCGAAAAATATATAAAAGAAGATAATGTTATTAAAGATATTGATATGAAAACATATATAAAAGACTTAATAAAAGGTGATGCTAATATACTAGATTTATTTGACAAAGAAAAAATAAGTACAACCATATTTGGAGAAATAAAAAGTAGCTTAAAAATTGCAGCCAGTATACTTGTCTTAGCTCTTTTATCTTCATTGATAAAAAGTTTAGAAAATTCGTTTTCATCATCGGGAATAAGCACAGTTACAAATTATATAGTATTTATAACAGTAGTGACTTTGACTTTGGTAAGTTTTAAAGATGTACTGGCTATTTGTTATTCAACTATAGAAGGGGTTATAGGTCTTGTAAATGTAGTAATTCCTATTATGATTTCACTTTTAGTATTAATGGGACTACCTATAACATCTACAGCTCTAAATCCAATTGTTATAGGAGGAATAGCTGCAATTAATATAATATTTAAGAAATTTATATTTGTGGCTATATCTTTTGCTTTTGCAATATTAGTAATAAATAACGTGACAAATAATATCAAACTAAGCCGATTATCTTCATTTATAAAACAAATTAATGTAGTTGCATTAGGAGCGGTATTTACTGTTTATTTAGGTTTAGTTTCGATACAGGGATTATATGTTACATCATTTGATAAGTTTAGTGTAAAAACTGCCAAGTTTGCAATAGGTAATTTTATACCTGTAGTAGGAGGATTTGTATCAGATTCGGTTGATATATTATTATCTTCTTCACAACTTATAAAAAATGTGTTTGGTGGGATAGGGTTAGTAATTTTAGTAGGGATGTGCTTAATTCCTTTAATAAAAATTATAGGAGTAATATTAGTTTACAAAGTTTGTGCAATAGCAGTGGAACCTATAGGGGAAGATAATATTTCTTCTTTTCTAAATGAAGTAGCAAATTTAATGACTATAATTTTAGTAACATTAATAGCAATAACAATTATGTTTTTTGTAACGATAGCAATATTAACTTCCATAAGTGCGGTAATTTCTTAAATTAAATAAAAGGGGGGGATTTATTATTGCTAGTATAAAAGAATGGGTTATGTGTATTATTATAGGTGCTTTTATCATAAATATGGTGGATATGATATTACCAAATACAAAATTAAAACCCTATGTAAATTTAGTTTGTAATTTTATTTTTGTATTCATGATAATTAGTCCAATAGTAAGTATTTTTTCTAATAATGCTTCTTTAGAAGATAGCATTTTAAGAAAAATAAGTGACTATTCAAAAATGTATGTGGATAGCTATAATGATTTAGCTGGAAAAACCAATAATGAAAGCTTAAGTAAAGGATATGAAGATGGATTAAAGAGTGTATTGCAACTCAAACTAGATGAATATGGATATGAGGTAGAAGATATAAAGCTTGATGGGTCAGATATTGAAACTATAAAAATTAAAGAAAAAAGTAGTAATAATACTAATAAAAAGGACATACAATCTAGTGACATAGAAAAAGATGAAGAAGTTTTTAAAAACAAAGGAGAATTAAACTTAAAAGAGAATGAACTTAAAGAAGACTTAATAAAGGTACTGGATATATCCATAGGTGATATAGAGATTGATTAAGAGGAGTTGGGTGTTAATTGAAAAAATTTAATGAGGTATTTAATGATACAGAAAAAAAGAAATTAAAGCCGCTCATATTTATGGCGGGGATTTGTATCTTAGCTCTTATAGTTATAGCAGTCATGCCAGATGGACAAGATCAAGAAACTAGTACAATTGATAGTGATACAACTAAAGTATCAGCAGAAGCTGAATATGAAAAAAAAGATTTAGAAAGTAAATTGACAGAGATCTTAAGTAAAATCAACGGAGCAGGTGATGTAGATGTAATGATAACCTTTGAATCTAGTGAAGAATTAGTACCTGCATATAATTCTAATACAACTACAGAAACTACAAAAGAGCAAGATTCCTCAGGTGGAGAAAGGACAACTACTAGTTCAACAGAAAATAAAACTATGATTACTTCTAATACAAATGATCCAGTTGTTTTAAAAACTTCTGAAGCTAAAATAAAAGGAGTTATTGTAGTAGCAAGTGGAGCAAGTGATTCAGCTGTTAAAGAAAAATTATATAGCGCTGTACAAACATCTTTACAAATATCTGGGCATCAGGTAGAGATATATTCTAAATAAACGAAAGTGGAGGGGAAAATATGAAGTTTAATTTTAAAAACAGGGGATTTGTAGTAGTAGCATTATCAGCGATGTTAATAGCTCTTGGAGTTGGAAATTATCAATTAAGTAAACAATCAGCACTTACAGTATCTAAAGATTTTGAAGCTTATGAACAAGCTCAACAAGATAAGAATACGGATAAAGAAGATGATAAAGAAACTGCAGAGATAGCTGTAATAGATAGCAAAGATAGTGAACAAAGTGATATTGAAGAAAAAGCTATAGAAACAAGTAAAGAAATTGAAGAACAATTAGCTTCAAAGGAAAACATGAGTAAGTCTACATATATTCTTGATATGAAAATGACAAGAGAAAAACAAAGAAATAATTTATCAGAAGAATTAAATACAATTATAAATAATCCATCTACATCTGATGAATCAAGAGAAGAAGCTTCAAATATGAAGGTTCAATTAGTTAAATATCAAGAAACTGAACTGAAAATAGAAAATTTATTAAGTGCTAAAGGATATGAAGATGCTTTAGTTTATATAGGAGAAGATAATGTAAACGTAGTAGTAAATGAATCCAAATTAACAAAAAGTGATGCTGCAAAAATATTTGATTTAGTAGCAGAACAAGCTGGAGTAGACTATGATAAAATAAAACTTCAGCCTAATTCAGTACAAAAATAATAAGATGATTTTAAAATAACATTATTTAGGTTATAATAATATAAGAGATTAATACCTCAGAATTTACTGAGGTATTTTCTTGCAAAACTTACTATAATTTGCTATGATAATATATAATTATAAAATCCTTAATATAGGGGGTAACAATCTCATGGAAAATAACAATAATTTAGGGCAAGTTAAAATTTCTAATGATGTTATAGTTACAATAGCAGGACTAGCTGCGTTAGAAGTTGAAGGTGTAGAGACAATAACTTCATTAACAGATAAATTACTAAAAAACAACGGTGTTAAAATTCAAATAGAGGATGATAAGGTATCATTAGATGTTGTTATAACAGTAGAATATGGTATGTCTATACCAGAAATATCTTGTAAAGTACAAGATAATGTTAAAAATACAGTTGAAACAATGACTGGATTAGAAGTTTCTCAAGTGAATATACAAGTTCAAGAAATTAGCTTTAAGAAAGAAAAAGAAGAAAAAGAATTAGCAAAACAAGCTAAGAAAGAAGAAGCTAAGTTAGCAAAACAAGCTAAAAAAGAAGAAGCTAAGAAGACATCAAAATAAATTAAATAAAGCCCTCTGAAAATCAGAGGGTTTTTTAATTGTTTAATGGTATATAATAAGACTGAAGGAGGTTCGTATAGAATGAAAAAAGACAATAGAAGTAAAATTAGTTATATTGAGAAGGCAAGAAAAATAACAAGTAGAGAATATTTAATGAAATTAATTTATCAAATAGATATATTAGAAGGTGACTTACAAGATATAAATAGTTACTTTGAAGATTTTTTAAATAATCATGAAGAATACATAATAAACAGATATGAGGAATTAGTTTTACAATACTCAAATGAAAGTAATGTTAATCTAAATGATGTAAACTTAAATAATGCTATAGATATAGCATATATGAGAAGAGTTTGTAATTCATTAAGTGAGCACTGTTATGAAATAGAAGGATTAATTACTAAACATGCCCTAAATTGGTCTTTAGATAGAATAGCAAAAGTTGATTTAGCAATATTAAAATTAGCAATATGTGAACTTGTTTATATGAATGATGAAGTTCCTGTTAGGGTTTCAATAAACGAAGCTATAGATTTAGCAAAATTATACTGCGACGACAAATCTCCTAAATTTATAAACGGAATTTTAGGAAGTGTTGCCAATGACATTAAAGAAAAATAATATCATAATAGGATTTGATACTAGCTGCTATACAACATCTATAGCAGCTATATCTTTAGATAAGGAAGTTATTTTGAATGAAAAAATACTTCTTAAAGTAAAAAAAGAATCAAAAGGATTAAGACAAAGTGAAGCAGTTTTTCAGCATGTTAATAATTTGGGAGAACTAGGAAAGAGTATTAATGAAACATTAAAAAAGTATAATGTTGTTGGTGTTTGTGCATCTAGTAAACCAAGACCTTTAGATAATTCATATATGCCAGTGTTTAATGTAGGATGTAATTTTGCAAGGTTAATAAGCAGTATAAATAACTGTAGCTATTTTGAAACATCGCATCAAGAAAATCATATAGAAGCAAGTTTATTAAATAACAATTTAAAAAACAAAGAAAGATTTTTGGCAGTTCATATGTCTGGTGGGACTACAGAGATTCTTTTAGTTAACAAAAAACTAGATGGATACAATATAGATATTGTAGGTGGTAGCTTAGATATTAGCTTTGGACAGTTAATAGATCGTATTGGTGTAAACTTGGGATATAATTTTCCATGCGGAAGATACATTGATGAAAATGCTATGAAATGTGACTTGAAGATAAAAGAAGGATTAAAAACATCTGTAAAAGAAGGATATATGAATTTATCGGGAATAGAAAATCAAATTAATAAAGTTTTGAATGATTATCCGAAAGAATATACTTGTAAGTTACTTTTAGATACCTTGGTAAGATGCATGTATAAATCTTTATCATATATATGCAGAGAATATGAAATAAATGAAGTTTTATTCGCTGGAGGAGTATCTGCCAGTAAATATATTTCAAAAGAACTGAGAAATAAATTTAAAAGAGATGAAGTAACAATATATTTTACTGAAAGTCAATATGCAACAGACAATGCTTTAGGGTGTGCGATAATAGGATTAAATCAAATGAAATATTATTAGGAGAAAATGTATGAAACTTAGAGCTTTAGATATAAGTGAAGTAAATTCATATGTAAAGAGGATTTTAACAAATGATCCTATTCTTTATAACCTTAGAGTAAAGGGTGAAATCTCTAACTTTAAGGTTCATAGTAGTGGAAATGTTTATTTGTCTTTAAAGGATGAAAAATCAAAAATAAATTGTATTATATTTAGAAGTAATTTTGATAAGAGTTTAAAACTTGATGATGGAGTTAAAATAATAGCTAGTGGATACATATCAGTATATGAAAGAGATGGAGCTTATCAATTTTATATAAATGAGGTTGAGATAGAAGGTGTAGGCAATTTATATATTGAGTTTAACAAATTAAAAGAAAAATTAAAAAATGAAGGTTTATTTGATTCAAGATATAAAAAAGAAATCCCTAAAATGCCAAAATCTATAGGTGTAGTAACTTCACCTACAGGAGCAGTTATAAGGGATATAATTAATGTTGTTAAGAGAAGATTTCCAAAAATAGATGTGAAACTATATCCTGTTAATGTTCAAGGAGAAAAATCAGCTCAAGATATTTGTGATGGTATAGAGTTCTTTAATCATATGGAAAATGTAGATACAATAATTGTAGGTAGAGGAGGAGGCTCTTTAGAAGAGTTGTGGTCATTTAATGAGGAAATTGTAGCAAGAGAAATTTTCAAATCAAAAATTCCTATAATTTCAGCAGTAGGTCATGAAACTGATTTTACTATATGTGACTTTGTATCAGATATGAGGGCACCTACACCATCAGCAGCATCAGAAATTGCTACACCAGATTTATCTGATATTTACTTTAAATTAGATAATATAAAAAATAGGATGAACAGATCATTAAATAATCAAGTTATCCTTGATAATGAAAAGTTAAATAATACATTTGATAAAATCAATAATTATATGAAATCCTATATAATAAGGGATAAAAATATACAGATAGACCAAATCTATGATAAAATTAATTTTAGATTAGAACAAAATATTGAAAATTCTAAAGAAAAGTTGTCAAAAAAAGGAGCTATACTTCATAATTTAAGTCCTTTAGCTACACTTAGTAGAGGATATTCAATAGTAGAAAAAGATGGTGAAGTAATTAACTCTATAGAAAATATTAATGTCAAAGATGAAATTAATATCACATTAAGAGATGGAAAATTAGAGTGCAATATAAATAAAATTAACAGTAAAGAGGTATGATCATGAAACTTACTTATGAAGAAGCCTTTGAAAAGTTAGAAGAGATTTTAATAAAACTAGAATCTAAAAATACTAGCTTAGATGAGTCATTAAGTTTATATGAAGAAGGTATTAAATTATTTAAACATTGTAATAAACTTTTAGAAGATGCTGAACTTAAAATAAGCAAATTTAATAAGATGGGCATTGAGGAAGATTTTAATATAGGGGAGGAATAGTATGGAATTTAAACAAGTTTTAAAAGAAAAAATAGGTTATATAGGAAAACTTTTAAATGAGTATATGCCAAAAGAGGAAGGCTACCAAAAAACTATTATGGAAGCTATGAACTACAGTTTAAAAGCCGGAGGAAAAAGACTTAGACCTATTTTAACTTTAGAAAGTTGTAAAGCAGTAGGAGGAATGGAAGAAGATGCGATTCCTTTTGCAGTGGCAGTAGAAATGATTCATACATACTCTTTAATTCATGATGATCTACCAGCACTAGATAATGACGATTTAAGAAGAGGAAAACCAACCAATCATAAAATATTCGGAGATGCAATGGCAACTTTAGCTGGAGATGCTCTTTTAAATTATGCTTTTGAAGTTATGTTATCTTCATCTATTGATAAAGATAATCCAAATAAATATTTAAAAGCAATAAATGAAATTGCGACACATGCAGGTATCTATGGCATGATAGGTGGACAAGTAGTAGATATTGAAAGTGAAAATAAAGTTATAGAAAAGGAAAAGTTAGACTTTATTCATTTAAATAAAACAGCAGCAATGATTGTGGGATGTATGAGAGCAGGTGCAATAATTGGTGGAGCAAGTGAAGATGAGTTACAAAGAATAACTAAATATGGAAAAAATATAGGTTTATCATTCCAAATAGTAGATGATATACTAGATATAACAGGAGATGAGAAAACTTTAGGAAAGCCAATTGGAAGTGATATAGAAAATCATAAGTCAACATATCCTTCATTATTAGGGTTAGAAAAATCTAGAGAAATAGCGAAAGAATTAATTAGTGATGGAAAAACTAGTATAGAAGGTTTACCTTCAGAGGTAGAGTTTTTACATCAATTAGCAGACTATATAGTTAGCAGGGATTGTTAGGAGGCATCATGAGTTTTTTTTCAGAATTATTTAGCAACCACATACTATGGACAAGTATTTTTGCTTGCTTTTTAGCTCAATTTATAAAAATATTTACAGGTAAAGAAAAGAGATTTGAACTATCTAGAATTTTTATGTCAGGAGGAATGCCTAGTTCTCATAGTTCTTTTGTGACATGTTTATCTACGTTAGTTGGAATTTACAGAGGATTTAATTCCACAGAGTTTGCAATATGTACAGTTTTTGCACTTATAGTGATGTACGATGCATCTGGAGTTAGAAGAGCGGTAGGAAAACAAGCAGCAATACTAAACAAAATAGTTCAAGATTTGCAACATAAAAAACATATTGAACATGAAACATTAAAGGAACTTGTAGGTCATACACCTAAAGAAGTTATATGTGGAGCACTACTAGGGATTATAGTAGGGATCATCATGGCATAAATTGAAAAAAAATGTATTATATGATATAATTTTTTTGTTTTAAAAGAGATTATAGAAGTGAATACATTTTAAATAAATTGAAATTATTTATTTTCCAAAATACATGGAAACTAGAATGAGAAGTCTTCTATGGAAGGCTTTTTTCATATTTATTTATAAATTAGACCATTATAAAGGTGAGGAAAATTATGTGTAATTATTTGAATGAAGTGAATTCTCCAGATGATATTAAAAAATTAAGTATGGTTGAAATGGAAGAATTGGCAGAAGAAATAAGAGAGTTTTTAATAAAATCTATTTCACAAACTGGTGGGCATTTAGCTTCGAATTTAGGGACAGTAGAGTTAACTTTAGCACTGCATAAGGTTTTCAATAGTCCAAAAGATAAATTTATATGGGATGTGGGGCATCAATCTTATGTTCATAAAATTATCACAGGACGTAAAGACGAATTTGCAACACTTAGACAACTTAATGGATTAAGTGGATTTCCAAAGGAAAATGAAAGTGAACATGATATATTTGATACAGGACATAGTAGCACTTCCATATCTGTGGGGCTTGGTATCGCATGCGCAAGAGATATAAAAAGAGAAAATTTTGATATAGTTTCAATTATAGGTGATGGTTCTATAACCGGAGGTATGGCACTGGAAGCCATAAATCATTTAGGATATTTGAATAAAAAAATGATAATTATATTAAATGATAATGAAATGTCTATCGATAAAAATGTTGGAGCTATGTCTAGGTATTTATCTAGTTTAATTAGAAATGCTAAGGCAAATCAAGTAAAAGATTCTATAGAAAAAATAATGACACTTACTAAAGCTGGTAACTTTATTTATAAAACTGCTGATAAAGTAAAAGACGGTATAATAAGTAAATTTACACCACAAAATTGTGAGTTATTTGAATCATTTGGAATTAAATACTACGGACCAATAGATGGACATAATTTAAAAGAATTGATTGATATTTTAAATAAAGCTAAAAAGAAAAAAGGGCCTGTTTTAATACATGTTATTACTGAAAAAGGTAAAGGGTATAAATTTGCTGAAAATGAACCAGATAGATATCATGGTGTTTCTAAATTTAACATAGAAGAAGGGATTAAGTCATCAAAAGGTGAAAGTATTTCATCTTTTGTAGGTAAGAAGCTTGTAAATATGGCAGATAATGATGAGAGCATAGTAGCTATAACAGCAGCTATGCCATCTGGTACAGGGTTAAATCAATTTGCCGTATCTTATCCTTATAGATATTATGATGTAGGTATAGCAGAACAACATGCCACGACTTTTGCGGCAGGACTTGCAAAAGAAGGTATGAAACCATATTTTGCTGTATATTCATCATTCTTACAAAGGGGATTTGATCAAGTAATCCACGATGTATCTATCACAAAGAAAAATGTAACATTTTTAATAGATAGAGCTGGAATAGTTGGTAACGATGGAGAAACACATCATGGTGTATTTGATTTAAGTTACTTTAATATAATTCCTAATATTACAGTTATGGCTCCTAAAGATGCTGATGAACTTTCTTTAATGATGGATTTATCGTCAGAAATAAATGGACCTGTAGCAATAAGATATCCAAGAGGAAATACTTATTATTTAAATAAAGGTTCATATCAGCCTATAAAAGTAGGTACTTATGAAGTATTAGAAGAAGGTGAAGATATTTTAGTACTTGCTATAGGTGATATGGTAAAAAAAGCTTTAGAAGCTAAAGAAATACTTTCAAAAGAAAATATTAATCCAACTATAGTAAATGCAAGATTTTTAAAACCAATGGATGAAACTTTATTACATGAAATGCTTAAGAAGCATGATAAGATAGTTACTATTGAAGATAATGTTGTAAGTGGTGGATTTGGAAGTAGAATAAATAAATTTATATTAGATAATAATTATAATGTGAAAATAGAAAATATAGGTATTCCAGATAAATATGTCGAACATGGTGATGTTGAAAAATTATTTGAAACAATAGGAATGTCTAGTGAGCAGATAGCAATAAGAATAAAAAAATTATAATCAGAAGGAAAGTATAATGAAGAAAAGAATAGATATTTTACTAGTAGATAAAGGTCATTTTGAAAGTAGAGAAAGAGCAAAGAAAGCAATAATGGCAGGTCTTGTTTTTGTAGACAACCAAAGATGTGATAAGCCAGGTACTGAAGTAAAAGAGGATGCTAATATTTTGGTAAAAGGGAATCCAATTCCTTATGTAAGTAGAGGCGGATTAAAATTAGAAAAAGCTATGAAATACTTTGGTGTTACTTTAAAAGATAAAGTATGCATGGATATAGGTGCATCTACAGGAGGATTTACTGACTGTATGCTGCAAAATGGTGCAGTAAAAGTATTTTCAATAGATGTAGGATATGGACAGCTTGCATGGAAATTGAGACAAGATGAAAGAGTAGTTTGTATGGAAAGAACTAATATCAGACATGTTACAATTGAAGATACAAAAGAATTTGCAGACTTTGCATCGATAGATGTATCATTCATATCTTTAAGATTAGTTTTACCAAAAGCCAAAGAACTTTTAAGTTCAGATGGAGAAGTTGTTGCTTTAATAAAGCCTCAATTCGAAGCAGGAAAAGAAAAAGTTGGTAAGAAAGGTGTAGTAAGAGATAAAAAAGTTCATATTGAAGTTATAGAAAATATATCTCAATTTGCAGTAGAAAGTGGCTTTGCTATATTACATTTAGATTATTCACCAATAAAAGGACCGGAAGGAAATATAGAATATTTAATACACTTAAGAAATAATAACGAAGGATTTACTTTTGATAAAGAAGCTTTTGATAAAAAAATAGTTGAAGTTGTAGAAGAATCTCATAACTTAAACAAATAAATAGTACGGATAAAGGGGGCATAAAATGATCCTTGAATTATATATGAAGAATTGTGCTTTAGTTGAAGAAAGTAGAGTTAGTATAGGCGAGAACTTAAATATACTTACAGGGGAAACTGGCTCTGGAAAATCTATCATAATAGAAGCACTTGGACTATGTTTAGGAAATAAATATGACAAATCTTTTTTAAGAAAAGGAACTGAAAAAGGAATTGCTGAAATAATAGTATCTTCTCAAAGTGAAAACCTAAAAAATATACTTAAAGAATATGATTTAGACAGTGAAGATGATGAACTGATAATAACTAGGATTATTTATGCAGATGGTAAAAGTGTAGCAAGAATAAATGGTAGAACTATAAAAATGTCTACTTTAAAAGAAATAGCTCTTACATTTATAGATCTACATGGTCAGCATCAAAATCAAGCTTTATTCAATAAAGATACACATTTAAAATTCTTAGATTTATTTGGAGGTAAAAAGTTAGAAGATCCTAAAAATGAATATAAAGAAGTTTACTTAGAGTATAATAAAGTAAAAAAAGCATTAAATACATTAAATGAAAATAAAGATGAAAAAGAAATACAAAGAGAAATTGATTTATTAAAATTTCAAATTAATGAAATAGAGGCAGCAGCTTTAAGTGAAGATGAATATGATAATCTACTAAAGCAAAGAGATATATTTAGAAATAGTGAAAAAATTTATAACAATCTTAGTTTAAGCTATGAAAAATTACATGAAGGTAATGTAAATGCTTTAGATTTAATTGGAATGGCATCCAATGAATTAAGCGAAATAGGTAAATATGATTCTACTTTAAGTGAGTATAGTGAAACTATTGAAAGAATAATGTATGAGCTACAAGATATATGTAGAGATGTTAGAAATTACAAAGAAAATATTGATTTTGAGCCATATGCACTTGAACAGATAGAAGTTAGAGTAGATGAAATTAATAATTTAAGAAGAAAATATGGTGATACCATAGAAGATATTTTAAATTATCATGATAAAATAAGTGCGAGATTAGAAGAAATAATTAATAGAGATGAAATGTCTGAAGAGTTAAAAAATAAGTTAGAAATCCTTGAAGGGAAATTAAGTGAAAAAGCACATTTATTAACAGATATAAGAAAAGAAGTAGCTCTTGATTTAGAAGAAGCTATACTTAAAGAACTTAAATCTCTAGACATGAAAGGTGTAACTTTTAAGGTCGACTTTACAGAAATTAGCTATTCTCAACATGGGAATAACGATGTGGAATTTATGATTTCTTTTAACTTAGGTGAAGATATGAAACCTATTTATAAAGTTGCATCAGGAGGAGAAATGTCTAGATTTATGCTAGCTTTTAAAACTATACTTGCTGATATAGATGAAATAGGTACTATAGTATTTGATGAGATAGATACAGGTATAAGTGGTATAGCTGCACAAGTTGTAGGAGAAAAGTTACATAATATTGCTAGAAAAAAACAAATATTATGTATAACACATCTTCCTCAAATTGCAGCTAATGCAGATACTCATTTCTGTATAGAAAAAAATAGTGACCATATTAGAACATATACAACTATAAAAAGGTTAGAACAAGAAGAAAGTATACAAGAAATAGCTAGATTAATAGCAGGAAGTAATATAACTGAAACTACTATAGAACATGCTAGAGAAATAGTGAATTTAACTAAAGAAAGTCATTAATTATAACTTTTATAGAATATAAGTTAAAATTTGAATATTTTTAAATCAAGAATAGAAAGTGATTTCTATTCTTTTTTTATTCTATGAAATGATAATATGTTGTATATCTATTTGTTAATTTTTAATAATAGATAACACTAAGTAAAATCAATGATTTATACTATACGTTTAGAATTAATTAATTTTGTTGAATATTTTTTATATCATATGGAATTATAATATAGAAATTATAATTAGAAGGATATGGTATTTAAGATGAAAATAATAAAAAATAAATTACTAATTAGTATTTTTTTAATTTTTACTATATTACTTTGTAGTACATATATTTATAAAATTAAGTCATGTGAATTATCAGAAGTATTTAAAGGGAAAAATATATATGATAAGCAATATGTATACCCTTTAGGAAACATAATTGGTATCAAAGCAGATACTGAAGGTGCTTTAGTAATAGGATTTGAAGACGATAATGTGGAGTATATTGGTGGATTAAAAATAGGAGATAATATTATTTCTATAGAAAATGAGAAAATAAATAATAGTGAAGATATAGGAAATGTTTTAAATAAACTGTGTATGGATGAAGTTAAAGTTACTTATGATAGGGATAATAAGACTAAATCCTCTATAATAAAAACAAAATATGAAAATAACAAATATAAATTAGGAGTTTGGGTTAGAGATAGAATATCAGGTATAGGTACATTAACTTGTTATAATCCGAAAACTAATGAATTCTATGCTATAGGACATGGAATTTGTGATATGGATACAGATAAATTACTAAAGATAAAAGAAGGAAATATCTACAAAACATCTAGTATAGAAATATTAAAAAAAAATAAAAAAAATATAGGTCAAATCAAAGGCATTGTGAATTATAATAATTCTGTAGGAAATTTTTCCATAAACTCAAATAATGGTATAAAAGGAAAATTTTTAAATTTTGACTATGAAAATAATTTACCTCTTATCGAAATAGGTAACAAAGAGGATATAAAAATAGGAGATGCATATATATTATTCCAATCTAAAAAAGGCAGTATAGAACCATACAAAATAAAAATAGAAAAAATTATACAAGAAGAAAATAATATGTTAATAAAAGTAGTCGATAATGAATTAATTGACTATACAGGAGGAATTGTAAAGGGGATGAGTGGTGCCCCTATAATACAAAATAACAAACTTATTGGCAGCTTAACTTATGTATTTAAAAATAATGCTAAAAAAGGATATGGAATTTTTATTGATGAAATGTTAAAATTGTAAATTGATAAGAAAATATTTTAATACTTTGAAGGAATATAATTTTACAGTGTCGAATAAACCTTAAAGAGTAAGAGAGAAAATAATTTAAAATGAAAAAACTTATTATTGGGGGGATTTTAGTGAACGAAAAGATTAAAATAGTGTTAGCAGATGATAATAAAGATTTTTGCCAACTATTAAAGGAATATTTATCTAATGAAGATGATATTGAAATATTAGGAATTGCGAAAGATGGTATCGAAGCTCTCGACCTAGTACAAAAAACTCAACCGGACTTATTAGTTCTAGATGTGATTATGCCACACTTAGATGGACTTGGTGTAATTGAAAAATTAAATTCAATGGATTTACCAAAACAACCAAAAATAATAGTATTATCTGCAGTTGGTCAAGATAAAATAACACAAACAGCTATAAACTTAGGAGCAGACTATTATATAGTAAAACCTTTTGATTTTGTTATATTTATAAATAGAATCAGAGAATTAGTTACAAATAGAGTTATAGGCGCTGAGCCAAAATCAAGATCAAGTCAAGAAGTACAAATGACTAGAAATGATTTTGTTAAAAATTCTGGAAATATAGAAACTGAAATAACAAATATAATTCATGAAATAGGAGTTCCAGCTCATATAAAAGGATATTTATATCTAAGAGAAGCAATAAAAATGGTTATAGATAATGTGGAACTTTTAGGTGCTGTAACTAAAGAATTATACCCAAGCATTGCAAAAAAATATAACACTACACCAAGTAGAGTTGAAAGGGCAATAAGACATGCAATAGAAGTTGCATGGAGTAGAGGGAAAGTTGATACAATAAATCAATTATTTGGTTATACAGTTCATAATACAAAAGGAAAACCAACTAACTCTGAATTTATAGCAATGATAGCAGATAAATTAAGATTAGAGCACAGCATGGTGAAATAAATTATAAATTGATTATTGAAAGCCTTCTATTTATTTAGAAGGCTTTATTTTTTAAAATAAATTAAATAACAACATAAGGAGATGCAGAACGTGAAAATATTTTTACCTGCAAAAGTAAAATATATAATAAACAAGATATATGAAAATGATTATGAAGCTTTTATTGTAGGTGGATGTGTAAGAGATAGTGTGATTGGAATAAAACCTCATGATTATGACATAACTACTAGTGCAAGTCCAAAAAAAATAATGGAGATATTTAAAGAATATAAATGCATAGAAACTGGTATAGATCATGGAACTGTAAGCGTGGTAATTGATAATGAGATTTATGAAATAACTACATATAGGGTAGAAGGTGAATATAAAGACCATAGAAGACCAGAGAAAGTTGAATTTACTAGTAATTTAGAAGAAGATTTAAAAAGAAGAGATTTTACTATAAATGCAATGGCCTATAATGAAAAAAATGGGTTGATAGATATATTTGGAGGCAAATTAGATATAAATAAAAAGATTATTAAAACAGTAGGAAATCCAGAGGAAAGATTTAGTGAAGATGGATTAAGAATGATAAGAGCGATAAGATTTGCTAGCAAATTAGATTTTCATATAGAAGAAAATACCCTTAAAGCTATTTATGATAATGCACATATAATAAAAAATATAAGTCTAGAGAGAATAACAGATGAATTCAGTAAAATAATTTTAAGTGATAATCCTCAAAACTTAATATACTTATTTAAAACAAGGATATTTAATTATTTAAATATTTCAACAGAAACTGATAATAAAAAAATAGATAAGTTATTTGAAAAAATCACTATATTAAATAAAATAGAAAAAGATTTGATAAAAAGATTAACAATAATTGACTATATGATAAAAGAATTAAATATTAATTGTAAAAATATATGTAATGAATTGGTTTATTCTAAAAAAATAACAAAAACAGAAAAGATACTTTTAGAATGTATAAATAAAATTGAAGTAGAAAAACTAGATAAAATTAATGTGAAAAAAATATTAAATAAGATAGATATAGATTTATTTAAAATCTATTTAGATATAAATAAGGTAATTTATGATAATGAAAAACATTTTAATAAAATTATAGATATATTACATGAAATTGAAGAAAATAATGAATGTTACACGATGAAAAATTTAAAAATAAATGGCAACGATATTATATCATTAGGATATAAAAATGAAAGAGTTGGCCAGATACTTAATTATCTATTGGAAGAAGTAATAGAAAGCCCAGAGATAAATGAAAAAAATATATTGTCAGATAAAGTACAAAGAATACAGAAATTTGGTACTAAGAAATAAAAAAACATATAATAACTTATAAAACTATAAAATATTTCCTTTGTTCTTAATTAATGTTATAATGTTATAAGATTTTAATAAAATATCGGAGGTTAGAAAATGAGAGTCGAAGCCCCTATAAAGGTAGATAGAAAAACTAAAAGGCTTGCAAAAAGACTTACAGGTGGAGAAATTGCAGTAATAAATCATATGGATATAGATGAGGTTGCTGCCAATTCTTTAGTCGAGGGTAAAGTCAAACTAGTCATAAATGCAGCACCTTCTATAAGTGGTAAATATCCCAATAAAGGGCCAGGAATATTAACAGATAAAAATATTTTAATTATAGATAATGTTGGACAAGAATTATTTGATAATTTAGAAGAAGGACAAATAATAGAAGTAAACAATGGGCAAATCTATAGAGATGGACAACTTTTAGGACAGGGTAATGTACTTGATAAAGAAAAAGTATCAGTAAAGATTAAAGAAGCTTATGATAATATGTCTGTAGAATTAGATAGATTTATCGATAACACTATAGAATATGCTAAAAAAGAAAAAGGTTTTATCTTAGGAGAAGTAGAAATTCCTAAAGTGAAAACAAAGTATAAAGATAGACATGTTTTAGTAGTTGTAAGAGGACAGGATTATAAAGAAGATCTGAGTACAATAATTTCTTATATAGAGGAAGTAAAACCAGTTTTAGTTGGTGTTGACGGTGGAGCTGATGCACTAGTTGAATTTGGATATATACCAGATGTAATAGTTGGAGATATGGATAGTGTTAGTGATGAAACACTAAAAAAGGCAGGAGAAATAGTAGTACATGCTTATGTAGATGGTAGGGCACCAGGATTAAAAAGAATTCAAGATCTAGGATTAGATGCTATAGTATTTCCAGCACCAGGTACTAGTGAGGATATAGCAATGCTAACAGCATATGAATATGGTGCAGAACTTATTGTTGCAGTTGGAACACATTCAAATATGATTGACTTCCTAGAAAAAGGAAGAAAAGGTATGGCAAGTACATTTCTTGTTAGGCTTAAAATAGGATCTAAATTAATAGATGCAAAAGGTGTAAATTTACTTTATAAAAGTAAATTAAAAATTAAATATGTATGGGCATTAATAATTGCAGCTCTATTTCCAGTCCTAATAGTTACTTCTTTTTCACCAACAGCGCAACAGTTTATTAGAATAATGCAATTGAAATTAAAGTTACTATTAAATATGTAATATATAAATTAGGAGGATTAATATGAATATAAATATGAAGTACTATATAGTAACCATATGTGCTATATTTGTAGCTTTAGGAGTAGGTATACTAGTTGGTTTCAACTTGAATTATGACCAAGAATTAGCAAAACAACAAAATGAGGTATTAGAAAGTTTTAATACAGAATTTGATACATTAAAGGATAAGAATAAAACTTTACAATCAAAAATAGAAAATTTAAATAATAATATAAATGATGTAAAATCATATGTTAATAAAAATATAAATCTATTAACTCAAAACGTATTAACAGATAAAAATACAGGAATAATACTTACAAACGAAAATCATGATTATAGTGAAGAAATAGAAAAAGCTATAAATAATTCTAATGGAACTTTAGCTTTTAATATAATTATCAAAGACAATGTAAATGATAATGAAAAGTTAACAGAATTATCTAAGGAATTAAATATGACTTTTAAATCATCAGAAGATGTAATTAAATACATAGTAAATTCTTTAAGTGATATCAAAGCTTATGATCAATTAC
Source organism: Terrisporobacter sp. (assembly GCA_029851945.1). Next base: position 49,892 of record JARKUZ010000091.1, on the reverse strand, counting down.
ATGCTCTTGAAGATTTAGGTGTAATAAAGATTAATAGCATCAATGAAAATAAATATCAAGATTTTGATTCAGTTGTATTATTAGGAGAATTAACTGGGGAAGATGCTAAAGAAAAATTTGCTACAAAAGAAAAAATATTAGTAGATAGTTTAAAAGAAAAGAATAAATATTTAGTAGCAGTTACACAAAGTAATGTAGATACAACAATATTAAACTTATATTCTCAAAATAATATATCAACTATAGATAATATAAATGAAGGTATAGGTAAAGTTTCTTTAACTACTTTATTAAAAAATCAAAATATAGTAGGTAATTATGGAGAATCTGAATTAGCAAAAGAAATAATGGCTTACAAAAACAATTAGTATAAAGGAGATAAAAAATGAATCCTTATATAAGTATAATAATACCAGCATATAATGAAGAAAATAAAATAAAAGATACACTAGAAAATATAAAAAATATAGAAGAAATCAGTGAGATAATTGTTGTTGATGATGGTTCAAGTGATAATACATCAAAAATAGCAAAAGAAGTTCAAAGTGATAAAGTAACAGTAATAACTCAGGATAAAAATAGAGGAAAGGGTTATGCTTTAAATAACGGTTTAAAGGTTGCTATGGAGAAAGGGGACATAATAGGTTTTTTAGATGCAGATCTTGGAAGTTCTTCTAGAGAAGTAGCAAAACTAATAACACCTATATTAAATGATGAAGCAGATGTAATAATAGCTAAATTCCCTCCTGCAAAGAAAAAAGGAGGACTTGGATTTGTAAAGGGTCTTGCTAAAGAGTCAGTACTTGAGATGACAGGTGTAGATCTAGATGCAACTTTATCTGGACAAAGGCTATTCAAGAAAGAAGTACTAGAAAAATTCGACGAGATACCATATGGCTATGGGGTTGAAGTTGGAATGACAATTGATATATTAAAGCATGGGTATAGAATCAAAGAAGTCCTTGTTAATATGACTCATAGTGAAACAGGACGAGATCTAAAAGGTTTTATACATAGAGGTAAACAATATTATCATATTAAAAAAGTATTAAGACAAAAGAAAAAAGAATGGAGGTAATATATTGTATTCTTATATATTTAGAGGGATAATATTCATCTTAGGATTATCAGGCACATATCTAATGATACCTTTATTCAAAAATTTATTAATTGATAGTAATGTAATTAGACCGAATTACAAGGGTGAGATGATACCTGTAAGTATGGGGATAGTATTTCTTCCTATGCTAATTATAAATGGAATAATATTAGCATTCTTTACTGTTGATGCTATAGGTTTATTGTGTTTATTTTTATTTATATTTGGAATAGTATGTATGTTTTTTGCAGGTATACTAGACGATATAATAGGTAATAGAGATGTAAGTGGATTAAAAGGCCACTTTAAGAGTTTATTTAAAGGTAGACTTACAACAGGAGGATTTAAAGCACTATTTGGAGGGTTTGTAGGACTTATAATATCAGTAGCAATATCAAAAAATATAACTGATATTATTGTGAATACTCTAATCATAGCTCTATCAACAAATTTAATGAATTTATTTGATTTAAGACCAGGTAGAGCAATAAAAGCTTATTTAGTAATAATGATAACAATTTTTGTTACATTGACAGGATATATAAAAATATTACCACTTCTTATTCTACCAAATGTTCTTGCATATTTTAATTACGATTTAAAAGCAAAAGCAATGATGGGAGATACCGGCTCAAATGTATTAGGAATTTCTATAGGTATACTTATGGCTTTTGGATATACTTTAAATGTGAGGCTAGGTTGGTTAGTATTTTTAATATTAATTCATATATTTACTGAAAAATTCTCTTTAACTAAAATTATAGAAAAAAATAAAGTATTAAACTTTATTGATAGATTAGGAAGGTAATCTTATGATTAGTAAAAAACTAGGAATAGTTGAATCAATAGTAGATAGTAGTGAAGTATTAGATGATATAAGAGTGAATATAAATGGTGATATACAAAGAGCGTACAACTATCCTAAAATATGTGGAAACATAAAAGTAGGAGATAAAGTTATTTTAAATACTACTGCTGTTGAGTTAAGCTTAGGAACTGGTGGATATCATTTTGTGATTTCAAATTTAAATAATATGGAATCGGATTTATCTGATGGTGGGCACATAATGAAGCTTAGATATACTCCTTATCAAATAAAGATAGATGCAGTAGAAGATCATGAAAGTAAGTATCATGATATTATTAATGACTTTGTAAGTTTAGATGAAATGCCTGTAGTAGTAGGTACACTTCATAGTATGTTGACACCATTTGTTGCATCATATAAAAGACATAATTCAAATAAAAAGTTAGTCTATATAATGACAGATGGAGCTGCACTTCCAATATATTTAAGTAAAAATGTACAAAACTTAAAAGAAAAAAAACTAATTGATAATACAATTACTATTGGGAATGCATTTGGTGGAGACTATGAATGTATCAATATATATACAGCATTAATTACTGCAAAAGAAATATTAAAGGCAGATGCAGTATTTGTTAGTATGGGTCCAGGTATAGCAGGTACAGGAACTAAATATGGATTTACAGGTATAGAACAAGGTCCAATTTTAGATGCGGTTAAGAAGCTTAGAGGAATGCCTATAGCTATTCCTAGGATAAGTTTTGCTGATAAAAGAGATAGACATAAAGGAATATCTCATCATGCTATGACTATTTTTAGAGAAATTGTGAATGTTGGGGTTAACATACCTGTAACAATTTATGATAAAGAAAATTTTGAATATATAAAAGACCAAATAAAAGAAAATAGATTATTTGAAAAGCATAATATTATATACTTGGAAAATAATAAATGTAGGGAAGACTTAGACTACTTTGGGCTTAAAGTTAGAAGTATGGGCAGAAATTACGAACAAGATAAGGAATTCTTTGATGCAGCTAGTACTGCAGCATATTACTTAATGGAGGTTTGTGATGATAACAAAAGAAACTACAGTAAGTAGTGATTTAATTTATACAGGAAAAACTATTCAATTGAGAGTAGATACTGTAGAAGTGCCTAATAAGGGATACCAGAAAAGAGAGATTATAGAACATAATGGGGCTGTAGCTATTGTAGCTATAACTGAGGATAATAAAATAGTATTAGTCAAGCAGTATAGAAAAGCAATTGAACAATTTTTATATGAATTACCCGCTGGTAAAGTAGAAATAGGAGAAACACCTTTAGACTGTGCTATAAGAGAACTAAAAGAAGAAACAGGTTATAGTGTAGATAGTCTAAAATTAATACATAAATATTATACAACACCAGGATTTTCTAATCAGTTAGTCTTCATATATCTTGCAAAAGGGCTAACACCAGGTGAAAGCAAACTTGATGAAGATGAGTTTTTAGAAGTATGTGAGATAGATATAGAAGATGCTTATAAAATGGTATATGAAAATGAAATATGTGATTCAAAAACTGTAATAGGATTATTATTAAGTAAAGAATTAATATAAAGCATAACCTCCTCTTAATTAACATAAATATATGTTAGGATAAGAGGAGGTTATAAATTTGAGAAAAACAATAAGAAAAAAAGATAATTATATAATTAGCAGAGAAATAATCTATATAGGTGTCATATTTATTATATTTACAGCTATAGGTACCTATTTAAATAAGATTTTTACAAATGGACAAGATATAGTATTAGATAGTATAAATAGCCTAAATAGCTATTATAGTCAAGGAAGTAACATTGATATAGGTGCTGTAGTATTTTCAAATTTGAGACAAGATATAATGTTTCTAGGTGGAATAGTTTTATCAACACTATTTGTAGTTACCTTTCCTTTAGCTATAATAAGTTTTTTATTAAAAGGATTATCAATAGGATATACTATTAATAGCTGTATTCTGTTGATGAAACTTAAAAGTATAAAAATGATATTGCTAATGGTCATAAAAAATTTTATTATAATACCAGGGGCAATACTACTTATTGTAATAAGTTTATACTATATTAGAAATATTTACGAGGAATATAAAAAAGGAAGAAGAGAAGGAATTTTATTTTTAGGTAAAAGATTTTTATTAAATGGTATTATTATAATAATAATTTGTGCATTTTTACAATTACTATTAAATGCAGTCAGTACGGGTATTTTACAATTCCTAGTAAGATAAAAGGAGTTATATATGGAAGTTTTGAAGAAATATATGGAATACATTAAATGTAAAAAAAAATTATCAGAGAATACCATATGTTCGTATTATACAGATTTAAAAAAGTATATGGATTATTTACAGTGTCAAGATATTAAGATTGAAGATGTAGCAGAATATGATATTATTAATTTTTTAGTTGATTTAGAAAAGCAAAATATTTCTGTAGCTACAGTTTCAAGAGTAACTTCTTCTATAAAGTCTTTTCATGATTATTTATTTTTGAATCATATTACTAGCACTAATCCAGCTAATAATATTAAAAAGCCAAAAATAAAGAGAGAGAATATTGAAATTTTAACAGAAGAAGAAGTAGAAGCTATTTTAAATTTTCCTGAATTAGATACTCCTAAGAAAATGAGGGACAAGGCAATATTTGAGACTTTATATGGAACAGGGATAAGAGTCTCTGAACTGGTAGAATTAGATTTACAAGATGTAGATTTACAAATTGATTACTTATATTGTAATAAAGGAAAAAATCAAAGAGTTATACCTCTTTGCGAAGTTACAAAGTTATACTTACAAAAATATATCAAAGAAGGAAGAAGCAATCTAGCAAAAGAAGATGAAAATGCTTTATTTGTAAATGCACATGGACAAAGATTTACTCGTCAAGGACTATGGAAAGTTATAAAAAAATATGCTACTATGGCTAATATAAGCAAAAATATTAATCCTAGTATATTAAGGCATTCTTTTGCTATACATCTATTAAAAGGTGGTGCAAATGTAGCAGTAGTAGGTAGGATTTTAGGTAATTCCAATTTATCAAGTTTACAATTATACTTAAATCAGATGGATGATAATATTAGAAAAGAAATTAAGGAAAAACATCCAAGGAAAAAAGATGACATAAAAGGAGGAATCTAAATGAGTAGAGTAATATGGATAGTAATAGATAGTGTTGGTGTAGGAGCTTTAAAGGATTCAGAAATGTTTGGAGATGTTGGAGTTAATACTTTAGGAAATATAGTAAAAAATTATAATGATATTAAGATACCTAATATGGTTAAATTAGGACTTGGAAATATAGATGGTATAGATTATTTACCAAAAGAAAATCATCCAATAGGGTCATTTGGTAAATGTGATGAACTTTCTTGTGGTAAGGATACAACTACAGGTCACTGGGAAATGACAGGAATCGTAGTGGATAAACCTTTTAAAACTTTCCCAGATGGATTTACAAAAGAAATAATAGATGAGTTTGAGAAAAGAACAGGAAGAAAAGTGGTTGGAAATAAACCAGCTTCAGGAACTGCTATATTAGATGAATATGGTGAACATCAAATGAAAACCGGTGATGTAATAGTTTATACATCTGCTGACAGTGTTTTCCAAATAGCTGCTCATGAAGAAATTATACCTTTAGAAGAATTATACTCTATGTGTGAAATAGCAAGAGAAATAATGATGGGTGATAATGCAGTAGCAAGAATTATAGCAAGACCTTATATTGGTAAAAAGGCTGGAGCGTTTGAAAGAACTTCAAATAGAAGGGATTATTCATTAAATCCGTTTGAGCCAACTGTATTAGATATAATAAAAGATTCTAATCTTGATGTAATAGGTGTAGGTAAAATAGAAGATATATTTAATGGACAAGGTATTACAGAAGCCATACATACAAAAGATAATATGGATGGAGTAGATCAAACTATAAATTATATCAAAAAACAAAATAAAGGTCTTATATTTACTAACTTAGTAGATTTTGACTCAAAATATGGACACAGAAGAAATACATTAGGATATAAAGAAGCACTGGAAGAATTTGATGCTAGAATACCAGAAGTAATATCTTCAATGAAAGAAGATGATGTATTAATAATAAATGCTGACCACGGTAATGATCCAACTTATAAAGGAACAGATCATACTAGAGAATATATACCAGTACTTGTATATGGAAAAGAGTTAAAGTCAGGTGTAAACTTAGGTATAAGAAATAGTTTTGCTGATATAGGAGCAACTGTAGCAGATATACTTAATGTGGGATTACCAAAGAATGGTGAAAGTTTCAAAGAAGAGATTATGAAATAGTTTAGTAAGACTACTTAGGAGGCAGTTATGAGAATATATGATATTATAAGAAAAAAAAGAGACAAAGAAGAATTAACTAAGGAAGAAATAGAATTTTTTGTAGATAGATATTCTAAAGGAGATATACCAGACTATCAAGCATCAGCCCTTCTTATGGCTATATACTTAAATAAAATGAACAAGCAAGAGACAGCTTGGCTTACAGAAGCTATGATGAATTCAGGAGAAGTAATCGATTTATCTGCTATAAATGGAGTTAAAGTTGATAAACATAGTACAGGAGGGGTTGGAGATAAAACCACAATAACTCTTGCACCATTAGTTGCTGCGTGTGGGGTACCAATAGCTAAAATGTCAGGAAGAGGACTTGGTCACACTGGAGGAACTTTAGATAAACTAGAAGCTATACCAGGATTTTCGATAGAAATGACAGCTGAGAAATTTATAGAGTCTGTTAATAATATAAAAATTGCTGTATGTGGTCAAACTGCATCAATAGCAGTTGCAGATAAAAAAATGTATGCTCTTAGAGATGTTACAGCTACTGTAGACAACATTTCTTTAATAGCAGCAAGTATAATGTGTAAAAAATTAGCTTCAGGAGCAGATGCTATAGTTTTAGATGTAAAAACTGGAGATGGGGCATTTATGAAAACACTAGATCAATCATTTGAGCTAGCTAAAGAAATGGTTGAAATAGGAACTGCAATGGATAGAGAGACTATAGGTATCATAAGTGATATGGATGAGCCTTTAGGGTGTGCAGTAGGTAATGCTTTAGAAGTTATAGAAGCCATAGAAGCATTAAAAGGAAATGGACCAACAGATTTTATGAAATTATGTGAAACTTTAGGTGCTTATATGTTAGTGTCATCTAAAATAGCCACAGATTATGAAGATGGAGTTAGAAGAATAAATGAAGCTCTAACCTCAGGTGCAGCATTAGAAAAATTTAAAGAGTTTGTTGCAAATCAAGGAGGCGATCCTAGAGTAGTTGATGATTACTCACTATTTGGAGAAGCTAATCATATAGTTGAAATAAAATCAGACAAAACAGGTTTCATAGATAAAATAGAGGCAGAAGCAGTAGGTGTTAGTGCCATGGTTTTAGGAGCAGGAAGAGAAACTAAAGAAGATGAACTTGATCTAAGTGCTGGTATAATACTAAAGAAAAAAGTAGGAGACTTTGTAAAAGAAGGGGATACTTTAGCAATAATGCATTTTAACAGAGAAGAAAAATTTGAAGATGCAAAAAGAAGACTTAAAAATGCGTATATCATAACTGAAGAAAAAGCAGAGCCTAAAAAATTAATATATGGTGTAGTAACAAAAGATGGAATAAGTAAATTCTAACTTAATGATTAAAAAAGCTTAACTTGTAAACAATAAAGTTAAGCTTTTTTTATTATAAAAAGTTCAAAATTAAAAAAAATCAAGTTATCATTATGGTCGTAATTAATATAAAACTTTATTTATCGACATTTTTATTGAAATATTTCACTCATAGATTTATAATAAAGAAGATATAACAAGAATAAGGAGTAGACTAATTTATGAACTTGAACAATAACAAAAGTAAAAAAATTATATTGGCTATATTATTAATAGTAGTATTTATGGTGGCTTTTGTATTTATTCAAACAGGTCCATATGATAATAATAATAGTGATGACATAGTAATTGAAATTCCAACAGGTTCTACTTTAGGACAAGTTGCAGATATTTTAAAAGAAAATAAGTTAATAAAAAATAAGACACTATTCAAATTATATGTAAGATTAAGCGATAATACATCAAAGCTTAAATCAGGAAAATTTTTATTTAATCAAACTTTTTCAAATGATAAAATAATGAAAAATTTGGTTACTGGTAAAATTTATAATGAGGGCATTAAAATAACAATTCCAGAAGGTTCAACATCTAATGAAATTATTGATTTACTTGTAAAAAACAAGCTTGGGAAAAAAGAGATTTACAAAGAGTTAATAAATAATCCAAAGGAATTTGTTGGAGAATTTAAATTCTTAAATGAAGAAAAAATTACATCTTTAGAAGGATTTTTATACCCAAGTACTTATTATTTCAAAGATGACGAAAATGAAACAGAAATATTAAAAGATATGCTTTCAACTTTTAATTCTAAGTACAATGAAAAATTGCAAAATAAGCAAAAAGAACTTAAAATATCCCTTTGGGAAGTAGTTAATCTAGCTTCTATTGTTGAAAAAGAAGCTGTATTAGATGAGGATAGACCTTTAATTGCTAGTGTATTTTATAATAGATTAGATATAGGAATGCCTCTTCAATCTGATGCAACAATACAATATGCTTTTGATAAAAGAAAGAAAAGTATAACTTATGATGATTTAAAAATTGACTCTCCATACAATAGTTATATGAATCAAGGATTACCACCTACACCTATAGCAAATCCTGGTATAGCTTCTATAGAAGCTGTTTTATATCCAGCAAAATCTGATTACCTATATTTTGTAGCAACTATAGATGGTGGAAATAATTATAGTAAAACTTATGAAGAGCATGTAAGAAATGTTGAACAATACAGAAAAGATAGAGAAAAAAGAAATAATAGTTATTCTACAGAGAAATAAGGGTAGATATATATTATAAGCGATTGTTAAAGGGATTATGTCTTAAGTATTAAGGTATAATCCTATTAATTTGAATAAAAAAGAAATTAGTAATAAATTAAGGAGTGATTAATTTGAGTAATATTGTAAATCATGAAGTGGAAAACTATATAAGAGAAACTCTAAAAGATAAAGAAGGATTATTAAAAGAGCTAGAAGAATATGCAGCAGAGTATAATGTTCCAATAGTTCATAAAGAGGTATCAGACTTATTAAAAGTCATATTAAAAGTTCAAAAACCAAAGGAAATATTAGAAGTTGGGTGTGCTATAGGATACTCATCTATATTATTTTCTACAGCAACTGATGGAAAAGCTAAGATCATAACTGTAGAACGTAGTGAGAAGATGATTGAAAGAGCAAAGGAAAATTTTAAAAAATCAGGATTTGAAGAAAATATCACTCTTTTAGAAGGAGATGCAGAAGAATTATTAAAAAATGTAGAAGGTACATTTGATATGATATTCTTAGATGCAGCTAAAGGCCAATATAAATTATTCTATGATTTAGTAATAGATAAATTAAAAGTTGGTGGATTACTAATATCTGATAATATTCTGTACAAAGGAATGATAGCAGATGATAATCTAGTAATGAGAAGAAAGAAGACAATTGTCAAAAGAATGAGAAATTATTTAGATTATATATGCAATTGTGACTACTTAAGTACATCGCTTATTCCAATTGGAGACGGAGTTGCACTAAGTTATAAGGAATCAGAAAGGGTTGAAAAATAATGTTTAAATTAGAATTATCATCTTTTGCCAAAGATTTAGAAGGATTAAAAGGTGTTATAGATAATGGAGTAGATTCAGTATATATAGGTGGACAAACTTTTGGGATGAACACATTAAACGAAAAATTTACTATGGAAGATTTAAAATCAGGTATTGAATATGCTCATCAAAGAAATAAAAAGGTTTATGTGACAATATCTTTATTACCTCATAATAATGACTTTGTAAAATTAGAAGAATACTTATTAAAATTAGATGAAGCAAAAGTAGATGCAGTAATATTATGTGAGCCAGGGGCTTTAGAAATAGTAAAAAAAGTTATACCTAATATGGAAATTCATATGGGAACTCAAGCTAATATTTATAACTATGAGACAGCAAATTTCTGGTATGAACAAGGAATTAAAAGAGTAATAATAGCAAAAGAACTAGGACTGAAAGATATTGCAGATATGAGAAAAAATACTCCTTTAGATTTAGAAATAGAAGCTTCTGTTCATGGAGGAATATGTATGTCATATTCTGGAAGAAGGTTATTATCTAATTATATGTCTAGTAGAAATGCTGGTGAATATGTAGATGAAATAAACTATAATTTAGTAGAAGAAAAAAGACCTGGACAATATTGCCCTATATATGAAGATGAAGGAGGAACATTTTTCTACGCATCTAAAGATTTATGTATGATAGAGTTTATACCGGAATTAATTAAATCAGGTGTAACAACGTTGACTATAGAAGGTAACAGAAGATCAAATGATTATGCAAAAGCTGTAGTTAGCATATATAGAAAAGCTATAGATAAGTTTATTGAAAATCCAGATGAATGGGCTTTTGATGAATCATGGTTAAAAGAGTTACAGTCAGTAGATTATAGACCTTTAACAACAGGTTTTTATCTGGAAGAGCCTAAGGATTACAATACAGAAATGTAATAAATAATAAAAATATAATTAATAACTTATTAAAACTAGAGAATATATTTATTCTCTAGTTTTTTTATATACTAAGGTATTATACATTATATTTTATGGATATACCATCATTCATAATCTTATAAGTAAATATTTTATCAATAAAATATCATAAAAATAATAGCATGTTGGTAGATTAAAAAGGTAATATTCTAAATTACCTAAAAAAATTTACATTAAAATAGTTGACTTTTTGATTTGAATGTAATATATTTTGATTATCCAAATAATTAACTTATAACTATAGCTTTGTAGAGAAGAGGTTAATTTTTGGGAATGTATTTTGAAAATAAAAATATATTAATATCAAATAATAAGGAGAGACATATGGAAGAGGTAATTATAGGAGGTGTTGGAAAGTATATTCCTTCTAAAAAAATCACTAATGATCACCTTGGTGATATTGTAGATACTAATGATGAATGGATATTTTCAAGGACAGGAATAAAAAGTCGTTATATATCTACAGGAGAAGATACATCATATATGGCTGCTATGGCTTGTGAAAAGGCAATTAAAGAAGCAAATATATCTGTATTAGATATTGATTTAATTGTTTTGGCAACTTGCACTCCAGACATGTTTACTCCATCTACAGCTTGTATAGTACAAAGTATTATAGGTGCAAAGAATGCAGTTGCTTTTGATATAAGTGCAGCTTGTTCTGGATTTATATTTGGCTTAGATTTAGCTAAGTCACTTATGAAGATGCATAACTATAAGCATGCTTTAGTAGTAGGTGCTGAAAATTTATCTAAATCTATTGATTGGCAAGATAGATCTACTTGTGTTTTATTTGGAGATGGAGCAGGCGCAGTAGTTTTATCTAGAAGTGAATCACCAGGTTTAGGAAATTCTTTCTGCAAATCAGAAGGAGATAAATGGAACTGTATAACAATAGAAGGAAATGATATAGATAGTCCTTTTGTCGATAGTAAAACAATAAGAAAATCAAAGTTAAAAATGAATGGAAATGAAGTCTTTAAATTTGCTACATCTACAATTGTAAAATCTATAAATAAAATACTAGAAGAGAATAACTTATCACTTGAAGATATTGATTACATAGTACCTCATCAAGCTAATATGAGAATTATTGAATATGCTGCAAAAAAGTTAAAACTACCATTAGAAAAGTTTTATACAAATATTCACGAATATGGAAATACATCGGCAGCATCAATACCAATGGCTTTAAGCGATATGTATGAAGAAGGCTTGTTAAAAGAAGGAAATAAAATTATATTAGTCGGTTTTGGAGCAGGACTTACATATGGAGCCACTTTTATAAATTGGTCTATATAAATAAAATAAATAATTAAAAATTAAATAAGAAAATTTAAGTTTAACAAATATAACTAAGATAACTAAGATAAGTAACTTGAAACAATACTAACTAATAAAAAAATAATTTAAAAAAATAAATGAAATTTATGGAGGAAAATAAAATGATATTTGAAAAATTACAAGAAATAATGGAAGAAAATTTATCAGTAGAGAAAGAGGAGATAACATTAGATTCTACATTTGAGTCTTTAGGAATCGACTCATTAGATACATTCCAGTTAGTAATAGAAATAGAAGAACAATTTGGAATAGAAGTTGATTCTCCAGAAAATATGAAAAGTATAAGAGATGTGGTAAATTACATCGAAGAAAAAACAAAAGAAAAGGTAAAATAAGAGTAAGTAGTTACAGGAGGATTTATGGAAAGTTCAAGGATAACAGAATTACTTAATATAGAATATCCAATTATTCAAGGTGGTATGGCTTGGATCTCAGATTCTACTTTAGCAGCAGCAGTTAGTGAGGCTGGAGGACTTGGGATTATAAGTGGAGTAGGTGAAACAGAAAAAATAAGAGCTGAAATAAAAAAGGCTAAGTTACTTACTAATAAGCCCTTTGGAATTAATATTATGCTTATGAGGGATAATGTTGACGAAATAGCTAAGCTAGTATGCGATGAAAAAGTAGCTGTAGTAACTACTGGAGCCGGCAGTCCTGGTAAGTATATAGATGATTGGAAAAAAAATAATATAAAAGTAATACCTGTTGTCCCTTCTGTAGCAATTGCGAAGAGAATGGAAAAATTCGGCGCAGATGCAGTAATAGTAGAAGGGATGGAAGCAGGAGGACATATTGGTCAATTGACAACTATGAGTTTAGTTCCACAAGTTGTGGATGCTGTTGATATTCCAGTTATAGCAGCAGGTGGCATAGGTGATGGTAGAGGAATTGCAGCATCATTTATGCTTGGAGCATGTGGAGTACAAATGGGAACTAGATTTTTAGTATCAAACGAATGTAAGGTACATGAAAATTATAAAAACAGAGTATTAAATGCAAAAGATATAGATACTGAAGTTACAGGAACATCAACGTCTCATCCAGTTAGAGTACTAAGAAATAAATTAACTAGAGAATATATAAAGCTAGAAAAATCTAATGGAAATCCAGAAGAAATAGAAGCTTTAGGAAAAGGAGCTTTAAGAAGAGCTGTAGTTGATGGTGATATTAATAATGGTAGTGTGATGGCAGGTCAAATAGCAGGACTTGTTAGTAAAACGCAAAGTTGTAAAGAAATTATAGATGAGTTAATAGGTGAGCTAGAAGAAGTACTTGGGAGGGTGTTTAATGAATAAGAAAATAGCATTTCTTTTTCCAGGTCAAGGTGCACAATATATAAATATGGGAAAAGATTTATATGAAAATATAGATAGTTGTAGAGACATATTTGATAAAGGTGAAGAAATTCTAGATATGCCTATAAAAGAGTTGATATTTAATGGTTCACAAGAAGAACTTACAAGAACAAAGAATAATCAGCCAGCAATATTACTTACATCTTTAGCTTGTCAAAAAGCTTTAGAGGAAGAAGGTATTGAAGCCGATTATACAGTAGGACTATCTTTAGGAGAATATGGGGCATTAATTTATGGTGGCGTCTTATCTTTTGAAGATGGAATGAAACTTATCAAAAAGAGAGCTGAAATAATGGACTCTGCAGTTAGCTCAGATGAAGGAACTATGGCCGCTGTACTAAAATTAAGTAATGAAAAAGTTGAAGAATTAATAGAAAGAGCTGGCGAGTTTGGTATTGTTGAAGGTGCTAATTATAATTGTCCAGGTCAAGTAGTTATATCAGGAGAGAAAAAAGCAATTAAAGAAAGTATAAAAATTGCGAAAGAACTAAAGGGGTTAGCGGTTCCCCTTAAGGTTAGTGGACCTTTTCATAGCTCTATGTATGAAAAAGCAAGCTATGAATTTTATGATGAATTAAAAAAAGTTAATTTCAAAGATTTAAAAAAGGTAGTTTACTCTAATGTGAAAGGTGAATCTTACAATAAAAATGATGATATAAAAGAATTGTTGAGATTGCAAATAATGTCATCTGTTTTTTTTGAAAAGAGTATAAGAGATTTAAGAGAAAAAGGAGTAGATACTTTTATAGAAGTAGGCCCAGGAAAAACATTATCTGGATTTGTTAAGAAGATAGATAAAGATGCAAAGGTTTATAATGTAGAAGACATACAATCTTTAAAAGAAACTGTAGAAAGTTTAAATCTTGAAAAAGTTAATATATAGAATATATTTTCAATTATAAATGCCAATTTTTATGGAGGAAAATTAATGTTACAAGGAAAATGTGCAGTAATTACAGGTGCTTCTAGAGGTATAGGTAGAAAAATAGCTCTTCAATTTGCTAAAGAAGGAGCTAATATAGTACTTAACTATAGAAGTAGTGAAGAAGAAGCTCTTAAATTAAAAGAAGAATTAGATAAATTAGGATCTAATACTTTGATAATCAAAGCAGATGTGAGTAACTTTGATGAAGCAGAGAATTTAATAAAGGAAGCTAAGAATACTTTTGGAAAAGTTGATATATTAGTAAATAATGCTGGAATAACTAAGGACACATTACTAATACGAATGAAAGAAGAAGATTTTGATAAAGTAATAGAAATTAACTTAAAAGGTGCATTTAACTGTTTAAGAGCAGTTTCTCCAATAATGATTAGACAAAAAGAAGGAAAGATAATAAATATGTCTTCTGTTGTAGGAGTTGTTGGAAATGCAGGTCAAGTAAATTACTCAGCATCTAAAGCGGGAGTGATAGGAATGACAAAATCTCTAGCTAGAGAAATTGGAAGTAAAAATATAAATGTTAATGCAATAGCTCCAGGATTTATAGATACAGATATGACTAGAGTATTAAGTGAAGATCAAAAGAAAAATATAATTTCTGGTGTACCTCTTAAAAGATTAGGTCAAGTAGAAGATATAGCAAATCTAGCTGTATTTTTAGCTAGTGATAAATCTAATTATATAACAGGTCAAGTTATCCATGTGGATGGCGGAATGGCAATGTAGGAGAAAGAATATGAGTAGAAGAGTAGTTATAACAGGAATAGGAGCCGTAACTCCTATTGGAAATAATGTTGACGAATTTTGGGCAAATGCTAAAAATGGTAAGTTAGGAATAGATTTTATAAAGTCTATAGATACTGACAATTTAGATGTAAAAATAGCTGGTGAAGTTAAAGATTTAAAAGTTGAAGATTATTTAGATAAAAAAGAAATGAGAAGATTAGATAAATTTACTCAATATGCCCTAATAGCAAGTGACGAGGCTGTAAAAAATTCTAAGCTTAATTTAGATGAGATAGACAAAAGTAGATTTGGTGTCATGGTAGGTTCAGGAATTGGTGGATTCCATACTCATGAACATGAGTTTTCAAATTTATTTAATAAAGGTCCAAAAAGAATATCTCCAATGTATATACCTATGACAATAATAAATGCAGCTGCTGCAAATATAGCCATAAAATATGATGCAAAATCTACTTGCACTTCAGCAGTAACTGCTTGTGCTACTGGTACAAATAATATAGGAGATGCATTTAGATATATAAAACATGGCTACGCAGATGTAATGATAAGTGGAGGATGTGAATCATCTATAACTCCTATAGCAATAGCTGGATTTAATAATATGAGAGCTTTAAATTCTAATAATATCCCACAAAAAGCATCAACTCCATTTGATAAAGACAGGAGTGGTTTTGTTATGGGAGAAGGGGCAGGTATATTAGTTATGGAGAGTTTAGATCATGCCTTAAATAGAAATGCTAATATAATATGCGAAATAGTAGGATATGGATCTACTTGTGATGCATATCATATAACTTCTCCAGATCCAAAAGGAGAAAGTGCATCAAAAGCTATGGAAGATGCTATAAAAGAAGCTAACATTGAACCTAGCCAAGTTTCATATATAAATGCTCATGGAACATCAACACCATACAATGATTTATTTGAAACAAGAGCTATTAAAAAAGTCTTTAAAGATGATGCTAAAAATATACCTATATCATCGACTAAATCAATGACAGGGCATTTATTAGGAGCAGCTGGAGCAGTAGAATCAATTGCATGTATAAAGTCTTTAGAAGAAGGATATATACATCCAACTATAGGATACAGTGAAAGTGAAGAAGAGTTAGATTTAGATTATGTACCAAATGTAGGTAAAAAGTCAGATTTGAAATATGCATTAAACAACTCACTTGGATTTGGTGGTCATAATGCTTGTCTTTTATTTAAAAGATGGGAGTAATTGGAGGTAAATATGAATTTTAGTGAAATAAAAGAACTAATTAAATTAATAAATGACTCTGATTTATCTTATTTTGAAATCCAAGATGAAAAAGATTATATAAAAATGGATAAGTCTTTATCTAGAAACTATATCAATACTATAAATAATAATGATAATGTAGATACAAAAGCTTTTGGTAAATTAGCTCTAACTGATACTTCAGATATTTTGCAGTTAGAAGACACATCTACATTAATCTTAGAAAATAAATCAAGTGTATCTAATGATAATAATTTAAACAATGATGAAAATGATAGTGGGTTTGAATATATAAAATCACCTATAGTAGGGACTTATTATAAAGCGACATCGCCTACATCGAATCCTTTTGTTACTACTGGCCAAATGGTTAAGAAAGGTGAAGTGGTGTGTATTATAGAAGCGATGAAGCTCATGAACGAAATAAGTGCAGAGTTTGATTGTGAAATCATAGAGATATTAGGTGAAGATGGAAAAATGGTTGAGTATGGTCAACCTTTATTCAAAGTAAGGAGATTATAAATGTTGGATATCAAGGAAATAAAGGAAATTTTACCTCATAGATATCCTTTTTTAATGATAGATAGAGTTGAAGAAGTGGTAGAAGGTAAAAGTGCAAAGGGATATAAAAATATAACTATAAATGAAAATTTCTTCAATGGACATTTTCCAGATTATCCTGTAATGCCAGGAGTATTAATACTTGAAGCCTTGGCACAAATGGGAGCAATATGTATACTTTCTATGGAAGATTTTAAAGGAAAAATCGGTTTCTTAGTAGGAGCTGATAAAGTTAGATGGAAAAAACAAGTTGTTCCTGGAGATAAATTAGATTTAGAAATAGAGATAACAAGATTAAAAGGAAGTATAGGAATTGGAAAAGGTAGAGCCACAGTAGATGGTAAATTAGTCTGCGAAGGTGAGATAATGTTCGCTATTGGGTAGGTGTTATTATGTTAAAGAAAATACTTATAGCAAATAGAGGTGAAATTGCAGTTAGGATAATTAGAGCTTGTAGAGAGCTTGATATAAGAACTGTAGCAATTTACTCTGAAGGTGATAAAGATGCTCTTCATACACAAATGGCAGATGAAGCTATTTGTGTAGGTGGGCCTCTTACTAAAGATAGTTATTTAAATGTTACTAACATACTAAGTGCATGTGTGTTAACTGGTTGTGAAGGTATACATCCTGGATTTGGATTTTTATCAGAAAATCCTAAATTCGCAAAAATGTGTGAAGAATGTAATATCAAATTTATAGGACCTGATTTTGAAGTTATTGAGCTTATGGGAGATAAAGCAAGAGCAAGAGAAATTATGAAAAAAGCAAATGTGCCTGTAGTTCCAGGTTATGAAGGTGAAATTAATTCTTATGAACATGCACTTGAAATTTCAAATGAAATAGGATATCCATTGATGATAAAAGCAGCAGCCGGTGGTGGAGGTAAAGGTATCAGAATAGTAAGAGAACCTAGTGAATTTAAACATAATTATGAAGCAGCAAAATTGGAGTCTAAAGCTTGTTTTGGAGAAGATAAATTATATATAGAGAAATATATAGAATGTCCACGCCATATAGAATTTCAAATACTTGCAGATGAGTACGGTAATGTAATCCATTTAGGAGAAAGAGAATGTTCTCTTCAAAGAAATAATCAAAAAGTTTTAGAAGAAGCTCCTTCATGTTTTTTAGATAAATCTTTAAGGAATGAGATGGGTAAAGTGGCAATTAGAGCCGCTAAAGCAGTTAACTATAAAAATGCAGGTACTATAGAATTTCTTGTTGATAAAAATGGCCACTTTTATTTTATGGAGATGAATACGAGGATACAAGTAGAACACCCTATAACAGAAATGATAACTAATATAGATATCGTAAAAGAACAATTAAAAATAGCCTCTAGCATGAAGCTAGATTTTGCTCAAGAAGATGTAAAAATAAATGGTCATGCTATAGAATGTAGAATAAATGCGGAAGATCCAAGTAATAATTTTAGACCATGTCCAGGAAGAATAAATGAACTATACGTACCTTCAGGTCCAGGAGTAAGAGTTGATAGTGCAATTTATTGTGGATATGAAATTCCTCCTTATTACGATTCTATGATAGGAAAATTAATAACTTTTGGTGATGACAGAGAAAATGCAATTATAAAAATGAAAAGAGCACTAGATGAATTTGCTATAGGAGGAGTTATAACTAATATAGATTTTCAATACGAAATACTAGAGCATGAAGATTTTATCAATGGAGATTATAATACTTCATTTATAGAGAAAAAGTTGGTGAATAATAATGCTTAAAAACTTATTTAGAAAAAGAGAGTATATAACAGTTAGCGCTAGGGATTTAGATGAAAATTCCAATATGCCTAACATACCAAATGGTAGATGGATTAACTGTGATAAATGTAAAAATATAATATATAAAGATGATTTAGAAAAAAATTTAAATGTATGCACAAACTGTGGTTATCATTTTAAAATTTCAGCTATAGATAGAATAAATCAGATTTTTGACGAAAATAGTTTTTATGAATTATTTACAGATATAAGTTCAGATAACCCTTTAGAATTTGAAGGGTATGAAGAAAAATTACAGCAAAATAAAAGAAAATCAAACTTAGATGAGGCTGTTGTAACTGGTGTAGGAAGTATAAACTCAAAAGAAGTTTGTGCTGCTATTATGGATAGTAATTTTATGATGGGAAGTATGGGTTGTGCTGTAGGTGAAAAAATAACTAGAGTTATTGAACATGCTACGAAACATAAGATGCCTCTTATAATATTTAGCTCATCTGGTGGAGCTAGAATGCAAGAAGGAATTCTTTCTTTAATGCAAATGGCCAAAACCTCCGCTGCTATTGGTAAGCACAATGAAGCAGGACTATTATATATAAGTGTAATTACTAATCCTACTACAGGAGGAGTAACTGCTAGCTTTGCTATGCAAGGAGACATTATAATAAGTGAGCCCAATGCAGTTATTGGATTTGCAGGAAGACGTGTAATAGAAAATACTATAAATGAAAAACTACCGGAAGACTTTCAAAGTGCTGAGTTCGCTTTAGAAAAAGGATTTATAGATTCTATAGTAGCAAGAAAGGATTTAAAAAACTATTTATCTAAAATACTTAGCTTACATGAGGTGGTGGAATATGCAAAATAATGAAGAGTTAATTTGGAATAAGGTAAGTCTAGCAAGACATAAAGATAGACCAAATGCTAGATTTTATATAGAAAATATATTGGATGAATTTATAGAGCTTCATGGAGATAGATCTTTTAGAGATGATAAAGCTATAATAGGTGGTATAGGTAAAATTAATTGTTTTAATGTTACAGTTATTGGTATAAATAAAGGTAAGAATACTAAAGAAAATATAGATTCAAATTTTGGTATGGTTCACCCAGAAGGTTATAAAAAGTCTTTAAGATTGATGAAACAAGCTGAAAAATTTAAAAGACCGATTATTTGTTTTGTGGATACTCCAGGAGCATTTTGTGGAATAGGTGCTGAAGAAAGAGGTCAAGGTCATGCTATTGCCCAAAATCTAATTGAAATGAGCAGGTTAAAAACACCAATTATATCTATCATAATCGGAGAAGGAGGAAGTGGAGGAGCCTTAGCTTTAGCTCTTGGTGATAAAGTATATATGATGGAAAATTCTATTTATTCCATATTATCTCCAGAAGGATTTGCTTCGATATTATGGAAAGATGTAAGTAAAGCTAAAAAAGCTGCTTGCTCCATGAAAATAACATCACAAGATTTAGAGAAATTTAATATAATTGATGGGATAATAAAAGAACCTAAAAATGGAGCCCATGAAGATCCTGAATTATCAGCTAATAGTATAAAAGCGTATATTTTAAAAGATTTAGAGGAATTAATAAATATAGATTATGATGAATTATTGAATAATAGATATGATAAGTTCAGAAATATGGGTAAATAGTAGTAATTATTACAAACAATTACTATAAATTTGATATAATACATAGTATCAATTGAATTTATTTAAGAAATTTATTATAATACATTTAAAATAAGAAATATGGAGAGCGGATACTATGAAAAATTCAGCAGAAGAGATATTAAACAGACTATTAGTACAATTATTTAATGATATTTTGCATATTGAAGAAAAAGCTATGAAAAATACGGAGTTTACCGATCTATCTATAACAGAAATTCATACAATAGAAGCAATAGGAACAGAGGGCAATAGAACTATGGGAGAAATTGCTCATGATTTAAGAATAACTGTTGGTACTCTTACTACAGCAATAAATAGACTAATCAAAAAGGGATATGTGGAGAGAAAGAGAATAGAAGAAGATAGAAGAGTAGTACTTGTAAGCTTAACTGAGAGTGGAAAAGCAGTTTTTCTTACTCACAGTGTATTTCACAAAGAAATGATAGATGAAATACTTGAAAGTTTCCAAGGTGAAGATTTAGAAGTTTTAAATAAGATACTTAGAAAAGCAATAAGATTCTTTGAAAGAAAATATCAAAGCTTCCAGTAGGAGGCTTTTTTTATTTTAAAATTAAAGAAGGGATGAACTTTATCTAAAAGTCATCCCTTTAATTTTTGTGTAAATTTATATTAATGTTTTGAAGTATTTTATATCTTTAAAAATAAGATTATATTTCACTTGTTAAGTCATTAATAACTTCTTCAACTGATGATAATGAATTTATTTTATAAGCATCAGCACCACAAAATAGTAAGGCATCATCTACATTTCCCTTTACTGCATTAATTAAGGCTAAAGATATGCAATATGGTGTATCTTTTGGTTTGCAAGGAATTAAACAGTTGTAGCATTTGCTTATTTTGGGTTTTGAAGTTGTTATATTCTCGATAAATTTGTTTCTAATGGCTCTTCCTGGAAGACCTACAGGGCTTTTGACGATTACTATGTCTTCTTTCTTTGCATTTATATATGTATTTTTAAAGTTATCGTGAGCATCACACTCATAAGTAGCAACAAATCTAGTACCTACTTGAATACCTGAAGCACCCATATCAATATATTTCTTCACATCTGAACTAGAAGAAATTCCGCCAGCAGCAATTACTGGAATATTTTTATTATATTTTTTCCCGTATTCATCAGCCATTTTTAATATGTAGCTAAATTCTTGATCATAATTAATAGAATTTATATAATCTAACTCATCATTACTAAAACCTAAGTGACCACCAGCTTTTGGACCTTCAACTATTATTAAATCAGCTGTTGTATTATATTTTTTATCCCACATCTTAAGTATAACATTAGTAGCTTTAGCAGATGAAACTATAGGAGCAATTTTAGTAGAAGTATTATTAATTAAAGTAGGTAATTTCATAGGAAGTCCTGCTCCAGAAATAATGATATCACATCCTGCTTCTATAGCTGTTTTTACATGAGATTCATAATTATTCATAGCCACCATAAGATTAACTCCTATGATACCATTATTAGATTTTGCTTTAGCTAATTTAATATGCTTTTTTAAAGCTCTTAAATTAGCTTCTAAAGTATTTGTTTCAAAATCAGGTTCATCAAAACCAATATTAACTCCAGATATTATCCCAATTCCACCTAATTTACTAACAGATGAAGCTAGACTTGATCTAGATATGCCTATACCCATACCACCTTGGATTATAGGTATTTTTGCTACTAAGTTTCCAATTACTAATTCTTTCATAAAATTTCCTCCTTTTTAGGTAAGGAAAATTTAAGTTTTACAATTTTTAATTAACTAAGATGAATAATATTATACTACAAAATGAAGGAATAATCATCTATAAGGATACAATAATAAAGATTTATTTTCTAATAAATTTTTATTTAAGTAATTAATTCATAACAGTATTTTTTTTCTTTTTATTGTCAAAAATCTCATAGAAAGGATAAGGGGGTGATTAAATGTCAAGAAGAAAAAAGTATGTATGTAATAAATTAATAAGAAAAAGAATAAAGTACTTTTTAATAACATGCATACTATTATTTACTTATCTTACATATAGAATATTTAATATTGCTATTTTCAAAAATGAAGAATATGAAAGTAGAATAGAAAGTCAAAGTATAGAGACAGTAAACTTAAATAGTGGTAGAGGTATAATCTATGATAGGAATAACATACCACTTACTGATAAAAGAAAAACTAAGGTACTTTTAGTTCCCAAAAAAGTGGTAAGTGGAAATTTTTCCAACATATCATTAATAAAAAATGCTACTAAATTAACGGAAGAAGATATTTATAAAGCAGTACAAAATCAACTATCATCTGAAATCATAGAAATAAATATTGACTATATTGATGAGGATAAAATAGATGAGTTGAAGGAGAAAAATATATTAGTTAAGGAAAAAACTCTAAGATATTCTGATGACAACTTACTAACTCATTTAATAGGATATGTAAAAAAGTCAGAGAATACTGGAGTAAGTGGTATAGAGAAGTATATGAATGATGAATTGAGAGATAGCAACAAAAATTACGTGTCAGTTTTTAAGGCAGGTGATAATAAGGGAGGATTAACATATTTAAAGGGAAGCTTAGAAGATATTTCACAAGAAGAAGGTAAGAACTTAAAATTAACTATAGATTCTAAGATTCAAGATAGAGTAGAAAAAATTATGGATAAAGAAGAAAATCCTAGTGCAGTAGTAATATCAGATATTCAAACGGGTGAAATAATATCCATGTGTTCAAGACCTAATTTTAATCCTAATAATATATCTTCATATGCAAATAGTACCAAAGGTGAGCTTCAAAATAGAGCTTTATCAGTTACATATCCCCCGGGGTCAGTTTTTAAATTGGTAGTGTTATTTGCAGCATTAGATAATAATATTATAGATGAAAATTATAGATATAATTGCACTGGGAGTACAAAGGTAGGTTCAGGAGGTGAAGTTTTAAATTGTAATAACTTAACTTCTCATGGAGTGGAGAGCCTAGAAGAGGCTGTGGCAAATTCTTGTAATACTGCCTTTTATGATATTGCAAAAAGAGTTGGAAGTAAAAAAATATTTGAGGCGATAAAAACACTGCATCTTGATGAAAAAGTAGATATAGGAATTGATGAAGAACAAAATTCAAGTATTCCTAAAGATATAGCTCTTAGTAACTTAGCAATAGGTCAAGATAATATTGAGTTTACTCCTCTTCAAATAAATCAGCTGACTCAAATTATAGCTAATAATGGAACGTATAAGCAATTATATGTATACGATAAAATAATAAATAATAATAAAGAAACTTTAAAAACTTATGAGAGAAACAAAAAAGAAGAGATAATATCTCCATATACTATGACACAAATAAAAAGATTAATGACGAGTGTTTCTTTAATAGGAACAGCTAAATCACTTTCAGATTTAGAAGGTGGATGTGGAGTTAAAACAGGAACAGCACAGAGCAGTCTAAATGGTAAATCTATTTCACATGGATGGATAACAGGATTTTATCCAAGAGAAAATCCTAAGTATGCTATAACTGTTATAGTAGAAGGGACTGAAAAAGCTAATAAATCAGCAGTACCAATATTTAAAAATATTTGTGAAAACTTAAAATAAATTTAATCTAGAATAGTCAACTTTAAGGATCCACTTTCATATAATTTAGAATGACACCTATAGAAGGGGGTGGCCTGTTGACTATTCTAAAATCATTTGAAAAACCATTAACCCCTGAAGAAGAAGTACATTACTTATCTTTATTAAAAAATGAAAATAATCAAGAGGCAAAAGAAATCTTGATAGAAAGAAACATGAGATTAGTTGCACATATTGCTAAAAAATATAATAATTCAAATGAGGATCAAGATGATCTTATATCAATCGGAACTATAGGTCTAATTAAAGCAATTGAGACATTTAAGGTCGATAAAGGTACTAGACTAGCTACTTATGCATCAAAATGTATAGAAAATGAAATTTTAATGAATATAAGAACAAATAAAAAGAATAAAGTTCAAGTATCTCTTCAAGATCCCATAGGAGTAGACAAGGAAGGTAACTCAATAAGCTTATTAGATATATTGGGAACTGAGCCTGATTATGTCATTGACCAGGTAGAATTAAAGGTACAAATTAGCAAGCTTTATGAAAAGTTAGATAAGATTCTTACAGATAGAGAGAAAGAGATAATACAATTGAGATATGGTCTTACTACTCTTGGCTATAAAACACAAAGAGAAATATCTCAAAAGTTAAATATATCTCGTTCCTATGTATCAAGAATTGAGAAAAAAGCACTTAAAAAGCTGAAAAAAGAATTAAAATCAGAAAAAAGCCTTGATTAAGGCTTTTTTTGTCGTACATATCTTTTTACTTTTATTATTTTGATGCATGAAGTGACAAAATATTTAATATGATTATGTTAATATAACTTATATGATAGAAAATGAAGAAAAAGCAGAAAGTTCAAAGAAAAATAACGTTTTAAGTAATAAGATAATAATAGATGTAATTATTTAAAGTTAAAGAAAGTAATAAATAATAATCTAGATAATATAGGGGGATATGTATGAATTTATATCAATTTAATAATATATTTCAATTAATAGGAATTATTTTAAATATAATAATTCCTATCATATCACTATTTTTTTATAAAGTACTAAAAGAAAAAAAGTTTATTCTATTAGCTACTATTTTTTTATTAGAAAATATAGCTATAATTCTTGATAATAATATAAATTTTATATCTAAATATATATATGTTATTTATTTTGCTTTGATTTTATCGAAAATTATTATTGTGTATATGAATCAATATAAAAGTAAAAATTTTATACTTAAATATATAATTTTGTCACCGTTAATAATTATGTTTATATATTTAGATATAATCGGCTCATTTTATAGACTTAAGTCTTACGATATTGTATTAAATATGATTATATTAGAATTAGTATTCTTAGGTAAAATACGTAAAATACAAAAAGAAAATGAATTGAATAAAAATAAATTACACAATAATAAAGAGTATATTGTCAAGACTATTTTTGAAATAGATGAAGAGATTAATATCCAAAATAATTTAAAAGAAGAAATAAAATCAGTAAATTATAATTTTGGTAGTATTTTAGAAATAATTAATATGCCAGTAATAATTATAAATTGTGATAATGAGTGTATTATGAAAAATAGATATTTTGATGAGTTACTAATAGAAAATAATTATGATCCTGAAGATTTTAATTTTAGCAAATTTATAAAAAAAGAAATAGAAGGTAATTCAGAAAAAATTTTTGAAATGATAAATGATAATGATTACTCAGAAGATAATTTTATAAAAATAGATTTATTTAATCGAAAATATAAATTAGCATTAGTGCGAGATTACTTAAGTGAAGAAAAAATTATAGTATTTGAAATTAAAGATATTACAGAGATATCTATAAAAGAAAATGAATTAAAAAAAAGTGAACAAAGGTATAAAACATTGATGGATATACTAAGTGATGGAGTAATTATTCACGATGGAAGCACAGTTAACTATATAAATAATATAGGAATAGATATATTCGAAGTTGATTCTTCTATGAAAAATGTATGGACAATGGATAAATTGCAAAAGAAAATAAGTAAAAAAAGTAGAGATGAATTTTTACATAATATAGTTATTATAGAAAAAGGTTTGAAAGAACGTGAAATTAGTAAGCTAGAACTTGAAAATGGTAAAATAATTGATTTTATTTCTTCTAGTTTTATATTAAATGACAAGAAAATGATTTTAAGTATAGCTAGTGATTGCACAGAAAATGAAAGAGCAATTAACAAGTTGGAAGAAAATAAAAAGACTTATAGTGCATTAATACAAACTTTACCTGAAGGCATAATGCTTATTAATAGATATACAAGGAAACAAGAGTATATAAATAAATTTATGATGCGAATACTTAGGGAAATGGGGATTGATAAATTTAATCAAATAATAGATTCATATATTGAAAATGGTGAAAGTAGTAGCTTTAAAACTTTTAACATAAATGCAGAAAGAAGTAGAAGAATATCTATAGCTATAGAGCAAGTTCCAAAACAAAATAATTTATTAGTAGTAGTAAGAGATTTAGAAGTAGAACAACAAATAGAAAGAGTATACGAAAGTCTACAAATGATTAAGGAAAGAAATAAATTTAAAACAGAATTTTTGACAAGAGCAGCAAGTAATTTAAAGAAGCCTATTAATACTATATTTGAAGTAAATAAAATTTTAGATAGTAAAAGTGATATATACAATTATAGTGGAATGAGAAGTTATACAAAAACAGTTAAACAAAACTCATACAGACTAAAAAGAGTACTAAATAATATAGAAGAAATTAGTAAAATAGAAGCTGGGGTATATGATAGGGATTTAAAAATTTATGATTTAGTTAAATTTTTAAAGGAAATTGTAGAATTATGCAAAGAGTATACTATACAAAAAGGATTGGATATTAATTTTGAAAGTAATAGAAAAGAGATCCTAATATATATGGATAAAGATAAGATGGAAAAAATCATATTAAATATTTTATCGAATGCGATGAAGTTTACTGAAAGAGGAGGAAAAATTTTAGTTTCAGTAAATGTTAATCAAAAAGATGTAACAATAGGTGTTGAAGATAATGGAACAGGAATACCAAGTAACAAATTAGATTTTATATTTGAGAACTTTGAACAAGTAAATAGATCATTATCTAGAATCGCTGAAGGTACAGGTGTTGGTCTTTATTTGGTAAAAAAACTTGCGTTTATACATAATGCAAAAATTAAGGTTAATAGTAAAATAGGATGTGGTAGTAAATTTGAAGTTATATTGGAAGATAATCTAATTGAAAATAACAATGAAAATAAAAAAAAGATGGAAGATATTATTATTGATAGAGAATGTATAGACTTAGAATTTTCGGATATATATTTGGCTTAGCGCTATAAAATAGGGGGAGGGAAAGCTATGTATGAATATATTATAAGCTTAAATATTATAACAATATGTTTGTTCTTAGGTAGCTTTTTAATTGTAAATACTAGTAGAAATATTAAAAAAAATAATAAAAGAAATAATATACAATGTATTTTATTATTTACAATATTGATTATGAAAAGTATGTATCATTTTCAAAATACAAGTATGGATATTTTACACAATTTGGTATATGACAGTTTTTATATGATGATTGCAGGAGATATGATTATATTATTGTTAATTTATTTAATATTTAAAGATGATAAGAATAGTAAGATACGTAGAAGATTATTCTTGTTAAGTTATGCTCTTTGTGTAATATCTTATTATTTTAGCTTTAAAAGAGAGTATCTATATCTTAATAGTTTTTGTATTATTTTTATAATATTTTTAAATGTATATTTATTTTTTAATAAATATCCCAAAATAATACAAGCAATTTCGTTATTTTATATTATAAATTTTATTATTGTCTTAGAAATTGATACTTTAAAAGTATTAATATATACTAATAATATTTTAGATTTGATTTTTAGTTTAATTATCTTTATAAGAGTATTTAGTATTTATGTGGAGTTACCTAATAACATATATTTAAAAAATATTAGTACTCTAAATAGAAGTAACATAAATATTAAGATCTATGATGAAAAACTAAATAATTGTAGAATGGTGACTAAATTACTTAAAGATGATTTTAGAGCGAAGGAGAAAAATCTAGATACTCTTTTAGGTCAATTTGGTCAAAGTGCACTATTAATAAATAATGATAATTGTATTATAAATAATGATATAGTATTTAAATCTATGTTTAAACAATATAGAAATGATGACTTTCCTATTAAATTAGATAAGTTTTTAAGTGATAATATTATAGAATATGATAAGTTTTTACAGGGTATAGAAGATGCTAGATATTATACTGAAAATGTTGTTACAGAGATTACTGGTAAAGATGGGAGAATATTTGAGTGTGTAATTTCATTATATGAAGAATATGAATCTTCCAGTGTATTGTGTATATTGTCAGATATTACTGTTGAAAGAAAAATTAGTTTAAAAATTCAAGAAAGTAATATAAAGTATAAAAAAATAGTAAAAAATATACCATACTCAATAATTCTAGCAAAAAATAAGGAGATTATTTATAATAATAATAATCTAGAT
The DNA here is from genome assembly GCA_029851945.1 of Terrisporobacter sp. The sequence continues at coordinate 21,491 of JARKUZ010000091.1, read as the reverse complement.
ATAGATCTTGATAATCAAGAAGTAAAGAATATCATATTAAATGATGCTACAAAAGGAGAAGTTAATTATATAGATGATGCTGGAAAAGAAATATCTTTATACATTGATAGAATTAAGTTTGAAGAATATGGTGAAAAATTAAGTCTAATAGAGATAAAAGATGTTACAAAGCATAAAAATATTTTGGGTCGATTAGAAGCAAGTGCTAATCAATATAAAACATTAATTGATACTATACCAGAGGCTATTTGTGTATTAGATTATGAAAGTAAAGAATTTGAGTATGCCAATAATACTTTTTATAACTTATTCAAAATACAAGATATTGAAAATATGGATTTAGATGAAATTTATAATAATATAGCTATAAGTTCAGGAAATATAAATGAGAGTATAAAATATATTAAAAAAAGTCTAAAAGATGGATACGGTGGTATAGTTCATATTGAAAGTTGTGTGGTTCTTATTAATATTAATAAGGTTACTAAAATGGTACTTATAATAAGAGATATAACAGAAGCGGTAAGAGTCGAATCTATGAAAAGAGAAATTGAAGAAAGTAAAATTATAAATAAAGATATAGATGACTTTTTTATAAATATGTCTCATGAATTATTAACACCAGCAAACTTATTAAATATGAGCAATAAATTTATAATGCGCAACTGTAAGGATATAATAAAAAGAGAACCAGAGGGAGAATTTGCAAAATACATAGATGTAATGACTAAGCACGTGGATATACTTACCACTTTAATTGATAAAATAATGGACCTATCAAAATTAGAAACTAATTATTATAAAGATGCAAAAGATACTTATGATTTGGTATGTATATGTGAAGATATAGTAACTGAGCTTAATAAGTATACTATAAATAAAGCCATAAATATAATTTTTGATACAGAAGAAGAAGAGGTATATGTTGAAATAGATCAAGACAATATAACAAAGGCGATTTTAACATTAATTTCTCTTGTAATTAAAAATTCAAATCTTAAGAGTACCATAAATATTAATATGAGAACTAAGGGTGATAAGGTTATAGTAAGTATAGAAAACTTTGGACGATACGATCATGAAAAACATTTTGATAATTATGATGAAAAAATATTAAATTTAAGCTTGTCAATTTCTAAGTTAATTATAAATTTATATAAAGGTAAAATAGATATAAAAACTAACATAGATGATAGTATAATTATTGAGGTGGAATTAAATATTAAAAGAAATATAAAAGATTATGTGATTTTTAATAAATTATTAAATATAAGTATAAATAATAAAAGATATGATAATAAACAGAATAGAGGAGTCATTATGAATATTAATTCGAGTACAAATTTGATATGTCTTTTAGGACATCCAGTAAATCAGAGTTTTTCACCAAGTATACATAATTATCTGTCACATAAATATAATAAAAATAATGTTTATATGTGTTTTGATATAGAAAAAAATAACCTAGAAAAAGCAGTAGAAGGAATAAGAACATATAAAATTAAAGGATGTAATGTAACAATTCCTTATAAAGTTGAAGTAATAAAGTACTTAGATGAAGTAGATAAAAATGCTTTATTAATTGGAGCTGTAAACACAATAAAAAATGAAAATAATAAACTGATAGGTTATAACACTGATGGAATTGGTTTTGTAAAATCATTAGCAGATGAAGGATATAATTTAGAAAATAAAAAAATAATGATATTAGGAGCAGGAGGTGCTTGTAGAAGTATTGCCGTGGAAATATCATCAAATAATGCTTTATCTATTGAAATTAGAAATAGAAGTATAGAAAAAGCTAAAGAAATATCTGAGATAATTAATGAAAACTTTAATACAAAATGTAATTATAGTACAAAATCAGTTGGTAAAGAAGATTTAAAACATATAGATATTTTAATTAACACAACTCCAATAGGAATGGGAAATGATGAGTGCCCTATAAATGAAGATATAATACCACATAAAAATTTATTAGTATGTGATATAGTTTATAAGCCTCATGAAACTAGACTATTAAAATGGGCAAAAAATAATAATTTAAAAATTATATATGGGATAGGAATGCTAATAAACCAAGGAATTTTATCTTATAGAATATGGGAAAATATTGAATTAAATGAAGAAGATTTTATAGAAATAAAAAATATATATTTTAATAGTATAAAATAGCTATTCCTTAGAAAGGAATGAATACAACATAAAACGAAGAGGATTTACAAGTTTAGAATGTGTTATGAGCTTTTTTATTTTAAGTATTATTGTATTTATTATAACATCAAGTCTTCATAGTAGTTCTTATTTGCTAAATAAAAATAAGGATAACATAGAAATGTTATCTATTGCAAAAGAATCTATAGAAGATGAGAAACTTAAAATAAAAAACGATAATGTAATACAAAGTTATACAAATATAGAAAAAATTAATAAGTATACAATATATACTACAGTATTAAATTCTAGTTATTATAAGTGCTATAACTTAAATGTTAAAGTAGTAAATAAAAATAATTCTATGGAATTAAATACATATGTTACGAAAAAATAAAGGGTCCATATTAATTATGTCACTAATGATTTTTTCTATAATAAGTATGATTTGTATAACATGTTCTGGATTGATTTTGAGTAGTAGTAGAATTTCAAGTTTAGACTATAAAAATGAACAATTAAGACAAAAAAATTTAGGTACTATAGAAATTATTCATAGCAATATCCTTAAAGAAGTAAGCTATGCAATTGGAAATATTAAAACAGAAGATGAGTATTATGAGTATTTTACAAAAAATAATTCTTTAAGTTTCATTAACAAAATCAAAAATATATCAACTGATGATAAAAATAGGATTAATGTGAATATAGGATATAATAAAGATTTATCTAATAAAGAATTTCTTCACTATAATATTTTAACTTCTTATAGTTTAAAAAATTATAGGAAACACACTATAGTCAGTGTCAAAATAATAAATCCTTATTTCAATAAAAATAATGTAGAAAAGATTGAAGAAGGAATAAGTAATAAAGATGGAATTAAAGAAGGTTTAAGTGAAAATGAAACAAATGACATAGAGAATTACAACACTGAAGAAGAGATTAAACTAAATGAAGGTGAATTAGTTATATTATATAATTACAAGGAGATATAAAGTTATGAAAAAGGAAGGAATGTGACTAGTTTAGAGCTTGTAATAAGTATCAGTATAATAGTAATAATATCAAGTCTTTGTTTTGTAAAGTATGAAAATGATAATTATATTATTGATTCTTTTGCAAAACAATTGTGTTCTGATATAAGATATATAAGGCGAGAAAATATACTTGATAATAATGCATACATTAGAATTATAAAAGAAAATGATATATGGGGATATAGTTTACATAATAATTCATTAGAAGAGAAAAAAATATTTTTACCTAAGAATACAAAATTAAGTTATCCCATTGGCCAAAATTCTAGTTATATTAGATTCGATAGGACTGGAGCCTATGAACATGGTGGAGGAACAATAACAATTTCTAAGAATAATATATCCAAATATATAACTATAGTACCTGTAAGTGGAAGAGTTCTATATAAAGAGGGAATCTATGAATAGTAAAAAAAGAGGATATTTACTTTTGGAAAGTATAATATCATTATTCATAATAATGACTTTATCATTAAGCTTTTATCATATATTATATTTTTCTAATAATTATAAAAATATGATACAAAATAAAGTTGAGCTATATGAACAAGGTGAGGAAATTTCATCTCAAATTAATAAACTACTGGAAAATTCCAAGGGAATAATCAGTATAAGAGACACTAATGGTAAAACCATATTTGATGATAATTGTTCTTATATAAAAGCAGAATCTATTAAATGCAGATACAGAGATGAATATAATAAAAATGAAAAGGATAAAGAAATCAGCTTTAAAAGTAATAATAAATTATTTATAAATACTTTGAATAATGGTGGCGGAAGTGAAGCTGGTGGATATGAAATTGGTGATTATGTAGACATGATAAAGATTATTAATAATAACAATAAAATATCTATAAAGCTTTATTTAAGTAAAGGTAAGCAAAAGTATGAAACAGAGTTTAAATCATATATAAGGAAGTTTTAAAATAAAAAATAGGATGATATATTTATCATCCTATTTTTGTTTTGAATACACACATAAATAAATATTTTTTAAACAACACATAACAAAAACAAGTTAAAGATATTAATATAATATCTCTATGATATTAAATTACATTATTTATTAAGAAAAAACAATAATTTATAATTATTTTTATGATAAAAATAATTTATTTAGCATTGATACTTTTATAAGTTGTTATCATTTAGATAATCAAGTTGAGCTAGAGTGTTTAATATATTTCTTCCTTCGTATACACCTTATATTATACGTCTAGCACGTAAACTGTCTCCTATATTTAAAATCTCAGCATTGTCACCAAAGTTTTCGCTAAGTTCATTTATTAATGAATTATTAGCTCTCATTCCAAGACATACAAATCCAAAATCAAATTCTAAATCAGTTTTTTCTCCGTTTTCTAACTCTACAAAGAATGAATCCGATTTAATTTCTAATAATGAAGTATTAGTAAGCTGATTTACACGGTGTTTTTCCATTGTATGACTCGTATCAGATTTTGTTACATGATCAAGTCCAACAGCACCTCCATCAATGATAACAACTTTTTTATCTGTTAAATCTTCATGATAATTTGGCATATTTTATATCATTTTAGTTATTGAGTTTATTTTACTACTTTCCTTATCAAGATGTTCTTATAAATCTTTGATTGGAGGTAATACAAGGAAATTATTTTACACTATTTACAGTAAATGTTTTAACTAAATTTTTAGGAATAATACTAAATGCTGAAAAGTAATGACTGTTAAACGTAGTTGATTTCATGTTTTTTATAACTTGAGAACTAAAGATCTACTTTTTCTTTCTAAAATATAGATAGACAAGCTTTAAATAAACTATCTTCAATATAATTTTATCATAGTTATTACAATCAATATGAGCTAAGTACTTGTCATTAATTGAATTTCTCTTGATATAGTAGATACATGTCTATCTAAGTATTTAGCTATTTTTCTTAAACTCCATTTCAATTCTAAGAAATTTGCTATACAGCATCATTCATTTATGGTAAGATATTTGTATTTCATAAATTTGTGTCCTTTTATGTTAGTGATTTTGTCGTTATTATTACTTTAACATGAACATAAATTTATGAGCTATTTTTTTATCAAAATTTATGTGTTGCACTTAATATGATAATCTATATAATTCAGTGCTATAACACTCTAGGCATTTAACCGTAGATTTCAATATTCTCGATTCCTTTCCAGAGTGGGAATGTGTTTTATGATGAAACAATTGTAAAACTTATTAAGATCGAGATTCAAATATAAATAAGTTAACAGAATGTAACTTATTATTTGGAGGATAAATATGAATACAGTGAAAGTAAGAAATGTAGTGTTAGGTGAAGGTATGCCTAAAATTTGTGTTCCTATAGTAGGTGTTACTAAGGAAGACATTATTGAACAAGCAAAATCTCTAAAATATATTACAGTTGATATAGTTGAATGGCGTGTTGATTGGTTTGAAGGCGTTTTTGAAATCGAAAAAGTAAAAGATGTTTTAGTTGATTTAAGAGAAGAACTAAACGATATACCTTTATTATTTACATTCCGTACTTCTAAAGACGGTGGAGAGAAATCAATAGAAATAAGAGATTATGTTAATTTAAATAAAGAAATAGCATCTACAGGCTTAATTGATTTAGTGGATGTAGAAGCATTCAATGGAGATGAAGAAGTTAAGGAAGTTATTGAATTTTCTCATAGTGTAAATGTTAAAGTTGTGGCTTCTAATCATGATTTTGATAAAACACCACCAAAAAGTGATATAGTTAGTCGTTTAAGAAAAATGCAAGATTTAGGAGCAGATGTACTTAAGATAGCGGTAATGCCAAAATGTAAATTAGATGTACTTGAGTTATTAGAGGCAACTGTCATAATGAATGAACAATATGCTACTAGGCCTATAATCACAATGTCTATGGCAGGTCAAGGAATTATAAGTCGTCTATGCGGAGAAGTATTTGGTTCTTGTTTGACTTTTGGATTTGTAAATAAGGCATCAGCACCCGGACAAATAAATGTGGAAGAACTTAATAAAGTACTTAAAATTATCAACAATAGTCTATAAATAAAAATAAGCTACTCATAAGGTAGCTTATTTTATTTTATCTGAAATTATTATAATGAAAGTACAATTAAATAATCAAAATTTTATTAATTTTAAATTTAAATATTACTTTCAACATAAGATTGTAGTATGAAACTTTTAAAGTGTATTACTGCAGATGATAAATAACTATCTTTTAAATTTACCAAATAGAAGTTTCTTTCCCAGTTTAGATATTCCATACATAGAGGGTTTATATTCATAAATTTAAGAATACTCATACAAGGAACTATTGCAATACTGAAGTTCTTATAAATTAACCCAGCTATTACTTAATATTCTTCAACTTCATAAGAATAAAAGTGATTATATGGTATAAAATAAAACAAATATTATTGATACTATATTGAAAAAAAATAAGGAATTGCTATAATTTAGTGTGGTTACTATAAACAGAAAATAGGGTGAATATAATGAAAAATATGAATAATATTGAATTTCAATATTTAAAAAGCGCTTTTAAAGACATAAAAGAAGATAGTAAAGACATTAATACTAAAAATAGATTTTCTTATAATATTTTTTTAATAGGGTTTATGGGAGTAGGAAAAACAACTGTATCATCTTTATTAAGTTCTTTAATTAAAATGGAAGAAATAGATATTGATAACCATATTGAAAAAGTAGAAAATATGACAGTTAGTGAAATTTTTAATAAATTTGGTGAAAAATATTTTAGAGAATGTGAAACAAGAACTTTAATTGAGCTTAAAGAAAAACAAAGTATGATAGTTTCTTGTGGCGGAGGAATTGTATTAAAAGAAGAAAATATAAACCTTATGAGAACTCAAGGTAAAATAATCTTACTTACAGCAAGTCCAAAAACTATATTTAAAAGAGTTAGATACAGTACAGATAGACCTATACTAAATAATAATATGAATATAGAGTTTATATCATCTCTTATGGAAAAAAGAAGCAAAAAATATTTAAGTGCGGCAGATTTAATTATTGATACTAATAATAAAAGTGTAGAAAAAGTTTGTGAAGATATAATAGAAGAATTAGGTAAACTTAATCATAGCTTTTAAAAATATTGAAAAGCCTTCTAGATAAATTCTAATTATAGAAGGCTTTTATTAATTTTTACTAAAGTAACATTATTTAAGTATCTCATAATTAGTATAAAAAATTGATTAATTATAAAAATATAATAAAAGGATATAGTTAAAAACTTGTTTAACTAAGTAAACTTATGATATTATAGTAAGAGTGAAATAATAATTTTTAGTAAAAATATACAATTATTTATATAGACTAATTGTATATTAATTTTAAAATTATGCGATGATATAGATTGGGATGAAATTCAATGATATCATCAACTATAATAATGATGACAAATTTTTTAAAATGGAGGAACAGACATGGTAACAGCAGGTGATTTTAGAAAAGGTGTAACTTTTGAAAAAGATGGTCAACCTTGTTTAATAGTTGATTTCCAACACGTTAAGCCAGGAAAAGGTGCAGCTTTCGTAAGAACAAAATACAAAAACTTAAAAACAGGAGCAATAAGAGAAGAAGCTTTCAATCCAAGTGATAAATTCCCAAAAGCATTAATAGAAACTAAACAAATGCAATACTTATATGATGATGGTGAATTATACTACTTCATGGATGAAGAAACTTATGATCAAATACCTTTAAACTATGAGCAAGTTGAAGATGCTATAAAATTCTTAAAAGAAAATGAAGTAGCAACTATAAGATTCTACCAAGGGCAACCATTCCAAGTAGAAGCTCCAAACTTTGCAGAGTTAGAAGTAACTGAAACTGAGCCAGGAATAAAAGGAGATACTGCAAGTAATGTGACTAAATCAGCTACAGTTGAAACTGGTGCAGTAGTTCAAGTGCCTTTATTTATAAATGAAGGTGACAAAATAAAAATAGACACTAGAACAGGTGAATATTTATCAAGAGTTTAATATTTTAATGTATAAAAAGCTTATATATCTTAATAATAATGATATATGAGCTTTTAGTTTATAAATAAATATGAAAGAGGGGTATTCACTTATGAAATATCTAAGCGAAGAAGTAGCATACTTAAGAGGTTTAGCAGAAGGTTTAGAAATAAAAAGCGAAACTAAAGAAGGCAAAATGATATGTAAGATAATCGATGTATTAGAAAACATAACTGATACTTTAGATGATATGCAAGAAGATTACGATGAACTAGTAGAATATGTAGAAAGTGTAGATGAAGATTTATCTGATGTAGAAGATATATTATATGAAGAAGACGATGATGACTTTGACGAAGAAGATGATTATGATGAATATGAAGATGACTACGATGATGAAGAGTTGAGCTACATAGAAATGGAATGCCCTAACTGTGGCGATTTAGTGGACATAGACGAAGAATTATTATTTGATGATTCAGTAGATGTTATCTGTCCAAACTGCCAAGCTATAATACTATCTTCAGATGAAGATGAAGAAGACTGTTGTGGCTGTGGATGTAATTGTGAAGATCATGATGAAGAATAGAAGGAAGATTATATAAGATTTTGCCTATGAAGCTTTCTGCTCCATAGGTTTTTTGCATATTATGGTATTTTAATATATATTAATTAAAATAATTAATAATACCAGTAATAAAGTCAATTTTTCTATTATTCTTTTGCAATAATTAAGGAAAAATAGTACACTATAATGTGATAAAATAATTATAGGAGGCAAAATGAACATAAACAAAAAAGTGATTTATAATATAAGTAAATTTGAAGAAATTATTGATTATAGATTTGATAATAAAAATTATATTTTAGAAGCTTTGACTCATAGTTCTTATTCGAATGAGAATAAAAATTATAAATTTAATGAAAGGTTAGAATTTTTAGGAGATTCTGTTTTAAGTATAATAGTAAGTGATTATTTATTTAAAATAGAAAAAAATCTTCCAGAAGGTGAGTTGACTAAGTTAAGAGCTAATATAGTATGCGAAGAATCTTTAAGTGAAGTAGCATCTAAAATTAAATTAGGAGAATATTTATTACTAGGTAAAGGTGAAGAAGCTACTGGTGGAAGAGAGAGAATATCGATTTTAGCAGATGCACTGGAAGCTGTAATAGCTGCCATATATTTGGATGGTGGTATAGAAAATTCAAGAAAATTTATATTTAAATATATGGACGAAATAATTGAGGATTCTATTAAAGGTAAAATTTTTAGGGACTATAAAACATACCTTCAAGAAGTTTTACAAAGTAGAGGAGAGCAAAATATTTGGTATAAATTAATAGAAGAAAAGGGGCCAGACCATAATAAAAGATTTGTTATGGAAGTGGGAATTAATGATGAAGTTTTAGGTGTGGGAGAAGGTAAGAGTAAAAAAGATGCAGAACAAGTTGCTGCAAAAGCTGCTCTTAAATCACAAAATTTATAACATAAGAGGTTAGATAGAATGAAAAAAAGAATAATTCCTATATTTGTTCCTCATAGAGGATGTCCACACGATTGTATATTTTGTAATCAAAAGAAAATAACAGGTGTAAGTACAGATGTTACAAGTGAAGAAGCAAGAAATATTATAGAAGAGTATTTACCAACAATATCTAAGGATGCTAGTGTTGAAATTGCATTTTTTGGAGGAAGCTTTACTGCTATAGATGAAAAAACTCAAAACGAGTTGTTATCAGTGGCTAAAGAGTATGTTGATAAAGGTTTAGTATCAGATATAAGGATGTCAACTAGACCAGACTGTATTAGTATAGATATTCTAAATAGATTGAAAGAATATAAGGCTAGTATTATAGAGCTAGGTGTACAGTCTTTAGATGCGAAAGTATTACACGACAGTGCAAGAGGTCATGATATTGAAAGTGTAATTAGTAGTGCACATTTAATAAAAGAATCAGGTATAAAGTTAGGTCTTCAAATGATGGTTGGATTACCTTCAGATACAGAAGAAAAATGTATCGAAACTGCGAAGAAATTTATAGAATTAAAACCGCATTGTGTAAGAATATACCCTACATTAGTAGTAAAAGACACAGGTCTTGAGACTTTATTAAATAGAGGGGAATATAAACCTTTTACATTAGAAGAAAGTATTCAAATAGTTAAAAAGCTTTTAGTTTTATTTTATGTTAACAACATAAATGTTATAAGAGTTGGACTTCAAGCAACAGAAGATATACAGCTTGGAAAGGGGATTGTAGATGGACCTTATCATCCAGCTTTTAGGGAATTAGTTGAAGGGGAAATGATTAAAGACTATTTGCATTATCTTGTTATACAAAATAAGACTGTAAGCCAAATAGAAGTAAAAACAAATAATAAAAATATTTCTAAAGTGATAGGAAATAAAAGAAGTAATAAAATCTTTTTTAAAGATAATCTAAATATTAATATGAAAACTACTCCGGTAAATTTATCAGAAGATGAGTTCATAATAGTATTAGATAATAATAAGGAAATAAATATTAAATCAGAAGAAATGTATAAAAAGTTATTTAATATTTACAGTTTATAGTTTTGAAGGAAGGGAGAGACGAGTTTGTATTTAAAGAGATTAGAGTTAAAAGGATTTAAATCTTTTCCAAACAAAACAGATATCATTTTTAAAGAAGGCATAACTGCAATAGTAGGACCTAATGGTAGTGGTAAAAGTAATGTATCAGATGCTGTTAGGTGGGTACTTGGTGAACAAAGTATAAAAAGCCTTAGAGGTGATAAATTAGAAGATGTAATATTTGCAGGTTCTGATAATCAAAAGCCCATGAACTTTTGTGAAGTATCACTTACTATTGATAATAGTGATGGAAAACTAAATATAGACTACAGCGAGGTTACTATTAAAAGAAGAGCTTATAGAAACGGTGAAAGTCAATTTTATTTAAATAATAAAAGCTGTAGATTAAAAGATATAAAAGAAATTTTACTTGATACAGGTATAGGAAAAGATGGATATTCTATCATAGAACAGGGAAAAGTTGATGAAATTTTAAGTAGTAATCCTGTAAATAGAAGAAAAGTATTTGATGAAGCTTGTGGTATTTCTAAATATAGATATAAAAAGACTGAATCTGAAAGAAACTTAAAAAATACTAAAGAAAACTTAGATAGAATAAATGATATATATGTAGAAATTGAAAATCAAATAAAACCGTTATATAATCAACAGCTTAAAGCAAAAAAATATTTAGATTTAAGCGAACAATTAAAAAAAATAGAAGTAAATAATTATATAAGGGAAATACAAAAAATAGAAAAACAATTAGGTGAGATAAATAGTCATTTTAAAGGACTTCATGAAGAATTAGAAAACATAGAAAAAGAAAAGTTATCTTGTGAAGAAGATTCAAATGAAGTGAGTATTCAAATAGAAGAAATAGATAAAGCTATAGAAAAAGCTACTGAATATATTAATTCAATAAAGTCAGTAATAGATAAAAAAGATTATGAAATAAATTTATTAAATCAAAGAAAAGATACTAGTTTTAATAAGATTAAACGAAATTTAGAAGAATTAGATAGAATAAATAAATCTTTAATTGAAAATAAAGAGAACTTAGAAAATATATTAAATGAAAAGAGTGAAAAAGAAACTTCTATAGTAGAACTTAAAAATCAAGTTAGAGAATTTTCTAGTAAAAATGAATCAAATAAGTTGAAAATAGAAAGTTTAAATGAAAAAATAGAGAATTTAAAAGATGACATAATAAAACTACTTAATGAAAGACAAGACGTAAGTAATAGATTATCAACTTTAAATGCTAACAAAGATAATATTAATCAAAGAAATGATAGTATTAATGAAGAAATAGAAGAGACTAATATAAAATTAAAAGAAAAAGAAGTTCTACTGGAAGAATTGAAAAACAAAATAAGCAATAAAAAAAATAAGCTTGGTGATTTAAAAAATAAAATGAGTAATTCTCAAGTGAAATTAAACACATTAAATGAAGAAAATAAATCACTAGCATTAAAAATACAAAATAATAATTATTCTTTAAAAGAGTATATTTCCAAACTAAATGTATATATTGATATGGAAAATCATTATGAAGGCTTCAATAGAGGGGTTAAGGAAGTATTAAAAAATAAGAATTTAAGAGGAATATATGGTGCTTTAGGACAAGTTGTAACAGTTCCTGAAAAGTATGAAAAAGCTATAGAAGCTGCACTTGGTGCTTATATGCAAAATATTATTACCGAAGATGAGATGAGTGCAAAAGCTGCTATAAACTATCTAAAGCATAATAAGATAGGTAGGGTGACTTTCTTACCTATGAATATAATAAAATCTAAAAAGATAAATAATATTCAATCTAAAACTAAGTTTATTGGTATAGCCAGTGATTTAATTTCTTATGAAGATAAGTATAGAGATATATTAGAAAATATATTAGGTAGAACTATAGTAATTAATAATATAGATGAAGGGATTAAGTTTGCAAGAGAAACTAATCACAAATATAAGATAGTAACACTGGATGGAGAAATATTAAATCCAGGAGGATCACTTACTGGAGGATCTTTAAAATCTAGCGGAAATATTTTATCAAGAAAAAGACTTATAAATGAATTTAATGAAAAAATAAAGAATACTAAAGCTGAAAATATATCTATGCAAGAAAAAATACAATTAATAGAAAATGATATTGTAACTTGTAAGTCAGATATAGAAAAATATGAAGCAGAAATAAGAGATATTGATAAAAAATTAATATTTAATAATTCTTCTTATTCAAGATATGAAGATGAAATAAATAGTATTTTATCTAATATTAAAAAGTTAGAACATGAAAAGACTAATTTAGGTTCTAATTTAAGCTATACCCTTCAAAAGAAAGAATTATTAGAAAAAGAAATTACAGAAATAGATAATAAGCATAAAGATAATAAAATTAGTATTGAAAAATTAAGTGAAGAACTTGATAGAGAAAATGAGATTTATGAAAATGAAAAAAGTGAGTTTGATAATTTAAATATAGAGCTTACAAAAAATAATGAGATACTAAAATCATTTAATGCTGATATTGAAAGAATAAATAATGATATAGTTCAAATTAATGAAAAGAAAGACTTCTTAGATAAAGAAAATAAAAAAGAAGAAGAAGAAATTCAAAATATTGATGAACAAATTATCATAGAAGTTAGAGAAAAAGAAAACTTAAAGCATCAATTAAATGACAATAATAAAAGTTTAGAAAATAAAAGGATAGCTAGAGAAAATTTAAAACAAAAGCTAGATGATAACAATTTAAGACTCAAAAATATAAGTAAGCAATTTATGGAGTTGAAAGAAGCTATATTTAAAGTTGAGTCTAGAATAGAAAAATTAGAATCTAATAAAGAAAGTAATAATCTTAAATTATACGAAGATTATAACTTAACATATTTACAAGCTGTAGAACTTAAAGATGACGAAATAGATATAAATAGAAAAATACTAGATTCGCTAAAAAAAGATATAAAATCTCTAGGTAATGTTAATATGGATTCTATAGAAGAGTATAAAGAAACAAAAGAAAGATATGATTTCTATAGTGAACAAAGAGAAGATTTACAAAAATCCATAGAAGCTATAGAAGAGATTATAAAAGATTTAGAAGAACATATGAAAATACAGTTTAAAGAAGAATTTTATAAAATTAATGAAAACTTTAAGTATGTATATAAGAGATTGTTTGGTGGAGGAGAAGGTAATCTAAGAATTTTAGATGAAGAAAACATATTAGAAAGTGATATAGAAATAACTGCAAAACCACCAGGTAAAAAAATGAAAAATCTTAATCTTCTTTCAGGTGGAGAAAAGGCGTTAACAGCTATAAGTATATTATTCTCAATATTACTTGCTAAACCTACTCCATTTTGTATACTAGATGAAATAGAAGCTCCTCTTGATGATAGTAATATAGCTAGGTTTGGAGAATTCTTAAAAGAGTTAACATCCAGAACTCAGTTTATAGCAGTAACACATAGAAGAGGTACTATGGAAGCGGCAGATTACATTTATGGAGTTACAATGGAGCAAAGAGCCATATCAAAAGTAATTAGTTTAAGCTTAAATGAAGCAGAGGAAATAACTGATATTATTTAATCAAGAATGTACTTAGGAGGAAAAAGGGTGTTTAAAAAGTTTTTCAAAAAGAGCAAAAAAGAAGAAATTAAAAAAGATGTAGAAAATGTTGTAGCTGAAGAAGTTGAAAGAGAAGAAATAAATGAAGAATTAGATAATCAACAAGAAGAAATATCTGTAGATACTTCTATAGTGGAAGAAAAAGAAGAAATAGTAGAAGAGGATATAGAAGAAACATCAAAAAATACTGACTCAGTAAGTGATGAAGAAGTTATAGATGATAAAGAAGTTGAAACAGAAGAAGTAACAGAGTCTAAAGTTAGCTTATTTGATAGATTAAAACAAGGTCTATCAAAAGCTAAACAAGGAATAACTGATAGAGTAGATCAAGTTTTAAAATCTTATACAAAAGTAGATGAGGATCTATTAGAAGAAATAGAAGAAATACTAATTACTGCTGATGTTGGTGTAGATACTACAATGAGCATAATAGATAAATTAACTGATGCTATAAAAACTAAAAAAATTACGGACCCACAAGATGTCAAAGGAGAATTAAAGTTAATAGTAGAAGAAATACTAACTAATGAGAATTCTACTTTAGATGTTAGTCATAAACCAACTATAATACTTATGGTAGGTGTGAACGGAGTAGGAAAAACTACTACTATAGGTAAATTATCTAGTAGATATAAAAAAGAAGGAAAAAAAGTATTAATAGCAGCAGGAGATACGTTTAGAGCAGCTGCTATAGATCAGCTAGAGGTTTGGGCTAATAGAAGTGGTGTAGATATAATAAAACACCAAGAAGGTGCAGATCCAGGAGCTGTTATATTTGACTCTATAAAAGCTGCAAAAGCAAGAGATATAGACTTATTAATATGTGATACAGCAGGAAGACTTCATAATAAAGCAAACTTAATGAACGAACTTTCTAAAGTATTTAAAATAGTAGATAGAGAATATCCAGAAGCTAAAAAAGAAGTTTTATTAGTGGTGGATGCTACTACTGGTCAAAATGCAGTATCTCAAGCTAAAAGTTTTAAGCAAGTTTGTGATATTACAGGAATTGTATTAACTAAATTAGATGGAACTGCAAAAGGTGGAGTTGTTCTAGCTGTTAAATCAGAAGTCGATGTACCTGTTAAATTAATTGGTGTTGGAGAAAAAATAGAAGATTTACAAGACTTTGATGCAAAGGCATTTTCGAAGGCTTTATTTGGGTAAAATTTTAGACTAAATATATATTGACAATAATCTAGTTTTAATATAAAATACAATGTGTAAAGTAAATAACCTTTACAGTATGCACTGGGAAGTGAAAATATGAATATAGATAAGATGGTTGAAATTGGGTTGCTATTTGAACAGTATAAAGAATTACTAACTGATAAGCAAAGAGAAATAGTGGCTCTTTATTATGAGGAAGATTACTCTTTGGGAGAAATCAGTGAAAATCTTAATGTATCTAGACAAGGTGTTTATGATACACTTAAACGTTCAGAAAAAATACTAAGAGAATATGAAGATAAACTTCACTTAGTAGAAAAAGTAACACAACAAGAAAAAATCCTTAAATCTGTAGAGGATAAAATTGTTGACATTAAACAAGATTTATTGCAAAATAGAGATTGTGCTAATTTAATCCCTAAGTTAGAAACTATAGAACAAATATGTAGGGAGTTGTTGAAATGATATTTGAAGGTTTATCAGATAAATTGCAAGGTGCACTTAGTAAGTTGAAATCAAAAGGAAAACTTACGGAAAAAGATGTAAAAGACGCAATGAGAGAAGTTAAGCTTGCTCTACTAGAGGCAGATGTTAACTTTAAAGTTGTTAAGGATTTTATAAAAAAGGTTCAAGAAAGATGTGTTGGACAAGAAGTTATGACAAGTTTAACTCCAGCACAACATGTTATAAAAATAGTTAATGAAGAACTTACATCTCTAATGGGTGATGTTCAAAGTAAGGTTGCTATATCTTCGAAACCACCTACAATTATTATGATGGTTGGTCTTCAAGGTGCTGGTAAAACAACTACTTCAGGTAAAATAGGTAGCTATTTTAAAAAACAAGGTAAGAGACCTTTATTAGTAGCTTGTGATATTTACAGACCTGCAGCTATTAAGCAATTACAAGTTGTGGGAGAAAAATTAGATATACCAGTATTCAATATGGGTGATAAAGAAAGCCCTGTTAACATAGCAAAAGCAGGATTAAGTCATGCATTAAAAAATAATAATGACTTAGTTATAATAGATACAGCAGGTAGACTTCACATAGATGAAGATTTAATGAATGAATTAAAATCTATTAAATCTGAAATTAAACCACATGAAATTTTATTAGTAGTTGACTCTATGACAGGTCAAGATGCAGTTAACGTATCTCAAAGTTTTGATGAAGCACTAGGCCTAGATGGGGTAGTACTTACAAAACTTGATGGTGATACAAGAGGTGGGGCAGCACTTTCAATAAGAGCTGTGACACAAAAGCCAATTAAATTTATAGGTATGGGTGAAAAATTAGATGACTTAGAACCATTCTACCCAGATAGAATGGCATCAAGAATCCTAGGAATGGGAGATGTACTAAGTCTAATAGAAAAAGCTCAGGATGCCATAGATTTAGAAAAGGCTAAAGAGTTAGAAAATAAAATTAAAAAGCAAGATTTCGATTTTGAAGATTTCTTAACTCAAATGGAACAAATTGAAAATATGGGTCCACTAGATAAAATTCTAGGAATGATGCCAGGTATGGGTAACTTAAAAAGTCAGCTTGGTGATGTAGACCTTAATGGAAAAGAAATGAGAAGAACTAAAGCCATAATACAATCTATGACTTTAGAAGAAAGAAGAAATCCACAAATACTAAATGCTTCAAGAAAAAGAAGGATAGCAAAAGGTAGTGGAACAAGCGTACAAGACATAAACAGATTAGTTAAACAACTTAATGAAATGAAAAAAATGATGAAAATGTTTATGGGTAATCAAAAAGGTATGAAGAAAAGAGGCGCATTAGGCGGTCTTCCTTTCTTTAAATAAATAATATACAAAATAGACAAAAAATTCGGAGGTGACTGTAATGGCAGTTAAAATAAGATTAAAAAGAATGGGTGCTAACAAAAAACCTTTCTACAGAATAGTAGTAGCAGACTCTAGAGCACCAAGAGATGGAAAATTCATAGAAGAAATAGGATACTACAATCCAGTTTCAGCTAACAAAGAAGTAAAAATAAACGATGAAAAAGCTTTAAAATGGTTATCAGTAGGAGCTCAACCAACTGATACAGTTAAAAAATTATTCACTAACAACGGAATAACTGAAAAATTCGAAGCTCAAAAACAATCTAAATAATATTTAAACTAAATACTATTTAAATTTAGCTCCAGATTAGGAGAATTTTTAGGAGATGAATATATGAAAGAGCTAGTTATGCATATTGTCAAAGCTCTAGTAGATAATCCTGACGAAGTGACAGTGGAAGAGACTTTAGTGAAAGATGAAGTTATCTTAAAACTTAAAGTTTCTCAAGATGATGTGGGCAAGGTTATCGGAAAGCAGGGAAGGATAGCTAAGGCTATAAGATCTGTATTAAAGTCTGCTGGAAATAAAGAAAATATCAAGGTTTCTCTTGAAATATTATAGAAGGGTTAGGTATATGCCTAATCCTTTTTGTTTATAATAACAAAAATATTAATAATATATAAAATGAAAAATTACATTAATTTATAAAAAGTATATTAAATGTTTAGATAAATATAAAACACTATTTTAAGGCTAAAAACAAAATAAATATTTAAATTTAAAGATATTTTTAATGTAATTTTAAGACGAAATCAAAGAAGGTGATACTATGCAAGATAAATTAACTCATTTTAGAATAGGTCAAATAGTGAATACTCAAGGTTTAAAGGGTGAAGTTAAAGTATATCCTTATGTAGACGATATACATAGATTTGACCAACTAGAAGGCTTTTATCTAGATAAAAACTTCAATAAGGAATTTGAAGTTGAAAGAGTAAGATATAAAGGCAAAATGGTTATAATGAAAATAAAAGATATAGATACTATAGAGCTTGCAGAAAAGATAAAATCTAAAAATATTTATATATCTAGAGAAGATAGTGTAGACCTTGATGAAGATGAATTTTTTATAGCAGACTTAATAGGAATAGATGTATTTACTGTAGACGGTGAAAAGGTTGGAGTATTAAAAGATGTATTACAATACTCTGCTAATGATGTTTATGTTGTAAAAGGTGATAATGATAAAGAGTATCTTATACCATCATTAATTAAATTTGTTCCTGAAATAGATATTAAAAAAAATAAAATGATAATAGATCCTATAAAAGGAATGTTAGATTAGGTGATAAGATGAGATTTCACATTATGACTCTTTTTCCTGATATTTTCAACTCTTATATGAGTGAAAGTATTATGAAAAGAGCAATTGAAAAAGAATTAATAGAAGTACATGTATATAATATTAGGGATTTTTCAACAAATAAACATAAAAAAGTAGATGACTATCCTTTTGGTGGAGGGGCAGGTATGCTTATGACTCCTCAGCCTATCTACGACACATATAAATATATTGTTGAAACTCATAATATAGAAAATCCTAGAGTTGTATATTTAACACCAAAGGGACAAGTATATAAACAAGAGATAGCAAGTGATTTATCTTTAAGTGAAGATATAATATTATTATGTGGTCACTATGAAGGTATAGATCAAAGAGTAATTGACTTAATAGTAACGGATGAGGTATCTATAGGAGATTATGTTTTAACAGGAGGAGAACTTCCTGCCCTTATCATGATTGATTCTATATCTAGATTAATACCTGGAGTATTAAGTCAAAATGAATCCTTTGAAGAAGAAAGCTTTAAGGATAATTTATTGGAATATCCTCATTATACTAGACCAAGAGAGTTTATGGGTATTTCTGTGCCGGATGTTTTATTATCTGGAAATCATAAAAAAATAGAGAAATGGCGTCTTGAAGAATCTATAAAAATTACTAAAGAAAGAAGACCTGATTTGTATAAAAAGTCTTGTAAGAAGTAAATAATTATAGTATAATAAAGACTGTTGAATACGGGCGTTCCTCTTTTTACATTGGTCAGTAACTAAGAACGTCTATGATACTTAGGAGGAAGAAAATGAACGAATTAATAAAATCATTAGAACAAGAACAATTAAAAAATGAAGTTCCTAATTTTGGACCTGGGGACACTGTAAGAGTACACGTTAAAATAGTTGAAGGAAAAAGAGAGAGAGTTCAAGTATTTGAAGGTGTAGTAATGAAAAGACAAGGTGGAGGAGCTAGAGAAACTTTCACTGTTAGAAAAATATCTTTCAATGTTGGTGTAGAAAGAACTTTCCCAGTTCACTCTCCAAAAATAGAAAAAATAGAAGTTACTAGAAAAGGTAAAGTAAGAAGAGCTAAAATCAATTACTTAAGAACTAGAACTGGTAAGGCTGCTAAAATAAAAGAAGCTAGAAATAAATAATAACTTTTAAAAGTTAATTTTTAAGGAAATCTCTAAGGGGATTTCCTTTTTTTCGATATTTATATAGCAATACTCATTAATCGTATAGATAAATTAAAAAAATGAAATCCTATATATTAAGGATAATAAAATTATAATTAAAAGTACTTATAGAATAAGGAAGTGATAATATGGCAAGAGATTATAGAAGAAGTGATTATGATGATTATTTAAAAGATGATAACTTACATATAAACTGGTATCCAGGGCATATGAAAAAAACAAAGGAATTAGTTCAAAATAACTTAAAACTTGTAGATGTTGTAATTGAGTTACTAGATGCTAGGATACCTTATTCAAGTAAAAATCCTCAAATAAACACAATAGTTGGAGATAAACCAAGAGTTGTTGTTTTAAATAAAAGTGATTTAGCTAATCCATCTAACTTAAAGAAATGGGTTAACTACTATGCTAAACAAGGAATAAAAGCAATACCTGTAGCTACTACAAAAGGTAGTGGTGTTAATAAGATAATAGAAGAATGTAAAAATGTTACTAAGGAAATGATGGATAGCCTTAAAGCTAAGGGAAGAATGGAAAGAGCTATCAGGGTTATGATAGTTGGTGTTCCAAACGTAGGTAAATCAACTCTTATAAACAAACTTACAGGAAGAAAAAGTACTCAAACAGGAGATAAACCAGGTGTTACTAAGAGTAAGCAATGGGTTAGACTTAAAGGAAACTTGGAGCTGCTTGATACTCCAGGTATACTTTGGCCTAAATTTGAAGATCAAGAAGTGGCTTTAAATTTAGCATTTAGTAGAGCTATAAAAGATGAGATACTAGATGTTGATACTTTAGGGTTAAAACTTATAGAGAAACTTATGGATATAGAGCCTGAGAAATTAAAAGCTAGATATAAATTAGAAGAACTAGGAGAGACGGCTCTAGAAACTATGGAGATGATAGGAAGAAAAAGAGGATTCATATTAGGAAGACAAGAATTAGATTATACTAGAATAGCATACACTGTTTTAAATGAATTTAGAGAAGGTAAGATAGGACAAATATCTTTAGAAGAGCCTTCTGATTATGATGATAAATAAAGAAAGCAATTTGCTTTCTTTTTTTATTATTAAATAACAATTATAAATAAAAATCATAAATTTATATATAGATGTTTATTGGGAGGTGATATTTTGGTTGAACCTCAATACGGAGATGTGATATGTGTTAATCAAGGTATATATAATCATTTTGGAATATTTGTAGATAAAGAACATGTTATTCATTATAGTGGTAAAGATAAGGACTTTTTTCTAAGAAAGATGGTAATAGATGAAACAGATATGGAGAACTTTCTTGGTGCTTCTAATAAATATTATGTATATAAATTTTCAAAAGATAAATCTAATTATGTGGAAAGAGTAAGAGCTATAGGACTAGATAGAGATTTGGTAGATGGAGCACAAGCATTGTATTTTCTTTATCAAATAAAAAATAAGATAAGATTTAGAATATATTCTCCTGAGGAAACTGTAAAAAGAGCTCGAAGTAGAATTGGAGAAAGAAAGTTTTTACTTCCTTCTAATAATTGTGAACATTTTGCCATGTGGTGTAAAACAGGCGTAAGACAGTCATACCAAGTTAACCTTGTTTTAAAAGCAGTATTTTTAAAGATG
>JARKUZ010000090.1 GCA_029851945.1 Terrisporobacter sp. | reverse complement strand
GCTCGAAAAATTAAAATAAATTATAATGATATGCGGGAAAATATTGATGGTAAGTTAATATATGTATAAGTTTACAAAAAATTGAAAATATGTGTTGAAGGGCAAAAGTTCGTATGTTAATATATTGTTTATAATAATGAAAAAAGAAAGAATTATAGCTAAAAAGAAAAAATTATAGGGAAAGTTATACTTTCTTGTATTTAATAGGAGGTAAAAATGGAGGAGACAATCGATTTAAGAGAATATTTCTACATAATTAAGAAAAAATTATGGGTAATAGCTCTATCAGCAATTATATGTGGTTTAGTAAGTGGTTTAATAAGCTTTTTTATGTTAAATCCAGTATATGAAGCAAGTACGACATTAATTGTTAATAAAGAGGTAGAAGATGAAAAGGTACAAATGAATACAAGTGACGATTTAAATTTTGTTCAAAAATTAGCAGTAACATATGGAGAAATTATCAAATCTAGAACAGTAATTACATCAACAATTAATAAGCTTGGACTAGATTCAACTTATGAAGAAATTTCAAATTCCATTTCAGTTTCAAATATTGATAATACTCAAATTATCAAAATATCAGTTCAAAACAATAATCCGCACTTAGCAGCAAAGATATGTAATACAATACCAAAAATATTTGGTGTAGAAGCAGAGAGAGTAGTTAAAGCTAGCGGTATAGAAATAATAGACAAGGCAGAAATACCTGAAAATCCTATTAAGCCTAACAAAATGATGAATATAGCAATAGCTGTCGTATTAGGTATAATGGGTAGTGTGTTTGTAATCTTCTTATTAGAAGCATTAAATACTAAGGTAAAATCGCCAAAAGATATAGAAGAGAAATTAGGTATCCCAGTATTTGGTGTAGTTCCTAAATATTAATAAGTAGGGGGATAAAATGATAAGCATAAGAGATTTAGATCAAAAATCATCTATAGCGGAAGCCTATAGGACGGTAAGAACTAATATAAGTTTTTCTGATATAGATAATGAATTAAAAACAATATTATTTACAAGTACAAAACAAAACGAAGGTAAAAGTACAGTAATAGCAAATGTAGCATATGCCTTTTCAAAATTAGAAAATAAAAAGATACTATTAATGGATTTAGACTTAAGAAATCCAACAGTACATAAAATGTTTTCTGTAAGTAACACTTTTGGAATAATGGAACATCTTAAAAATGATAGACCTTTAGATAAATGTATACATAAAATAGAAGGTGGCTTCCATGTATTACCTGTAGGTATGATACCACCAAATCCATCAGAAATATTAGCATCTAAGAAGATGAGAGAATTTCTTAAGAATGTAAAAGAAGACTATGATTATATATTTGTAGATGCACCGCCTGTTGGAATAGTTTCTGATGCAAGTATAATATCTAAAAGTATAGATGGAATTATATACATAGTAGGAGCCAATGAAACAGATATAAGTCATGCTAATGTGGCTATAGAGAATTTGAAAAAAGTGGATGCAAATATTATAGGTGCTGTATTAAATAAGTATGCAGCTGAGGATAGTATGCATGGGTATTATGGTTATTATTACGAGGAAGAAAGTAGTAGAAGTAGTAGACGAAATAAAGGAAAGAAAAAAGGATTACTAGCTATCCTAGGAAGATAAATAATGTTTTAGTGAGGGGGATGAGATTGTGGAAATAAGAACAACTAATCTCCAAGAAGAGAATGCTATAAGTAAATTAATGAACAGCTATAGGGTTAGACAATGCATTTTATTGGGGATGGATATATGTTGCGTATTAGTGACATTTTTACTATCGCTTAGGCTTACAGTAAATGAAAACAATTTGATACTAAATAGTATTTTACTTCCTATAGTAGTGTGTATGACTTTTCATACAATTGTATTTATGAAGTGTGGTTGCTATAGTAGTTTATGGAGATATGCTGGATCTGAAGAATTAATATCAATAGTAGTAGCAAGTATATCTTATGCTATACCATGTATGATAGTTCATAGATTAATAGGGCACAATTATCCTATATTATTTTATATAGTTAATGTTATTCTTGTTATAGCACTAACTGGTGGTGTAAGGCTGAGTTATCGCACTGGAAGAAGACTTACAAAAATAAGTCATATTGAAGATGATATATCAAAAGTTCTTTTAATAGGAGGAGGAGCTGCAGGTAATATAGTTATCAATGAGATAAAAGTAAATCCTCAAATGAAAAAAAGAGTAGTTGGTATATTAGATGATGACTTAAATAAAGTAGGTAGAAAAATACATAATATCAAAATACTAGGTACTACTGATGAAGTAAAAAAAATAGTTGAAGAAAATAACATAGACGAAATTATAATAGCTATGGCTAATGTTAGCAAAGAAGAAAAAAGAGCTATTATAGAAAAATGTCAACAAACAAAATGTAAATTAAAGACTTTGCCAGGAATATATGAAATTATAGATGGAAAAGTTGATATAAAGAAAATTAGAGATGTGGAGATAGAGGACTTATTAGGAAGAGAACCTATTAAAACTAATTTAAATGAAATAAGTAACTATATAGAAGAAAAAGTTGTGCTAGTTACAGGTGGAGGAGGATCTATAGGTAGTGAGTTATGTAGACAAATAGCTAGCTTTAATCCAAAACACCTGATAATAGTTGATAACTATGAAAATAATGCTTATGCAATACAACAAGAGCTTATTAGGAAATATGGAGAAAGTTTAAATCTTAGTACCATAATTGCCTCCATAAGAGAAGAAGTAAGGATGGAAGAGATTTTTAAAGAATATAGACCAGAGGTGGTATTCCATGCTGCTGCTCATAAACATGTACCGCTTATGGAAAAAAGTCCAAGTGAAGCTATTAAGAATAATATATTTGGAACTTATAAGGTGGCAAGCTTAGCTGATAAGTATAAGGCAAGAAGATTTGTGCTTATATCTACAGATAAGGCTGTAAATCCAACTAATATTATGGGTGCTACTAAGAGAGCTGCAGAAATGATTATTCAAACTTTAAATGAAAGAAGTAATACTGAATATGTGGCAGTTAGATTTGGGAATGTACTAGGAAGTAATGGTAGTGTTATTCCTTTATTTAAGAAACAAATAGAAGAAGGTGGACCAGTTACTATTACCCATCCAGATATAATTAGATATTTTATGACTATACCAGAAGCTGTGGGGCTAGTTATTCAAGCTGGTGCTATGGCAAAGGGTGGAGAAATATTTATACTTGATATGGGTGAGCCTGTGAAGATTTTAGATCTTGCTAATAATTTGATTAAACTTAGTGGATTTGAGCCAGGAGTAGATATTAAAATTGAGTATACTGGACTTAGACCTGGAGAAAAGTTATATGAAGAACTTCTTATGAGTGAGGAAGGTATAACAAAGACTGAGAATGAGAAGATATTTATTGGTAAGCCAGTGGATTTTAGTATTGATAAAGTTGAGAAATATTTAAGTATTCTTAAGAATATTGTGGATAGAGAAGATGTGGATCTAATTGATAGTGTGATGAGAGAGTTTGTTACAACTTATATTAGACCAGAAGATGCAAATGGAAAGGTGAAAGAAGATGAAATTTCAGCATGTAGTTAAAAGATTTATAGATATAGTATGCTCTGGATTTGGTTTAATATTTCTTTCTCCTATTTTATTAATAACGGCTATATTTATAAGAATAAAACTAGGATCTCCAATATTTTTTACTCAAGATAGAGTAGGAAAAGACGGGGAAATCTTTAAAATGATAAAATTTAGAACTATGCTTGATGCCACAGATAAGTGGGGGGAGCCTTTACCAGATGAAGAAAGGCTTACTCATTTTGGTAAAATGCTCAGAAGTACTAGTATAGACGAATTACCTGAACTTATAAATGTGTTTAAAGGAGATATGAGTTTAGTGGGACCGAGACCATTATTAGTAGAGTATATAGAGTTATATTCAAAAGAGCAGTGGAGACGTCATGAGGTGAGACCGGGAATAACAGGATGGGCGCAAGTAAATGGTAGAAACACATTAGACTGGAAATCTAGATTTAAATTAGATGTAGAGTATGTAGATACTTTCAACTTATTACTAGATATTAAAATACTTTTTATGACTGTAGGAAAAGTTTTAAAAAGAGATGGTATAAGTCAAGAAGGTCATGCAACTATGGAAAAATTTAATGGAAGTAACTAAGAGGTATAATATGAAAAATATTATTATCATAGGTGCTGGAGGACATGCATCAGTAATTATAGATATAATTGAGTGCATGAAAAATAATGGTCATCAAGTAAAGATAAAAGGATTACTTGATGATAACAAAGATAAAATTCATTTTATGGGTTATGAAATCTTAGATGAAATAAAAAATGTAGATTTATATAACAGTGAAGATACAGAGTTTGTAGTAGCTATAGGTAGTAATACAGTTAGAAAAAATATAGCAACAAAGTTATATAAATTAAAATATTTTACAGCAGTACATCCTAGTGCAATAGTAGGTAGTAATGTTGTTATAGATGAAGGTACTGTAGTAATGCCAAGAGCTATAATTAATGCTAATACTATTATAGGCAAACATGTAATTATAAATAGTGGATCTATTATAGAACATGATAATCAAATCGAAAACTTTGTTCACATATCACCAGGTAGTACATTAGCTGGTGGAGTTAAAGTTGGAGAATCTACACAAATAGGTGCTAATTCTACAATAATTCCATTAATAGAGATAGGAAGTAATACTGTAATTGGTGCAGGGTCTACTGTTATAAGAAATGTAGAATCAGAAGTTGTAGCTGTAGGAAGTCCTTGCAAAGTAATAAAACATATATAAGGGGTAGGAAATTATGAAGAAGAGAATATATCTTGCTTCACCGCATATGGGTGGGGAAGAAATGAAATATATAAATGAAGCTTTTGAAAGTAACTGGGTAGCTCCTCTTGGGCCTAATGTTAGTGGATTTGAGAAGGAAATGTGCGAATACACTGGTGCTAAGGCAGCGACTGCACTTGTAAGTGGGACTAGTGCAATACATTTAGCACTTAAGTGCTTAGGTGTTGGACAAGGTGATGTTGTATTTTGTTCAACTTTAACATTCTCAGCTAGTGCTAATCCTATAATATATCAAGGTGCAGAGCCAGTATTTATAGATTCTAACTATGAAACTTGGAATATGTGTCCGGTAGCTTTACAGAAAGCTTTTGATGATGCACTTGAATGTGGAAAGATGCCTAAGGCTGTTATTGTTGTTAACTTATATGGCCAAAGTGCTGATTATGATAAGTTAAAAGATATATGTGATAAATATAATGTGCCAGTAGTTGAAGATGCTGCTGAATCTTTAGGTGCTACTTATAAAGGTAAGCAAAGTGGAACTATTGGTGAGATAGGTATTTATTCTTTTAATGGAAATAAGATTATTACTACTTCTGGTGGTGGTATGATGGTTTCTAATAATAAGGAGTATAATAAAAAGGCTTTATTCTGGGCTACTCAATCTAGAGAAGCGGAAAGACATTACGAACATAAAGAATTAGGATTTAATTATAGAATGAGTAATGTTGTTGCTGGTATTGGAAGAGGTCAACTTAAAGTTTTAGATGAGAGAATATCTAAGAAGAAAGAGATATATGAAGCTTATAAAGAAGGTTTCAAGGATATTGATGATATTGAGATGATGAATATTGCTGATTTTGGAGAGTCAAATTATTGGTTATCTGTTATGACTATAAAGGAAGGTTCTAAGGTTACTCCGTTAGATATAATGATTGCTTTAGAAA
The DNA here is from genome assembly GCA_029851945.1 of Terrisporobacter sp. The sequence continues at coordinate 36,836 of JARKUZ010000090.1, read as the reverse complement.
ATGAAAATATAGAGAGTAGACCTGTTTGGAAGCCTATGCATATGCAGCCTTTCTTTGAGAAGTATAAGTTCTTTACATCATTAGATGGAGGAAGTATATCTGAAGATTTATTTAATAGAGGAGTATGTTTACCATCTGACACTAAGATGGATGAAGATGATATAAAGAATGTAATAGAAATAATTAATAAGTTATTTTAGATCATCATAGGGAGAATAAATTTATGAAATTTTTATTTTTTATATCAATATTTTTGATATTTTATACATTTATAGGATACCCAGTAAGTTTAATGATATTAAATAAGTTAGGCAAAGGTAAAATGTTAAATATAGATAAAGAATATGAGCCATTTATATCTATAATAATACCAGCACATAATGAAGAAAGTGTAATTGAAAAAAAATTAAAAAATCTTATTAACTTAAAATATCCTAAAAATAAGTTAGAAATAATTATTGCTTCTGATAACAGCAGTGATAATACAAATATAATTGTAAAGAACTTTATAAGAGTTAATAAAGAAGAGAATATAAGATTGTATGAAGTAAATGAAAGAAAAGGAAAAACAAATGCTCAAAATGAGGCTGTACGTATATCAAATGGAGAAGTATTAATATTCTCAGATGCAAATTCTATTTTGAAAGAAGATTCACTAAGAGAGTTAGTTAAATTTATGAGTGATAAGAGTGTAGCATATGTTAGTGGTCAATTGGTATATACAAATGGTGATATATCAAATACAAGTAATGCAGAATCTACTTATTGGAATTATGATTTATTTATGAGAGAAGTTGAATCAAAATTTGGGTCTATAACGGCTGGCAATGGAGCTATATACGCTATAAGGAAATCTGATTATGTTGAGTTTGATCCTATAAAGAGTCATGATAGTGCTATGCCAATAGAAAGTGCACTTATGGGAAAAAGGGCTGTGTACAACAAGAAAGCTATCGCCTATGAAAAAGCAGGTGAAACAAGTGAAGATGAATTTAATAGAAAAGTAAGAATGTCTAGATATATACTTAATGTACATTTTGAGAGATTAGATAAGTATAATTTCTTTAAATATGGTTGGTTTAGTTACTTTTATTTTTGTCATAGACATTTGAGAAACTCATTATTTTTATTACATATAGTTTTATTGGTTTCAAATTTATGTATTATGAATAAGAATACAATATTTATGGTAATCGTTATATGTCAAATATTATTTTATACAATTTCAATATCGTATAAGGTGTTTAAATTAAATAATAAGTTGACTTATATGCCATATTATTACTCATTGACTATATATGCTCAATTAGTAGGTGCATTTAGACAGTTAACTGGAAGATCAAAGCCATTTTGGGAAAAAGCAGAATCAACTAGATAATAGTGATATTTATAAAATATAATAAATTAAATTTAGAGTGGAGCAATATTTATGAAATTACAAGTTCTTGTAGCATCTATGAATCAGAGTGATTATAGTTTAATAGAAAAAATGAACTTACAATCAGATGCTATTATAATTAATCAATGCAATGATAATAAATTTGAAGAAATAAAATGTGAAGATAAAGACATTAAATTTATATCATTAAATGAGCGCGGAGTTGGATTGAGTAGAAATAATGCTTTAATGAGGGCTACAGCAGATATTTGTATTTTTGCAGATGAAGATTTAACGTATGTAGATGGATATAAGGAAATTATAGTTAACGCATTTATGAATAATCCAGAGGCAGATATGATATTATTTAATGTCCCAAGTAAAAACTCTAAAAGACCAACACATATAATTACTAAAAATAAAAGAGTTAGATGGTTTAACTGTTTAAAGTATGGAGCAGTAAAGATGGCTATTAGAACTGAAAGTATTAGAAACGCAAATGTATACTTCTCACTTAATTTTGGTGGTGGAGCTAAATATGGTTCAGGCGAGGATAGTTTGTTTATTGCACAATGCATTAAAAGTGGACTAAAAGTATATACGAATACTAATATTATAGGTTATGTTAGTCAAGAAGAATCATCGTGGTTTGAAGGATATACAGATAAATATTTTATGGACAAAGGAGCATTATATAATAACTTGTCTAGAAGATGGAACAGATTATTATGCTTACAGTTTTGTATAAGACATAGAAATATGTTTAAGAGTCAAAAATCTTGGATTGACGCATACAAATTAATGATTAAAAGTATTTAATCATTAATTTGTAAATTTTTATAAACACTTGTATTAGGAGGGATATTTTATTTATGCAAAAAATATTGTATCTATCAGATGTAGCAATAGATAGTGTAGGTGGAGCTCAAGAGTCTATGAAACTAATAATTCAAGAATTAAAGGAAGAATTTGAATTTTATATGATTACTCCAAACGGAAAAAGACAAATAGAAAACCAAATTATATACACTGAATATGAAAACTTTATTTTAAAAAAGATGACAAAGGTACAGTTATTTTCTCTATTAAATAAAATAAAAAATGATATAGAAGATATCAAACCAGATATAATACATGTCCAAATGCAAGCAACAATGTTAGTTATAGGACTATTAAAAAGTATTAATCTGATAAGTAAAGATACAAAAATAATATATACTGATAGAGGGGTACTTACAAAGTATGGAAAACTCACTAGGGCTGGATTAAAAGTATTTTGTAAAAAATTTGATAAATTAGTAACTACTACACATAATAATGGATTTAATTATATAAATCTTAATTATATAAAAGATGAAAGTAAGCATGAGGTTATACCTAATGCTGCAGGTTATATCTTTGATTCATATGAAAATGAAAAAAGAGATATTATAAGAAAAAAATACGGTATACAAAAAGAAGAGATTGTATTAGGATTTTCAGGAAGACAAGCTGATGCAAAAAACTGGCCTTTAGCTATAGATATAATAGATAATTTAAATAAAGAATATAACTTTAAAGTATGTATATCTTTAGGGACTAATAAAACACAGAAAAATATAGAGGAAGCAAATGAAACTATAAATAAGATAAAAAATATCATCGGTGAAGAACGATTAATAAATTTTATAGATGCCAATTTAGAACAAATGAGTGAGTTATATTATGCAAATGATGTATTTATACTATCATCAAAAGATGAATCTTTTGGAAGAACAGCTATAGAAGCTATGTCTAGAAAAAATATTGTTTTTGGAACAAAGGTCGATGGATTACAGGAAGTAGTTTATTTTGAAGAAAATAAATATGATACTGTAGATGAATTCATAACAAAATCAAAATATATTTTTGAATCAAGAGAAATGATTAATAAAGAAAAGGATAAGTTTTATAAACATTACAAGCATAATTATACTACAGATATATGTATAGAGCATTATAGAAAATTATATGGAGAAAGTTTAGAGTATTAATATTATGATAAAGAAAATTAACTATAATAGTTGTATAGAATATTTTTTATATTTACTTATTGGGATTATTATATTTATACCTATTTTAGATATAAGAATGCCTCGAATAGGTATTGGAATAGTAAAAGATCTTTTGACTTTGATTATACTGATTATTTCTTCCTTTCAAATCGCTAAAAATAAAAAGATATATATTACTAAAGGTTCTATTATAATATTGGTGTATGCAATCTATGGTTTTGCTCATATATTTATATCAAAACTTAGCATATCAATAGGCCTTGACAAGTTTAGGTTAATGTATTTATATCCAATTACATTTACGATTTTAATTATGTCAAATTATAAAATAAGTCTTAAATTCTTTGAAAATATAAAAAAAATTATAATTATCCAAGGTATTATTATAATTTTTATAGCAGTATTAGAACTGATTTTTAAAGAAAAGTTACTAACACTTTTATATGGAGATTATTATAATAAAATGCATGTTAATTTATTTGGGACTTCAGGTGCTAGAACAGTTTCAATTCTTGTAAATCCTATAATATTAGGTTTATTTTTAAATTTATTATTGACCGTTCTATTTACAACTAAAACAAATAATAAATTTATTAAAGCATTAATTCTTTTAATGATACCACTATGTATAATTATTACATTTACAACATTATCAAGGATTTCATATATAGCAATGTTCGTAATAATAATATATTTTTTTATAGTAAATAAAATTAGTCCCCAAAAACTGATTTTATGTATAGTTTCTATATCAATTATTATACCTATGACCACACATTCTCTATCCGAAGATAGTCTAATAATAAGACGTATGAATCAACTGGGTGAAGACGATATAAAAGGAAACGTAAGGTTTGAAAACTGGAGTAAATATATAGATATGGCATGGGATAAAGATCCATATATGGCTATATGGGGAAGTGGATTAGGTAGTTCAAATTCATCAAATGAGAATCAGTCAGAAATTATGAAAAAAGCTGAAAATTCATATATAAGTATGTTAGGAGAGCTTGGATTTATTGGCTTTATTATAATGATTTTATTATTTATAAGATATATATATAACTGTTTTATGATTAAAAGAATAAATAAAAATATAGCTAATTTATTGTTAGGATGGATGATTATATTAAGCATAGGTTCATTAACTAACGATATGTTCCATAATAATCCATTTTCACTATACTTCTGGCTATTTTTTTTGGTAGAAGAAATTATAATAAACTATAGAATTAAATTATGAACACTTTAAGTATAGATGAATTATAGAGGAGTAAAATATGAATAAAGTAGCAAAAGCAACGATAAGTTTAATGATAGTTACAATATTATCAAAGGTATTAGGATTCATGAGAGAATTAGTGCTAGCATCATTTTATGGTACATCTATATATAGTGATGCATATTTAATAGCATTAAATATACCTACAGTCATATTTGCAGCGATAGGAACAGCAATAAGTACAACATTTATACCTATATACTATGAATCAGATAAAATAGGTGGTAAAGTTAAGTGTAATAAATTTACTAATAATGTATTAAATATAGCTTTTATTTTAAGCTTAATTCTTTCTGTAGTAGGATTTGTATTTACAGATCAATTGGTTAAATTGTTTGCTATAGGATTTGAAGGGGATACATTAAAGTTAACAATAGATTTTACAAGAATACTTATATTTGGCATAATATTTACTTCAATTTCAGAGGTAATAAAAGGATATTTAAATGCTAATAATAACTTTTCTATACCTGGAATTATGTCAGGTGTGCCATTTAATATAATGGTTATAGTGGCTATTATATTAAGTGCTAAGATAAATCCTTATATACTGCCAGTAGGGACATTGATAGCTATATCTAGTAGATTTATATTTCAAATACCATTTGCATATAAGTATGGATATAAATATAAATCATACATTAATATAAAAGATGAAGACATAAAAAAAATGATTTGGTTACTAGGGCCTGTATTTATAGGTGTAGCTGTAAATCAAGTAAATACTATGATAGATAGAACATTGGCATCGACGTTAGCAGTAGGTAGTATTTCGGCTTTAAATTATGCAAATAGACTAAATGCATTTGTTTTAGGTGTTTTTATTACATCGATAGCATCAGTTATATATCCAATGTTATCAAAGTTATCTTCAGATGATGATAAAGATAACTTTTGTCAATCCATAGTTAAAAGTGTAAATATAGCTATATTATTGATTATACCAATATCAGTTGGAGCAATAGTTCTTTGTAATCCAATAGTGAAATTACTATTTCAAAGAGGTGCATTCGACTTAAATGCAACTAATATGACATCTATAGCACTTGCTATGTACTCTATTGGAATGATAGGTTTTGGTCTTAGGGATATACTTGGAAAAGTATTTTATTCACTGCAAGATACTAAAACACCAATGATTAATGGAGCTATATCAATGGTAATGAATATACTATTTAATTTAGTACTTGTAAGATATATGGGGCATTCAGGGTTAGCGCTAGGAACTAGTATATCTTCAATAATATGCATTATTTTATTATTTTATAGTCTTAAGAAGAAGATTGGGTATTTTGGGGAAGATAAAATAATTAAAGTTATTATTAAGTCATTAATAGCAGCTTCTATAATGGGAATTATAACTTTCCATGTATATGAGTTATTAAATAAGCTACTAGGAATAGGGTCTATTAGTGAAATTATATCTTTACTTGGATCTATTTCAATAGGAGCTATAATTTATGCAATAATGACTATTATATTAAAAGTAGAAGAAATTAGTATCATTACTAGCATGGTAAAGAAGAAATTGAAAATATAGAAAATAATAGTTAGGGCTAAGCATATACAAGTTATAACTTGATGGGAGGAATTAAATAATGAAAATAGCAATAGCAGGAACAGGTTATGTTGGACTATCTAATGCAATATTATTAGCACAACATAATGAAGTTGTAGCAGTAGATATAATACAAGAAAAAGTAGATATGATAAATAATAAAATATCTCCAATAGTAGATAGAGAGATAGAAGAATACTTAGCAACTAAAGAATTAAATCTAGTTGCTACTACTGATGCTTTTAAAGGTTATAAAGATGCAGAGTACGTAATAATATCTACACAAACAGATTATGATCCAGAAAGAAATTACTTTAATACAAGAACTGTAGAAGCAGTAATAGCTAATGTACTAGCTATAAATCCAGATGCAACAATGGTAATAAAATCAACAGTACCAGTTGGATATACAGAGAAAGTAAGAGAAATGTTTGATACAGATAACATAATATTCTCACCAGAATTCTTAAGAGAAGGAAAAGCACTATACGATAACTTATATCCTTCAAGAATAATAGTAGGGGAACAATCTGAAAGAGCAAAAAATTTTGCAAATCTTTTAGTACAAGGTGCAATAAAAGAAGATATACCAGTACTATTTACAAACTCAACAGAAGCAGAAGCTGTAAAACTGTTCTCAAATACATATTTAGCATTAAGAGTTGCGTACTTTAATGAACTAGATACATATGCAGAAGTAAGGGGATTAGATACTAAGCAAATAATAGAAGGGGTTGGACTTGATCCAAGAATAGGAAGTCATTATAACAACCCTTCATTTGGATACGGTGGATATTGTTTACCAAAGGATACTAAGCAATTAAGAGCAAACTATGCTGATGTACCTAATAATATAATAGCTGCTATAGTAGATGCAAATACTACGAGAAAAGATCATATAGCAGATCAAATAATAAAACAAAATCCTAAAGTAGTAGGAATATATAGATTAACAATGAAGACTAACTCAGATAACTTTAGAGCTTCTTCTATACAAGGTATAATGAAGAGAATAAAAGCTAAAGGTATAGAAGTAGTAGTATATGAGCCTGTTTTAGAAGAGGACAACTTCTTTAACTCTAAGGTTATAAGAGATTTAGATGAATTTAAAGCTATGAGTGATGTTATAGTCTCAAATAGATTATGTAAAGACTTATCAGATATAGAAGAGAAAGTATATACAAGGGATTTATTTAATAGAGATTAAAAATTTATTATAAATATAGGATGAATTGAAATGAGTGTAAAGAAAAATCTTTTGTATAATGTACTATATCAAATTTTAATATTAGCCATACCTTTAGTTATACAAAACCATATATATCAAGAGTTTTAGAACCAGAGGCTATTGGTGCGCAGTCTTATTCATACTCAATAGTAAATTACTTTGTACTTTTTGCAATGTTAGGAATAAATAATTATGGAAATCGAAGTGTACGATGAGTAAGGATAATAAACAAATGTTGAATAAAACATTTGTTAGTATTTATACACTACAAGTTGTTATGTCGCTTATTGTGTTAATAATTTATGGAATAACATTATTTTTTAGTTATAGAGAGTATAAAATATTATTTGTAATTCAATCTTTATATATAATAGCTACAATGTTAGATATAAACTGGTTTTTCTTTGGAATGGAAGAGTTTAAGTTGACAGTAGTTAGAAATACTATTATAAAAATAGCATCTATGATTAGTGTATTTGTATTTGTTAAAGATGCTGATGATATATATATATTCTATTATATTAGTTTTAGGTGCATTAATTAGTAATTTAGTTTTATGGAAATTTATAGGACGATATGTAGAGTATACTAAAGTAAGTATAAAAGATATAATACAACATATAAAGCCAATATTAGTATTATTCATTCCTGTAATAGCAGTAAGTATGTATAAAACAATGGATAAGATAATGCTTGGTAGTATTAGCGGAACTATTCAAGTTGGGTTTTATGCAAATTCTGAAAAGATAATATCTATACCTTTAAGTATAATTACAGCTGTAGGAACTTATGTTGCCTAAAATGTCAAACTTAGAAAGTAAAGGTAACATACAGGAAAGTAAAAAATATATATCTATATCAATGGAGTTTATTATGCTTGTTGCATATGGAGCTATGTTTGGACTACTTGGAATTTCGAATATATTAGTACCGATATTTTTAGGTGATAAGTTTGATATATGTATAAAAATAGTTATGTTATTATCGATTACATTAATATTCTTATCTTGGGCTAATATAATAAGAATGCAGTATCTTATTCCAAAGAAAAAAGATAAAATATATATAAAATCAACTATATTAGGTGCTATAGTTAATTTTGTTTTAATATGTAAATATGGGGCTATTGGAGCAGCAATAGGAACAATATTGGCAGAATTATCAGTAGCATCATATCAAACATTTAAAATAAGAAAAGAGTTGGATGTAGTAGGATATTTTTTAAAAACTGTTTTTTATATAATTCCAGGATTTTTAATGTATTTGTTAGTTTCATATATAGGCAATAAATTGCCTATTTCAGGATTAACGTTAATTATACAAGTAGTTCTTGGAGGTATTTTATATATAATAATTTCATTAATTTATATGTATATAACAAAAAATGAAATTATACATGGTATAGTACAAAAGGTGAGATATAGGGTTAATATAGATAAAAATTATTAAATTTAATACATAGGATAATTAATTATTTTTATTATAAGGTTAAGACTAACAAGGTTGCAATTGTTAGTCTTTCTTTATACTTTTTTTAACCTATATAATACACAATAAACAATATAAAATCAATTAAAGATAAAACTAAAACAACCTTAAACAGCATATAAAGATACATATCAAGTATTTCATTACAAATAAAATCTACTCTGTCAAAACATATAAATCCAATAAGTATCATATAAATCATAAAAATAACCATACTACAAAACAAAGTAACCGAAGCAACCAAACACACAAATAAATTAACAATAGAATAAACAGTCTAAAAGCAATAAACAAAAGTATAATACTAAGTAAAGTAAGAGTTGCTAAACTCAATAATTTAATCTTAGTAGAATCACTAATTCTCAGAAACAATCACCTTAAAAAGATTTTTTATTTAAATATATGAAAAAACAGTGAAGACATAATAAATAAAATCAAAGATGTAATTATAAAAACAGTAAAATATATAAAAAAGTACATACTTTTTTGATAGTATAATGTTTAGTTGACATTTAAGTATTGACTTTTTTTACAAAATAAAAGAGCATAGAGTTGCACCCAAACCCATGAAAGGAATGATCTCTATGCTTAACAAGAATTATGAAATTCTTTGCAAATTAAATTTAACACAAAATAATATAACAGTCAATGATGTAATAAGGGCTGTTAGCTATCAATTAAAAAATGTTGCGACTAAAATAATTGGTGAAACAATTAATGAAATTCAAAATACAATATTAGATAAGTTTTTAGGGACTAAATGGAATGAATTTGAAAATAAAATAGTACCTTGGATATGTTCACATTGCAATGAGCGTAGCTCTTTTGTTAGAAGAGGTCATAGACCAAGAAAATTAAAAACTTCAGAAGGTATAATTGAATTTAATTTATACCAAGTTACATGTAAATCTTGTAGAAAGACTTTTTCACCTTTTCCTCAACTATTAGGATTAAAGGCGAGAGCTAGAATATCTACTGAATTTGAAGAAAAAATTGTTGAACTAGCATTAAATAATTCATACTCTAAGACATCTTAATATATTAATTCATTTACAAACTCTACTATAAGCCATACGGCTAGTAGAGAAATAACGTTACGAGTTTCAGACAATATTACTTTAGAACAAGAAAGTACTGAATTTGATACTATATTGATTGATGGCACAAAGGTTAAATCAGGATTAAAAGAAAGAGGATCTGAAATACACCTTGCAATTTCACCAATAAAAACAATTATGAAAAATAGTAGAATTTATACTGAAAAAAGGCTAGTTGCTTTTAGTATGGGTGATACTGACAAAGGTCTAAAGTCTCAACTATCTAACATTTCTTGTGATAATGTAATAGTAGATGGAGACCGTAGTTATACAAATCTAGTTAAAGATGTATTTGAAGATGCTACATACAGAAGATGTAAGTGGCATATACCTAGGCAATTATCTCATCTATTATATATGAATAAAGTTCCCGTAAGGGAAAGAGAACCATTTATATTAGGTCTAGTTAATATACTTAATACAAAGGATTATTATAAGGCTCTAAGTGGTTATTTTGACTATATACAAATGTTTGAAAGGTTAAAATTTGATGATATAGCAACGTTCTTGAAAAATGCAATGTCTGGTTTGTTTATTAATGAAGATGATTGGAGTAAAGAAGATAAACACTCTTCAAATAGCTTGATAGAAAGAGAAATGAGAGAAATAAATAGAAGAACAGATGTAGGTTGTAGATGGAGTGATGAGGGTGTCTTTAAAATAATAAAATTGCTAGAAATTAAAAGGCATGCTAAGGATAATTATGACCAGTATTTTAAACAAAATAGAAGACCTATAATTAATTTATTACAGGTATCTCTATGCTCTTAAAATTTAAATGTCAAGAAAAGCTTGTGCTATCATAAAACTAGCAGCTATGGAAAACACATGGCTTATTTTTTACGTACAAATAAATTATATTAACTTAGGTAAAATTTAACTTTTACCAGATATGAATTTTTATAAACCTATGATTTAGATATAAGTTAAAGAACTTAGATAAAAATAAAAAAGGGGGGGATCCTGTGAAATACTATAAAATTAATGATAGAAGATATGTTAAGAGATATATCAAAAGCAGATAGTACTTTTAATATAGCTATACTTAGATACTTTAATCCAGTAGGAGCACATAGTAGTGGGTTAATAGGTGAGGATCCTAATGACATACCAAATAATTTAATACCTTATGTATCTCAAGTAGCAGTAGGGAAATTAGAACAGTTAAGTGTATTTGGTAATGATTATAATACATCTGATGGAACTGGTGTTAGAGACTATATATATGTAGTTGATTTAGCGAATGGTCATTTAAAAGCCCTTGGTAAGTTAGATACTAATTGTGGTGTTGTTACCTATAACTTAGGTACTGGAAATGGATATAGTGTTTTAGATATGGTTAATGCATTCAGTGAAGCTAGTGGTAGGAAAGTAGCTTATAAGATAGTTGATAGAAGACCAGGGAATGTGGCTATGTGTTATGCAGATCCAAGTAAGGCTAATGAAGAACTTGGATGGAAAGCACAGTATGGAATAAAGGAGCTGTGTGAAGATGCATGGAGATGGCAAAGTAATGATCTTAATGGATATAAACAAGTAGTTGAATCATTATAGTATGATAAACTATGTAAACTAATTTAGATAATTTTATAACATATTCTATCCAAGATAGAATAAAAATGATTAGTTAAAATATGAAAATAGATGTATAAAACGGGTATGTAAAATAAAGTGTGTATTCTTCCAAAAAGTGCGATAATTAAATTAGATTATCCAAAGGAAGGTGCACACTTTTTATGTTAAACAAAGGTGAAATTTTAAAGAAACTTATACAAGAATACGATGTTAAAACAACAAGAGATGTACAAGAAATGTTAAAAGATTTATTTGCAGAAACAATTCAAGAAATATTAGAGGCTGAGCTTGATGAACACTTAGGATATGACAGATATGATAATCAGAATAAAAATACTACAAACTCAAGAAATGGACATAGGGATAAGAAAGTTTGATCTGATTTTGGAGAGATTGGTATGCTAAATGTACTTACAGAAATTAAAAATAGAGGGGTTAAAGATATCTTGATAGCATCAGTAGATGGGTTACCTGGTTTCGTAGATGCTATAAAAGTTGTATATCCTAATACAGAAATACAAAGATGTGTGGTTCACCAGATTAGAAACACTTTGAACTATGTATCATATAAACATAAGAAGGAATTTGCAAGAGATTTAAAACAAGTATATACTGCATCAACAGAAGAAAATGCATTAAGTGAGCTAGCGCTCTTAGAGGAAAAATGGGATGATAAATATGCGGTAGCATTAAGGAGTTGGAGAAATAATTGGGATGAATTATCAACTTATTTTAAATACCCTGAGCATATTAGAACCTTGATATATACGACTAATGCAATGGAAAGCTATAACCGTATGCTTAGAAAAGTGACTAAATCTAAATCTGTTTTCCCATCTGATGATTCGCTTCATAAATCTTTATATTTAGCAACTATGGATATATCTGATAAATGGACACAAAAGATTAGAAATTGGAATCAGATATTAGCTCATCTAAGTATATATTTTGATGATAGAATGTCGTCTTTAAATATGTAATTTCAAAAAAATCTATGATTTTTTATTAGAGAGGTATCTTGTTTTGTAAAATGGAAAAAATAACTAAAAAGCGCTATGAGATTATAGTCATAGCCTTTTAAAATAAATAATTATTGTTCTTTAATTTTGGTATAGAATACACAAAATTATCTACATACTCTATAAAACTTTTAATTATTGTTAAAGATTAAAATATAACTTATTAAATTTTAAACTTCATCTTTATATTTCAATTTCTTATATCCACTTATTATATATAATTTTTTATTGTAAAGTTAAGACTAACATAGAGCGGAAATGTTAGTCTTTCTTTATGTTATTTAAGTAATTAAAATAAACAAAAAATAATACTAAATCAATCAAAGATAAAAACAAAATCAATCTATATTGAAAGGATAAAGCCATATCTAAAACTTCACCTAATCTAAAACCAACTCTCTTAAAATGTCTAAATCGCATAAATATCCTATAAAGTATAAAAAGAATAACAACGATAAAAAATATGGTACACAAAAATAAAGTAATTAAACCAGTAAAATAAACAAACACATTGACAATACGAACAAATAACCTAAAACATACAAATAAAAGTATCATATTAAGGAACAGCAAACAAACTAAATTTAATACCTTAATTTTCGTAGAATCACTAATTTTCATAACGGATCTCCTTAAAATATATAAATCTAATTTATATAGAGTATATGAAAGTATATAAAAATAAATAATTAAATATCAAAAACACGTTACTTTGAATAAGATAGTTAAAGCTTGCAAATATGGTAGGCTTAATATTATGATAATTGCTATACAAGTATTATGTTAAAAAGGAAAAATATATTATTAATTGTCTATATTTGACGAATTGTTATTAATGAAAATAGTCGATATGTAGCGTATAATAGAAATATAATATTTATTATATTTCTATTATTTATTTACTTATTAATTTAATCTATAAGAATTTCTGGCGCGATTTTTATAGAGTATGAAAATGGTATTATAAGAATTATATTTTCTGAAAATAAGTAAGGATAAAAGGTGCTATCTTAATGTATACATAAGGTAGCACTTTTGCATTTTAACGGATGTAATTCATATAAGTTTAATAATTAATATAAAAATAGCTTTAAAATTGAGGGAGATTAATATGAAACAAAGAGTAAGAAAAGCCATAATACCAGCAGCAGGACTAGGAACAAGATTCCTACCAGCAACAAAAGCACAAGCAAAAGAAATGCTACCAATAGTGGACAAGCCAACACTACAATACATAATAGAAGAAGCAATAGCATCAGGCATAGAAGAAATACTAATAGTAACAGGTCGTAACAAAAAATGTATTGAAGACCACTTCGACAGATCAGTAGAATTAGAGCTAGAACTTGAAAACAAAGGTAAAAAAGAAATGTTAGAAATGGTTCAAAACATATCTAACATGGTAAACATACATTACATAAGACAAAAAGAACCAAAAGGACTAGGACATGCAGTTCACTGTGCAAAAAGTTTCATAGGGGACGAGCCTTTTGCAGTTTTATTAGGTGATGATATAGTAGATGCTGAAACTCCTTGTTTAAAACAAATGATAAATGCTTACGATGAGTACAAAACTACTATACTAGGAGTTCAAGAAGTAGCTAGAGAAAATACTAATAAATACGGTATACTGGATGTAAAACACATAGAAGATAGAGTTTACAAAGTAAAAGACATGGTGGAAAAGCCAGAAGTGGATAAAGCTCCATCAAATATTGCCATACTTGGTAGATATATAATAACTCCAGAAATATTTAACATATTAGAAAATCAAGAGCCAGGAAAAGGTGGAGAAATCCAATTAACTGATGCACTACAAACTTTAGCTAAAAAAGAAGCTATTTATGCTTATAACTTCCAGGGAAGAAGATACGATGTGGGAGATAAATTAGGTTTCTTAGAAGCTACTGTTGATTTTGCATTAAAAAGACCTGAACTTAGAGATGATTTCATAGATTTTTTAAGAAGTAAAGCTGAGATAATAAGAAAAGAAGAGAACGTTGATAAAGACAGCAAAGATTGTAACCATAGTAATGACAGCCAAGACAAGGAAATAGAGAACGTTTTAGAAGAAGTGGCAGTTACTGCTGAATAGCATTCAATAATACCCAGGGATAAAATCTTGGGTATTATTTATATATTTAAAGAGAGGAATTATAATTCATGGAATATATTAAATTATTTTTTCTATCTATGGTACCAATCATAGAGTTAAGAGGAGCCGTACCATTGGGAATAGCAATGGATTTAAACCCAGTTTATGTATATATAACTTGTGTAATAGGATCTTCTATAGTGGCAGTACCAGTAGTTTTATTATTTAGACAAGTTATAGATTTTTTTAGACATAGAAAATATTTCAATAAAGTCATTAGATGGGTAGATAAAAAAATAGAAGGTAGAGCTAAGAAGTTAAAAGCAGCTAGTATAATAGGACTTATAATTTTCGTCGGTGTGCCAGTTCCTACTACAGGATCATGGTCTGGAGCTGCTTTGGCGTCTATTTTTAAGATGAGAATAAAAGATGCACTTTTAGGGATATTTATAGGAAATGCCATAGCTGGTGTGATTATGATGGCTGTATCTCTACATTTGGCAGAAGGAATTACTGTGGAGACTTTATTAATAGGCTCAGTTATTGTCATAGCAGGTATTTTTACTGTTGTTAAGAAGAAAAGAAATAATAAGTTGGATACTAGTTTTGATGATGATAATAGAGTAGAAGCATAAAGTAAATATAAGTAGATACATGATTTTCACATAGTGTATGCAGCTCATACTTTTTAGTATGGGCTTTTTTATTGTAAGGGAACTATATGTTATCTGAATTTTGGATAATTTATAATCAATTAACTAAAACTTAACTAAAAAAGTTCAAATATGACAATTTATTGCATAAAATGATGAATTTAATGTTCAAATTATACCATTGATATTGAAGATAGGATAAATTACACTAAAAATAGATATAAAAGGAGGTAAAATACTTATGATGAATGCAATAAACAAATACATAGACACTGTAGAAGAAAATTTTCATAGCATATTTTCTAAAGACGAAATAGAAGAACTAGTAGGGTACAATTATGGTTATTTTAATAGGAAATTTAAGAGCATTACAGGAATGACTCCAGATAAGTATAGAGTACGAAGGCAACTAAGTTTAATAGCATTAGAAATAAAAAACAATACAGGTATTATTAAAAAAAGTAATCTTCTTCCTTGGGCAGATGAGAGTTCATTTTTAAAAGCTTTTAAAAGAGAGTTTAATATGACTCCATCAGTTTATATAAAAGGAACATATGATACATTACAAGAAAAGGTTTACATGAAATCTAGAATAGAAGGGGAACTCTTACTAAAGGAACTAGTAGATGACATAAATGAATACTTAGATATATATGACAATTCGACTGACTTCCTATCACTTATATACATTTTAGCAAAGAGACGATTGATTGAAAATTTAATAACTAAAATAGATACAGATAAATTCTTAGACCCACTAGATATATAACCTATTAAAACTATTTGCCATTATGCACTTATTAAGAAAAATAAAAAAGGGGAATTTTTATGCAAAGTTTAAATGAAAGAATATTATTTCTTTTAGTGATGAACTATGAAGAAGAAAATTTTAGTATATATGATTTATTAAGACGACAGTTAAAAATTTTACATTCTATCGATGCGTAGTCCTAGCGCCTAGGAATAGTGGACAAAATGAAAATAAAAATGAAAATAAAAATAAAAAAGAAAAAGAGTGACGTGGGGGGAACGTTATATGTATGGGGATAAAGAATTAAGTACTTTACCAAAGGATGTAAGAAACTCTCTTAAAAAGATAGAAAGATTATTAGCTATAGTAGAGGAGAACTACCATAAGGGAAAAGATTACACCATAGTAGAACTTATAGGAGAATTTGGTACATTAGAGAGAGTTAGAAAAATTTTTGATCTTTATTATTTTTCAGATAGTATAGGCATTTCCAAATATATATCAGAAATTAGAAAATCTAAATTAAAAAATATTGCACCATCTATACCATTAATTGATATGGACAGTATTAACTCAAACATAATTTCAATATATGACAATATGAAAAAATTAGATGAAAATGGATATGCCAAAATAGATATTAAAAGGACTAATATAAATATAATAAGAAGAAATGATAAGTTTCTAAGGGAAATACTGACTATGAGGGAGTATGTATATCCTGAAGAAGTTAATGATATAGAACAATTGATAAATTATAATTTATTTCTAGAAAATTATGAATATATGGATGAACAAATAAGAGCAAGTTCCAATTACAATCCTAATTTTATAATGGATTCATTCGTAAACAGGCAAAATAAATTTGAAAATGATGAAAAACATATGAGGATGGCAGAATTTCTAATTTGTTATGATAAGTATGCTACCTTTAAGATACAAGACTTAGTATATTATACAGTTGATCGAAGTAAGTATAAGTCTGAAATAGAAAAATTTAAATTGCCAGATGAGTTAAATAACTATATGAGTATTTGTAAAAAAACTAATTACGCAGTTAAACTTCTTAGTAGTAAGAGTATTTGTTGGTATTTTTATTTGGATGACTTTAAGCGTAAGATACATAATATTCTAGAAAAGGAGGTTTTCTTATATATAGTCGAAATGGAAGATCAATGTATGGAAAAAACATTAAAAGACATTTACCAACATTTAAAGGAAAGAAAAAAAGGTTTAAAAAAAGTACATATTGAAAATGCTTTAAAATCTCTTATTATAAAAGGATTTGTCAGCTTAAAAAGATAAAAGATGAAATATGTAGTATATTTGGATGAAAATTGTGGTATATGTTATGAATTTTATTTATTAAAAAATTTCCTGGGAAAACGTTACTTTTACCGAAATTAATTTTTAATAAATATATTATTAAAATATAAGTTTAAAAAAGCTGAAATTCCATAAAAGGGGGAAAAATTATGGATAGCTATAAAAATAATTTACAAAACTTATCAAAATTAAAAGAGCTTATAGAAGCACAGCGACAATTCTTAGATTTCCAGTCACAATCATTAAAAATAATAGAATCCAATATAAAAAATACAACCATAGACATGAAGGAAGAACATCAAGTGAGAAATTTATATGAAAGTAATGAAGGGATAAACTTATGCAGAAGCAATGAAGACAGATCTATAGTTTTATCCACCATAGGTGATGATGATATGGTAGTAAGAATTGGAGATTTTGCAGAAATGATAAAAAGAAGGGGTGTACCATATGGACGAAACAAAATCCATAGTTGGCTAAATAATAGGGGATATACATACAGAGAAGGTGACAGAAATTATGCCAAAACTAAGTTTATAGATGAAGGTCTTTTTAAGGTAAAGGACTATGTGGTCAACAGGAAAAGTGGTGCAAAGATAGAGAGTACAATTTACCTTACTCCTAAGGGGGTTAGTTATTTTATGGAGAAAATACTTAGGGAGTTTGATAAAAATATTAATTTGGAGGGGATGTAAATATGAGTTCATCGAAGAAATCTAGTAAGAATAAAAATTCAAAGAAAAATACAAGTAAAAAAGGTGTGAAAGAAGAGATAAGAAAAGTTCCTCCTGTAGGTAGTGTGGAATATGGAAAATTAGTCAGGGAAATGTACAAGGATACTGTAAATGAAGTAAAAATTTTATCTGATGATCTATATGAAAGTGTATGTAGAAGGGATAGAATAATAGAGTCTATTACTGAGCTTAAGCAAGAAAAAGAAGTGATAGAGCAGACTATAATGGAGCTTATGAAAGAAAATGATATAGCTTTTGTAAAAAATCGTAAAATCACTTGGAAAAAGATTTCTAGGACAACATTTGATTCTAAACTTTTAAAAGAAGAGGAACCAGAAATTTATGAAAAGTATAGTAAAGTCACAAGTAGCAGAATTTTTAAAATTAGATAGGAGGAATTGCTATGGCTCATTATAGATATGTGTATTTATCTTTTTGGAGAGATTCTAAAGTGTTGGAACAGTTTACTTCTGATGAAAAATTACTTTTTCTTTTTTTTTAACTAATAGCAACACAACTCAAATAGGTGTATATAAGATTTTGATAAAAGAGATTTCTTTTATGACAGGATTTACCGAAGAAGCAGTTGTTATTATGATGGAGCGATTTGAAAATAATTACAAAATGATAAAATACAATAAAGTAACTCATGAGATAGCTATAGTCCACTGGGCAAAATATAATGTAAATCGATTAGGTGGAAAACCGGTAATTGACTGCATTATCTCTGAATTAAAAATGGTGGAAGACCGCAGTTTGTTGGAGGTTATATTGCCTGATATTACAAAAGAAAATATTAGGAATTTATATATTAAAGCTATAAATGAAGGCAAAGGAAAAAGAGATTTTAAGTATGAACATCCTACTAAAAAAGGGGAGGGCGGATTATATGAAAAGCCAAGTGAAGAGCAACTTAGAAAAGCAAGACAATTGTACAACTAAGTATCTTTGTGACAAATGTAAAGATGTCACTTATATATTAGTTGATGATAAGGCAATTCCTTGTAGTTGTAAGGAGATAAGACAAGCAGAGAGGATGCTTTCAAAAAGTGGTATAAGTGAAGAGTTTGCTAAAAAGACTTTTGAGAATTTTGATTTTAGTAGAAATGTACAGGTATTAAATGCTTATACTAAGGCAATTGAATATACAAAGGATTTTCAAAATATTAAATCTACTAGAAAAAATAGCATTATTTTCATGGGGAGCGTAGGGAGTGGTAAGTCCCATCTTTCCTTCGCTGTGGCAAATGAACTTATGAAAAATGGTATAGGTGTTATATATATGGGATATAGAGATTCTATTATGAAGATTAAGCAACATATTATGGATGCTGAGAATTATGACAAGATTATGAGTACATATAAAAATTGCAAAGTTTTGCTGGTGGATGATCTTTTTAAGGGGAATATAACCTCCAGTGATCTTAATATTTTTTTCGAAATAGTAAATCATAGATATTTTAATAATCTACCTATGATTATTAGTACAGAAATGTTTATGTCTGATTTGCTTAAAATTGATGAAGCTATTGGAAGTAGGATACTAGAAATGTGTGGAGACTATAGTGTAGAGCTTAGGGGAAGTAGGCTGAATTATAGGATTTATGGATAATAGGAAATATATTGAAGGAGGGGTTTTATGGAAGTTAGGAGAGAAGATATTCTCGAGACTATGTGGAGTATGGTTGATATAATAGGTATAGATAAGTTTTTAGATGTGAGTAAGGTTTATGGTGGATATCCGATTTATATACCTAATTATAATAGTGTGATAAGAAAAGCTAGGAATAGAGAAATTTTGAGTAGATATGACGGGTATAATGGGCAAGAACTTGCTAATCACTATGGTGTAGGTATTTGGCATATTTATCGTATAGTTAAAAAGAATGCTAATGATGAAAGTGATGAATAAATAGGACAGATTTAAATGACTTAAAAGTAAAAATTGTACGGATATAGTATGTCAGCGTTATTTAGTATGTTATTTACAGACATTGATATCATCTGCTTTTGATGGATTAGATATATTATTTAAAAATATTAGAAACATAAAAGCTGTTTGAAAAATAAAATGATTTTCAAACAGCTTTTATTTAGGAAGGAAGATAATATGATTTAAATTGGATAGTAAATTATGATTGATGCATATTAAATAATCTTTTATACAATTGAAAGAAATTTTTGTATATGCTAAAATATTGTGAGGTGATTTGCAAAAAATGTATAAAATATAGAATATATTTATACAGATTAATAGAAAGTGGGAGTCAGATGAGTAAAATTCTTATAGTAGGACCGAATTTTTTTGGTTATAACGATAGTGTAAGTGATGCGTTAAAAGAAAAGGGGCATGAGGTTAAAGTATTTAATCATTATGATGGGTACAAAGGTATAAAAAATAAATTATTATGCAGCAAACTATCAAAATTAAATATAACAAAATTTAAAGATGAATATGATAAAAAGTTAAATCAAGAAATATTAGATATATATAATGATTTTAATCCAGAAGTTGTTCTTGTAATAAAAGGGTTTCAAATGTTACCAAGTACTTTAGCAAAGATGAACAAATCTATAAAAGTACTTTGGATGATGGACTCAGTATATAGATATCCAAATGTTTTAAAAAATATAAATTTGTATGACTATAGATTTATGTTTGAAAATAATGATGTTGAAAAGTTAAAACAAGAGGATGTTGTTAGTTATTTCTTACCTTTAGCAGCAGATAAAAACAAATATTTCCCTAAAAATGAAATTAATAAAGATATAGATATTTTATTTATAGGATCTTTATATGAAAGTCGTAAAGAGATGTTTGAAAAACTTAGTAAGGATTTTAAAGATTTAAATATATGTGTATATGGTAAATATACTGATATAAAAAATCCTAAATCTTATGTTAAATATATAAATAAAGATATAAAGAGAACATTTAAAAATAGTTATGTAGCATCTAACGAAGTTAATGATCTATATTCAAGAGCTAAGATTTGTATTAATTTACATCATGAGCAATCTAAAGATGGGTGTAATCCAAGATTTTATGAAATACTTGCAAGTGGAGCGTTTCAAATTGTAGATTATAACGAATATATAATAAACAATTATGGAGATAAGATCGATAATTTTAAAACATATGATGAATTAAAGCGTAAAATAGAGTTCTATTTAAAAAATGAAGATGAAAGAAAAAAATCAGTCTTGAATTATAAAGAAATAGTAGAAAATAACTATTTTGAAAATAGAATAGATACTCTTTTAGATATAATAAATTTATAGAATATAAGTTTATATTAAAAAAGTTGGATTTATAGGAATAATAGAAAAACAAATAGATGGAGGAGCTTTTATGTATAAATTTTCTCTGGTTATGGCCACTTATGGTCGTCTAGAAGAAATTGATCACTTTTTTGATAGTATATTGAGTAGTGATTATGATTTGAATAAAGTAGAAATAATAGTAGTTGACCAAAATGATGAAATTTGTTTAGATAATATAATTGAAAAATATAGTTCTTCATTAAATATTAAGCATATTAAATCAGATGTCAAAGGTCTATCAAAAAATAGAAATATTGGTATTAGAGAATCAAAAGGACAATATATTGCATTCCCAGATGATGACTGCAAATATATGAATGATACTCTAAAAAAAGTAGAATCTTACTTCGAGAACAATAAAGAAGTTTATGCTGTTATGGGTAGGATTGTTGATGAAGATAATAATGACTGTATAAGAAAATGGTCTAAGCAAAGTGAAACAATAACAAAGTCAAACTTTTATACAAAACTGTCATCAATAACTTTATTTAAGAGAAATGAAGAAAAACAGTATTTCAACGAACAAATGGGTGTTGGAGCACCTTTTGGAAGTAATGAAGATGCGAATATAATATATAAGTGTCTTAAGTCAGGTAAAAATATAAAATACTACCCTGATATAGTCCTTTACCATCCTAAGCCACCAAAACATATAGAATTAAATAAAGTATATAATTATGGATTAGGATTTGGAGCATTATGTAAAGAAAATTTAGATATTAATATGATTATATTGTTTATTAAAGTTATAGTATATCATTTCTTAAGATTAATTATGGGAATATTAACTTTAAACAAGAGTGAAATTAAATTGAGATGTAAATATGTTAAATCAAGAATAAATGGATTTGTAAAATATAGTAAGTCGGGGGGGAAATAAGTGATTCAAAATATAGACAATGAAAAAATAAATAAAGCTTTATACCATTTATTATTTGCAGCTTTTTTATTATTACCTATAGATAATTTTCCTTATTTTAGCTTTGCAGGTGAAATAGGTAGAAGATTAGGATTATACCCATTTATTATAATTATTCCTATGATATTAATGTTTATTATTGTGAATAAAAAGATATTTATTGATATAAATAACTTTTTAGTGAAAATAGTAGGGGTATTTTATATATGGACTACAATAAGTGTATTGTTAAATTTAAATAATATATTAGGAAGCATATTTAAAGGTAGAACTGGAACAGAAAAATTATTATTACAAATTCTAGTTTTAACTTTTATGGTATTAGTAGCATATAGCGTGTTTTTTATAGTAAAAAGAAATAAATTAGGGTTTGAAGATATAAGAAAATTTGTCATGGGTTCGTTTATTATAGTAAGTATATATTGTTTATTAGAATTATTAACACTACTTAACATAGTAGATTTTTCATGGATAATACAAAAGATATCTTATTTTATACATAATGATAATAGAGGTATATTTTATGAAAGAGGTGTAAGAGGGTTATCAGGTGAGGCATCTTATTTTGGAATGTATATATCATTTGTTCTACCATGGGTATTTAGTTATATTTTTACTGAAAAAAAAGCAAAATATGTATTAATATTTCTATACTTATTACTAATAACATTCTTTACAAAATCTAGATTTGCTATAGCAATAATATATGTTCAAGTATTTTTATTCTTTGCTTTATTTATTTTTTATATGAAAATAAAAATAGACAAGAAAAAAGTAATTGGAGGATTTATAGGTGCTCTTGTTATTGTTTCTGTATTTGTTAATGCCATTTATGATAAAGGTGGGGTTGATAAATATGGAAATGCAAGTACTGGGATTTCTATAACGCAATTAATTCAATCTATTACAAATCCAAATAACTATTCAAACATAGCAAGAGGTGGATTAATGCAGACAGCTGTCAAAATGGGGCTAGATAATCCTATTAAAGGTGTTGGATTAGGTCAATTTGCATTTCATGCAAATGATTATGTGGATGAGAGAGCTTTAATATCTAATGAAGTACAAAACTGGCTAGATGATGATTCAGAAGCATGGACACCAGCATTTTCACTACATACAAGAATATTAGCCGAACAAGGTGTAATTGGATTTGCTATATGGGTAATTATATGGTGTTATATTTTATATAAATTATTTATTACATGGAAAAGTAAAGATAATGACTATTATGGATTAACTATTATCGTTAGTACTTGTGGGGTATTAGCATCTGGATTTAATGCCGATACATATGCATTTCCTCCATACTGGATATTGATTGCATTAAGTTATATCTATATAAATTGTAATATAAAAACTGGAGGGGCAAATCTTGACTGATAAATTTAGAGATACAAAGGTAAGTATTAAAAATATATCGAACACATATAAAAATAATGAATCTGTTAAGGAATGTTAACCAAATAGCTAATAATTAATATAAAAAGGCTGTATTTCAAATATTGAAATACAGCCTTTTATTTTAAAATATTTATTTTTTTACTAATTTAACTTCAATAGCCTCTACACTTTTGTTCTCACCGACAGTTCCTGCAACTTCACCATTAGACTTCCAATCAAGCCAACCATAATCTTCAACGTGGACTCTGTACTTAATATTGTATCCATTCATATTTTCTAACTTGATTCTTATAGCTTCAAGTTGTTTATTTTGACCAGTAGTACCACTAGGATTTCCATTGGATGACCATCCGATCCAACCATAATCTTCAACATGAGCTTCATAAACTATATTAGCATTTGAAGGAGCATTAGTTAGAAGTAGTTGTACAGATTCAACTTGTTTGCTCTGACCAGTAGTGCCAGCTATTTTTCCGTTGGATGTCCAATTCATCCAACCATAATCTTCAACATGCGTTCTATAATCTACACCTATTTTATCTGATGATTTAATTATTCTGATTTCGATAGCTTCGACCTTTTTATTTTCACCGACAGTTCCTGCAATTTCACCGTCATATTGCCAGTCAAGCCAACCATAATCTTCAACATGGACTCTGTATTCTACGCTGTATCCATTCATATTTTCTAACTTGATTTTTATTGCTTCGACTTGTTTATTCTGACCAGTAGTACCAGATGGTTGGCCATCAGATTTCCAATCAAGCCAGCCGTAGTCTTCTACATGAGTTTGGTATAGAACCTTAGCCCCTGAAGGAGCATTACTAAGCTTGATTTCTATAGATTCTACTTGCTTATTTTGACCAGTAGTACCACTAGTTTGCCCATTAGATGTCCAATTTTGCCATCCATAATCCTCTATATGCGTTTTATAATTAATACTATTTGGCGTAGTTGTGTCTAAGTTACCATCGTTACTAGGAGGTACATTGCCAGTATAATCATACTTCATAGATTTTAAATAAGTGTAGTTCATATCAACATAACCGTTGATTCCATTAACTGAGCCTTTATCAGTATATTGCCACATCATATAAGGCTTATCAAAAGTACATTGAGAATTATACTGTGCTATCCATAAATTATTAGAATAAAGTAATTCTGTATTAAAATACTTACTACTAAAATCTTTATTAGTATAAAGTCCAGTATCATATCCAGATGACTTAATTGTATTAATAAAAGTATTTGCCATTTGGCTTGCTAGGTCTTTTGTAATAGTTATACCATTGTCTGTGGCATAATCAACACTAGCATATTCATAATCGAAGTATACAGGATAAGATATTTTGTCTTTATATGGGCTTATAGTTTGTAAACATTTTTCAGCTTCTATTCTAGCTTTATCTATACTAGTAGCATAACTAAACCAGTATACACCGATTTTAAGTCCAGCGGCACTTGCGCCTTCAATATAGGATTTAAAATTAGGATCAACAGTAGATGAACCATATCCAGCTCTTATCATTACATAATCAATACCGCTTGATTTAACCTTGTTCCAATCTATACTTCCATTCCATTTACTAACGTCAATTCCTCTTTCAAGGATATTAAGGTTTATATAATTTGATGATACGTATGCAAATTTATTATTATATATAATCTTGTACCAATTATTGCTTCTTCCGTATATTTCTACATAATCACCATTATTTAATGAGCCAACTTTATTGTATGAGGTAGAAGGTCCACTTCTAACATTTAAGGTATCTGTGTTTACAGCTCCAGATCCTATAGCACTTGAATTCAACCTTGCTTTAGAGCGTTCCATAGCTTTAGGTGATGGCATATTGTACCCAGAAGAATTACCTCCCATTATATGTTTAGGATTTTCCTTTGGGTCTGGTTGTATTTTATCTTCGTCTGAATTTTGTAGATTATTATTATTATTTTGCAGACTACTATCATCATTTGGTAAAGATGGAGTAATACCGTCTGTAGCTTCTTGTGATATGTCAGCCTCAGTATCATTAGGAAGATTATCTGATGTAGATGGTATCATATTTTCTGTATTATCTTGAGATGTGTTAGTATCAACCTCTGTAGAAGTATTATTTTCTAGAATAGGTTCTTGTATACTTTCTGCATAGCTTAAAGTTAAAATGTTTTCAAATATTACATTAAATAATAATGAAAATACTAAAAATGAAGTGATAAATTTCTTCATAAATTCCCCCCTTTTACTTACTATTTTGTAAATATTAATCTAAATATATAATATTGTTACAAAATTGTAAATAATTTGAAGGTTTAAAAATAAAAAAATATGTATAAAAAAAATTGTGAATTAGTTATTGCATAGAAATTAAGATAAAAAATAAAATAATTAACAATATAGTAAAAATAATCTAATATTGTCATATAAATGAAAATAATGATTTATATAATTGAATAGTAAAATTCTATATGATAGAATGATATATATTGAGTAGTATTTAGATGGTATAATATTAAATTTATTACAATTAAAGAAGCTATTTCAGAAAATTTCGTGAGATAAAAATATACGGGGGGAATTTTATATTATGAGTACAGAAGTTCAGCGTGTGTTAGAAAAAGATAATATTATTCCTAATGAATCGCCTTATTATATGTTTTTTAAGAGAACATTAGATATAATAGGAGCATTTATGGGAATTATTATTTTATTACCACTATTTTTGATAGTTGCTATTGCAATAAAAATAGAAGATCCTAAAGGTAAAATTATATTTGGTCATAATAGAGTAGGTAAGGATGGAAAATTATTTCCTTGTTTAAAATTTAGATCAATGTATGCAAATGCAGAGGAAATGAAAAAACATTTTACGCCTGCGCAAAAGAAAGAGTATAATGAAACTTTTAAATTAAAGGATGATCCTAGAATTACTAAAGTAGGGAAATTTATAAGAAAAACCAGTTTAGATGAATTACCGCAGTTGTTTAATATATTAAAAGGGGAAATGACTATCGTTGGACCAAGACCTATAGTTGTTGATGAGTTAAAATATTATGGAGAGTATGACAAATATTATAAATCTGTAAAACCAGGTCTTACAGGTCTTTGGCAAGTAAGTGGTAGAAGTGATACTTCTTATGATGAGAGGGTAGCATTAGATATGGAGTATATTGCAACAAGAAATACTTTTAAAGATATATGTATTATGATTAAGACAGTAGTAAAAGTAATTAAAAGAGAAGGGTCATATTAATTTTTCATAAATGAATGAAAACTATATCTTGAATAATTCAATTAAGATAATTGTGATTAAGAAGTTTAAGGTATAGTTTTTTATTGTTGAAAAAATTAAAGATTTAAATAAAATAAATTTAATAAATATATGGAGTGAAGATTTTGAATATAAGTATTATAATACCAACAAGGAATGCTGAGAAATACATGGAAAATTTAATTTCTAAATTGGAAAATCAAACAATAAAAGCAAAAGAAATTATTGTAATTGATACAGCATCAAAGGATAAAACAAGAGAAATTTGTGAGAGTTTTGATATTGTAAAATTTATACCGATTAAAGATGGGGAATTTGATCATGGTGGTACTAGAAATAGAGCAGCTAGAGAAGCAACTGGAGATATATTAGTTTTTATGACTCAAGATGCCATCCCAGAAAATGATTATTTCTTAGAAGCACTAGTGAAACCACTTGGTACAGATGATATATGTGCTACATATGGAAGACAAGTTGCTAGAAAAGAAGCAGGTCCTTTAGAAGTATTTGCTAGAAAATTTAACTATCCAGATACAGATATTGTTAAATCATCATCAGATATAGATAGATTAGGAGTAAAAGCATTCTTTTTAAGTAATGTTTGCTCGGCATTTTTAGCTGAAGAATTTTGGAGTGTAGATGGTTTCCCAGAACATACAATAATGAATGAAGATATGATAATAGCATCTAAGTTATTATTTAACAATAAAAAAGTATGCTATGCATCTAAAGCGAGAGTTATTCACTCTCATTCTTATACATATATGCAACAATTCAAAAGAAACTTCGATGTTGGGGTAGTATTTGTTGATAGTAGTCACTATTTTAATGGAGTTAAGTCAGAATCTGAAGGAATTAAATATGTTAAAGAATCAGCTAAGTACTTAATTAGAAATGGAAAATGGTACTTAATACCACATTTAATTATTGATAGTGGATTTAGATTCTTGGGATATAAAGCAGGAAAAAGTTACAAAAAAGTACCTATGAAATATGTAAAAAAAATGAGTATGCATTCTTTTTATTTTGATAATAAAGAAAATACAAAAGTGGAGGCGGTATAATGAAAATAGTAATAACTGGTGCAAAAGGGCAACTTGGAACAGAACTAATTAATCAACTTAAAGAACATAGTAAATATGAAGTTATACCTACAGACAGAGAAGAGCTAAACATAATAGACATAAATGATGTTAATCAGTTTTTATTAAACAATAAACCAGATGTAGTCATAAACTGTGCAGCCCATACAGCAGTCGATTTATGCGAAACAGATGTGGAAAATGCATATAAAATAAATGCAGTAGGACCTAGAAACTTAGCCATAGTTTGTGAAAAAATAGGAGCTAAATTAGTACAAGTATCTACTGATTATGTATTTGATGGAAAAGGAAATAGACCATATAGAGAAGATGATATTACTTGTCCAAATTCAATATACGGTACAAGTAAATTAATGGGTGAAAACTTTGTAAGAGAGTTTTGCTCTAAATACTTTATAGTAAGAACTGCATGGTTATATGGAGAAGGAAATAACTTTGTGAGAACAATGCTAAAATTAGCAGAAACAAACAAAGAATTAAATGTAGTAAATGATCAATTTGGAAGTCCTACATCTACAGTTGATTTAGCAAAAGCTATAATTGATTTAATAAGCACAGAGCATTACGGTGTATACCATGGAACTTGTGAAGGTCAATGTAGTTGGTATGACTTTGCTAAAAAAATATTTGAAATAAAAAATATAGATATAAAAGTAAACCCAGTAACAAGTGAAGAGTTTAAGAGACCAGCACCAAGACCAGCATATTCTGTTCTTGATAATTTCATGCTAAAGTTAGTTGGCTTAAACTCATTTAGAAATTGGGAAGAGTCATTAAAAGAATACTTAGATAAAGAATAAAAATTTATAGAAAATATTGCAGGGAGAGTAAAAATGAAAGGAATTATATTAGCTGGGGGATCTGGAACAAGATTATACCCTATAACAAAATCAGTATCAAAACAATCATTACCAATATATGACAAGCCGATGATATACTATCCAATGTCAGTATTAATGCTTGCTGGAATAAGAGAAATATTAATAATATCAACACCTAGAGATTTACCAATGTTCAAAGAGTTATTTGGAAATGGTAATGACTTAGGATTAAATATAGAATATGCAGTTCAAGAACATCCAAATGGACTAGCAGAAGCATTTATAATAGGTG
The DNA here is from genome assembly GCA_029851945.1 of Terrisporobacter sp. Next base: position 7,484 of record JARKUZ010000090.1, on the reverse strand, counting down.
AAGAGTTCATAGGAGATGACAAAGTGGCCTTAGTACTTGGAGATAATATATTCTATGGATATGGATTTAGTGAAAGATTACAAAATGCAGTGGAAAGAGATGAAGCTACTATATTTGGATATCATGTAGTAGACCCACAAGCATTTGGAGTAGTTGAATTTGATAAAGATTTCAACGTTCTTTCAATAGAAGAAAAACCAGAAGTGCCAAAATCTAATTATGCAGTACCAGGTTTATATTTCTATGACAATGATGTAGTAGAAATAGCTAAAAATGTTAAACCATCTGATAGGGGAGAGTTAGAAATAACTTCTGTAAACAACGAATACTTAAGAAGAGGAAAACTTAAAGTAGAGTTATTTGGCAGAGGGATGGCCTGGTTAGATACAGGTACACACAAAGGGCTATTAGATGCATCCAATTATGTTGAAGCAGTTCAAACTAGACAAGGTTTATACATAGCTTGTTTAGAAGAAATTGCTTATAGAAAAGGATATATAAATAAAGAGCAATTATTAGAACTTGCAAAACCACTTATGAAAACTGACTATGGTAAATACTTAGTAAAAGTATCAAATGAAAAAATAGAAACAGAAGTATCAAATGAAAATATAGATGCAGAAAAAGAAGCTGCATTAACTATATAAAAGGAGATAAAATGGGAAACTTTAATTTTATAGAAACTAAAATAAAAGATTTATATATAATAGAGCCTAAAGTATTTGGAGATGATAGAGGATACTTTATGGAAAGTTATAATAGAAAAGATTTTGTTGAAGCAGGACTTGATATGGTATTTGTTCAAGACAATGAATCAAAATCTAAAAAAGGTGTTTTAAGAGGGATGCACTTTCAAACTAAGTTTACACAAGGTAAACTAGTTAGATGTACTCAAGGCGAAGTTTATGATGTTGCTGTGGATTTAAGAAAAAATTCACCTACATATGGTAAGTGGGAAGGTGTTCTTCTTTCTGCTGAAAATAAAAAACAATTTTATGTTCCAGAAGGATTTGCTCATGGATTTTTAGTTTTATCTGATGAAGCAGTATTTAATTATAAATGTACAAACTTATATGCACCAGAATTTGATGGAGGGCTTTTATGGAATGACCCAGATGTGGGAATAGTTTGGCCACTAGAAGGTATAGAAGAAATAATACTTTCAGAAAAAGATAAAAAACAACCAAGATTAAAAGATTTAGATTTACCATTTTAATAACATATATAATATTAAATATGGAAATTGAGCAATTTTGATATAGAGGAGAGTAGTATAATGAAAAAGATTTTAGTAACAGGGGGAGCAGGTTTTATCGGAGGAAACTTTGTCCACTATATGGTTAATAAATACCCTGAATATATGATAGTAAATTTAGATGCATTAACTTATGCTGGAAATTTAGAAACATTAAAGCCTGTAGAAGATAAACCTAATTACAAATTTGTAAAAGGTGATATAGCTGATAGAGATTTTATATTTAATTTATTTAGAGAAGAAAAATTTGATATAGTTGTAAACTTTGCGGCTGAATCTCATGTTGATAGATCAGTAGAAGATCCAGGAATATTTGTAAAAACTAATGTTATAGGAACTCAAGTATTATTAGATGCTTCAAAAGAATTTGGAGTAGAAAGATATCACCAAGTATCAACAGATGAAGTTTATGGAGATTTACCTTTAGATAGAAAGGATTTATTCTTTACAGAAGAAACTCCTTTAAACCCATCTTCACCATATTCAGCATCAAAAGCTAGTGCAGATTTCTTAGTTCATGCATATCAAAGAACATTTGGACTTCCAGCAACAATTTCTAGATGTTCAAATAACTATGGTCCATACCACTTCCCAGAAAAGTTAATACCATTAATGATATCAAGAGCTTTAGCTGATGAAAGTCTTCCTGTATATGGAAACGGAGAAAACGTAAGAGACTGGCTACATGTTGAAGATCACTGCTCTGCAATAGACCTTATAATACATAAAGGTAAAGTTGGAGAAGTTTACAATGTTGGTGGACATAATGAAAGAACTAACTTAGAAGTAGTTAAAACTATACTTAAAGCTTTAGATAAACCTGAAAGTTTAATAAATTATGTTACTGACAGACCAGGACATGATTTAAGATATGCAATAGATCCTGATAAATTAGAAAATGAATTAGGATGGAAACCTAAGTATAATTTTGATACTGGTATAGCTATGACTATAGAATGGTACTTAAATAATAAGGAATGGTGGCAAAATATAATATCAGGTGAATATGCTAACTACTTTGAAAGACAGTATGGAGTTAAATAATAAGCTTTATGAATTAATATAAAAATCAAAATTTAATAGAGTTAATGTGCAAAGTTAGATTGATAATTTAAGTTGGGAAAAAGTGATAAACGATTTAAAGATATAATGCTTGATAGATAAAGAAATCATAAAAATATAAGAAATAGTACTTATGTTTAGTACTGTTTCTTATATTTTTTATAATCGGTTTTGAAATGGAGGAAATATGAGTAAGGTAGCAAAATCAGCATTAGGATTGATGATAGTTACAATGCTATCAAAAGTAATAGGATTTTTAAGAGAAACTATATTAGTTTCGGTACATGGAGCTAGTGCAACGGCAGATGCTTTTATTACAGCTTTAAATATACCTATAGTACTATTTACTATTATAGGTACAGCATTAGCAACTACATTTATACCATTATATTTTCAAGTTGAAAAAGAAGAAGGTAAAGATGGGGCATTAAAATTTGCTAATAATATATTTAATATTGTAATAATAATTAGTATTATTTTATCAATATTAGGATTTATATTTGCAGAGCCATTGACAAAGGTATTTGCAATGGACTTTTCTGGGGAAAAATTAAAAATAGCAACTGATTTTACTAAAGTAATGATATGGGGAATGATGTTTATTGGATTAAGCAATATTATGACGGCTTGGTTACAAATAAATAATAATTTTACTATACCTGGTATGATTGGTTTTCCATACAATATTTTTGTAATATGCGGTATTTTATTGAGTGCTAATGGGAATTTAAAAATATTAGGAATACTTTCATTAATGGCTATGGCATCGCAATTTTTATTCCAGTTGCCATTTGCTTTTAAAAAAGGGTATAGATATAGATTCCAAATAAATATAAAAGATGTTTATTTAAAAAGAATGCTAATTTTAATAGCTCCTGTATGTATTGGTGTGGGAGTTAATCAAATAAATACTGTTATAGATAGAACTTTATCTTCTACATTGGGAGATGGGATTATAACAATACTAAATAGTGCTAACAAATTAAATTATTTTGTTATGGGAATATTTATATCTACTATATCAGCAGTTGTATATCCTATGCTATCAAAACTATCTAATTCAGGTGATAAAGAGAATTTATCCAAAACTATACAGAGGTCTATTAATTCTGTTTGTATAATTATGATACCTATTTCTGTTGGAGCTATTTTATTATCTGAGCCTATAGTAAGAATAATATTTGAAAGAGGAAAATTTACACCAGAAGATACTTTAATGACAGCAGCAGCTTTATCTTGTTATGCAGTAGGTATATGGTCTTTTGGTCTGAGAGATATATTAAACCAAATATTCTATTCAATGAAAGATACTAGTACACCTATGAAGAATGGTATACTTTCAATGGTATTAAATATTATATTAAATTTATTACTTATAAATGTGTTAGGATATAAAGGATTAGCTTTAGCAACTAGTATCTCTGCAATAGTATGTACATTTTTATTATTTAGTAGCTTGAAGAAAAAAATTGAATATTTTGGTCAAGATAAAATAATAAAAACTTTTGCTAAATTAGTTGTGGCGGTAATTATAATGGCTATATTTACAAAACTATCATATAATTCATTAGTAGGCATATGTCCGAATAATACTATGGGTGATATAATTTCAACTGGTATGTCTGTATTAATAGGTGCCATTGTATATGGAGCTATAATAGTTGTTATGAAAATAGAAGAAGTTAATATGATAATAGATATGGTTAAATTAAAATTTAATAAGGGAAAATCAGTTGAGTAAAGAATTCTAAAGAAAAAAATTTAGTATATTAATATAAGTGTAATATTTGGAGGTAAAAATGAAAAGAAATACAGTAAGAAAAGCCATAATACCGGCAGCAGGGCTAGGAACGAGATTCCTACCAGCAACAAAAGCACAAGCTAAAGAAATGCTTCCAATAGTGGACAAACCAACACTACAATACATAATAGAAGAAGCCATAGCATCTGGTATAGAAGAAATACTAATAGTAACAGGGCGTAACAAAAAATGTATAGAAGACCACTTTGATAGAAGTGTAGAGCTGGAATTAGAACTTGAAAATAAGGGTAAAAAAGAGATGTTAGAAATGGTTCAAAAAATATCTAATATGGTAAATATCCATTACATAAGACAAAAAGAACCAAAAGGATTAGGACATGCTGTTCACTGTGCAAAAAGTTTCATAGGGGATGAGCCTTTTGCAGTTTTATTAGGTGATGATATAGTAGATGCAGAAACTCCTTGTTTAAAGCAAATGATAAGTGCTTACGACGAATATAAAACTACAATACTTGGTGTCCAAGAAGTAGCTAAAGAGAATGTTAACAAGTACGGAATACTTGATGTTAAACACATAGAAGATAGAGTATACAAAGTTAAAGACATGGTGGAAAAACCAGCAGTTGAAGAAGCTCCATCAAATATTGCAATACTTGGTAGATACATAATAACTCCAGAAATATTCAATATATTAGAAAATCAAGAGCCAGGAAAAGGTGGAGAGATACAATTAACTGATGCTTTACAAACTTTAGCTAAAAAAGAAGCTATATATGCTTATAACTTCGAAGGAAGAAGATACGACGTAGGTGATAAGTTAGGTTTCTTAGAAGCGACTGTTGATTTCGCTTTAAAAAGACCAGAGTTAAGAGATGATTTCATAGAGTTTTTAAGAAGTAAAGCAGAAACGATAAGAAAAGAAAAGATGGATAAAGACAGTAAAGTCAATAAAGTAGAGAGTGTTTTAGAAGAGGTGGCAGTTACTGGTGAGTAGTATTCAATAATACCCAGGTATAACATCTTGGGTATTATTTATATTAGATAAACGGACGCAGTCGTTGGCGACATGAAGCAAATTTCTTAATAGATAAGTTATTATATATTTATAGAGAGGAATATATAGTATTCTTAGAAGAAGGAAAATAACAAAAGAAGAGGTAAATATATTGATTGAAATAGGTGTTATAATTGAAGAATTTATTTTGAATTATGGACTTATAAGTATATTCATAATAGTAGCACTGGAATATGCAAACCTGCCTTTACCGAGTGAGATAGTTTTACCTCTTGCAGGTATATTATCTAGTGAATATAGTATGAATATAGTTTTAGTTATTTTAGTATCTATACTTGGTGGAGTAATAGGATCTTTGACAAACTACTATCTAGGATATAGATTTGGTAATCCTCTGATTTATTTTTTAAAAAGTAAATATCCAAAAACTCAAAGAGCAATAAGAGAATCTCATAGATTTATGGATAAATATGAAAAAATATCTGTAATGTTATCTAGACTTGTACCTATTGCTAGAACATTTATATCTATAGTAGCTGGGGTTACTAGGATGAAGGTATTAGAGTTTACCATTTATTCAACTATAGGTATATCCTTGTGGAATATTCTGTTAATATCAATCGGATATATCATAGGTGATAATATGGATAAGATTACGTATATATTGGGGACTTATTCAAAAGTTGTAGCAGTAGTATTAGTAGCCGTAGCTATAATCTATTTAATAATTAGAAAAAAGAAAAGTAAAAATAAAAACATAGAAGATGAAGATAAGATTATTTATTAATAAATAATTTTAAAATAAAATTACATAAGAAATGATGGGAGATGAAGTTATGGCAGTTTTAGTAACTGGAGGAGCAGGATATATAGGAAGTCACACAGTAGTTGAACTATTAAATGATAATAAAGAAGTAATTATAGTAGATAATTTTTCAAATAGTTGTCCTATAGTTCTTGACAGAATAAGAGAAATAACAAAAAAAGATTTTAAATTTTATGAAGTTGATACAACTGATGAAGAAGAACTAGAAGTAGTTTTTAAAGAAAATAATATAGATTCAGTAATTCATTTCGCAGCCTATAAAGCAGTGGGAGAATCTGTTGCAAAACCATTAATGTATTACACTAACAATATAGTAAATACATTAACTGTTTTAAATTTAATGAAGAAATATGATGTAAATAAATTTGTATTTAGTTCATCTGCAACAGTTTATGGAGATCCGCACACTTGTCCTATTACAGAGGATTTCCCACTATCAACAACAAATCCATATGGTGCAACTAAGTTAATGATAGAAGATATGTTAAGAGATATAGCTAAGGCTGATCCTACTTTTAACGTGGCTATCCTTAGATATTTCAATCCTGTAGGAGCACATGAAAGTGGACTAATGGGAGAAGATCCTAATGATATACCAAACAACTTAATGCCTTATGTTTCACAAGTAGCAGTAGGTAAATTAAAAGAGTTAAGTGTATTTGGAGATGATTATGATACACATGATGGTACAGGTGTTAGGGATTATATCCATGTGGTTGATTTAGCTCAAGGCCATCTAAAAGCTTTAGACAAGCTTGAGGATTTACCAGGATTGGTTACATATAATTTAGGAACAGGTAATGGATACAGTGTTCTTGATATGGTGAAAGCTTTTAGCAAAGCTTGTGGCAAAGATGTAAAATATAAAATAGTCGATAGAAGACCAGGTGATGTGGCTATGTGCTATGCAGATCCTAAAAAAGCTAATGAAGAGCTTGGATGGAGTGCTAAGTATAATATAGAAGATATGTGTAATGATACTTGGAGATGGCAAAGCAATAATCCTAATGGATATAAAGATGTGATGGAAGAAGTAGCAGTAACTTCTGAATAATACAAAAAGGTCAAGGATATTCTTTGACCTTTTTTATTATTAATTAGTTTAAAACTTTTATTTTCAACTCATATGAATTTGAAATGTTTTGTTCAGATGTAATAAAACTACCTAATGTGTATAAAATAATTAATATATTATAAAAAATATTAATCTAACATGTTAGGAATGAAACATAATATGAAAAAAATAATGATAGTATTTGGAACTAGACCCGAAGCTATAAAAATGTGTCCCTTAGTAAAAGAATTAAAAAATAGAAAAAACATAGAGACAATAGTATGTGTAACTGGTCAACATAGAGAGATGTTAGACCAAGTCTTACAAGCTTTTGATATTGTTCCTGAATTCGACTTGAGTATAATGAAAAGCAATCTAACTTTGTTTGATGTTACTAAAAATATATTATCTAAAATGAAAGAGACCTTAGAACAAGTAAAGCCTGACATAGTTTTAGTTCATGGAGATACATCCACAACTTTTGTTACATCCTTAGCAGCATTTTACTTA
>JARKUZ010000088.1 GCA_029851945.1 Terrisporobacter sp. | reverse complement strand
TTATTAAATCTTTACTTAAATTACTCATTAAAAATACCCCTTCCTGGCATTGACTTTATATTTTTATCATTGCCATAAAGGAGTATTTAAATTTCATAAGCACAAATTATTTTACATTACCCTACCTCCCTACCTCTTGTTTTTATGTATAATATTACTTATTATTTAAATGGATTTTCAACTACAGTAATTAAGTCAGATGTTTCTATTAAAGAAAAAGTATTTTCGTAAGATTTTTTGATTTTATTTTCTGGTAAATTATTAATTTTACTTATTTCTTCTTTATTAGCTAGAGGTATTATTTCATAAACATTTTTAGAAGTTTCATTGCTGTAATACTTATTTAACCATGTAGGTATACAAGTAACCTTTGTTATTTTTGCTTCTTTATCACTTGCTTTTTTGCTTATATCTATATTTACCATTAAACCATCTTCAGTATATTGGTTAAATTTATCTCTAGTTTGGTTAGATAAAAAGTTTCCTAAAGAATAAGCTACAACAGTTTGATTTTTACCATCTGTAGATTTTATAGTTTTAACTGGTTGTACAACATGAGGATGAGATCCTATGATAACATCTACACCTGCATCACAAAGCTTTTGAGCTAATTCACTTTGGAATGAATTTTCACTTCTTGAATATTTGTCTCCCCAGTGTAAGTAAACTATTTGTAAATCAGTATCTTTCATTTTTTCCAATGTATTATTTATAGATTCAAATGCTTGACTAACATCACTAGAGTCGAAAATATTAATGTTATCCTTATATTCATCAGAAATTTTATTGTCATTTAAATATTTATTAGAATTAGTTACTTTACCATAAGTATAAGAAGTGATACCAATATTAATATTATTAATATTTTTTACTATAAATTCTTTATCAGCATTATTTTCTCTAGTTCCAACTACATCTAAGTTCTTTTCTTTTAAAGTGGATAAAGTATTTTTTATACTTAAATCACCTTTATCATAAGCATGATTATTACCTGTTGATAACAAATCAAATCCAGCATTTTTTAATCCATCTGCTAACTCATCTGGTGAATTAAAATTAGGATAAGAGCTATATTTATAAACTTCAGTACCAGTTAAAGTTGTTTCCAAATTTGCTATACTATAATCAGCTTTTTCTATATATTTTTTCACATAACTAAAGTTATTATCAAAAGAATATTTGTTTTTCGATGAGTCATACTGTGCTTTTAACTGAGGATTATATACCATAACATCTCCTACTGCTAATATAGATGCATCATTAGTTTCTTCTTTTGTAGTAAATATAGATGCTTCTTGATTTTTATTATCTTTTCTAAAATTATCAAATTTAAAAATAGTTTTAAATGAAAAAATACCAATAACAAGTAATGACAAAGAAAAGCATATCAAGAACTTTTTAGTATCCTTAGAATTGTTATTATACATTACTCAAATTATCTCCTCTCAAATTAAACGAAAAATTTATCATATAATTGTATAATAAGGGGTAATAAGAAAATTTGCAATTAAAATATAACTAATAATATAAACTTGGATTCTACTCATAAGATATTTATTTTTTATATAAATCTCCATAAGTTCTCCATATTTATTTTATATAATATTTTTACAAAAGCTAAAGAAAGGTTACTAAAGGTAGCTTCTAAATTAAGAGAAAATGATTTAATATGTACACCAGTGGTGGATAATAAGTACAGATTGAGTGCTATTAATGCTCATGGTAGTCGTATTTTCGTGAGTAGTAAAATAAATGAAGGTACAGCATTTATAATAAAATTACCTAAGTAGAATATAAAAATAGATTACCTTTTAAATAAGGTAATCTATTTTTATATTATTCAAAAGGACAATCAACAATATTTATTAAGTCAGTTGTTTCTATAAGTGATGAAGTATTATGATGTGATTGTTCTACGTAGGTATTATTTAAATTACTTATAGAATCTAAATCTTTTTTATCTTCAATAGGTATTATTTCATAGACATGCTTACCATTACGATTGTATTTATTTACCCAAGTAGGAATGCAATTTACTTTCTTAACTATTGCTTTATCTTCATTGCTTTTCTTGGTTATATCTATATTTACCATTAATCCATCTTCACTATAAGCACCCACATTTTCTCTTCTTTGATTAGAAATATAATTTCCTAAAGAGTATATCACTACAGTTTCAGTTTCTCCATCAGATGACTTAATTGTTTCTACAGGTTGAACTACATGAGGATGAGATCCTATAACAATATCTACACCATAGTCGCATAATTTTTGTGCCAGCTCTTTTTGGAAATTGATTTCATCCCTAGTATACTCAACTCCCCAGTGTAAAACTACTATTTGGATATCAGTATCTTCTAATTTATCTAATGTGGTAGAGATTGTATTAAATGCACTATCCACATCATTAGCATCAAAGATATTCATCTTATCTTCAAAATCTTCGGATACTTTTATACCGTTTAAGTATTTATTATCATTTTTTACATCTCCATAAGAATAAGACGTAATACCCACCTTTATATTGTTGATATTTTTTATTAAAAAATCATCATCGTCAATATTTTCTCTAGTGCCCACAGTATCAAAGCCTTTTTCTTTTAATACACTCAATGTTCTACTAACACCTAAGTCACCTTTATCAAAGCTGTGATTATTTATGGTAGATAATAAATCAAATCCAGCATTTTTTAGGGCATCAGCCAATTCATCAGGAGAATTAAATAAAGGATACGAACTATAAGGCGTTACATCATTTCCTGCTAAAGTTGTTTCTAAATTTGCCAAACTATAGTCTGCTTTTTCAATATATTTTTTTACATATGTGAAGTTATTATCAAATGAGTATGTTTTATTAGATATATCAAATTGAGCGTTTAGTTGAGGTCCATGAACCATAACATCTCCAGCCGCTAATATAGATGCATTGTAAGTTTCAGGCTCATCGTTAAATACAGAATAAATATTTCTTTTATTAGATTCATTGTTGGATTTAGATGATTTGTAAAAATGTAAGATACCCACAACTACCAAAAACAATGCTAAAAAAATAATAAAAATCTTTTTTTTATTTACTTTTCTTTTATTACGCATAAATTTTCTCCTTTTTTATATAAATTACCAATTTATGTAACGAAATAATGATAATTATATAGTAAGTTCAAAATATAAAAAAATCAATTATATACTTAAATTTGTATATATAGGAACTACCTTGACAATAATCAGATAAGAAAATTAATAAGGTGAAAAATATGAATAATGTACAAAAAGGTAAATTAGGAGAAGAAATTGCGCAAAAATATTTAATTTCTAAAGGCGGAAAAATTTTAGAAAAAAATTATAGAACCAAAATAGGTGAGATAGATTTAATAGTTAAATTAAATGGAGAATTAGTTTTTGTGGAGGTGAAAAGTAGAAGTAATATTAATTATGGATATCCAGCAGAATCTGTTAATTACAATAAAAGAAGAAAGATAGTTAATGTAGCTAAGTTTTACATTTTAGAAAACTGTTTACACAATATATCAATACGATTTGATGTAATAGAAATATATCTTAAAAATAATAAAGTTAACCATATAATAAATGCTTTTTAGGAAGGGGAAAATATGTTAAGTATAATTAATTCAAATAATTTGATAGGGTTAGAAAGTTTTTTAGTTAAGGTAGAGACTGATATAACAAGAGGAATTCCTTCTTTCAACATAGTTGGATTACCAAGTACTGAAATAAGAGAAGCTAGAGAAAGAGTAAAGTCTGCCATAATAAATAGTGGTTATGATTTTCCAAATTCAAGGATTGTTGTAAATTTATCGCCGGCAGATATGAGAAAAGAAGGATCATTCTTAGATTTACCAATATGCATAGGAATATTACGAAAATATATAAATAAAAATGAACCATATTTAGATGAATGTATATTTGTAGGAGAGGTATCTTTAGATGGTCATATAAGAAAAATTAAGGGGATTCTACCTCTTGTAATAGGAGCTAGAGAACAAAATTTTAAGAGAATATTCATACCATATGATAATTTAAAAGAATGTAATTTTATTGATAATATAGAGATAATACCGATTAAGACTATAAATGAGTGTGTTAACTACCTTAATGATGTCTGTGAAATAAAAAGTGAATACAAAGATATAATTAAAAATAAGAATGAAAACATATATAATGAGGATTTTCAAGAAATAAAGGGAAACTATTTTGTTAAAAGAAGTGCTGAAATTGCTGCTGCAGGTAATCATAATTTATTATTAATTGGTCCTCCAGGATCAGGTAAAACAATGATTGCAAAACGTATAAGAACAATATTACCATCCTTAGATAAAGATGAAATAATTGAAATTAGTAAAATATACAGTATAGCAGGATTAATAGATGAAAAGACGGGTCTAATTAGTCAAAGACCATTTAGATCACCTCATCATAGCACAACTATCCAATCATTGATTGGAGGAGGTGTTAGGTGTAAACCTGGCGAAGTAGTTTTATCTCATAGAGGAGTTTTGTTTTTAGATGAAATAGCAGAGTTTGATAGAAAAATACTAGAAAGCTTAAGACAACCTATGGAAGACAAATATGTGAATATATCAAGAGTAAAATATAATATAAAATATCCAAGTAACATGCTTGTTGTTGGTGCTATGAATCCATGTCCTTGTGGATTTTATATGTCTGATAAAGAATGTAAATGCAGGTCTTACGAGATAGATAGATATAAGAATAAATTATCAGGGCCTTTATTAGACAGATTTGATATATTTGTTGAAGTAAATCCTATAGTATGTGATGAACTAAATAAAAAGTCTCAAGGAGAAAAATCTGAAGATATAAGAAAAAGAGTTACTAAAGCTAGAGAAATACAAAGAGAAAGGTTTAAAAATGACAATATAAAGAGTAATAATGAAATGACATCTTATATGTTAGATGAATACTGTAATTTAAATGAGGAATCTATGGATTTGACTAATAAAATATTTAATAAATATAAATTAAGTAATAGAAGTTATACTAAGCTGATAAAAATGGCTAGGACTATTGCAGATTTGGAAGAAAGTAAAGATATAGAAGCGAATCATATAATGGAGGCATTTTCTTTTAGAAAAGCTTATTATACTTACTTTAGATAGGAGTTAATTATGGATAAAAGAGATGCATATTTGTTACTTAAGTCAATTAGTGGAATAACTACAAAAACAATTGGCAAAATAATAGAAGAAGTAGGAAATATTGATAAATTTATGGACTTGAGTGAAAAAGAAATATATAATTTAAAAAATATAAATTTAAATATGAAAGAAAATATAGTAAAATATAAAAGTCATTTCTATTTAAATGAAATTAAGGAAAAGATATATAAAAATTCCATAAACTATATTTGTATAGAAGATGAAGAATATCCAGAAAAATTGAGAAATATCTATAATCCTCCTTTATTATTATTTTTTAAAGGAGATCTATCAATAATAAATAATCATTTAAATATTGCTATGGTTGGTTCAAGAAAACCAACACCATATGGAATTAACTGTGCTCAAAAAATAAGTAGAGAACTTGGACAAAGAGGAATTAATATAATCAGTGGATTAGCAATAGGTATAGATTCTTATTGCCACTTAGGATGTATGATGAGTGGAGGCAAAACTATCGGTGTACTAGGTTCTTCTGTAGATAATGTACTGCCTAAATGTAATAGACCATTAGCAGATGAAATTTTATCAAAGGGTGGACTTATTGTATCTGAATACAATGTTGATACAATTGTAACGCCAGGTAATTTTCCGAGTAGAAATAGAATTATAAGTGGACTTAGTGATGGTATCATAGTTGTTGAAGCTGGTCAAAAAAGTGGCGCATTAATTACGGCAGATTTTGGGCTCGATCAAGGGCGAAATGTATTCGCAGTACCTGGAAATATTAACTCAGATATGAGCAAAGGTTGTCATAAGATAATAAAAGAAGGTGCAAAATTAATAGAAAATATTGATGATATTTTAAATGAATATGATAATAATAGTTTTAATTATTATAAAAATAGTATAGAATATGATATTAGCGGTTTAAGTAATGAAGAATTAAAGATAATAGAAGCAATTAAAAAACAGGGTGTCTTGCAAATTGATGAAATTTGTGATAATACTGGTATTGAGATAAAAATTGTAAATACAATAATAAATGATTTATTACTAAGAGACCTAGTTGTTGAAATGAACAATAAAACATACAGTATAAACTAAAATAAAGGGTGGGGGTGTAATAATGGCGAAAACATTGGTAATTGTGGAATCGCCTGCAAAAGCTAAAACAATAGAAAAATTTTTAGGAAAAAGCCACTATACAGTGAAGGCTTCAGTTGGTCATGTGAGAGATTTACCTAAAAGTACTTTAGGTGTTGATATAGAGAATAATTTTGAACCTAGATATATAAATATCAGAGGCAAGGGTGATTTGATAAAAGAACTAAAAAAAGAAGCCAAAAAATCTAAAAGAGTATATCTAGCTACTGACCCTGATAGGGAAGGTGAAGCTATATCTTGGCATTTAGCATATATCCTTGGAATTGATGAAGATGATGAATGCAGAATAGAATTTAATGAAATAACAAAAGATGCAATAAAAAAGGCGATTAAAAATCCGAGAAGTTTAGATTTAAAATTAGTAGATGCTCAACAGGCAAGAAGGGTTTTAGATAGATTACTTGGATATCAAATAAGTCCAATACTTTGGCTGAAAGTTAGAAAAGGACTTAGTGCAGGTAGAGTACAATCTGTTACGACAAAACTAATTTGTGAAAAAGAAAGAGAAATCAATGATTTTATTCCTAAAGAATATTGGACACTAGATATTGAAGGAAAAACAGAAAATGGAGAAATAATTTTATTTAAATTTATTTCATTTAATAATGAAAAAATAGATTTAAATAATGAAGAGGACGTTAATAATATCTTAAATAATATTGAGAATGAAAATCTTATAGTAGAAAAAATCGAATCAAAAACACGAAGAAAGTCTGCTCCAAAACTATATACAACAAGTGTACTTCAGCAAGATGCAGCCAATAAATTATCTTTTACAACTAAAAAGACAATGATTATAGCTCAAGAACTTTATGAAGGTGTAGATATTGAGGGTGAAGGTACAGTAGGTTTAATTTCATATATAAGAACAGATTCTAAGAGAATTTCTGATGAAGCTAAAGAGAAAGCGAAAGCATTTATAGTAGATGAATTAGGAGAAAAATACTATAAAGAATATAATGATAAAAAAGATGGAAAAGAAAAGAAAAAAGTGCAAGATGCTCATGAGGCAATAAGACCTACTTCTGTTCTTAGGACACCAATGAGTGTTAAAAGCTCTTTGAGCAAAGATCAATTTAAACTTTATAATTTAATTTGGAGAAGATTTGTGGCTAGCCAAATGGAAGACTCTGTATTTGATGTATTAAACGTTGATTGCAGAATTGGAGATGCATTATTTAGAGCTACTGGATCTGTTATGAAGTTTGAAGGTTATACAAAAATATATAACTTCACTGAAAGAGAAGATAAAATTCTTCCAGCTATAAATGAAGGCGATGAGTTAAAAGTGAATCAGTTTATGCCAGTTCAACACTTTACTCAGCCTCCAGCAAGATTTACAGAAGCTAGTTTAGTTAAAACACTTGAAGAGCTTGGAATAGGTAGACCTAGTACTTATGCACCAACTATTGCTACCATATTAAATAGAGGGTATGTTGAAAAACAAGGTACAAGTCTACATCCAACAGAACTTGGAATGATAGTGACTGATATATTAAATATAAACTTTAAAAAGTTCATAGATGTGGATTTTACTGCTCAAATGGAAAATAAATTAGATGAAATTGAAGATGGAAATATTCAATGGAAAAGTGTGGTTTCTGAAGTATATGAGCCATTAAAAGAAGCTATAGAAGAAGCAAAAGAAAAAATCGAAAAAATAAATATGGATGAAGAAACAGATGAGATTTGTGAGTTATGCGGATCGAATATGGTAATCAAGTATGGTAGATTTGGGAAGTTTATGGCATGTAAGAATTATCCTGAGTGCAAAAATACTAAGCCTTTAGTAAATAAAGTAGGTGTAAAATGTCCTAAATGTAAAGAAGGAGATATTATACTCAGAAAGTCCAAAAAGGGTAAGGCGTTTTATGGATGCTCTAATTATCCAGAATGTGATTTTATAAGTTGGTATAAACCTACAGGCGAACTGTGTAAAGAATGTGGTAGTTACATGATAGAAAAGTATACAAAAAATGAAACTAAAGAAATTTGCTCTAATAAAGAATGCAAGGTTGAAGGTAAGATAATTGAATAATATTGGGGAAATGACAGAAAATTAAGAAAAATAAAAACGATTGGTTGTTAATGATTTAATTTTATGCTAGAATAAAATAGGTAAAATAAAGTATTTGAATAAGAAAATAGAGAATATTGTAAAATTCTTGAAAACCTTAAACTTTGTTAAGGAGATGATTATATGGCAAGTGAAGTATTACAAAAGACAAGAAGAATTAATAAAACTCTTCAAAC
Organism: Terrisporobacter sp.; assembly: GCA_029851945.1. Next base: position 65,425 of record JARKUZ010000088.1, on the reverse strand, counting down.
AAGCGGAGGGAGTAGTGTATCTTTTGATCTACTAGCTGAGACTTTAGGGCAAGTATTAGGAGCTAATATATATGTAATAAGTGCAAAAGGAAAAGTAATTGGTTTATATTTAACAGATGTGCAAGATAGCTCTGTTATTGAAGATGAAGAAACTAAGCTACAAATTTTCCCAAAAGTATACACAGATAGTGTTTTAAAGATAAGTGAAACTTTGGAAAATTTAACTGGAGAAAAGGTATTAGAAGTATTCCCTTATGAACAAGAGAGATTAGAAAAATACACTACTATTGTACCTATATTAGGTAGTGGACAAAGACTAGGAACGTTAGTTTTATCTAGATATAATGATATATTTACAGATGATGACTTAGTTATTTCTGAATATAGTGCTACTGTTATTGGTATGGAAGTACTTAGAGCATTAAGCGAAGAAATGGAAGTCGAAATGAGAAAAACAGCAGTTGTTCAGATGGCAATAGGAACTTTATCTTATTCTGAGCTTGAAGCTGTAGAACATATTTTCAAAGAATTAGAAGGAAATGAAGGTTTACTTGTTGCAAGCAGGATAGCTGATAGAGTTGGTATAACTAGATCAGTGATAGTAAATGCACTTAGAAAGTTTGAAAGTGCAGGTGTTATAGAATCTAGATCTCTTGGTATGAAGGGAACTCATATAAAGATTCTAAACGATAAGCTTATTCCAGAATTAAATAAAGTAAGAAGTAATTACTAATAAATTAAAGGTATCTTATTTAGATACCTTTTTAATATATTTGGGATTTATAACCAAAATAATTTATTAATAAATCTTAAAAACTAACTTACAAGCAGAATGTGTATATGAGAAAATAGAATTTATTTATACAAATATCATGATTATATTATAATATAATAAATATAATATACCTAATATACATGAAAAGCAAAGGAGGATATAATATGAAACCTTTAGCAGATAGATTACGACCAAAAGATATAGATGATATGGTAGGACAATCTCATATAATTGGAAAAGGGAAAATTATTAATAAAATATTAGAAAATAACAATATACCTAATATGATATTATATGGACCTCCAGGAACAGGAAAGACAACTCTTGCTAATATTATAGCTAATATAACAAATAAAAAGTATGTTAAGCTTAATGCTGTTAATTGTGGAGTAAAGGAAATAAAAGAGGTAATAGATTCTAATAAACAAGACTTATTTTCATATAATGGGATAATACTTATGTTAGATGAAATTCAAGCTTTAAATCGTAAGCAGCAACAATCATTACTGGAAGTAATTGAAGATGGATCTGTAACACTAATAGCCAGTACTGCTGATAATCCATATTTTGTTGTTTATAAAGCTATTTTAAGTAGAAGTAGTATATTTGAATTTAAATCTATAGATAAAGCAGATGTAATTAAGGGACTTAATAGAGCAGTAGATAAAATAACAGATTTTTATACATATGACTCTATAAATATAGAAGATAAGGCACTAGAATATATTGCAGATGCTTGTAACGGCGATATGAGAAGTGCATTAAATAAATTAGAATTAGCTTTTAATATGGGAGTGGATATTGCAACTAATTCAGTAAATGTATCTTTAGATAGTATTATAGATTGTTCTAGTGTAAAAATGTTAAGTTATGATAAGGGTGGAGATGATGGTTACTCTATATTATCAGCTTTTCACAAATCACTTAGAGGTTCTGATCCAGATGCATCTATACATTATTTGGCTAGATTAATTAAAGCTGGTGATATTCAATCTATAACTAGAAGGTTACTATGTGTTGCAAGTGAAGATGTAGGATTAGCAGTTCCTCAAGCAATAACAATAACAGAAGCATGCGTTTCTGCAGCTTTACAACTGGGACTTCCGGAAGCGAGAATTCCTCTTGCACAAGCTACAATATATTTAGCCCAATGTCCTAAATCAGACTCAGTTATAAATGCAATAGAGATGGCTCTTCATGATTTAGATAATATAGAAACAGGAGATATTCCTATTCATTTAAAAGATGCACATTATGCTGGAGCTAAAAATTTAGGAAGAGGTGTTGAGTATAAATACCCTCATAATTATGTAAATCACTATGTAAATCAACAATATCTACCGGATGCCATTAAACATAAAAAATATTATATACCATGCAATAATAAAAATGAAATGGCTTATGATAATTATTGGACAAGAATAAAAAATAATCCTGAAAAATAAAAATAATATAATAGTATATAATTTTAAAATATTATATTTCTATAAAATGCTAAAATTGTAAATAATAAAAATAAATAAAGTCTATTAAAAATAGATGAAAGTATCTATTTTTAATAGACTTTTATAATATTATTTATATATCTTTACGACCTTTAGTTTTTTCGAAATTGTGTAAATTATGTCTTTTAGTCATGGTCTTGCTACTATTTATAGCCTCATCTTGAGATGCAATTTTTGCATTAACTATCGTATCGTAAGGATCATTTGTACCTAATTCCTTAGCTATTTCCATTTTTTCATTTTCGTAGTCCTTCATTTTTTTTGTGCTAGGTCTTTTTTTATTAGTCATTTTTACACTCCTTTACATTATTATAAACTTATTATTTGTTTTATATTTTTTTAAATTCTTATAAAACATTACCAATAAAAATTTATAATTTTTTGACTTTTTCTACATATATAGTAAGTAATGTTTTAATTGCAAGTAGGATTAAATACACATATGATTAAATATAGAGATATATTTTTTAGATTTATAAAAAGGTTAATCATTGATGTAAGTTAAATATATTATATTAAGGTAAAAAATATCAGGGGGAATGTTAATGATTCAAAGGCTTAATAGTAGTTATCATAAAAGGGTTATCAAATACTTAAATAAAGAAAAAGAAGTTAATATATTTTTATTGGGGGATATAGAAAGGTATGGATATGATAGTTTCTTTTTTAGTATTTATGGAGGTATAGATGATAAAGGAGAAATTAAAGGAATTTTATTAAAATGCTTTGAATTTATAATTTTTTATGCTTATGATGATTTTGATGTGGACGAGTTTGCTCAATTTATAAATGATAGTGGATGTGAAGAAGTTTGCGGAAAATCTGAAGTATTAGAAATGTTAGAGCCAAAGTTAAATTTAGTTAGATATAGAAAAGTAAATATATTTAAATTAGTAAATATAAATTTATTGCCTTCTTATAGAGAAGACGGAGTGAAGCTAAAAAAAATTAGATTTGGAAATTTAAACAAAGTAGTAAAACTGTATGAAGAGATTGATGAATTTGAAAACACGACAGTAGATAGCGTTAAGTCTAGTTTGAAAACTGGAAGAGGATACTGTATTGAGAGAGAAGGTAAAGTTGTATCTATGGCTAAAAGTACTTCAGAAAATAGGGATAATGCAATGATAATAGGGGTTGGAACTCATCCTAAATATAGAAATCGTAAATTTGCTACTAAATGTATTATTAAAATATGCAATGAATTATTAGAAGAAAATAAAGTACCTTGTCTGTTTTGTGATAATGAAAAAGCAAGTAATATTTATAGAATGTTGGGGTTTGAAAAAATAGGAAATTGGAGTATATATAAATATTGCTAGATTAAAACTTGTAAAAATAAAGATAATTTAAATTTTGAGTTATCTTTATTTTTTTCTGGGTATATATAATATTGAAGTTGGGATAATGAAATTTTAATTCTGATAAAAATAGTCAGAAATAATCTTGACAAAAATAGTATGAAATAATACAATATAGTCAAAGAAATTCATACTATTTTAGTAGGAATTGTATTTGACATAGAGGGTGATAAAAATGAAATTATCAACTAAAGGTAAATACGGGCTTAAGGCAATATTTGAATTATCTCTACATGCAGATGAAGGGCCTATCCCTTTAAATATAATTGCCAGTAAGCAAAAAATACCAGAGCAATATTTAGAACAAATATTTTCGACTCTAAAGAAATCACAATTAATAAAAAGTGTAAGAGGAGCTCAGGGTGGATATCTTTTGAATGAGGATCCCAAGAAAATAACAGTGGGAGATGTACTTAATATATTAGAAGGTCCGGTGGCTTTGTCTCAATGTATAATAGATGAAAATTCTTGTGAAAACTCAAATGATTGTTCTACAAAAATAGTTTGGGAAAAATTAAAACAAGGTATTGAAGAAGTACTAAACTCAATTACACTTCAAGATATGATTGATGATTATATGAAGAGAAATAATGACATAAAAATTAAAGAGTTTGATATAACAAACTTAATGAATAATAAAAAATAGGAGATGACTATACTATGGAAAAAAGAAGATTATACATGGATTATTCAGCTACTACTCCAGTAAAAAAAGAAGTGTTAGATGAAATGATGCCATATTTAACTGATTATTTTGGGAATGCTTCAAGTTTTCACTTATTCGGAAGGGAAACTAAGACAGCTTTAGACAAAGCTAGAAAACAAATAGCATCACTTGTAAATGCGGATCCAAATGAAATATTCTTTACTAACGGTGGTACTGAAAGTGATAACTGGGCATTACAAGGAGCAGCTTTTGCAAGAAAAAATAAAGGAAATCATATAATAACAAGCAAAATAGAACATCATGCTATACTTCATACTTGTGAATACTTAGAAAAAGTACATGGATTTGAAGTTACTTATTTAGATGTAGACGCAGATGGTATAGTAGATTTAGAACAATTAAAAAGAGAAATAAAAGATACTACAATATTAGTAAGTATAATGTATGCTAATAATGAAATCGGAACAATACAACCAATAAAAGAAATAACTGAAATAGCTCATGCGCATGGTGCATTAATGCATACAGATGCTGTTCAAGCTGCTGGAAATATACCAGTTGATGTTAAAGAATTAGGTGTAGACTTAATGAGTATGTCTGGACACAAAATATATGGACCAAAAGGTATAGGTTCTTTATACATGAAAAAAGGTGTAAAAATACACAACCTAATTCATGGTGGAGCTCAAGAAAGAAGAAAAAGAGCTGGTACTGAAAATATTCCTGCAATAGTTGGATACGGTAAAGCGGCTGAAATGGCTAAAGAAAATATGCAAAATCACATAGAAGAATTAACAAGACTTAGAAATAAATTAATAGAAGGTGTATTAGAAAGAATACCTCATACAAGATTAAATGGCCATAGAACTAATAGATTACCAGGCAATGCAAACTTCTCATTTGAATTTATCGAAGGTGAAGGAATACTATTATTACTAGATCAATTAGGAATAGCTGCATCAAGTGGTTCAGCTTGTACATCTGGTTCTCTAGATCCATCACATGTTTTAATGTCAATAGGACTAACTCATGAATGGGCACATGGTTCTTTAAGACTTACTGTAGGTGACTTTACAACTGATGAAGATATAGATTACATTTTAGAAAACTTACCAGGTGTAATAGAAAGACTTAGATCATTCTCACCTTTATATCAAACTTATTTAAAAGAACAAAATAATAAATAATTAATATAAAACAGAGTAATTATAAAATATAAATTAAGGAAAAATTAAACAATGAATATTGTTAGGAGGACAGAATTATGCAATATAGTGATAAAGTAATGGATCATTTCTTAAATCCAAGAAATGTTGGACAAATAGAAGATGCAAGTGGTGTTGGAGAAGTAGGAAATGCTAAATGTGGAGATATAATGAGAATATATCTTGATATAGAAGATGAAGTAATAAAAGACTGTAAATTCCAAACATTTGGATGTGGATCAGCAATAGCTTCTTCATCAATGGCTACTGAGATGGTAATAGGAAAAACTATACATGAAGCTTTAGCTGTTACGAACAAAGCTGTTGCAGAAGCATTAGATGGATTACCACCAGTAAAAATGCACTGTTCAGTATTAGCAGAGCAAGCTATAAAAGCAGCGTTAATAGATTATGCGAATAAAAATAACATTCATATACCTGAATTAGATGGTGTAGTTATAGATGATGATCATGATCATCACCATGATATAGAAGAAGACTAAGAAAATGTTTAATAAAGAATCTTTGGGGCTAGCCCAAAGATTTTTTTATGGACAAAATCTTAATTAAAGAACTATGTATAAATTAGACAAATTTTGAACAATTAAAAATATGCTTTTAAAAATTATGAAAAATATATATAATATAGAGAATGAGGTGATAATGAAATGAGCAAAAGAGTAATGATAGGTATGAGTGGTGGAGTAGATAGCTCTGTTGCTGCATATTTACTTAAAGAACAAGGATATGAAGTAATTGGTGTTACCATGAAATTATGGCAAGATGATGAAGAATATGATTTAATCGAAAATGAAGGTGGATGTTGTTCTCTTGCAGCAGTAGAAGATGCTAGACGTGTTGCAGAAAGGATTGGGATACCTTTTTATGTATTAAACTTTAAAGATGTATTTAAAGAGAAAGTTATAGATTATTTTATTGACGAGTACTTACAAGGAAGAACACCAAATCCATGTATAGCTTGTAATAAACATATAAAGTTCGACGATTTATATAGAAGAGCAAGACAATTAGGATGTGACTATGTAGCTACAGGTCATTATGCTAAAATAGAAAAAGACGAAGAAACAGGAAGATACTTATTAGTTAAATCTGTTACAGATAAAAAAGATCAAACTTATGCTCTTTATAATATGACACAAGATCAATTAGAGCATACGCTTTTACCAATCGGATATTATGAAAAAGATAAAGTAAGAGAAATAGCAAAAGAATTAGGTTTAGATGTGCATAATAAACCGGATAGCCAAGAGATTTGTTTTGTAAAAGATAACGACTATGCAAATTATGTTAAGAGACATGCTAAAAAAGATATAAAAGAAGGATATTTTGTAGATACTAAAGGTAATATATTAGGTAAGCATAAAGGAATAGTATTCTATACTATAGGTCAAAGAAAAGGTCTTGGTATAGCGTTTGGTAAGCCTATGTTTGTTCTTGATATAGATCCTGATACAAATAGAGTCATATTAGGTTCTAATGATGACTTATTTAGTAAGGAACTTATTGCAAAAGATGTAAATTTAATAACAGTTGATGAAATAACTGAGCCAATAAGAGTTGAGGCTAAAATTAGATACTCTGCAAAACCAGCACCAGCTACAGTTTATAATAACGGAGAGGGGTCTATAAGAATAGTATTCGATGAACCACAAAGAGCTATTACAAAAGGACAATCTGTAGTAATGTATAATGGAAATGTTGTTGTTGGTGGTGGAATTATTGATAAAAGTTTATAAATACTATTGATAATGAATTAAAAATTTAGTAGAATTACTTTATACAAATATAATTTTACAAATAACTTAAATACAATGAAAAGAAATAGTAGAATATTTGAAGTCTTCGCAGAGAAGGAGGATGGTGAGAACTCCTAGGATAGAATATTTGAAGCAGTCTTGGAGTATCAATCTGGAAATTAAGTATAGATTGACGGTAGTTACGTTATAACTAAGGTTTTCCGAAGATATCATATTTATTATGATAATTAGGGTGGTACCGCGAAAATATCTCGCCCCTATATAGTTTTATATAGGTGCGAGTTTTTTATTTTGTGAAGATAATATATTTAATAGTTTTGGGTAAATATATTACTTAGTTACTATAATATAGTAAATTACATAGTATTCAACTTTATTTCAATTTTATTTGTAAAAAGGAAATATAAGATAAATTATAGGAGGTAAAAAATGCAAAAATTAGGTTGTAATGAAATTAGAAAAAGATTTTTAGAATTCTTTGAATCGAAAGGACATTATGTTGGTAAAAGTGCATCTTTAATACCAAATAATGATAAGAGTTTATTACTTATAAACTCAGGTATGGCACCGCTTAAAAATTATTTCTCAGGAGTTGAAGTGCCACCAAGCAAGAGAATGTCTACTTGTCAAAAATGTATAAGAACAGGTGATATAGAAAACGTAGGTAAAACTGCAAGACATGGTACATTCTTTGAAATGTTAGGAAACTTCTCATTTGGAGATTATTTTAAACCAGAGGCTATAACATGGGCGTGGGAGTTCATAACAGAACACTTAAATATACCAACTGATAGATTATGGGTAACTGTTTATTTAGATGATGATAGTGCTCATGATTTTTGGGCAAAAGAAATAGGAGTGCCAGAAGATAGAATAGTTAGATTAGGAAAAGATGATAACTTCTGGGAAATAGGTCTTGGACCATGTGGACCATGTTCAGAAATTTACTTCGATAGAGGGGAAAAGTATGGATGTGATAACCCAGACTGTAAACCAGGATGTGATTGTGATAGATACTTAGAATTCTGGAACTTAGTTTTTACTCAATTTGATAGACAAGAAGATGGATCTTATCCTGAACTTAAAAATAAAAATATAGATACTGGTATGGGCCTTGAAAGAATGGCTTGTATAATGCAAGACGTAGATAATATATTTGAAATTGATACTATAAAATATATTATAGAGGGAATAGAAGATCTAGCTAATGTTAAATATGGTGAAGATGCTAAGAAAGATGTATCGATAAGGATAATAACTGACCATATGAGAGCTATGAGTTTCTTAATAGCAGATGGTGTATTACCTTCAAATGAAGGAAGAGGATATGTTCTTAGAAGATTACTTAGAAGAGCAGCTCGTCATGGTAAATTATTAGGAATAAAAGAAGATTTCTTATATAGATTATTCGACAGAGTAAAAACTGTAAGTGGTGAAGCTTATCCAGAATTAGTTGAAAAAGAAAACTACGTTAAAAAAGTTATAAAAATAGAAGAAGAAAAATTTAATGAAACTATAGACCAAGGTAGTGAAATATTAAATTCTTATGTTGAAGAATTGAAAGCTAACAATGAAAAAGTTTTAAGTGGAGAAAAGGCATTTAAACTTTATGATACTTATGGTTTCCCAATGGATCTAACTAAAGAAATACTTGAAGAGCAAGGTTTTGATATAGATGAGGAAGCTTTCAATGCTGAAATGGAAGAACAAAGACAAAGAGCTAGAAAAGATAGAGGAAACATGGAAGATGAAGGGTGGAAAGAAGATCCACTATCTAAATTAGATGAAAGCATAGCAAGTACATTTGATGGATATGTTAACCTAAATAAAGAAGGTCGCGTAACAGCTATAGTTAAAGAAGATGAAATAGTTAATACTATAAATGAAGGAGAAAAAGCAGTTATAGTATTAGATGAAACATCATTCTATGCAGAAGGTGGAGGACAAGCTGGAGATATAGGGACTTTAGAAAATGAAAATGCTATATTCGAAGTTGTTGATACTAGAAAAGGTGCGAACAACACTATAAAACATATAGGTATAGTTAAAAAAGGTTCTATAAATGTAGAAGATAATCTTGAGTCAAAAGTAAATAAAGAAGTAAGAATGGCTTCAGCAAGAAACCATACAGCTACTCACTTATTACATGAAGCTTTAAAACAAGTTTTAGGAGATCATGTAAACCAAGCTGGTTCTCTTGTTACACCAGAAAGATTAAGATTTGACGTAACTCACTTTGAACCAATATCTAAAGAAGAATTAAAACTTGTTGAAGAAAAAGTAAATCAAGCTATTTTAAATTCATTAGATGTAAATTGTGAAATAATGAATATAAAAGATGCAAAAGAAAAAGGAGCTATGGCACTGTTTGGCGAAAAGTATGGTAATGAGGTTAGAGTGGTTTCTATGGGAGACTATTCAGTAGAACTTTGTGGAGGAACTCATTTAAGTAATACTTCTCAAGTAGGATTATTTAAGATATTATCTGAAGGTGGAGTAGCTGCTGGAGTAAGAAGAATAGAAGCTATAACAGGTCATGCTGTTTATGAGTATTTAACTCAAAGAGATGATATTATAAACGATGTATGTGTAGCTTTAAAAACTAAAGAAGATAATTTAGTTCAAAGAGCTAATAACTTGGTGGAAGAAAATAAATCTTTAGCTAAAGAATTACATGATACTAAAACTAAGTTAAACTTACAATCAGTGGATGCATTACTTGATTCAAAAGTAGAAATTGATGGAGTGAACTTATTATGTGCTAAATTTGAGAATATAGATATGAATACATTAAAAGAAACAGCAGATACTTTAAGAGATAAAGTAGGAAGTGGCGTTGTTGTTCTTTCAAATGTGGCTGATAATAAAGTTAACTTTGTAGTTACTGCTACTAATGATGTAATTCAAAAAGGTATACATTCAGGTAATATAGTAAGAGAAGTTGCTAAAATAGCTAATGGTAAAGGTGGAGGTAGACCTAACATGGCGCAAGCTGGAGCGACTGATATATCTAAGGTGGATGAAGCTTTAAATTATGCAAGTGAGATTATCAAAAACCAAATAAAATAACCAAAAGGGGGAGTTATTTTGGATAATAATTTAGATTATACCGTACAATTTAAGGGTGTTACAGATAATAAAAAAATGAGTGCAGGAGAAACAATAAATTATGTATATCATGCATTACAAGAAAAAGGGTATGATCCTATCAATCAAATGATAGGATATATCCTATCTGGCGATTCAAGTTATATTACAAGTTACAAAGACGCAAGAAGTGTAATAAAGAAATATGAGAGAGATGAGTTGTTAGAAGAAATTTTAACATATTATTTATCAAAATAGAAAGTAGGTCAATCAATGAGGAAAAAGATAGTATCATTATTACTATTAATTATGATATGTGTTGGATTAGTTCCTAATTATTCTTTCGCGGCTCAAAATAGTAAGGTAGTTTATATTAGTTTAGATAGGACTGATTTAGATGAATTACAAAAAATACCTGTTTTACAAAAAGAATTAAGTAAAAGAGGATATATAGGATTAATGAATATTAAAGGGGATCAAGGAAATGATGATAAAAGGTCCTATGCTAGTATCGGTGCTGGTGGAAGAGCTAATGTAGTTAATAATGAAATGATTTCTTTTGAAAATCTAACAAAAGAAAATGGTAAACTATACACAGCATCAACAGGTGAAAAGCCCAAAGAAATAAACAATTTATTTATAAACAAATCTATAAATAATAATGCAGAAAAAGGAACGTATGGTTCAACGTTAGGACTATTAGGACAAACATTATCAGATAATAATAAAAAAGTTGCTTTATTAGGAAATGCTGATGTAATAGAGAATGGAGAGATTGTAAAAGTAAGAAATCTTGGATTAGTGTCTATGGATATGAGCGGTAGAGTAGAATCTGGTAATGTTGATAATATCAATGTTAAAGACTATTCGATGCCTTTTGGTATAAGAACAGACTATGATAAATTGCTAAGTGAAACCAAGTCATACTATGATAAAAATGATGCTTTATTCATAGAGCTTGGAGATACATATAGATTAGACGTATATAAACCTAATTTAAATGAAAAAACTTACTATAAAATGAGAAAACAAATTTTTAACAATATAAATGCTTACTTAGAAAAAGTATTTGATATGGTAAGTGAAAATGATACTATTTATATAGTAAGTGAGTTTCCAACTACTTTAGATTATAATAATAAGAGAAGATTATCTCCAGTTATTAAATTTAAAGGTAATGAAAAAGGGCTATTAAAAAGTGCTACTACAAGAAGAGATGGAATAATAGCAAACTTAGATATAGGTGTTGATATACTAAATGAGTTTGGATTAAAAAATGAAACTATGATAGGTAGAGTTTTAAATTCAGTTGAAAGAGAAGATAATATAGAATTTTTAACTGGAGAATACGAAAAAATAGTATCTATTAATAATATAAGAGCAACTGTAGTTAATACATTTGTTGGTATAGTTTCAGCATCTTGGATAATAGCAATGCTTGCTTTATTATTCAAAGATAAATTACCACATAAAGAAAAAGTATTTACTATATTAAAAGAACTGATTAAACTAGGTTTAATAATGCCTCTTACTTTATTACTTGCACCGATATTTAACTTTAAAAGTCCTGTAGGCATAATTACGGGAGTTATAATAATGACAGTGTTATTATATTTATCTGGTAGGCTGTTGTTTAAAGATAATGATATTAAGCAAATGGGATATTATGCTCTATTAACTATAGCTTTAATAGTCATAGACACTATAATTGGAACATATTTTATGAAAAATTGTATTATGAGTTACGATGCCATAGTAGGTGCCAGATATTATGGTGTAGGTAATGAATATGAGGGAGTTACTATTGCAAGTGCTGTATTTGCTTTATCTGTTTTACTAAATTATAAAAAGATACCTAAATGGTTAACAATTGTATTATCTGTTATAATACTTATTACAAGTGCATTCCCTTCAATGGGAGCAAATGTAGGTGGAGCTATATCTGAATGTGTAGCATATTTATTATTTATAATGCTAATATTTGATATTAAACTAGATTTTAAGAAAATTATGATCTTAGGTTTATCAGCAGTTTTAATAGTTTTTGTATTTGCCGCCTTAGATTTATTTATGGGAGCGGAATCACATTTAGGAGTGTTTGCTAAACAAATTCTTCAAGAAGGACCAAGCGCTATAATTTTAACTTTCACTAGAAAGATTTCTATGAACTTAAAACTTGCAAAATCAACTGTTTGGGTAAATATATTATTAACAGGAATATTCGTAATAGGTATATTTATATTCAGACCATCTAGACATATGAGAAATATATCTAACAAATATAATATGATATTCAAAGGTTTTATAGCGTCTATGGTTGGATGTATAATTACATTATTAGTAAATGACTCTGGAATAGTTGCGGCTGCCACAGCATCTATTTATATACTTATACCGATTTTAATAATAAGTATTAATATGATAATATTTAATGATAAAAAAGAATAGTAAAATTATAAATTAGCCAGAATATTTTTCTGGCTAATTTTTTAAATATAATATAAAATAGGTATGAAGAAATCAAAATAAGATAAAATAATAAAAGTTATAATAAATTCTACATATTATAATTTTTTTATCATAAAAGAAATTGATTCTATGAATATTGAAGTATACTCAAAGGAGAAATAATATGTTAGATGGAAGAATAATGGGTCTTGACATAGGTGATAAGACTATAGGAGTTGCAGTAAGCGACTTAATGGGACTTACAGCTCAAGGTGTAACAACTATTAAGAGAGTTGGAAAGAAAAAAGATATAGAAGAAATAAAAAAAATTATTGAAGAAAGACAAGTTAATAAAATTGTTTCTGGCCTTCCTAAAAATATGAATGGGACTGTTGGTCCACAAGGAGAAAAGGTTCAAAAGTTTTGTGAATTATTAAAAGCTGAAACCAACTTACCAATTGAATTTTGGGACGAAAGATTATCAACAGTAGCTGCAGAAAGATCCTTAATAGAAGGTGATGTCAGCAGACAAAAAAGAAAAAAAGTAATAGATATGCTTGCAGCAGTAATAATACTACAAGGATATTTAGATTTACAAAGAAATTTCTAATAATATTTTAATAATATATTTGAAATTGTGTTAGTATAATATATAATATAGAAAAGAAGAAAGAATTTGAGGTGATTTAGATGCAAGATAATATAATTAGCTTAATCGATGAAAATGGAGTAGAAAGCGAATTTGAAGTAATATTAACTTTAGAAGCAGATAATAAGGAATATGCTATATTAATGCCAGTTGATGATGAAGAATCTGAAGAAGCATTAGTATTTAGAATAGACCAAGACGAAGAGGGAGAAATGTTAGTACCTCTTGAAGATGATAAAGAATATGAAATAGTTGTTGATGTTTATAATACATTAATGGATGAAGAAGGATTAAACGACGACGAATTCTAATTGTAAATTAAGCTACCTAGAAATAGGTAGTTTTTTTTATTATATAAAACAGTTTAAATTGGAATATTAGATATTATTCAGTATAAGATTATGAGAAATTTATAGAAATATTAGATATAATTGGTTGAATGGAAGTTGATATAGTAAATATAGGAATTAGTTAAATAAAAGAATAAATTAATGTTGTGGATTAAACTTCTATAAAATGGGGAATAATATAAAATATATATAACTAATAGTGGCAATAATAAACTAAATAGATATTAAGTTTTAGATTAATTTAAATATCTAGATTTGATAAAAATATTTATAAAGGATGTAAAAAATAAATGTTTCTAGCGTTACAATTTAAAGTCTTGCAATAATATCCATAAAATTAATTATGAAATAAAGCGATTAAAATTTCTTATTTATAAATAATATAATTAACAACTATTGCATGAGTTTATATATAATTAAGGGAAATAAAATAATTTACATTCTTGAATAGATTGACATTATAAAAGTTATCAATTACAATATTTACAAAGGATTATCAATTGAAAACGGGTGGTATTATGTGTAATACAATAGAAAATTTGAAAATTAAGTTAAAAGATTTAGGTCTTAAGATTACGCCTCAAAGAAGGGCAATAATTAACATATTATTAGAACATAACGATAGGCATTTAAGTAGTGAGGAAATATACGATTTGGTAAGAGAAAATTGTCCAGAAATTGGACTTGCTACTGTATATAGAACAATGCAACTGCTAGATGAAATAGGGGTAATTTCAAAATTAAATTTAGATGATGGGTGTATAAGATATGAACTTGCATTGAATAAATCTGAAAGTCATAATCATCATCACCTAATTTGTAAAAAATGTGGAAAAATAATAGAAGTTGAAGATGACTTAATGGACAATGTAGAAAGTGAAATACAAGGTGCTTATAAGTTTAAAATATTAGACCATGATGTTAAATTTTATGGACTATGTGAAGACTGTAATAAAGATATAAGTTCTAAGTAGAACTTATATCTTTATTTTTTATTTATGGAATTTATAGTTTATCTATCTTAATCATAAGTTAAAAATTATGACTTAATAAATGTGTTACGGATAAAGTATTTATATAAACTAGCAAATTAAATTTAAACAACATATGATAATTTATTTTATAAATAAATATTTTGCTAATAAAAGACTCTGATTAAATGAGTTTTAATTTGAAGAAAAATAGTATTTTTTGAAGGTATTATCCTAATACATATTGAATATCATCAAAAACATTTAAATAAATATAAATTATTATAAACAAATTTCTACAAAATGAATATATATAATTAGCAACTATTTTAATAATATATAAACGTATTTTTAAATTTACTTAAAATATGGTTAATTTTATGATACAATAAAATTAGTTGGTAAAAAGTGCGTGATTTAATATTATTTTTTAGATGCAACAAAAAATAGAAAAATTGAATAGACAGAGGAGATGATGCAATTGTTTAAGAAAAACACCAACAAGGTTAAAGTAATGGCTTTAGGTGGTCTTAACGAGATAGGCAAGAATATGACCGTAATAGAATATAAAGATGAGATAGTTGTAATTGATGCGGGTTTAAGCTTTCCAGAAGATGAAATGTTAGGGATAGATATAGTTATACCGGATATAACTTACTTATTAAAAAATAAAGATAAGGTAAAAGGTATATTTATTACACATGGACATGAAGATCATATCGGAGCTTTACCATATATACTTAAAAAATTAGATGTACCTGTGTACGGAACTAGACTTAGTATTGGCCTTATAGAAGTGAAATTAAAAGAACATAAGTTGAATAACGTAAAGTTAAATGTTGTTACTCCTAAACAGACGATAAAGCTTAAGAATATAAGTGTTGAATTCATAAAAAATAACCACAGTATACCAGGATCTTGTTCACTAGCAATACATACTGAACAAGGGGTTATTTTCCATACAGGAGATTTTAAAATAGATCTTACTCCAATTGATGGAGACGTGATGGATATTCATAGAATTTGTGAGCTAGGTAGTCAAGGAGTACTTTTATTATTAGCAGATAGTACAAATGTTAGCAAGCCAGGATTTACTATGTCTGAAAAAACAGTCGGAGCAGGTTTAGATGATTTATTTAGAAAGGCTAATGGTAGCAGAGTTATAGTTGCTACATTTGCTTCTAACATTCATAGATTACAACAAATTATAGATATGGCGGTTAAATTCAATAGAAAAGTTGCTGTCTCAGGAAGATCAATGATTAATGTTATTGGAGTTGCTAAGGAACTTGGATATTTAGATATGGAAGATGATACATTAATAGACTTAAATGATATATCTAAATATAAAGATAATGAATTAGTAATAATAACTACAGGAACACAAGGAGAGCCAATGTCAGCCCTTGCAAGAATGGCAAGTGATGAACATAAAAAGGTAGAAATAAAAGCAGGTGATTTAGTTATCATTTCAGCACATCCAATACCAGGAAATGAAAAATTAATATCAAAAGTTATAAACCTTTTATTTGAAAAAGGTGCAAGAGTTGTATATAATGATATCGCTGATATACATGTATCAGGGCACGCTGCACAAGAAGATCTAAAACTGATTAATAGAATGGTAAAACCAAAATTCTTTATGCCAGTTCATGGTGAATATAGAATGTTAAGTCGTCATGCTGCATTAGCTCAAGAATTAGGTATGCCAGAACAAAATACATTTGTTATGCAAACAGGTCAAGTTTTAGAATTAGATAGAAACTCAGCCAAGGTAACTACTACTATACCAACAGGAAATGTTCTTGTAGATGGTCTTGGAGTTGGAGATGTGGGAAATATAGTTCTAAGAGATAGAAAACATTTATCAGAAGATGGATTAATGGTAGTTGTCGTTACTATTTCTAAAGAAGATGGAAAAGTATTAGCAGGACCAGATATAATATCTAGAGGATTTGTTTATGTTAGAGAATCAGAAGATTTAATGGATGGTGCAAAAAATATAATAAAAGATGTTCTAAATGAATGTGAAGAAAAAAATATAAAAGAATGGGCATATTTAAAAAATAATATTAAAGAAAATTTAAAAGATTATTTATATACAAAAACAAAAAGAAATCCTATGATACTTCCGATTATAATGGAAGTATAGTAAAAAATACCTCAGTATTTGAAATAAAAATACTGAGGTATTTTTATTAAAATATAATCAAAATAGACTGTACTTTGCATATATACAATATATAAGCAAAATAAGGAGGTCTACTATGAGCGTGTATGATACAGCTACAAGGTTAGCAAGTGAAATTAGAATCAGTAAGGAATATAAAGATTTTATTAAAAATATGAAAGAAATGAAAAAAGATAAAAATATGGAAATTTTATTGTCAGAATATAAAAAAAATCAATATAATCTTCAGTATGCAACTATGAATAGTAAAAAAATTGATAAAAAATCTATGAAAAGGATGGAAGATATTCAGAAAAAGGTAAAAAATAATGAAAGAATATATAATTATTTATTAGCTGAGCAAAAATTTAATATAATGATGGATAATATAAATAATATAATTGCACAAACCATAACAGATGACTATAAATAGAAAAGAGGAATTAGAATGAAAATACTAGTTATGAGAGTTGATTTAAAAGCAAATTATGTACATTCCCTAAAAGAAAAAAGAATGATAGTAAAAAGTTTAACAGGAAGATTGCAAAATAAATTTAATATAAGTATAAGAGAAGTGGAAAATCAAGATCTACATCAATTAATTAGTATAGGTATTGTTAAATTAGATTTAAATAACAAAGAAAGTGATCAAGCAAAGGATAAAATAATAGACTTTATAGAAGAAAATTGTGAAGCTGAAGTTATAGATATTGAAAGTGAAATAATAAATTATTAAAAAATATAACATGTAAAAGATACTAATTATAAATTAGAAATATTGGTAAAAAATAATACTATAGAAATAATAGAATATGAGTTAATAAAATTAAATACAATTAAGAGGTGACGAGATGAAAAAGTTTATTAGCTTTATACTTACATTAACTATTATTATAAGTCAAGGAAGTATTATTTTTGCCGCAAGAGATAATGAAGGTAAAGTAGACATAGCATCAAAGTCTGCTATACTAATGGATGCATCTACAGGAAAAGTTTTATATGAAAAAAATTGTCATGAAAAGCTACCTCCAGCAAGCGTAACAAAGGTGATGACTTTGCTTTTAATTTGTGAAGCTTTAGAAAGTGGAAAAATAAAAGAAAATGATGATGTACAAATAAGTGAAATTGCATCAAGTATGGGTGGAAGTCAAGTATTTTTAGAACCTGGAGAAATTCAAAAAGTTGATACTCTTGTAAAATCTATAGCAGTGGCTTCAGCTAATGATGCTTGTGTAGCAATGGCAGAATATGTTGGGGGAAGTGTGGAAGAGTTTGTAGATTTAATGAATAATAGAGCAAAAGAACTTAATATGAAAGATACACATTTTGCTAATACAAATGGACTTCCTGTAGATGATCATTACACATCTGCTTATGATATTGCATTAATGTCGAAAGAACTATTAAGACATAAAAAAATATCTAAATATCTGACTACATGGATGGATGAAGTTGTAGTTGGAAAAAAACAAGCTAAGGTAGGTATTTCTAATACTAATAAATTAATTAAACATTATGCTGGTGCTACTGGAGTTAAAACTGGCTTTACTCAAGAAGCTAAATATTGCCTTTCAGCATCTGCACTTAGAAATAATACACACTTGATAGCTGTAACATTATGTGCAGAAACTTCTCCAATAAGATTTAAAGATGCTACTACTTTATTAAATTATGGATTTGCAAACTATGAAAGTGTAAAAGTATGCTCAGCTAATGAAAAAATTACAACAGTTAAATTTGAAAAAGGATCTAAAGAAAATGTAGACTTGGTATCAAAAGATGATTTAACTGTTTTAATTAAAAAAGGAGATTCAAAGGATTTTACAAAGAAAGTACAAGTAAGAAACGATATCAATCTTCCTATAAAAGCTAATAGCGACTTAGGTGTTGTAAAAGTTTATAAAGGAAAAGAACTTGTAGGAGAAACAAAAATTGTAAATACTGAAGATATAGATAAGGCATCTTATGGAGAAATGTTAAAACGAGTTGTTGATAAATTATTATAGAAACTGATTTAATAATATAAAGGCTATGAATTAGATAAAATAAACAATCTTTTACTAAGGATGAATTTTATCTACTTTATAGCTTTTTATATTTAAATTTATAAATATAAATATTTTGATTATAATTTTATAAATTGTTATAATGATAGTATTATAAAAAATTACTAGGAGAGAAAATATATGAATTATTTAAGTGAAATGTTAGCATCATTAGTTGGTATTGCTATAGCTATTTCTGTACATGAATTTGGCCATGCATATTCAGCTCACTTATTAGGTGATGATACTGCTAAATATAATGGAAGAATGACTTTAAATCCAGCTAGGCATATTGATCCAGTTGGTCTTATAACATTACTGATGTTCCGTATAGGATGGGCTAAGCCAGTGCCAGTGAATCCTAATAATTATAAGAATTATAGAGTTGGGAGTGTAATAGTTGCATTATCGGGAGCACTTGGAAATCTTTTAGCTGCTATTGTTTGTGGATTTATAGCAACACGTGTAGATATGTATGCTATTTGCACAATTGCGTCAAGGGCTTTGTGGATTAATATTGGATTTGGTGCATTCAATCTTCTTCCTATACCACCTCTTGATGGATGGGGTGTCATATCAGCTTTATTGCCATATAAATATAATGAATTTATCTACAAATATGAAAATATGGGATATATAGTATTGTTAATAGCAATATTTACAAATGTTTATGCTATATTTACAAAACCAATAACTATATTATTTTATAATATAACATCTATATTTTTTTAAGAGGTATTTTAATGAAGTATAATATACATTTAAATGTTTATGATGGTCCTTTAGATTTACTTTGTGATTTGATATCAAAACAAAAAATAGATATAAAAGATATATCTATTTCTGAAATAACTAGTCAATACTTAGCATACATAGATATGTTAAATGAAATGGATTTAGAGGTGGCTAGTGAATTTATAATTATGGCATCTAAACTTCTTGAGATAAAATCTAAATATCTTCTATATAAACAACACCATGAAGAGCATGAAGAGGATCCAAGATTAGAGTTAGTTGAAAAAATAGAAGAATATAAAAAGTTTAAAGAAGCCTCACTAAGCTTAAAAGAAAATGTTCACTATACTTGTGATACTTTCTTTAGAGCAAAAGAAGAAGTAGTGGTAGATAATAAAATTGATTTAGATGAGATTTCTATAGAATCTATAAGAAAGATTCTTCCTCTGATATTGAAAACAAAGGTTATAGAAGGATATGACAAAAGTGAAGAATTAGATATGATAGTAAGAAAACGGGTAGTATCCGTTGAAGAAAAAATGGAAGAACTAAGAACTCTTATAAAACAAGAAGAAAAAATAAGTTTTGTTAAGTTAGCAGAGTATTATGATAAGGATGAAGTCATAGCTACATTTTTAGCTATACTTGAATTAATAAAAGTAAAGCTTATAGTGGTAGTACAAAATGACTTCTTTGATGATATTCTAATAATAAGACGTGGAGTAGAAAATGAATAGAATAGAGATAAAATATATAATAGAGTCTATTATGTTTGCTTATGGAGAACCTATTACCATAAAAGAACTTAATAGTGTTATTGATGAAGAGCTTTCGCCAAAAGAAATAGAAATAATGTTAAATTCTTTAATTGAAGAATATAGAGAAAATAAAAGAGGTATCCAAATAATCAAACTAGAAAACAAATATCAAATGTGTACAAATAAAGATTATGCAGATTACATAAAGAAGGTGCTAGAACCGAAAAAAAGAAAATCTCTAAGTCAAGCTACATTAGAAACTTTAACAATAATAGCATATAAACAACCTATTACTAAAGTTGAGATTGAAAATATTAGAGGTGTAAAATGTGATAAAGTTCTGCAAACTTTATTAGATCATGATTTAATAAGAGAAGCAGGTAGATTAAATAAGATTGGTAAACCTATTATATATAAAACAACACCTGAATTTTTAAAGCTACTACAAATTGAAACTTTAAAGGACTTACCTCCAATTGATAGTTTTGAAAGTGAAGATGAAAGTATTTAAATTGAAATTAAAGCCATAAGCTAGATTAGCTTATGGCTTATTTATATGGTGTGAAATTTATAATAGTATAAAGGTAATAGGCCTAGAATAATTCTAGCATACAGAAATTAAAGTATATATATGTTTATTTTGCAAATAATATGAAATATGAAATATATAAATTTACACCCAATAACAGCTATATTTTTAGTGAGTTTATTTTTATTTATAATATCATATAAGCACTTTATTTTTACCATACATATAAAAGATAATAAGATTAGAGTTCTATTAAGTATAAAAATATTATTTAAACTAGTAAGTATTAAAAAACAAATTTACCCAGGAAAAAAGAAGAAAAAAAATAAAAAAACAGGTATAAAAAATATAAAATTTCTAAGAGGTGAATTATCAAATATTATAGATTTATGTAAAAAAATTAAAATAGTAGAAATCTATTCAAATTTAAAAATAAGTAATAAAAATCCATATATAACTATCTATCTTAGTGCATTAATTAATGGTATTTATGGAAATATAATAAATATATTTGATTCTGAAAACATGTATTTAAATCTAGTTCAAAATTTTACAGATAATTATATTGATGGAACTATAAAGATACATATTAAGCTTAGAATAAAAGAGATAGTTAAATCTATACTACTAATATTAAAAATTATGAAGAGAGTAAAGACTAAGGAAGGTGAGTAAAATGACAGCTACAAATTCAATACAAAGCATTATGGAGACAACTCTTGAGACCATTAAAAATTCTATAGATTCAAATACTATAGTGGGTAATCCTATAGAAGCTGAAAAGTCTGTAATAGTTCCTATATCAAAAGTTACTGTAGGTTTTGGAATAGGAGGAGGAGAATACAGTAAAAATCATAGAAATAGAAATCAGGATTTTGAAAAATGTGACAATAATAATTTTGCAGGAGGAAGTGGAGGAGCAGTTACTATTTCACCAGTAGCTTTTGTAGTAGTTGAAAATGGTGAAACTAGACTAATATCTTTAGAGGATAATGTGAACTTGGTAGATAATATATTAACAGTAACACCAAGAATTATTGATAAGGTTCAAAGAATGTTTAAACATGAGAACCATGATATTAAATTTCAAGAAGATATAGATAAAGAAAAGTAAATAGTTTTATAAAAATAGGTCTTATTGAAAAAAATGTCAAAAGACTTATTTTTTTATAATATGTTATAAAATAAAAGTAATATTTAATAAATAAAGGTAATTTTATAGATATTATTGGGAATAATATTTATTAAGAGGAAGTATGACAATAAGTAGGAAGGTGTTTGTATGAACATACTTGAAGCAGCATCAATTATAAAAGACTCTGCAGAAAAAATAGCTCAAGAAAAGGGGATAAGTGAAGAAGAAGCATATTATGAAGCTATTTTAATATATAAAGATGTATACGAAAAAGAAAAAAAATAAGGTGAGCAGGTGTCTTACCTTATTTTTATGTTTTAAGAAATATATTTAAATTTTTCAAAGTATTACCTTAGATAGAACTTTTCCTATAGAATCATTTATTACTAAAGATGCCTTTGAGTCATAACCTGTACTGCTTTTATTAATTAAAACAATAGTATCTCCATTAAAATAATCTATAAAGCTTGCTGCTGGATAAACAACTAAAGATGTTCCTCCAATTATTAATAAATCAGCATTTCTTAGAGAATTAATAGTTTCACTTACAACTTTATTATCTAAAGCTTCTTCATATAAAACTACATCAGGTTTAACTATGGCATTACAATAGTCACAATGTGGAATGTTGCCATTTAAATTTAACATTTCTTGTAAATTAAAGAATTTACCACAGTTTGTACAATGATTTCTATGTATAGAACCATGAAGCTCTAATACATTTTTACTACCAGCCATTTGATGCAACCCATCGATATTTTGTGTAATAATAGCATTTAATTTACCTGTTTCTTCTAGTTTAGCAAGTGATTTATGAGCTTTATTAGGTATAGCATCTTGATATATTAATTTATTTTTATAAAACTTGAAGAATTCTTCAGGGTATTTTATGAAAAAGGTATGAGATACTAATTGCTCAGGAGTGAAGTTTCTATTTAACTTCTCGTTAAATAATCCAGATGAGCTTCTAAAGTCTGGAATGTTAGATTCGGTAGAAACACCTGCACCACCGAAAAAAACAATATTATGGTGATTATCTATAAGTTCCTTTAATTTTTTTATATTACTTTCCATATATAGATACCTCCTAAAATGATATTTATTATATTATAGTAGCAAATATTCTCAAAAATAAGTATAAGTATTCAAAAAACTGATATTTTTTAATATATAAGTTTGAAGAAAAAAAATCTATAATATGGTATAATTATTCAATATGGAATATCTAAGAAATTAATTAAAGAAAAGAGGGGGATTTGTGAGCAAAAAAATAGTATTAGCAACATTATCATTACTACCACTGACAACTATGAATGTACAGGCTGAGCAAGTAGGAATGGTTACGGCAAGTACATTAAATGTAAGAAGTGGTATAGGCCAACAAAATAAAATTCTTTTTACACTTTCTAAAAATGAAAAAGTGACAATTAAGTCTAGTTCTGATGGATGGTATAAGATAGTAAGTAGTAAGAATAAAGAAGGATGGGCTTCGTCTCAATATATAAAGACGATAGAAGAATCGGTTAAAAATATAAAGCTAGTTGATGTTGATAGATTAAATATGAGAAGTGGCCCATCAACTAGTTATAGGGTTTTAAAAGTTTTATCTAAAGGTAGCTCTGTGGAAGTAATATCGACAACTAATAATTGGAGTAAGATAAAGCATTCAGGTATAACTGGATATGTACTTGACGAATACTTAAAAAATAATACTACGACAAAGTATGCCAATACAAGTAGTGTTAATGTAAGAAGTGGTCCATCAACATCAAATAGTATACTTGGAAAGCTAAATAAAAATGATAAGGTAGAAGTGATATCAGAAAGCGGATCATGGAGTAAAATAAATTACAAAGGAAGTACGGCCTATGTAAGTAGTCAATATTTATCTAGCAAACAAATAGAAGAAGATAAAAATGAAGAAGTAAATATATCCAATAAAAAAGTTACAGCAAGTACTTTGAATGTAAGAAGTGGCCCGTCAACATCACATTCAATTATAGGTACCTTATATAAAGGAAATGTAGTAAAGCCTTTATCACAAGATAATGGGTGGGTTAAAATAAAATTTAATGATACTACAGGATATATTTCTGATACATACTTAACTAATACATCGGAAAGTGAAAATATAAATGGATCTAATAACTCATCTTCAGCTGGTACAAGTTATAATACTTTATCATACACTTTAGATCAACATGTTGAAGTTCAATATAAGAAAGCTTTAAAAGGTGGAAATAAAATAGATGCTTCATTATCTACTGGTGGCAGTGGGAATAGAGGATATATAAATGCCACAAGAGAAGATTTAAAAAAATATCTTAATCCAGATACATTTACTTCATCTAGTAGTGGAAAGAATCAATTCTTAAGGCTTGATAGTTATAAAGGTGGTGTAACTGTAAGTCAGCTAAATTCTTATTTAAATAGTTTAGCTCCGGACTCTAATGGAAATAATGTTTTTTATAATAAAGGTGAAGCATTTATAAATGCAGCTAAGAAAAGTGATATAGACTTAGCCTATTTTGTTGCACATGCTATGGTAGAGACAGGATATGGAAGATCTACATTGGCAAAAGGTCAATATGTTAACACTGCAAATGGACAAGTAAAAGTATATAATTTCTTTGGTATAGCAGCCTTTGATGGAACTGCAGATTCTTCAGGTAAAAACTATGCTTATAAAATGGGATGGACAAGTGTTGAAAAAACTTTAGAAGGTTCGGCTAAATGGATAGCAGATAATTACATAAAAAATTCAAGATATAATCAAAATACTTTATATAAGATGAGATGGAGTTATGAAAATTCTAACCATCAATATGCAACAGATGTAAACTGGGCAAAACTTATAGGTTCTGTTATGACTAAGATAACTCCTATGTATAGTTCATCTTCTATGAAATATGAAATTCCAAAATATAAATAAAATAAAAAATCCTACTTTTGATAAGTAGGATTTTTTTTATACTTAATCGAAGTAAATGTTTTATTAAGCAAAGTATTTCTTATATTTAAAAAAAGACTCTAAATTATTTTCTTTTATAATAGATTTTAAATCACCATAGTTGTAAGTTGCTAGAGCATATTCTCTTACTTTATCGAAAATAAACCTTTCTTTAGGTGTTTGAAAGTGCATAATATTTCTAGCTATTTCCCAAGCAATTGATTCTCTACCTACTAATTTTTTTTTGAAAATCAAAACACTATTTTCTAAATCTTGTGGAAGATTTTTTTTATGAAAATCGATATTAGAAAAGTCAATATCGTAATTAAGCATCTTTTCTAAAATATCTGTCAATACTTTTGATTGTTCCCATCTATTAATATTGATGCTGTTGTCTAAGATATGACCAACTTCATGGGAACAAACACATTTAGCAATTATTTTTAAATTTTCTTGTGAAATATCTATATTGTAAGAATCGAAGCCGTTAACATAAAAATAAAAGTTATAACAAAATGATAAGAAACCCAATCTAGTAATTAATAAAACTTTAAATTTTGGCAGTGCGCATACTGGAGTATCTTTTTTGTTAGAGTAGTAAAGATATACTTTTTTATTGATATATGAATTAAAGTCTTTTACACATTCTTTAAATATTTTTTTCCCGCCAAGATTATCATAATAAGTTGATAAGTAATTTATATCAAGGATGTTTTTGCATGTCATATTAACACCGCCTTAATTTGGATAGTCGTCATATTATATAATATTAATTAAAGATGGATTTGAAGCTAATCCAAAAAAATATTTTTAATTACTAAGAAAAAATAAAAAGGAATATATATGATACTTAATATTAATTATTTTTCATATATGATATAATAATTTATCTAGAAAGGAAGTGATAATCTAATGGATAATATTAAAGACTATTTAAATAAATTAGAAATAAATAATAATAGATTATCAAAACAGCTAGGAGAAGTACAAGTATCTAAAGTTGTATACTTTAAAGAAGATAGAATATTTTATATGTATTTATCATCAAAGGAAATTATATCTCATGAGATTTTAGATGAACTTAGAGAAGAATTACTCGATAAGTTGGGTTACTTTAAAAATATTAGGATAAAAATTAAATATATAGGCTTTGGTAGAAAATCAGAAAAAGATATTATAAAAGCTTATTGGCATAATATTTTATATGTGCTTAAAAAAATATGTCCAGCCATAGAAGGTTGGAAAAAGCAAGTTGAATATATGTATTTAGATAATATTTTAAAAATTAAAATACCTAAAGATATCTTTTACGAAAAATTAAAAAAGAATAATATAGAAAATGTCATTAAAAATATATTAATTGAAGAACTATCAATAGAAGCTGATGTAAAAGTAGAAAAGGCAATAAGTGAAAAAATAGATAGAAAAAAATTAATGGAAAGAGCAGATAGAGAAATTGAAGACTTAATTAAAGAGTTAGAGTTTGATACTGTTGAAGAAGTTGAAGAAGAAGGTTATGTTATAAAAGATGACGAACATGACATACATCTAATATATGGTGAAGATGTAAATAGCTTAGTGTGTTCAATAAAAGACTTAAATCAAAACTCTAAAACAGTAGCAGTAGTAGGTGAAGTATTTAATATAGAAATAAAAGAATTAAGAAATGGTAAAATTCTTTTAATAATGTCTATTACAGATAATACAAGCTCTATCAACTGCAAATTATTCTTAAACGACTTAAATAAAGATAAGGTATTAGATAAGGTTAAAGAAGGCTCTTATGTAAAAATTAAAGGAGATGTCTTATATGATACTTATCAAAGAGAGCTAACTATGACAATAAGTGGTATTAGACAAGAAGAAAAGCCTCATAGAAAAGATAAAGCTAATAAAAAAAGAGTTGAACTTCATGCTCATACTCAAATGTCTTCTATGGATGCACTATGTTCTACTAAAAAATTAGTAAAACAAGCTGCAACATGGGGGCATCAAGCCATTGCAATAACAGACCATGGTGTGGTACAAGCATTTCCAGAAGCTATGGACGCAGGAAAAGCTAATAATATTAAAATACTTTATGGTGTAGAGGGTTATTTAGTAGAAGATAATGCCCATATTGTTGAAGATGTAAATGATTTAGATTTATCTCAAACTTTTGTAGTATTCGACTTAGAAACTACAGGGTTTTCAAATAAAAATGATAAGATAACTGAAATTGGGGCAGTTAAAGTAGAAAATTTTAAAGTAGTAGATAGATTTAGTCAATTAATTAATCCTCAAAAGGATATTTCTTATAAGGTTCAAGAATTAACTGGTATAACTAATGATTTAATAAAAGACAAACCTGTTATAGAAGAAGTACTACCTAAGTTTATAGATTTTATAGGAGACAGTGTTTTAGTTGCTCATAATGCAGATTTTGATATGGGATTTATGAAACAAAAATGTAGAGAGCAAAATATCGAATTTAAAAATACTAGTATAGATACATTAACTCTTGCTAGAACACTTTTACCACATCTAAAAAGATTTAAATTAAATGTGATAGCCAAGGAACTTGGTATACCTTTGCTTAATCACCATAGGGCGGTAGACGATGCTGAAGCTACAGCTCATATATTTATTAGATTTTTAGATATGATAAGAAAAAAAGGTGGCGAAAAATTAAGTGATGTAAATTCTATATTAGGTGATATAGATTACACAAAATTAAGAACGAATCATATTACTTTAATTGCTCAAAATCAAGTGGGAATTAAAAACTTATATAAAATAGTATCTGATGCTCATGTAAATCATTTTTATAGAGCTCCGAGAATATTGAAAAGTGTTCTCCAAGAATTTAAAGAAGGTATTATAGTAGGATCAGCTTGTGAAGCAGGGGAAGTTTTTCAAGCAGTAAAACAAAATAAAAGTGATGAAGAAATAGAAAAAATTATTTCTCTTTATGATTATATAGAAGTAATGCCTATAGATAATAATAGATTTATGATTGATAAAGGAGAAGTTGAGGACGAAGAAGAGCTAAGAGAGATAAATATAAGACTTATAGAAATTGCTAAAAAGTTTGGAAAATTGCCTGTAGCTACAGGGGATGTTCACTTCATAGATAAACATGAAGCTATTTTTAGAAAAGTGCTAAAATACTCTCAAGGTTTTAAAGTGGATGAAGAAGAAACTTATCTTCACTTTAGAACTACAGATGAAATGCTAGAAGAATTTAGTTATTTAGGTGAAGATTTAGCCTATGAAGTAGTAGTTGAAAATACTAATAAAGTGGCAGATATGGTAGATAATATTTTACCAATACCTAATGAAACATTCCCTCCAGTAATAGAAGGTTCAGACAAAGAGCTTAGAGATATGTGCAATGCTAAGGCAGAGAGAATATATGGTTCTCCACTTCCGGATGTAGTCAGAAAAAGATTAGATAGGGAGCTTAACTCAATTATAAGTAACGGATACGCAGTTATGTATATAATTGCACAAAAACTAGTTACTAAATCCCTGTCAGATGGATATTTAGTTGGTTCGAGAGGGTCTGTTGGTTCATCTCTGGCTGCTACTATGAGTGATATAACTGAGGTTAATCCACTTCCGGCGCATTATATTTGTGAAAATGAAGAGTGTAAATATTCCTATTTTTATGAAGTTGGTGAATGGGGTTCTGGAGTAGATTTACCAGATAAAGATTGTCCCAAATGTGGTAGAAAATTAAAAAAAGATGGCCATGATATACCTTTTGAAACATTTCTTGGATTTGAGGGTGACAAAGAGCCGGATATAGATCTTAATTTCTCAGGAAGTTATCAGCCTGTAATTCATAAATATACGGAAGAACTTTTCGGAGAAGGATATGTTTATAGAGCTGGTACCATAGGTACAGTAGCAGAGAAAACTGCATATGGATATGCAAGAAAATTTGTGGAAGAAAATGATTTAAATTCAACAAGTGCTGAAGTATTAAGGCTGGCAAATGGTTGTACAGGAGTGAAAAGGACATCTGGACAACATCCTGGTGGAGTTATGGTTATTCCAAACTATAAAGATGTATATGATATTACACCAATACAATATCCAGCCAATGATACTAGTTGTGGAGTAATAACTACTCATTTTGACTATCATTCTATAAGTGGTAGGATATTAAAACTTGATATACTTGGACACGACGTTCCGACTATTATAAGAATGCTTGAGGATATTACTGGTACTGTAGCTACAGAAATACCTTTAGATGACCAAGAAACTATGTCATTGTTTACATCTACAGATGCACTTGGAGTTACACCAGAAGAAATTAATTGCCCAATAGGATCTCTTGCTATACCTGAGTTTGGGACCAAATTCGTTAGACAAATGCTTTTAGATACAAAGCCTAAGACATTTGACGAATTAGTACGTATATCTGGACTTTCACATGGTACAGACGTATGGTTAAATAATGCTCAAGATTTAGTTGTTGAAGGAACTGTTGAGTTTAAAGAGGTTATAACTACCCGTGACGATATAATGAACTACCTAATATTCAAAGGTCTAGCACCGAAGTTAGCATTTACAATAATGGAGAATGTTAGAAAAGGTAAAGGGTTAAAGCCTGAATTCATAGAAGAAATGAAGAAGAATAATGTTCCAGATTGGTATATAGGATCATGTCAAAAGATAAAATACATGTTCCCGAAAGCCCATGCTGTAGCATATGTTATGATGAGTTTTAGATTAGCATATTATAAGGTACATTATCCTGCAGCTTTTTATGCAACATACTTTACTACAAAAGCAGAAGATTTTGATGCTGACTTAATAGTTAAAGGCTTAGATGTTATAAAGGATAAAATAGATGAAATACAATCTCTTGGAAATGATGCTAGTGCAAAGGAAAAGAATATGCTTACAGTACTTGAAGTTGCATTAGAGATGTATGCCAGAGATATAAAAATAATTCCTGTTGATATATATGAGTCAGATGCGACTAAGTTTAGGGTTATTGATGATAAAACAATTTTACCACCAATGATAGGATTACAAGGTGTTGGTGAAAATGCAGCAATTCATATTCAGCAAGAAAGAGAAAATGGTGAATTTATTTCAAAAGAAGATTTAAGAAAAAGAACTAAGATTTCAAAAACAGTAATTGAGACTTTAACAAATCATGGTTCTTTATCAAATATGAGTGATAAAAATCAGCTTTCCTTGTTTTAAAATATTATTATAGATTCGGGACAAAATATATAATATAATGGAAGAACTGGTAAATAAAAATTTATATTTTTAAAAAAATAGTAAATATGACACCAAGTGTACTAGAGAAAAGGAGAATTTGCTATGTTTAGCTCAGAACTTATTGAATGGGTAGGTTATGGAGCATCTATTTTACTTGTAATATCACTTATGATGACTGATATTACTAAGTTAAGAATAATAAATTCTATTGGATGTTTAATGTTTGTTATATATGGTTTAATCGTAGGTGCATATCCTGTAGCTTTATCCAATATGGCAATTATACTTATTAATTTTTATAATTTATATAAGTTAAAAAGTCAAAAGCAATAATTATTACGTTTAACTACTTATATAATACAAAAAAACTACAAAAGCTTGTAAATATAAGATTTTTATGATATAGTGATATATAAAATAGTATATTTGCAGAAAATAAAAGAGTGAGACAGACGTGCTCACTCTTTTATTTTAAATACTATAAATACAACTGAATAGGAGGTAAGTAATATGAAAAAAAACATAGCTACTGAAATTGAACAATTAGTGTTACCTATAACAGATGCTAATGATTTAGAATTAGTTGATGTTGAGTATGTTAAAGAAGGTGGAGAATTCTTCCTTAGAGTTTACATTGATAAAGAAGGTGGAGTATCTTTAAATGAATGTGAGCTTGTAACAAGAGCTTTAAATCCAATTTTAGATGAAAAAGATCCAATAAAAGATAATTACTACTTAGAAGTATCATCTCCAGGACTTGATAGACCATTAAAAAAAGATAAAGACTTTATAAAATATCAAGGTAGAGATGTGGAAATAAAGCTTTATAAACCAATGAATGGTTCAAAACAACATGAAGGTGAATTAGTTGGTTTAACTGAAGATAATAATATTAAAGTTATAATAGATAATGAAGAAGTTGAATTTAATAAAAAGGATGTTGCACTTATTAGATTAGCAATTAAATTTTAGTGGTAACATTAATATAGGGAGGATAATAAAATGAATCATGAATTCATAGAAGCTTTAGATGAATTAGAAAAAGATAGAGGTATTGATAAAGATATACTTATAGATACAATTGAACAAGCACTTTTAACTGCTTATAAGAAAAACTTTGGTTCAGCTCAAAATGTTAGAATAGATTTTAATAGAGAAAAAGGTGATGTTAAAGTATATTCACAAAGAAGAGTAGTTGATGAATCTGATTTATATGATAATTTCTTAGAAATAGAATTAGATGAAGCAAGACAAATAAATCCAAAATATGAATTAGGAGATATATTAGAAAATGAAGTAACTCCAAAAGAATTTGGTAGAATAGCAGCTCAAACAGCTAAACAAGTAGTTGTTCAAAGAATAAGAGAAGCTGAAAGAGAAATAATATACAACGAATTTATAGAAAAAGAAGGCGAATTAGTAACAGGAGAAGTTGCTAGAGTATCTGATAATAAAAAAATAGTTTATGTAAGACTTGGCAAAATAGAAGCATCTATGCCAGAAAGTGAGCAAATACCAGGAGAACATTTTAAAGCTGGAGACAAAATAAAGGTATATATATTAGAAGTGAAGAAAACTAATAAAGGACCTCAAATAGTAGTTTCTAGAAGTCATCCAGGTTTAGTAAAAAGATTATTTGAATCTGAAGTTCCAGAAATATTCCAAGGTATAGTTCAAATAAAATCTGTATCAAGAGAAGCTGGCTCAAGAACTAAAATGGCTGTTCATTCTATAGATGAAAAAATAGATCCAATAGGAGCTTGTGTAGGGCCACAAGGAACTAGAGTAAAATACGTAGTTGATGAACTTGGTGGAGAAAAAATTGATATAATAAACTATAGTGAAAATCCAGCTGAATATGTATCAGCATCACTAAGTCCATCAAAAGTAGTTAAAGTAGAAGTTAATGAGGAAGAAAAATCAGCTTTAGTTGTAGTTCCTGATTATCAATTATCTTTAGCTATAGGTAAAGCAGGGCAAAATGCTAGACTTGCAGCGAAACTTACGAATTGGAAAATAGATATCAAAAGCGAATCTCAACTAGACGAAGAATAAGGAGGGATAACTTTGACGAAAATAAAAAAAGTACCCCAGAGAAAATGTATTGCATGTCAAGATAGAGATAATAAGAAAGAACTTATTAGAATCGTTAAGAATAAAGAAGGCGAAATTTTTATAGACTTAACTGGGAAAGCTAATGGAAGAGGAGCATACATATGCAAGGATTCTGAGTGTTTAAAAAAAGCTATAAAAAGTAAAGCTTTAAATAGAGCATTTAAAATGGAAGTTCCTAATGAAGTATATGAAAATTTATTATTGGAGTTAGAGTCTTATGAAAAATAATAAAGAAAAAATACACTCATTATTAGGAATTGCTATGAGAGCAGGCAAATTAGTATCCGGAGAGGATGCTACATTGTTAGATTTAAAAAA
The DNA here is from genome assembly GCA_029851945.1 of Terrisporobacter sp. Next base: position 32,648 of record JARKUZ010000088.1, on the reverse strand, counting down.
AGGTAAGTTAAACCTAGTTATTGTAGCAGATGATGCATCAAACAATACTAAAAAACTTTTTAAAGATAAGTCATCTTATAGAAAAGTAAACTGTGTTTATTTTTCAACAAAAGAAGGTTTAGGAGTATCCATTGGTAAAGATTCAAGAGCAGTTATAGGAATCAAAGATATAGGATTTTCAAATAAAATTATACAATTAATGGATTAATAAATAATTATAGGGGGTGATCTTGTGAAAAAAACAAGAGTTTACCAAATATCAGAGCAAGTAGGAATGTCAAATAAGGATATTCTAGCTAAATTAAAAGAATTAGGAATTGAAGTACAAAACGAAAAATCTGAAATAGAAGAAGAAGAAGTTGAATTATTACTAGACTTAATAAAAGAAGAAAAAGGTAATGATGAAAATACTATATCTGTTGATGGAAGTTTAACAGTACAAAACTTAGCTGAAGCATTAGGAAAACCAGCTACAGAAGTCATAATGAAACTTATGAAAATGGGAACTATGGCTTCACTAAACCAAGAAGTTAACTTTGAAATAGCTTCTCATTTAGCTAGTGAATATGGATTTACATTAGTTACAGCATCAAATGACGAAGATGCCGAAGAAGAAATAGAAGCATTAATGGATATACAAGAAGATAAAGAAGAAGATTTAAAACCAAGACCACCTGTTGTTACAGTTATGGGACACGTTGACCATGGTAAAACTTCTTTACTTGATGCAATAAGAAGTACACATGTTACAAATAGTGAAGCTGGTGGAATTACTCAACATATAGGTGCATCTGAAGTATCTATAAATGGACAAAAAATAGTATTCTTAGATACTCCAGGACATGAGGCTTTCACATCAATGAGAGCTAGGGGAGCACAAGTTACAGATATAGCTATACTTGTTGTTGCAGCTGATGATGGTATAATGCCTCAAACAATAGAAGCAATAAACCATGCTAAAGCAGCAGAAGTTCCATTAATAGTAGCTATAAATAAAATAGATAAACCATCAGCTAATCCAGATAAAGTTAAACAAGAATTATCAGAACAAGGATTACTTGTTGAAGATTGGGGTGGAGATGTTATAGCAGTTCCAGTTTCAGCTAGACAAAGAACAGGTATAGATACATTACTTGAAATGATACTTCTAGTTGCCGAAGTGGAAGAGTTAAAAGCTAACCCAAATAAAAGAGCAGTTGGTACTGTTATAGAAGCTGAATTAGATAAAGGAAGAGGACCTGTTGCAACTGTATTAGTTCAAGGTGGTACACTTAAAGTTGGAGATCCAATAGTTTGTGGTGTTGCTAGTGGTAAAGTAAGAGCAATGATCAACTCTAAAGGAAAAAGAGTTAAAACTGCTGGACCATCAATGGCAGTAGAAATACTAGGACTTTCTGAAGTTCCACAAGGTGGAGATCAATTTGTAGCTGTACCTTCAGACAAAGTTGCTAGAAATATATCGGAAAAAAGACAATTAATAGCTAGAGAAGAAATGTTAAAATCTAGCCAAAGAATGTCACTTGATGAATTCTTCAATCAAATGAATGAAGGTCAAGTTAAAGAGCTTAATATTGTTATAAAAGCAGATGTTCAAGGCTCTGTTCAAGCTGTTAAACAATCACTTGAAAAACTATCTAATGAAGAAGTTGCTGTAAGAGTAATTCACGGTGGTGTTGGAGCTATAAATGAGTCAGATATTATGCTTGCAGCAGCATCAAATGCAATAATAATAGGATTCAATGTTAGACCAGTACCTAGTGCTGAATCATTAGCAGAAAAAGAAAGTGTAGATGTAAGAAGTTACACTATAATATACAAAGCTATAGAAGACATACAAGCAGCTATGACTGGTATGTTAGATCCAGAATATAGAGATGAAGACACAGGTAAAGCTGAAATAAGAGAAGTTTACAAAATATCTGGTGTTGGAACTGTATCAGGATGTTATGTTACATCTGGTAAAATATTCAGAAATGGTAAAGTTAGAATCGTAAGAGATGGAATAATAATTCATGAAGGTGAAATACAAGCTCTTAAGAGATTCAAAGATGATGTAAAAGAAGTTAATAATGGTTACGAATGTGGTATGAGCTTTGTAAACTATAATGACATTAAAGTTGGAGATATAGTAGAAGCATATATAACAAAAGAAGTAGAAAGAAAATTAAAATAAATAATTAACGAAAAGTAAAGAAGGTTGATATTATGGCATCGTATAATAGAACACGTAGAATAGGCGAAGAAATCAGAAAAATAGTTAGTACTATGCTTATAAACGGAATAAAAGACCCTAGAATAAATTCTATGGTAAGTGTAACAGATGTAGAAGTAACAAATGACTTAAGCTATGCCTATATATATGTAAGTATTTTAGGTGGAGATGAAGAATCTACTTTACAAGGTTTAAGCAGTGCAGAAAGTTACATTAGAAGAGAAATCGGAAGAAGTATAAAAATAAGACATATCCCACAAATCATATTTAAAGTAGACGATTCATTAATCAAAGGTATGTATATGGACAGCCTTATAAAAAAAGTATCTGAAAAAGATAAACAAAGACCTCAAGCTGAGGAAGATGATAATGAATAATATAGATAATATTATAAATTATTTGAATAGAAGTAACGATTTTATCGTTACTTCTCATATTAATCCAGACGGAGACAATATTGGTTCAACTCTTTCAATTTATTATTTCTTAAAAAAAATTAATAAGAGGGTTTACTATGTTTTAGATGATAGTGCACCTTTAAATCTTCAATTTCTAGTAAATGATATAAACAGAATAACCTCTCAAGAATTTAAAGAGATGAACATAAATGATTATAATTTGATTACTTTAGATTGTGGAGATAAAAATAGAATATGTTTAGATGATGAGATAAGATTTAATTGTAATAAATTAATTAATATAGACCATCATGAGAGTAATGATTTATATGGTGATTATTATTATGTTGTAAAAGATGCATCATCAACTTGTGAGTTAGTATATAATTTACTAAAAAGAAATGAAGAAATAAATAAAGTAAAAATTATTGATGAAAAAATAGCTACATGCCTATATACAGGTTTAATGACAGATACAGGTAAACTTACATACTCAAATACTCAAGCAAGTAGTTTTGATATGGCAAAAAATCTATTATTAGCAGGGGCAAATACCCAATTAGTAGTGCAAAGTGTATTTGGTAGCAATCCATTTAATTTTTATAAATTGTTAGGAGAATCTTTAAATTCATTAGAAATAATAAATGTAAAAATATCTATAATGAGTGTAACACAGGATATGTTAAAAAGAACTAGTGTAGATTTTAAAGATATAGATGGTGTAACTCCTTATGCCAGAGATATAGAAAATGTAGAAATTGGAATTTTACTTAAAGAAAAAGGTAATAATGAAATTAAAGTAAGCTTAAGATCAAAATCATATGCTAATGTAAGTAAGATAGCTAAAGTATTTGGTGGAGGCGGTCATATAAGAGCTGCTGGATGTACTATATATGACACAATAGAAAATGCAAAAGAAAGAATAATACAAGAAGCATTAAAAGAAATTTAAGGATGATTTTTAATGAATAAAATAGTAAATATATTAAAACCTACTGGAATGACATCTCATGATGTGGTTAGTAGGGTTAGAAGAATTTTGAATATAAAAAAGGTTGGTCATACAGGTACATTAGATCCTGATGCAGCTGGTGTACTTCCTATTTGCATAGGAAAGGCTACTAAAGTAAGTGAGCTTATATTAAACAAAGAGAAATCTTATATATGTGAATTGACTTTAGGGGCAAGTACGGATACTTATGATTCTTCTGGAATTATTTTGAAAGAAGGAGATACTTCAAAAATAACGAAAGAGGATATTTATAAAGCTTTTGAGACTCAAAGAGGAGAAATTAATCAGTATCCTCCAATATATTCAGCTCTAAAAGTAAATGGTAAAAAAATGTGTGACTTAGCTAGAGAAGGTAAAGCAGATAGCATAAAAATTAAATCTAGAAAAGTAAACATAGAACGTAATGAAATTTTAAGTATAAATGGTAATAAAATTTTATTTTTAGTAAAATGCTCGAAGGGAACTTATGTCAGAAGTATTTGCCATGATATTGGAGAATATTTAGGATGTGGTGGGCATATGTCATTTTTACTTAGAACATCTTCAGGAAAATTTAGCTTAGAAAATTCAATAACTTTAGAAGAACTGGAACAATATTATTGTGAAAATACATTAGAAAATTACTTATATGATATTGATTATGTACTAGATAAGCTTAAAGAAGTTAGATTAGTTGAAAGTGCGCTAAAATATTATAGTAATGGTGGAATAATAGATTCTAGAAGATTTACTACAGATAATTTAAATAATAAAGATGAATACGTTAAAGTATATTGTAATGATAAATTTATAGGAACTGGAAAAATATTAAAAAATAATAACACTATCAGTGTAAAGAGTGATAAACTTTTTATAGAGTAAATATTATACCAGTGGGGAAAAGACATGATTATTATAAATTCTTTAGAAGAAATAAAAAGTTTTGATAAAAGTGTTGTTACTATAGGAAAATTTGATGGTATACATAAGGGTCATAAGGTTCTTATAGAAAAAACAGTTTCTATTGCAAAAGGACAAAACTTAAAGAGTATAGTAATTACTTTTAAAAATAGCCCTTTAAGTTATTTTTTGAATACAAAAACAAAAGAGATAATTACAGAATATGATAAAATGAATTTATTTGAGTCTTTAGGAATTGATATAGTAATTGATATACCTTTTGACAAAAATATGGCAGAAATATCAGCTGAAGATTTTGTAAAGGATATTTTAATAGAAGGATTACATGCCAAAAGGATTATTATAGGACATGATTTTGCTTTTGCAAGAAATAGAGAAGGTAATGCACAAATTCTAAAACAATTAGGTTTAAAATATGGTTTTGACGTAGATATTATAGGTCCAGTAAGAATTAAAGAAAAAAGAGTAAGTAGCACTTTTGTAAAAGAATTAATTCAAGAAGGAAAAGTTGATGAAATTCAAGAGTATCTAGGAAAAAATTATACATTAGAAGGTGAAGTAATTAAAGCTAAACAAGTAGGTAGGACAATAGGATTTCCTACAGCTAATCTTAAGTTAAAAGAAAATTTATTGATACCTAAGAGAGGTATATATGCTACAAGGGTATATATATCTAATGAAGTGTATATAGGAGCCACAAATATTGGATATAATCCAACAGTTAATGGAAATAAGATGTCCATAGAAACAAATATCCTAGAATTTAATAAAGACATTTACGGAGAAACTATAAAACTTGAGTTTTTGGAAAGAATAAGAGATGAAAAGAAATTTAAGAATTTAGATGAATTAAAAATACAATTGAAGATGGATATTAATTATATATATAAAAAGTATATTTGCAAAAGTAACTAAGTTGTGATAAAATAATCAAAGTAACCATTACTCGGCATATGAATACTCCAATCAATGCTTAGTAAATGGCGATTATTAAATATTTGGAGGTACAACAAATGAATAAAACAGAAATAATAAAAGAATTCGGAAGAAAAGAAGGAGATACTGGTTCTCCAGAGGTTCAAATAGCTTTATTAACAGCTAGAATAAACGAATTAAACGATCACTTAAAAGTTCACAAAAAAGACCATCACTCAAGAAGAGGATTATTAAAAATGGTTGGTAGAAGAAGAAACTTATTAGCTTACTTAAAAGAAAAAGACTTAGAAGGTTACAGAGCATTAATAGCTAAATTAGGATTAAGAAAATAATCTTATTACTTTATTTAAAAAGCAGGTATACTATAATACCTGTTTTTTTTGTATTTTGTAATAAAGAAATAATAAACTATTTTCTATAAGGGGGGCAGTAGCCATGAAGATTAAACTATTGTGTGATAGCATGTGTGACATTCCTGATGAAATTAAAGAAAAAGATTTTCTAGATGTTATTCCGCTTACTATAAACATAGGCGGAAAAGATTATAAAGATGGTGTAGATGTAAAAAAAGAAGAATTTTATGATGTTTTAAAAAATAATGATACTTTGCCCAAAACATCTCAAGTTACATATATTCAATTTAAAGAAGCTTTTGAGAAATATGTTAATGAAGGTTACGATGTTATATGTATAACAGGATCTTCATTAACTTCAGGTACGTATCAAAGTGCTAATATGGCTAAAAATGATGTAAGTGAAAATATATATTTATTTGATTCATTATTTTTATCACTAGGTAGTGGGCAATATGTAATAAAAGCTTGCGAGTTAATTGAAGAAAATAAATTAAGTGCCAATGAGATAATTGGGAAACTAGAAGAGATTAGAGATAGTGTAAACTTATTTTTCGTACCTTTTACACTTGAATATTTAAAAGAAAGTGGAAGACTTCCTAGTGTTGTATCTCTTGTAGGAAATATGTTGAATATAAAACCTATATGCACTATGAAAGATGGAAAAAATAAAATAGTATCAAAAGTGAGAGGTACCAAACATATAGCATCTAAATTAGTAGATATGATTTTAGAAGCTAATGATAGTGATTTAGAATCAAAAACTATTACTATAGGATATGGCTCTAATGAAGAAGACTTTGAAAAATTAAAAGAGGAAGTAGCTAAAAGAATAAAAGCTAAAAAGGTTTTTATTACAAGGGGAGGTTCTTGTATATGCTCACATACAGGACCTGAGATTTTAGCAATAAGTTCTTCGAAATAGTTAATAATAAATATATGGCTAAAAGCTCTAATAATGTACATGACATAATTATATTGTTAATTAGTAGTAATTTTGTTAATATAGTACATAGAAGAAATAGTGGTTTTAGTACAAGAGGAGGTACAAGCATTAATGTTTGAACATAAAATTTTTACAATGGATTTAGCAGGGAGAGAGCTTTCTGTTGAAATAGGAAAAATAGCACAACTAGCTAGTGGAAGTGCAATCCTTAGATATGGCGAAACTATGGTTATGGTTAATGTATCAAAATCAGCTCAACCAAGAGAAGGAGTTGACTTTTTCCCACTAAGCGTTGATTATGAAGAAAAATTATATTCAGTTGGTAAAATACCAGGTGGATTTTTAAAAAGAGAAGGTAAGCCATCAGAAAAAGCTATACTTACATCTAGACTTATAGATAGACCTATAAGACCTTTATTTCCTAAAACTTTTAGGAATGATGTGCAAGTAGTTGCTACAGTTTTATCTGTAGATCAAGACTGCACTCCTGATATAGTTTCTATGATAGGGTCTTCAGTAGCTCTTTCTATATCTGAAATACCTTTCAATGGACCAACAGGTTCTGTTTGCATAGGTTTAGTTGATGGAGCTTTTGTTGTTAATCCAACAGCAGAAGAAAGAGAAAAAAGTTCGCTACATCTTGTAGTATCAGGAACTAAAGATGCTGTAATGATGGTTGAAGCTGGAGCAGATGAAGTACCAGAATCATTAATGCTTGAAGCTATATTAAAAGCTCATGAAGAAATTAAGAAAATAGTTGAATTTATAGAACAAATCCAAGCTGAAGTTGGAAAAGAAAAAATGGAATTTGAAGAAAGTAAACCAAATTCTGAAATAGAAGCTAAAGTTAGAGAAATAGCTACTGAAGGAATGAAAGAAGCCGTTAGAGTAGTTGAGAAATTAGAAAGACAAGAAGCTATGGACAGTGTTAAAGAGCAAACTATAAATAGCTTTGATGAAGAAACTTTAGAAGAGTTTGGAAATGATATAATAGCAACTTTAGATGCTATTATAAAAGAAGAAGTTAGAAAAGCTATAGTTCATGAAGGTAGAAGACCTGATGCAAGAAAAACTGATGAAATAAGACCAATATGGTGTGATCATGGATTTATACCAAGAGCACATGGTTCAGGGTTATTTACAAGAGGACAGACTCAAGTAATGACAGTAACTACTCTAGGAGCGTTAGGAGATGTTCAAATATTAGATGGACTTGATGAAGAAGAGAATAAAAGATATATGCATCACTACAACTTCCCTGCATACTCTGTTGGAGAAGCTAGACCATCAAGAGGACCAGGAAGAAGAGAAATAGGTCATGGTGCACTCGCAGAGAGAGCTTTACTTCCTGTAATACCTTCAAAAGAAGAATTTCCTTATGCAATAAGACTTGTATCTGAAGTATTAAGTTCAAATGGTTCTACTTCTCAAGGTTCTGTTTGTGGTTCTACGTTATCTTTATTAGATGCTGGTGTACCTTTAAAAGATATGGTTGCAGGTATAGCAATGGGACTTATAGAACATGATGGCAAAATGGCTATACTTTCAGATATACAAGGTATGGAAGACCACTTAGGAGATATGGACTTTAAAGTTGCAGGAACTGAAAAAGGTATAACAGCTATACAGATGGATATAAAAATAGCTGGTATAGATAAAGAGATATTAACTACTGCATTAGCTCAAGCAAGAGTTGGTAGATTACATATCTTAAATGAAATGAAGAAATGTATAGATAAGCCAAACCCAGAATTATCTAAATATGCACCAAAAATAGTTACTATGAGAATAAATCCAGACAAAATAAGAGATGTTATAGGTGCTGGTGGTAAAGTAATAACTAAGATAATTGATGAAACTGGTGTTAAGATAGATATAGAACAAGATGGTGAAGTATTTATAGCTGGTATAGATATGGATATGATAAGACTTGCGGAAAAGAAAATAAACGACATAGTTGCAGAAGTTGAATTAGGTGTTGTTTATAAAGGTAAAGTTACTAGAGTAGTTAATTTCGGTGCTTTTGTTGAATTACTTCCAGGAAAAGAAGGGCTTCTTCGTATAGGAAATATATGTCACGAAAGAATAGAAAAAGTTGAAGATGTTTTAAATGTTGGAGATGAAGTTGAGGTTAAAGTAACTGAAATAGATGAAAAAGGAAGAGTAAACTTATCTAGAAAAGTTTTACTACCTAAACCAGAAAGAAAAAATAAATAGTAATTAATTATTTTGTAAGGGAACGAGACATTGTCTCGTTTTTTTATTTTTTGCAAGTACTAAAGCAAGAATAATTTAAGAAAATGACTAATAAAATGAATTAAGAGATATTTGTACATATTAGGAGGAGAAGCTTATGATAATGATGGTACTTAACAAAAGTAAGTTAAAAAAGATAATAGTGTTTATCTTAATTATCTTGCTAATCGTAGGTGGGATTGCATTTACTGTAAAACATAATGAACCTACACCAACTATAAACATTCTAGACTTGGCAAAAGAACCATATACCCAGGGCACTAAAAAGGATAGTGGCTATGTTGCATTGACATGCAACATAGACCTAGGGTGGGAAAGCGAATATGTTGAATCCATATTAGAAACTTTAAAAACAGAAAAGGTACATATAACTTTTAATGTAACAGGGAAATGGGCAGAAAAAAATAGGGACTTGCTATTAAAAATAAAAAATGAAGGTCATGAGATAGGTAACCATGGATATAAACACTTAGATTATGCAACTTTATCTTATGATGATAATTTAGAACAAATAAGCATATCTAAGAAAGTAATAGAAGATGCTTTAGGTGAAGAAACTAAATTCTTTCAAGCTCCAGCAGGTTCTTTTGGATCAAACACAGTAAAGGCAGCCGAAAGTTTAAATTACATATGTTTTAAGTGGGATGTGGATACTATTGATTGGCAAGATAAACATAATCCAGAAAAGATAATAGAAAGAGTTAAAAATAAAGATATAGTAGATGGAAGTATAGTGCTTATGCATCCTACTAAGGCTACAACAGAATGTATAGATGATATAATTCAGATTATAAGAGATAAAAATCTTAAACCAGGTAGACTTAGTGATGTGTTTGTTGTTGAATAAATTATCTTACTAAACTATAATTAATACTATATGTTTTTTTAATAGTTAAAGAAAATATAAAGGTTATTAAGAATAAAGAAAAAATTGGAGGATAGTATGTATAAATGTCAAACCTTAAAAAATGGTCTTACCATAGTAGGTGAGGAAATACCATATTTTAAATCCGTATCTCTAGGTATTTGGATAAATACAGGCTCTAGAATGGAAAGGCAAAATGAAAGTGGTGTATCTCATTTTATAGAGCACATGTTATTTAAAGGGACTAAAAATAGAAGTGCAAAAGATATAGCGAGGGATATAGATAATTTGGGGGGACAAATAAATGCCTTTACTAATAAAGAGTGTACATGCTATTACATTCATCTTTTGGATGAGCATATTAACGTGGGTATAGATGTACTAAGTGATATGATACTAAACTCAACTTTTAATGAAAAAGATATAAATAGAGAAAGATTTGTAATATTAGAAGAGTTAAAAATGTACGAAGATTCTTTAGAAGACTTATCATATGATTTATTATTAGAAAATATTTATCCTGACAATGGATTAGGAATGAATATATTAGGTAATAGAAAAACTATCAAAAATATTACTAAAAAGCAAATAATGAATTATTTTAATAAATATTATGTACCTAATAATGCTGTAATCTCAATTTGTGGTAATTTTAAATTTGATGAATTAGTAAAAGAGTTAGAAGATAAGTTTGGTGAGTGGGAAACAAAAGAAGTTTGTACTGAGGTTGAAGAAGCTAAATTCCATTCTTGTGTAGTAAAAAAGAATAAAGATAGTGAACAAGTAAATATGGCTATTAATTTAAAGGCTATACCAGAAGAAAATGAAGAAGAATCTTATGCTTTAGCAGTTGTTAATAATATTTTTGGTGGAAGTACAAGCTCAAGACTTTTTCAACATATAAGAGAAGAGAAAGGTCTAGCATATTCTATATATTCATCTCAAACATTGTACAAAAAATGTGGAGAATTAGGTATATTTGTAAGTACAAGTGAAGAATACTTAGAAGAAGTATATGAATGTATAATAAATGAAATAAAAAATATAAGAGAAGGTTATGTAACTGAAGAAGAAATAAAAGAAAGTAAAGAACAACTAAAAGGTAATTATATATTAAGTTTAGAAGGAATCGAATCAAAAATGCTATCTATGGGCGAATCTATGTTACTTAATAATAAAATAAAAGATGAGGATGAAATAATAGAACATATAAATAGTGTTAATATGGAGCAAGTTAAGAGTATTATCAATAAAGTATTTGATATAGAAAACTTAGGAGTTTGTATCGTAGGAAAAGACGTAGAAGGTGTTCAGATATAAAATAATTAATATTAATTTATATTGGGGGAAAAAATATGAATTTATCTGAATTAGCTGGTAAAGAAATTGTGAATTTAGTTAGTGGAGAAAGACTGGGTGTAATAGGAGAGTGTGATATAATCATAGATGAGAGTAATGGAAAAATATTAGCATTATCCATACCGAGAGAAAGAGGATTTTTTGGAATAAGAAGAGATAAAGGAGATTTAGAAATTCCTTGGAGAAATATTAAAAAAATTGGTAATGATATGATTATCATTGAATATGAAGGGATATATTAATAATAAAAGCAAGATAATTTTTATCTTGCTTTTTATGATTATTAAGTAAGAATTTATTTTATGCTCATTGGGAAATATAAAAATAAATATATTTTATGAGGTGAAATAAATGATAAAAAAAGAAGATAATACTAATCAATACATAAATGAAAATTCTTGTACTGATATTGATTTAGAAGAATTAAATTATAATAATCTAAATGAACAAGCAAAAGGATCAGATAAATCTGTAAATGATGAAAATGCAGGTAACAACAATGATTCTTATGATGACAATGATAATGAAAAAATACAAGATATAAAACAAATGGGAGTTAGTAATATGCCACCTAATGCATCAAAAGAAATCCAATGTATAACGATAATAGGGGAAATCGAAGGGCATTTTGTTGGCAATCCTCAGAAAAAATCAACAAAATATGAACACATAATACCTTTATTGTATTCCGTTGAAGAAAGTAGTGAAATAAAAGGAATACTTGTTATTTTAAATACCGTAGGAGGAGATGTGGAAGCTGGTCTTGCTATGGCAGAGTTAATAAATAGTATTTCAAAAAAAGTAGTAACTTTAGTTCTTGGTGGAAGTCATTCAATTGGTGTTCCACTTGCAACAGCAGGAGATTATTCTTATATAGCTCCAACAGCTACTATGATAGTTCACCCTATAAGAACTAATGGACTTGTCATAGGTGTTAATGAAACTTTTGAATATTTCAAAAAAATGCAAGAGAGAATAGTGGAATTTATAACAAGAACTTCTAATATAGAAAGAGCAGAATTAGAAAGACTTATGCATGCAAAAGATGAACTTGTAAGTGATGTTGGAAGTGTTTTAATTGGTAAAGAAGCTGTTGAGTGCGGTCTAATAGATGAAGTTGGAGGTCTTAAAGAAGCTTTAGCTAAACTTAGAGAACTTATAAAAGAGGATAAGAATCAAGAGAATAAATAAGATTTGTTTAAAATTAGTAAAATGTGATATAATGTTTTAATAATTAAGTGTTAATGTAATCCATTAACACTTTTAATTTGAATTGAAAAGGTATAAGAAATAAGAGGTGAGATTGGTGGCTAAGAAAAAAAGTAAAGGCTCTAATAGTAAAAAATACAAAAAAAATAAAGAGAGTATGATTATCTCTGGAGAGTATTCTAATTTAGTTACAATATTCATAGGTATATTTTTATTATATAGTTTAAATTCAAATTCAATGGGCCTTATAGGACAATTTATACAAGACACTTTTAAAGGATTATTTGGAGCTCTTGCCATAATTATTCCAGTTATAATAATTATAATAGGTATTCTTGGATTTTTTGAAAGAAATGAATATGTTTATAGAATGAAAAGAAGTAAAGCTGGTTACATATTTATATTATTTTTATTTATATTTTATGGATTAATAAATGCAAGAAGAATTCCAGTAGAAAATCCCCTAAAAGCAAATATGTATAGAGATGTTATGCAAATGGGGATTGACGGAAGTGGTTGTGGACTTGTTACATCTACCATAACATATTTCATTAAATCAGTATTTGGATTAACTGGTGGATGGTTAATTTCACTATTCGTATTATTTATTACAATTATGTATACATTTAATATTTCTTTGAAGGAATTGATTTTAGGTATACAAGCAAAATCTAATAGCTTAAAAAATGGTAATGTTGATATGAAGTATAAAATGTCAAATTTAAAGGAATCTGCAATCAATTTAGTAACTGAGGAAGTTGATGAAGCGACTCAAATAGGTAATAATAAAAAAGGATTCTTTAAAAATATTCTTCATAAAAATGAAAATAAAGAAGATTTATCTAATGCAAACATAGAGGCAAATGTAGAAGATGAAGATAAAACTATAAAAATAGTAGGATTTAACAAAAGTGATGATGATTATTTAGAAATACTTGAAGGTACAAGTACTATGCCAGAACTAGATGTACTTAAAGATCTTCAAAATACAAATCCAAATGTAGGTAGAACTAATGTGAATATGGATAAAACTTCTGAAATTACATTAGATAGAACCACTGAATTAGAAATTAATAATCAATATACTTTTGATAATTATCAAAAGCCTAGCTTAGATTTACTGACTAAAATAGGAAATAAAGGTAATGAAAATGATAAAAGAAAGGCTTTAGAAAATGCCTCATTATTAATTAAAACATTATCTAATTTTGGTGTAGATACTAAAATGGGTCAAGTAACTTTGGGCCCTACAATTACTAGGTATGAGGTTCAACCAAACCCAGGAGTAAAGGTAAGTAGAATTGTGAATTTATCTGATGATATAGCTCTTAGTCTAGCAGCAAAAAGCATAAGAATAGAAGCACCTATACCAGGAAAGAGCGCAATAGGAATAGAAGTTCCAAATGATGAACCACAAGTTGTCAGTCTTAGGGATGTACTTGGAAGTAAAGAATTTAAGGATAATTCTTCATCATTATCTATTGGACTTGGAAAAGATATTAGTGGAAATCCTGTTGTAGCTGATATTGGTAAAATGCCTCATTTACTTGTTGCAGGGGCTACAGGTTCAGGGAAAAGTGTTTGTATAAATACAATAATAAATAGTGTATTATTCAAAGCTAGTCCACAAGAAGTAAAATTATTACTTATAGATCCTAAAGTTGTTGAATTGGCTCACTATAACGGAATACCTCACTTATTATCTCCAGTAGTAACTGATCCTAAAAAAGCATCAAATGCTTTAAATTGGGCAGTAGGAGAAATGAATAAGAGATATAAGCTATTTGCTGAGCTTGGAGTAAAAGATATAACAAGCTATAATGAAAAAAGTGAAACTAAACTTTGTAAAATAGTAATAATAATAGATGAGCTTGCTGACTTAATGATGGCATGTGCAAATGAGGTAGAAGATTATATATGCAGATTAGCACAAATGGCAAGAGCAGCAGGTATGCATTTAATTATTGCAACACAAAGACCTTCTGTTGATGTAATTACAGGAGTAATAAAGGCAAATATTCCTTCAAGAATTGCCTTTGCAGTTTCATCTCAAACAGATTCTAGAACAATATTAGATATGGGTGGAGCTGAAAAACTTCTTGGTAAAGGTGATATGTTATTCTATCCTTTAGGAGCTGCTAAGCCAGTTAGATTACAAGGAGCATATATTTCAGAAGGTGATTCTGATAAAGTTATAAATTTTGTAAAAAGCCAAGTAAAAGAAGAAATTAAATATGAGGAAGAAATAATACAAACTATTTCAAAAGCGACTAATATTAAAAACAATGATGTAGATGAATTTTTAGAAGATGCTATAGCATTTGTAGTACAAAGTGGACAGGGATCATCTTCTATGTTACAAAGAAAGTATAAAATAGGATTTAATAGAGCAGCTAGGTTAATAGATGCTATGGAAGAAAGAGGAATAGTTGGTCCTAGTGAAGGAAGCAAACCTAGAAAAGTATTAATAACTATGGAAGAATTGACAAATTTAGAAGGTGAATAAAACTTGAAAACAATAAAAATAGAAGATGCATTAAAACTTGAAAAAACAATTTTTATAGATGTTAGAACAGAAAAAGAGTATATAGATGATCATATATTAAATGCTTATAATTTACCTTTATTTGATAATGATGAGTATCATGAAATTGGTACTATTTATAAAAAAGAAGGTAAACATGAAGCTATAGATAAAGGTTTTGATTTTGTATCGCCTAAATTAAAAGATATGTATAAGATAGTAAAAGAATTATCATTGAATTACGAGCATATAATTATATATTGTGCTAGAGGTGGTATGAGAAGTAGTAGTGTAGCTAATATGTTAAGTTCTATAGGAATAGACTTATATAAACTTGAAGGTGGATATAAATCTTATAGAAATTATGTATTAGATTATCTAAGTAATATAATGAATGAAAAACAATTTATAGTACTTCATGGACTTACTGGAGTTGGAAAGACAGAATTATTAGTAGAACTTAAAAAAAATAATATAGATATAGTTGATTTAGAGCAAATGGCAAGAAATACTGGTTCAGTTTTTGGATTTATTACTTATGATGATAAACCACCATCACAAAAAACTTTTGAAACTAGAATTTTTGAATCACTATATTTCTCAAAAACAGACTTTTTATTTATAGAAAGTGAAAGTAAAAGAGTGGGTACTGTATTGGTTCCAAATGATATATACGACGGTATAATAAGGGATGGATACCATATTCTCGTGGAATGTGATATAAATCAAAGAGTAAAAAGACTTTGCAAAGAATATATTTATGAAAGAGATGAACTAAATATTGAAGAACTTAAAAAGTGTATAAATACATTTAGAAAAAGACTGGGTAATAAACTAGTTGATGAATATTTGGATTTATTAGAAAAATGCAAATATGAGGAGCTTGTAGAAAACTACTTAATTTCATATTATGACCCTTTATATATGCACTCTATAAAACAATATAAATATGATAAAATAATAGACTTTAAAGAGATTAATGAGACATTAGAAGAATTGATGAGTTTTCATAAGGCAGCGGTGGAAGGAGTTAAACAATGTTAAAAATAGCACTTGAATCATTAGGTTGTTCTAAAAACCTGGTTGATGCAGAAATAATGATGGGTATATTAAATAAAAAGGGATACAAATTAACAGGGGATTTTGAGGAAGCAGATGTAATTTTAGTAAATACATGTGGATTTATAGAATCAGCAAAACAAGAATCTATAGATACAATAATTGAGTTTGCAAATCTTAAGGAAACTGGTAATTTAAAATTACTTATTGTTACTGGTTGTTTAGCTCAAAGATATTCAGATGAATTAAAAGAAGAAATTCCTGAGATTGATGCTATAGTAGGTACAGGAAGTTACCAAAATATAGATGAAATATTAGAAGGATTACAAAAAGAAAAGCAAATTGTAAGTTTAAATGATATAGAGTTTGTATACAATGAAGATCTTCCAAGATATGTTTCTACACCAAGTTATATGGCATACTTAAAAATAAGTGAAGGATGCGATAAACATTGTACTTATTGTATAATACCTAAGTTAAGAGGTAAACAAAGAAGTAGAAAGATGGAAGATATAATATCTGAAGCTAAAAACTTAGCACAAAGTGGTGTTAAGGAACTTGTAGTTATAGCTCAAGATAGTACAATGTATGGTTCTGATATATATGGAAAGCCTGTTTTACCAGAATTATTAGAACAATTAGCAGGAATTGAAGGACTAAAATGGATAAGAATAATGTACTCATACCCAGAGTCAATAACTGAGGAGTTAGTAGATGTTATAAAAAGGCATGATAATATTTGTAATTACTTTGATATGCCAATACAACATGCAAGTAATAAAATATTAAAATTAATGAACAGAAAAACGACTAAAGAAGATATTTTATCTAAAATAGAAATGATTAGAAAAAATATACCAGATGCTACACTTAGAACTACTATAATAACTGGATTCCCGGGAGAAGACGAAAATGATTTCGAACAACTTGTGGAATTTGTTAAAGAAGTTAAGTTTGATAAACTTGGAGCATTTACTTATTCAAGAGAAGAAGGTACTGCTGCTGATAAATTACCTAATCATATTGAAGAAGAGGTTAAGGCAGAAAGGAGAGATATTCTAATGATGGTACAACAAGGTATTTCTGAAGATATAAACCAAAATAAAGTAGGAAATATCTATGAAGTATTAATAGAAGAACAAATTGAAGATAATGTTTATATTGGAAGAACTCAATATGATGCAGAAGAAATTGATAGTATAGTATATGTAAAATCACATACAGGGCTAGAACCAGGAGATTTTGTAAACGTAAAAATTGATAAAGCCCTAGAGTATGATTTAATGGGGGATATACAAGATGAATTTACCAAATAAATTAACACTACTTAGAATTTTGTTAATACCGGTATTTATATTAGTAATGATGTCTAACATACAAAATCATTACTTAATAGCTTGTTTAATATTTGTGATAGCATCAATAACAGATGCACTAGATGGTCATATTGCTAGAAAAAATAATCTAGTAACAGACTTCGGAAAATTTATGGATCCTCTAGCAGATAAATTATTAGTAATATCAGCACTTATATGCATGATAGAATCTAATTTAGTTGCTGGGTGGATGGTTATAATAATAGTATCTAGAGAGCTTACTGTTAGTATTTTGAGAGCTATTGCTGCGGCTGATGGAAAAGTTATAGCTGCCAGTGGTGGTGGTAAAATAAAAACAATAAGTCAAATGTTGGCTATAATAATCTTATTAATTGGTGAAAACTTTAATAATATATTATTAATAAATATAGGAAGTATATTTATTTTAATAGCAACACTCTTTACTTTATATTCAGGAATAGACTATTTATATAAAAACAGAGACTTATTTATGAATAGTAAATAATTAAAAAATCCCCCCTTGAATTTAATTCTAGGGGGGATTTTTATTACTTATAAATTTATTAATACAAAAATAAAGAAAATCGTATAAAAGAATTAATAAAAGTTTATAAATATAAGTATAAGTCTTTATTTTTAATAATTTTATGGGTTTTTATAAATAAGGGTATTTTCAATTGACGATAAAAGTTTTATAGGATATAATAATATAGTAAATAGAACAGGTGTTTGTTTTTAGAGAAAGGATGAAATAACATGAGTATAGAAAAAGAAAAGTTACAAGCTCTTAATCAGGCTTTAGGAAAGATAGAAAAAGATTTTGGTAAAGGATCGGTTATGAGACTTGGGGAAGCGACATCAATGGCAATAGATGTAATATCTACAGGTTCTATAGGACTTGACATTGCTGTTGGAATAGGGGGACTTCCAAAAGGTAGAATAGTTGAAATATACGGACCAGAATCTTCAGGTAAGACAACAGTTGCTTTACACACAGTAGCTGAGGCTCAAAAAAATGGTGGAATAGCAGCATTCATAGATGCAGAGCATGCTCTAGATCCAGTTTATGCGAAGGCTTTAGGTGTTGATATAGATAACTTAATAATATCTCAACCAGATACAGGGGAACAAGCTTTAGAAATAACAGAAGCTTTAATAAGATCTGGTGCTATAGATATAATAGTAGTTGACTCTGTTGCAGCATTAGTACCAAAAGCTGAGATAGAAGGAGAAATGGGAGATTCTCATGTTGGTCTACAAGCAAGACTTATGTCTCAAGCTTTAAGAAAATTAACAGGTTCAATTAAGAAATCTAATTGTGTTGCCATATTTATAAACCAATTAAGAGAGAAAGTTGGTATAATGTTTGGGAATCCTGAAACTACAACAGGTGGACGTGCTCTTAAGTTCTACTCATCAGTAAGACTTGATGTAAGAAGAATTGACAGCATAAAGCAAGGGGATAAAGTTCTAGGTAACAGAACTAGAGTTAAAGTTGTTAAAAATAAAGTTGCGCCTCCATTTAAACAAGCAGAATTTGATATAATGTATGGAGAAGGTATATCTAAAATAGGTGATTTATTAGATATAGCAGCCGATGTAGATATAGTTAAAAAATCTGGTTCATGGTATGCCTACAACGATATAAAACTTGGACAAGGTAGAGAAAATGTTAAGAAATTCTTAGCTGATAATATGGACTTAACAGATGAAATAAATGCAAAAGTTAGAGAGCACTATAACCTTGATAAGGTAGTTGTTTCAGAAGAAAATGATGAAATTGAATAAAAAATAGAAAAATTGAACAATAAAAATGCATACACCCCTCCTATAAACTTGACATGAAATAGAAAAAATTATAAAATTAAATGAGGATAAGATATTTTAAATTAAGATGATTTTATTTAAAGTATTCCAAGATTACAGATAAAGAAACTTTATTATATTTTAAAAATTAAGACTAATTGTCATAATAGTCATAATTTTAAATTAAGTTAAAGAATAATATTGATATTTTGGGATTATAACAAAGGAGGTGGATGTCATAGAAATTATAGCCATAATAATTGGTTTAGCTATTGGTATTATAGTTGGATATTTTGTTAGAAAAAATATATCTGAAACTAAAATTGGTGAAGCAAAAGCTTTAGCCAATGATATAATAGATAAAGCAAATAAAGACTCAGAAACAATTAAAAAAGAAAAGTTATTAGAAGCAAAAGAAGAGATACACAAATGGAGAACTGATGCTGAAAAAGAGCAAAGAGAAAGACGTAATGAAGTACAAAAGTACGAAAGAAGGGTTCTTCAAAAAGAAGAAGCTATTGAAAGAAAACAACAAAGCTTAGAGAATAAAGAATCAAGTTTAAATGAAAAATTAAAAATAGTACAAAGAAAAGAAGAAGAAGTAGAAGAAATTAAAACAAAACAGCTTGAAAAACTTGAGGATATATCAGGGGTTACTTCTGAGAAAGCAAAAGAAATAATACTTACAAATGCAGAAAGAGAAGTAAGACATGAAATGTCAATAATGATTAAAGATATTGAATCTCAAGCAAAAGAAGAAGCTGATAAAAGATCAAGAGAAATAATAGGCTATGCTATCCAAAAATGTGCAGCAGATCATGTTGCAGAGACTACTGTTACAGTAGTTAATTTACCTAATGATGAAATGAAGGGGAGAATAATAGGTAGAGAGGGAAGAAATATAAGAACGTTAGAAACCTTAACAGGAATAGATCTTATAATTGATGACACTCCAGAAGCTGTTATTTTATCAGGTTTTGATCCTATTAGAAGAGAAGTAGCAAGAATAGCTTTAGAAAAATTAATATCAGATGGAAGAATACATCCAGCGAGAATAGAAGAAATGGTTGAAAAATCAAGAAAAGAAGTTGAAAACATCATAAAAGAATTTGGTGAACAAGCAACTTTCGAAACTGGTGTACACGGATTACATCCTGAATTAGTTAAATTATTAGGAAGATTAAACTATAGAACTAGTTATGGTCAAAATGTATTAAAACACTCAATAGAAGTTGCTCATATAGCAGGAATAATGGCTGCTGAAATAGGAGCTGATATAAAGTTAGCTAAAAGAGCAGGTTTATTACATGATATAGGTAAAGCTGTAGATCATGAAATGGAAGGTACTCATGTTGATATAGGTATGGATTTACTTAGAAGATATAAAGAATCTAAAGATGTTATACATGCTATGAGTACTCATCATGGAGATTATGAACCACAAATAGTTGAAGCTGTATTAGTTACAGCAGCAGATGCAATATCTGCAGCAAGACCAGGAGCAAGAAGAGAAACTTTAGAAGCTTACATTAAGAGATTAGAAAAACTTGAAGAGATTGCTAATTCTTATGAAGGTGTAGAAAAATCTTATGCAATTCAAGCTGGTAGAGAAATCAGGATAATGGTTAAACCTGATAGTGTAAATGATGAAGAACTTCATTTATTAGCTAGAAAAATGACTAAGCAAATTGAGGACGAGCTTGAATATCCAGGTCAAATAAAAGTTAGTATAATAAGAGAAACAAGAGCAATTGAATATGCTAAATAGATTAAAAGGAGAGTATAAATACTCTCTTTTTTTATATATAATTTATTATGTGTAGAAGTAATAGTAAAAAAATTATACAAAATGTATATATTTGATAATATAGTAAAATCTATGTTTAGATGATATAATTACTATAAAGGGGGAATACAAATTGAGACAAAAGATAAATATCAGTTCACAATTAGATGCATTAAAAGTAAAAGAAGTAGAGAAGATTTTTTATGAAAAAATATCTGACAATACTAATGTAATACCCAAAGTAACACCATTTAGAGGAATAAATACAGATCTATTATATATAAAAGATAACAAAATACTTTTTATCAAATTTATGGATACAAGTGAAGAAATATTTTCAATCCTAGATGAAGAATTAATTGAAGTAATGAATGAAGAATATGAATTACTTAAACTTAAGATGGCTCAATTTCATAGTAATATCAACTTTAACTATGTATTTATTATGCCATATGTAGAGATTGAAGATGACTATGGATTCAAAGATTTTGTGAAAAATAATATTATTGATAAAAATAAACTAGAAAAAATCATAGAAAATCATGATAATTTGGATGATTATCTTAGAGAAGTAAATAACCACATTGAATTAAATCTATATATTTTAGATATATGTCCTGAATATTATCAGCTTAATGGACAATATCATCTAAACAAAGAATTTAAAAAAATTACTTTTTCTCAAGATGATTATAATTATAGTGCTTCGATGTTAACATATGAACAATTAGAAAAGGTTATTTCAATTAACTACGGAAATGCTCTAATAGAAGGACCTACAGGCAGTGGAAAAACTTCTCTAATGGTCTCTAGGGCAATCAAATTGGCACGTATTTATCCTCATCATAACTTTATTATATTTACACATACTAAGCAACTATGTAATCAATTGAGAGAAACCATAAAGTTAATATATAAAGAAAATAATAACTTAGAAGTTCATACTATATCTTCTTTTGTGTTTAAATTAGTTAAAAAATATAATTTAATACTAGACTATGCAATGCTAAAACAGGACTATGAAAGAACTTTTAATAATTTAATAAAGCAAGCGAAAAATGTTATTAAAAATAAAAGAATTTTTAAAGGTATATTTATAGATGAAAGTGAAAGTTTTGAACAAAAAGATATAGAATTTATACAAGAATTTCTATATGAAAAGAAGTATATATTTAATATGTTTTACTGTGAATCGCTAAATATTTATAACAACGTAAATATATTTAAAGAACCATTTAGTTATATAGATTTTAATGAAAAAGTTATACTGTATACTAATTTAAGAGAAGGAAAGCGTATTGTAAATTTTTCAAATCAATTTTGTAAAAATGCAAATAAATATATAAGAAAATTAAGAGAGAATATTAATAGAGATATATATAAAGAAGTAAATAATATTATTGATGAAGGAATAAATGCCCAAATAATAAAAGTAGAAGATCTAGAAGATCAAATAAAAGCTATATTATGGGAAATTGAATACTTAATAAATAATAAGGGACTAAATCATAGCGATATAGCTATAGTATATCCATATAATAAAAAAAGACTTAAAAATGGTAAAACTATATATTTCCAATATTTATTGAAAAAAGCTTTAAGTGAAGTAAATATTCCTTTTATTCAAGGTGATGATAATTTAACTAAGTACTCAAAAGATGGTGGAATAACAATATCTAATTTATATTTTATAAAAAATTTAGAGTATAAAGCAGTTGTATTTTGTGAATTAGAGATGTTATATAATCAAACTATAAGTGGAGAGTATCAAGATTACCAAATAAATGATTTTGTTGGAGATTTAAATAAAATATATATGGCTATAAATAGAGCTAGTGAATATTTGACTATAATAACCACATTTAATGAAAATTCAAGTGAATTAATAAAAATAATAGTTGATTCTACAAAAGAATAATTAAGAAGCACATATGTGCTTCTTAATTAATTTATAAAGTGAAATATGGTAGGTAATGAAATTTTAAATACAGAAATTTTATAGGAATAAAAATGAAAGGAGAAGTATGGATCAAGAAAGTATATTAACAAAAGAAGAATATGAAATATTTCAAATATTCTCTATAAAAATGACACCTTCTACAAAAAAAGATTACTTAGGTAAAATCATATTTTTTAAAGATTTTATAAAAATAGAAAATTTGCTAGAAGTTACTAAGAATGAGTGTAGAGATTTTGTAGAACATATACAAGAAGAATATGCTAAATCTACTTGTGAAAAAATATTTAGCTATTTACATAGTTTTTATGCATTTATGAAAAGAGACAAATATATTGAAATTAACCCATTTACATTTGTTGAAAAGCCAATTGTTACAAGGGAAAAAGGCAAGAGTGATGTTTTAAGTATACAAGAAATAAATCAATTAATAGATTCACTAGGAAAATTAAGTGCTAGAGATCGTCTTATAATGGTATTTTTAGTAACTACTGGATGTTTACTAAATGAATTAGTTAAAGTTAAGTGGAAAGACCTTATAGTAGATGAAGAAAATAATTTCTATGTGAGGTTAGGTAAAGGTAAAAAAGAAAGAGTAGTTAAATTACATCCTTATTGTTTTAGATTAATTGAAAGTTACAGGTATTTTTCAGGACTTAGTGAAATAATAATGCCTACAGATGAGTATATTTTTACTTCACAAAAAGGTCCGTCGATTACTGATAGAAATGTAAGGATGATAGTAAAAAAGGCTTTTGATATGGCAGGTTTATCTCAATACTCTGCAAAAGATTTAAGGCATTCTTATGCAGCTATAAGTCTTATGCTTGGTGCAGATAAAGAAGATATAAAAAAACAACTTGGTTGGAGTGACAAATATTATGCTATAAGATACAAACATGTATTAAATTTTGTAGATAGTGAAAGTATAGATTTTATGTTAGGAAAAGATAATCTTAAGATAAATAAAAAATGATATGAACAAATTAATAAAAAATATTGTTATTGTTCGTTAAATTATATATAATATTTTTTGTAGTAGAAAAAAGATTTAGGGATGGTGCAAAAATGATAGATAATAAATACACAACATATTCAAATCCTTTAACAGAGAGATATTGTAGTAAAAATATGAGTTATATATTTTCTCCACAATTCAAATTTTCAACTTGGAGAAAATTATGGATTGCATTGGCAGAGGGAGAAAAGGAATTAGGAATAAATATAAGTGATGAGCAAATAGAAGAATTAAAGGCTCATATAGATGACATAAATTTCGAAGAAGCAAAAAAAATAGAAAAAGAAGTTAGACATGATGTAATGAGCCATGTTAAAGCATATGGACTTCAATGCCCAAAAGCAAAAGGCATAATACATCTTGGAGCAACTTCTGCTTATGTTGGAGATAATACAGATGTTATACAAATGAATGAAGCTTTAAAATTAATAAGAGTTAAACTTGTTAACTTAATAGATAATTTAAAAGATTTCGCTTTAAAATACAAAGATGTGCCAACATTAGGATTTACTCATTTTCAAGCTGCTCAATTAACTACTGTAGGGAAAAGAGCAACTCTTTGGGCTCAAGATTTAATAATAGACTTAGAAGACTTAAATTATAGACTTGATAATATGAAGCTTAGAGGCGTAAAAGGAACTACAGGAACACAAGCAAGTTTTGTTAGCTTATTTGAAGGAAACACTGACAAAATCAAAGAATTAGACAAAATAGTATGTGAAAAGATGGGATACAAAGAGTCATATAAAGTAAGTGGACAAACTTATACAAGAAAATTAGATTCTCAAGTATTAAATGTTCTTGCAGGAATAGCACAAAGTATGCATAAGATGACAAATGATATAAGGTTATTACAAAGCTTAAAAGAATTAGAAGAACCATTTGAGAAAAAACAAATAGGTTCGTCTGCTATGGCATATAAAAGAAATCCTATGAGAAGTGAAAGAATAGCATCTTTATCAAAATTTATAATTTCTGAATCAATATCTCCAGCTTTAGTTGAAGCTACACAATGGCTAGAGAGAAGTTTAGATGATTCAGCTAACAAGAGATTAGCCGTACCACAAGCATTTATGGCAGCTGATGCTATATTAGAAATAGGTATAAATGTAACTGATGGTTTAGTTGTATATGAAAATATGATAAGAAAGCATATAGATGAAGAATTACCATTCATGGCTACGGAAAATATACTTATGGAAGCCGTAAAAAGAGGTGGAGATAGACAAGAATTACATGAGGTAATAAGAGAATTATCTATGAAAGCAGCATATAGAGTTAAACATGAAGGTTTAAATAACAATTTAATAGACCTTATAATAGAACATGAAGCATTTAATATGATAAGCAAAGAAGAAATATTATCTATATTAGACCCAATTAACTTTGTTGGTAGAGCTCCAGAACAAGTTGTAGAATTTGTAGAAGAATATTTAGAGCCAGCTATAGATGAATATAAAGATTGTATAGGTTTAGAAGTAGATTTAAGAGTATAATATTATAAATTAGGCGAAGAGTTAAATTGAACTCTTCGTTTTTATGTACTAATATAATATAAATTGTATTAATTATAGATGATTTTTAATACCAACATTAGCCACTGATAAATAGAAAAAGTTTTAGGTATATGAAGAAGATCACTCAGACATTAGTTTAAGTGAAGTGAAAAATAAAAATGGAAAACATATTAAAGGTTTTAATCATAAAAATAAAATACTTCAGATAAGTATATATTTACTAAAAGTATTGTACTTAAAATGTTTTTATTGTAAACTATAATGGAGAAAAAAGTCAATAAATTAAGCATCTGAGGTGATTAAATGAATTGTATAGTAACAAATACAATAGGTTTTTTATCAAAAACTTTTCCTAAAATTTATTCTAGCTTATATTTAGAATACCTAAAAAAATATTCGGCATTATATAATGTTAATAAGACTCAATTAAGAGCTTTAGTATTCATAAAAAATCACGGTAGTATAAGTATGACAGAATTATGCGCTAAATTAAACATTGAAAAAGGTAGCTTAACAAGTATGATAGACGATTTAACTAAAAAGGGATACGTTTATAGGGAAAAAGATTTAGCTGATAGAAGAAAGTATATTATAATGATAACAGAAGAAGGGGACAAATTAGCTGTAGATTTTACTAACAAATTAAGTGAAGAATTAGAGAAAAAACTATTCAAGTTAGATGAATCTGATAGATTAAAATATCAGCAAGCATTGGAGACACTTCAATACATATTAAGCAAAGAAGAATTAAGGTAATAATAAAGAAATCTATCCTACATAAATAAGATAGATTTCTTTATTTAATTAAAATAAATTTATAGCGATAAGATTATTTATTAAGCATGAGCTAATGCATTATATTCTTCTAAAGCTTCTCTTAATAATTGACCAGCTCTTTTTAAATCTTCTTCTTTTAATACATAAGCAAGTCTTACTTCATTTTTACCAAGGCCTGGAGTAGAATAAAATCCTTCTGCTGGAGTACACATTACAGTTTCTCCATTTCTACGGAATTCTTTTAAGGTCCATGCAACGAAATCTTCAGCATTTTCAACAGGTAACTTAGCAACTATATAAAATGCACCCATAGGTTTTTCGCAAATTACACCTTCTGCCTTCATTAATTCATCATATAAAGTATCTCTTCTTCTTCTATATTCATCATTGACTTCTTTAAAGTAAGAAGTTGGCGTCTCATATAAAGCAGCAGCACCTACTTGTTCTAATGTAGCAACACAAAGTCTTCCTTGGCATACTTTCATAACCTCAGCCATGAATTTCTTATTTTTGCAAGCAATAGATCCTATTCTAGCTCCACAAGCGCTATATCTTTTAGAAACACTGTCTATTATAACTACCCTATCTTCAACTTCTTTTATATTTCCGAAGCTAGTATATTCTAATCCTTCGTAAACAAACTCTCTGTAAACCTCATCAGCTATTAACCATAAGTCTTTTTCCTTAGCTATATCAGCTAACATCTGAACTTCTTCTTTAGTGTAAACACATCCAGTTGGATTACCAGGGTTAACTACTAATATTGCAGATGTTTTATCATCTATTTTAGCAAGTATCTCTTCTTTTGAAGGAAGATGGAAACCTTCTTCTGCTAGAGTGGTTACAGATTTTACTTCAATATTTAAACATTGTGCAAAACCGTTGTAGTTAGTGTAGAATGGCTCTGGGACTAAGATATTATCTCCTGGATCACAAGCAGCCATGAAAGAGAATAATAAAGCTTCACTACCACCATTAGTTACTATTATATCTTCCTCAGCAAAGTCCATATTATATGTAGTATAATATTTTCTTATTGCTTCGATTAATTCAGGTATACCTTGAGAACCTGCATATTCTAATACTTTATTATCAAAACTTTTTACTTTGTCAAAAAATCCTTTTGGGGTAATTATATCTGGTTGGCCTATATTTAAGTGATAAACTTTCACGCCTTCAGCTTTAGCAGCTGTAGCAAATGGCGTTAATTTTCTTATTGGTGATTCTTGCATAGAACTAAGTCTCTCTGAAAATTTCATTAAATATTCCTCCTTGAAATAAATGTGAAATGAGTGAAAAATCTAATTCTAATTTAATATTAGCATAAAGAAATCTGACTCGCATTATTATAAAAAATATAACTTAAAATTTATGACAGTATTTCATGTTAAATTTATTATAATTAAATATAATACATTTATATGAAATTTTTGTTAAAATATAATTGAGATAATAAAGTTATATTAAGATATAATAAATTTGTATTAGAAATATAAAAATATATTTTAGAAATATATAATAAAGGAGTTTATGATGAAAGAACTTGGTATAGATAAATTAAATGATAGTAAAGTGATTATTTCAAGGGATAGAAAGAAAAGACCAATGGATAAAAATGCAACAAATGAAACTATTGAAGAATATAGTCAGTGTTGCCCTTTTTGTAGAGGAAATGAAACATTAGTACCAGAGGAAACTTTCATTATAAATGAAAATAATAATTGGATAGTAAAGTCTGTTAAGAATAAATATCCTATAATAGATCAAAATCTTAAAAATAAGATAAATGGAAATCATGAAGTTATTATAGATACATATAAGCATAATAGTAGCTTTTATAATATGAAAGAAAAAGAGTTTTATAATTTGCTTTTAGCTTATAAAAATAGATATGAAAATTTAAAAGACAGTGATACTAAGTATATATGCATATTTAAAAATTATATGAGAAAAGCAGGAGCATCTTTAATGCATCCTCACTCACAAATAATATCTCTTCCTTTTATACCACCAGAATTAGAGATAGAGTATAAAATTTGCAGTGACTTTTATAAAAAAATGGGTATAAATATTCATAGTAATATTATTAACGAAGAAATAAAGTATGAGAAAAGAGTTATACATAATAGTGACAATTATTTAGTATATATACCAGAAGTTAGTAAATATGCTGGAGATACTATAATTGTTTTTAAAGATAATATATATTTTGAAGATATTACTAATGAAAAATTAGAAGAGCTATCTATAATATTAAAAAAATATTTTGTTAAAATGTATGAAGAAGAAGGAAATTGTCCTTTTAATATATATATTCATACACACCCAATAAATGAAGAAAATGATTATAAACATATATTTAATGTACATATTCATATAGTTCCTAGAAAGTTTTATTTAGGTGGTTTTGAATTGAGTACAGGCGTATATGTTTCTTCTATTAATGCTGAAGAATTAGCACTAAAATATAGATTTGACTAGATGGAGGATAAAATGAAACTTATATCATGGAATGTTAATGGAATTAGAGCATGCGTAAATAAAAACTTTATGGAATTTTTTAATGAAGTAGATGCAGATATGTTTTGTTTACAAGAAACGAAGCTTCAAGAAAATCAAATTGATCTACAATTAGATGGGTATTATCAATATTGGAATTATGCAAAGAAAAAAGGTTACTCTGGGACTGCTATTTTTACAAAGGTGGAGCCACTAAGTGTATCATACGGAATAGACATGGAAGAGCATGACCAAGAAGGTAGAGTAATTACTTTAGAATTTGAAGATTTCCACCTTGTAACAGTATACACACCTAATTCTCAAAATGAATTAAAAAGATTAGATTATAGAATGAAGTGGGAAGATGATTTTAGAATTTATTTAAAGAAACTAGACGCAATAAAGCCTGTTATAGTTTGTGGAGACTTGAATGTTGCACATAAAGAAATTGACTTAAAAAATCCTAAAACTAATAGAAAAAATGCTGGTTTTACAGATGAAGAAAGAGAAAAATTTACTAAGCTACTAGATGAAGGATTTATAGATACTTTTAGATACTTCTATCCTGATAAAGAAAATATATACTCATGGTGGTCTTATAGATTTAAAGCTAGAGAAAAAAATGCTGGATGGAGAATTGATTATTTCTGTGCATCTGAAAAAATACAAGATAGACTTGAAAGTGCTACAATTCATACTGAAGTATTAGGTTCAGATCACTGTCCAGTAGAACTTGTAATAAAATAATATAATAAAAAATCCTTCCATATTATAGAGGAAGGATTTTTTTATTTTTTAGAATTATTCTTATCTTCTTGAGATTTACTTTTTTGTCCCATTCTATAGGCTAAATGAATTATTTTCTTTTCTTCTTTGTTTAAATCTCTATTCAAAATCTTTTTAAATTCATTAAATATATTATTATAGCTAATTTTCCTTTTAGTATCAGATTTTTTAGATTTATTTAATGCATCAAAGTCATAACATTTAATTTCTATTGAATCACTATAAATTTTCTTAAAAACTAAAGAAGTATAATAAGCATCATTTAATGCATTATGATAAGATTTATCTTGATTTAATTCTAATAAAGTGATTGCATTTTGAAGACCTATACTTCTTCCTGTTGGATTATTGAAATAGACTGAAGCATGATGCTGAACATTAATATAAGAATTTGATAAATTATCTATAGATAAATTATAGTACTTAATATTTCTATATAATTCTTTTAAATCACCATTACCCCAAACACATAAGGTAGTATTATCTTTATTTTCCATAAAACTTTTAAA
This sequence comes from Terrisporobacter sp., assembly GCA_029851945.1. The sequence goes on along the minus strand of JARKUZ010000088.1, from coordinate 2,627 downwards.
CATTTTAAAAGCATCTATAAATCCTGGGGCATCTTTGACATCCTCATTATTAATATTAGTCATTTTTTTTATAAAAGGATGAATTTCCTTATATATATTAGGTCTAACAAAGGTATCAAATGTATCAATAATATTAAGGTTTGAATCAAGTTTAACAGCTCCAATTTGAAGAATTTCAAAAGGGCATTTTTCATCAGAAACTGTTTTGTTCAGATTTTTATCAAATCCTTGATTAAACTCTAAATCAAAAACTATATACTCCATAAATTTTCTCCTAAACTATTAATTATTCTAATACTATAATTTTAAATTTTAAATGAAGCTAAATTATAATATCTATTTCTAAGTATAACCTATAATTTATAAAAAGTTAAACTTTTTATAAAAGTAAGTATCTTTTTTATATTGTTTACTATTTATGAAAAATATTCATATAATGAATGAAAAATATTGCGAAAAATAATTCTATTTATTATAATAAGGTAAATAGAAAAGCGAATTATAAAATATATTGTTGAAAAAATATACGGAATAAAGAGTGAATAAACATTTGGAGGGAGTTTTAAAATGAATTGTAACAAGGATATGTTATATTATGTTAATAAAAAAGATTATAACGATGATGAATTTAAAAAATTAATATTAAGCCATAGAAATATAAGATTTGTTTCTTTAGTTGGTGTAGACTTAGGGGGAAATGCTACAGATGAAAAAATACCTATAGAGTTTTTTTTAGAAGATGTAGATGGATTTTTAAAATCGGCTATACAAACTGATGGATCAAGTGTTGAACTATATAATATAGCTACATTAAATAATGCCAAAGTAGATTTAATGCCGGATATAAATGCTAAATGGTATATAGATTATAATTTAGAGCATATAGATGAAGAAACAAATCTTCCTGTAGGAACATTAAAAATACCTGCATTTTTGATCCATAATAATAAAAAGGTATGCTCTAGAGGCATTTTAGAAAAGGCAGAAAAGAATTTCAAAAAATCTTTAATAGAAATATTTAAAGAATATCCTCATATGATAAATAATATTGGAATAGGTAGTATAGATGATATAGAAGATATAATATTAACATCTGCCACCGAATTAGAATTTTGGGTAAATACACCAGAAGATAAAGCTGATTTAGAAAAATTAGCAGTTTCACAAAGTTTAAAAGAACAATATTGGAAAAGAACACATGGAATAATTAGGACTTGTTTAGAAAAGTCTTTAATAAAATTACAAAATTTAGGTATATGTCCAGAAATGGCTCATAAAGAAGTTGGAGGAATACAAAGTTCTATAAGCATAGAAGGAAAAACTAATCACGCTATGGAACAGTTGGAGGTATCTTGGAAGTTTGACACACCTTTAAGAGCTGCTGATAATCAACTTATAGTAAAAGAAGTTATTGAAGATATATTTACAATGAGTGGTTTAGAAGTTACATTTAAAGCTAAACCAATTTACGGAGTAGCTGGTAGTGGTGGCCATACTCATGTAGGTGCAAGTGTAAAATTAAAAAATGAAAAGTTACAAAATTTATTCGCGCCAGTAGATATGAATGAAGATTATTTAAATGAAATTGGATATGGAGCATTAATGGGAATGCTTCATAATTATGAAGTATTAAACCCAATAGTAACTTGTAGTAATGATGGATTTGAAAGATTAGTTCCTGGATTTGAAGCTCCTATATGTATAGTAACTTCACTAGGTCATACTTATAATATACCTTCTAGAAACAGATCTGTTTTAGTTGGATTAATTAGAGATTCTAAAAATCCAAAAACTTTAAGATTTGAACTTAGATCACCTAACCCTTTATCTAATACTTACTTAGTTATAGCTGGATGTTATCAAACTATGTTAGATGGAATAATGGCGACAGCTAAAAGTAAACTAACTACAAAAGAATTAGAAAAAGAAATTTCTAAAGGACTTGGAGAAGAGAGTTTTTATTTAGAAAAAGATAGAATATACAGGGATGAAAATGATGTTTTTGAATACTATAATGAGGCAGAGAGAAATGAAAGATTTGGTTTACCACCAGCTACAGTATATGAAAACATGCAAAATTTTGAAAAATACAAAGAAAAATTAACATCTTTAAAACATGGGAATGTATTTACTGACAGTATAATTGATTCATTTAAAACAGGAGCAATAGACAAGTGGAAGAAAGAATTAAGGTTTAGAATAATACATGAGCATATGGATAGACTAAGAAGCTATGTAAAGCTTCATACAAAAGAAAATATGGATGCATTGGATGAAGTAAATTGGAATGCTATATCAGAATTAAAAATAAAAATTATGAAAGATACATTAACTAATAAGTCTTTATTCACACAAATAATAGAAGCAATTGAAAATAAAGATTATGAAATAGTATCATCACTTCAGTTAGAACTTAGCAATGATATGAAAAAATTACAAGAGTTATACTTAGAATACTCAAAAAATATATTTTAGAAAATGAAAAAATTAACCTGTGGATATTTGAACTGATACCTAAAAAGTAGACACAAGTAAAAAGACTCTCTAAGCAATCATATGGCACCTGTATTCCACAGGTGTCATATTTTTTAATTTAGCTTGAAATCTATAGTTGTTATACCAATGTA
>JARKUZ010000086.1 GCA_029851945.1 Terrisporobacter sp. | reverse complement strand
TTTTAATAATTTCATAATATGAATAAATTTTATATTCTATTTATACGGACAAAAAACAAATACTTTATATATTAAATATTTTTTTGTATTTAATATATAAAAATAAAGCATATGAAGCTATTTAATATGTTTATAATAGACTCATATGCTTTATTTTTATATTTTTTTTATACTGTAGTCTTTAGATCGCTTACTTTTGTATTCATTTAAAAGAAAAGTAATAGTTTGAATTATTTCATACTCACTAGGTAATATTATTACACGTCTTGAATCTAATACAAACTTAGTTTCCTTAGTTACAAGAGTATTACTAGATACTTTCTTATTTACGCTCCCCTTCATATCCATAAGAAGTTTAGTAACTTCACCCTTTGTAATATTTTTTAGTATAAGTTTTACTTCTTTTTCAGTTAATAAATTATCATAGCTAACTTTTTCTATTTCTTCATCGAATAATTCCATTATGGATGATGTACTATTTTTTACATATTTTTTCATGATAAAGTTTACACTTTTTATCATAATAAAAGCAACTATAGACATTGTAATAGCATTTAATAATAAATATACTATTTCATTTGAAATATTTTTCCCAAAATTAGTAGCAATCTGCACAATCATAAATCCTAGTAATCCACCTAAGAAACCTAGTGGTAAATCTAAACTTTTTAAAATCTTACGTTTTGGATTTAAATCATTTTCTTCAATTTCGTTATCTATGCTATAATTTTTAGATTTATATAGTTCTACATCAATTAAATTCTCTATTGAAGATATACTCTTTGCAAATTTTAAGTACTCAGCTTCATCTAAGTCTTCATCTAGAGTTATTCCATATATAAAATCTTCACCATAAACTTTTATAGATCTAATTACTGCTTTTTCTAAAGCTTCAATCTTACTTTCTCCATTCCAAATAGACAGTGCATACTCTATACCTCCAGATATACCAAGTATATGTTCACATTCTATACTTCCATCTATCTCAAAAAAATCTAAACCTTTAATTTTTCCATCTATAGCTAATTCTTTAGCTTGATTATAACTTATAGTACCTCTTTTTAATATTTCTTTAGGATTCATATCCTTTTGAGCTATACCTTCTTTAATCCTATCTTGAAAATCACTTATAGCTTCCTCATATTTATCAAAAGGTATCTCTATATTAACTGGTGATCCATCTTCATTTACATATCTTAGCATTCCATAATTTAAACAAGCATCTACACACCTTTCCCCCGTACTGCTGTATTTACTTTTTAATATTTTTGCCATGTGCTGCTAACCATCCTTTACTATATAGGTTCTTAGCTTAAAGTTTTTACTAATTCTTCTTCTCCTAGTATACTTGTTATTCTTATACCGAAATTTCTATCTACTACTACAACTTGTCCATAACCTATTTTTCTTCCATTTACATATATTTCTACTTCTTGATCTTCGAATGTATCTAATTCTATTAAAGACCCTTTAGATAGTTCGAATATATCTTTTAAAGACATCTTAGTTCTTCCAAGTATAGCACTAACTTTTAATTCTATATCTAATACTCTATCAAATTTTTCACTCATATTCTATCCTTCCTTTCTTATAGAATTTGTTATTATAACACCTCTTTTATTTTTTATAAGTCCAGGTTTGCACTTAAATGCTTTAGCCCCTGCAACATATAAATCTAAATCTCCTGCTACTTTTGTATCTAGTGATAAAATATCACCAACTTGTAAGTTTAATAAATCCTCAACACTTATATTTGTTTCACCTAGCCTAGCTAATATATCTACATTTGCACCACAAACATTGTTATAAATTGCATTTGTAAATTCAAAATCATACTCTATATTCTTATTTCTAAATAATATCTTTGTTTCTAATTGGTCTAATATTGGCTCCATACAACTATAAGGGTTGCAAAAACGCATTTTACCAATTTCTTTGTCTCCATACATCATTTTCATATGAGCTATAAGTACTGATTCACTTACTGGATACTTTTTACTAGCACCTGCATTTGAATGTACTCTTAATACTTCTCTTGATTTACAAGTTTCAACTATATATAACCTAGTTAACAATTTTGTGCATAAATGGAAAATTAATTGCTTGTCAATTTCTGTTAAATCTCTGTCATAATTTTCAAATATTCCATCTCCACCTAACATTAAATCTATGTATGTTAATGCTACAGATTTATCAATTTGATAAATAAGATCCTTTACTAGTGGCTGTATTGCATGTTCTACGATAACTGATTTTGGACTTATTGAGTTGATAAATTCTTCATAATTTGTTTGTTCTACTTTTTCAACCTTACAAGTTATGTTAGGTCTTTTTAACTCATATGCTAAAAATAAATTTGTATTTTTGCAATAGTCTTCAGATATAACAGATAAAAATCTCATGTTATCAGTTGAATATCTTTGTGGTTTTTTAAAATCATATGTTTTTACATTTTGTTCCATAAACTATATATATCTAAAATATATAATTATACATTTTAGAATACTAACTCCTTTCTATAAGTATTTATCTACTTTGTAGATTATTTATCATACTCCACATATCATCAGTAGCTTGTAGCCCCTTACTGTTAAATTGGAAACTTCTCTGAGCTATAATTAAGTCTGTCATTTCAGTTTCCATATTTACATTAGACATCTCTACATATCCTTGTAGTATATTTGAATTAGTTACTAACTCAATTTTAGCCCCGTCTCTTAGGTTAAATAAATTATCTCCTGTAGGAATCAAATCTTTATCTCCTTGTACTTTATATAAATTTATCTTCCCAACTTCTTTTTTATCTACAAATATTTCTCCTAATTTATTTATACTTACTTCTCCTTTTGATAAATCAACATCATTTCCATTTAACACTTGTATATCTAATTTATTTCCCTTGTCGTCAACTAAATCACCATTTGAATCTACATTAAATTCTCCATTTCTTGTATAACTAAATGTACCATTTGGATTTACAACTCTAAAAAACCCATCTCCATCTATAGCTAAATTACTTTTTATTCCTGTATCCTTTATTGCTCCTTGGGATAAGTTTCTAAAAGATTGAGATACTTTTACTCCAGTACCAGTATTATTATTATTATTATGTGGATAGTAGCTTCTATCTAATGTCTCATTATACAAATCTAAAAAACCAATGTCTAATTTCTTATATCCTGTGGTCTGTGCATTTACCATATTATTTGAAGTTATCTCTATTTTCCCTTGACTTGCAGACATTGCAGATACGCTATTTTTCATTATATTGTACATATTTTATCTCCCTTATCTTACTGTTCCAATTTCATTTGCTACTTTACTAAGAGTAGAATCTATTGTTTGTATAACCTTTTGATTTGCTTCAAATAGTTTTACAGTTTCCATTAATGATGACATTGTACCTATACTATCAACATTTGAACCTTCTAAATAACCTTGTTTTATTTTTATATTATTGGTTTTTATTTCATTTTTACCATTGTATAGATTATTTCCACTCTTTATTAAATCATGTTTATTATCAAACTTAACTATATTAAAATCATACATTTTATTACCATCTATGCTTATACTATTATCTGGGTTTATAACTAACTTTCCATGTCCAACATATATAGGCTCTGAATTATTTGTATTTCTATTTGTTCCAAGTACATAATCCCCTGATTTTGTTACTAAATACCCTTGATTATCAATATTAAAAGATCCATTTCTTGTATAAAATGTTTTATTATTATGATCTAATACCTTGAAAAATCCATCTCCATCTATAGCAAAGTCAGTATTGTTTTCAGTTGAAATATGCGTTCCTTGTTTATGATTTGTAACATTCTCATCTATTCTCGTACCAAAGCTTAATCCACCTATTTTTTGCTTATGAGGCATTCCATTTATGTAATTGTCGTTATTTGATAGCATAATTTCATCAAAACTTTTCTCAACTAAGGTATCTTCTTTGTAACCTACAGTATTTACATTGGCTAAATTATTTGTAACAATACTTTGTTTAGCCTCTAATGTCATCATTGCAGATACAGATGTATATAGTCCTCTTATCACTTTTTCTCCCTCCAATTAGTCTATATATTTTAATTTCTTCATAGCTAACTTTAAATTCTTTATGGCTCTACTATTTAATTGGGATACTCTAGACTCAGAAACCCCTAATATTAATCCTATCTCTTTTAGTGTTAATTCCTCATAATAGTATAAAGATAAAACAAGTCTATCTTTTTCTTTAAGGGTATCTATAGCCTTTGCCATTATTTCTCGTAGCTCATCTTTTTCAACTAAGTGTGTCGGAGATAACTCTTCTTTTTCTTTTAAAGTATCTATAAGTTTAACTTCATTTTCATCATCAAAAATTACATTATCAAGATATACATTGTTTAAATCTAACATTTTTACATTTATATCATTAATTTCATTTTTACTAACACCCATATGATTTGCTATTTCATCTATAGTTGGTTTTCTAAAAAATTTATTTTGCAAAATTTCTACGGCCTTATTATATTCTTTTATTTTGCTCATATACATTCTAGATATAGGTGAATATTTTCTTATTTCATCAATTATATAAGATGATATTCTTATAGATGCATAAGTTGAAAATTTTACTCCTCTACTTTCATCAAACTTATTAGTTGCATCTATAAGTCCCATGACTCCATAACTAACTAAATCTTCATATTCCATTCCCATTTTGCTCGTATAGTATTTTGATGCAATATGCTTAACAAGAGGCATATTACTAACTATAAGTTCTTCTTGTTGATGTGATTTCATTATTACATTCCTCCATATTATATATTTACTACACCTTGAGCTTTTATCTGAATATCACTTGGAACTTCATTAAGAGATAGTACTGAGACATTTGGGAATACAATCTCAACTAATTTTCTAAAAGGTGCTCTTATCTTTGGTGATACCAGTAGTACTGGTCTGTTATTCGTAAAGTTAACTTCTTCTATTATCATTTGTATACTATTAAATATTTTATTAGTAGTCTCTGGGTCTATAGCTGGATATGTTCCATTTACTGACCTTTGAAGATTATTTCCGATTAAATTTTCTATTTCCATAGATAATGTAGCTACTGTAATAGAGTTATCCTCATCTATTAATTCCGAGCATATGCTTCTACTCATTGCCATTCTTACATATTCGGTTAAAAGTTCTATATCTTTAGTATTTCTTGCATTATCTGCTAAAGTTTCTAAAATAGTTACCCTATCTTTTATAGCAATTTTTTCTTTAAGAAGATTTTTAAATACCTTCTGAATTTCACCTAATGTCATTAGATCTGGAATTAGTTCTTCAACAACAGCACTATATCTTTCTTTTGTTTCATCTATTATCTCCTTGACCTCTTGTCGTCCTAAAAGTTCATGAGACTTTGACTTTATAACTTCTAATAGATGTGTTACCAAAATTGTAGTAGGATCTACAACTGTAAACCCATATAATTCAGCTTCTTCTGCCTTATCTTTATTTATCCATAAAGCATCAAGACCAAATGTAGGTTCTTTTGTTTGTATACCTTCTATACTTGAATCTATTCCCATTGGATTCATACAAAGTAGCATAGATGGCATTAAATCATATGTTGCTACTGCAATTCCTTTTATTTTTATACTATATTGGTTTGAGTTTAATTGTAAATTATCTCTTATTCTTATTGGTTGAACTATTATACCCATATCAATAGCACATTGTCTTCTTACTGATACAATTCTTTGTAGTAAGTCTCCGCCATTAGTTTCGTCTACTAGGGGAATTAGACCATATCCTATTTCTACTTCTATTGGTTCTACATTTATTAACTTAGATACATCTTCTGCATTTTCTAAACTAGCTTGAACATCTTCTTCTTTATATTCTAAATCATAAGATTCTGCTTCTTTTTCTTTTTCTGCTTTATTTAATAAAAATGAAACTCCTACTGCTCCTATTCCTAATGAGAAAAATGATAGTTTTGGAAGCCCTGGTAAAAAACCTAATACTATAAGAACTATTCCTGTCATTCCTATAGCTTTTGGTATAGATATTAATTGTTTTCCTAGTAAATTTCCAAAGCTTTCATCTGAATCTGATCTAGTTACTAATATACCTGCTGATGTAGATATTAGTAGTGCTGGTATCTGACTAACTAAACCATCTCCTATTGTAAGTCTAATATATGTTTGCACAGATTCCGAAAAACTCATCTCAAGCATTATAACACCTATAATAATTCCACCTAGTACATTTATAGTTGTTATTATTATACCTGCTATGGCATCTCCCTTTACAAATTTAGATGCTCCATCCATAGCCCCATAAAAATCTGCTTCTTGTTGTAATTCTCTTCTCCTAATTCTTGCTGTTTTTTCATCTATTGTACCTGAGTTTAAATCAGCATCTATACTCATTTGTTTACCTGGCATAGCATCTAGAGTAAATCTTGCTGAAACTTCAGATACTCTACTTGAACCATTTGTTATAACTAAAAACTGAATAATTATTATAATTAAAAATATTATTACTCCAACTACATAATTACCACCTACAACAAAACTTCCAAATGATTCTATTACATTTCCTGCATAACCTTGCCCTAATATAAGTCTTGTAGATGATATATTTAGAGCTAGTCTAAATAAGGTTGTAACAAGCAATATAGTAGGAAATATTGATAGTTGTAATATATTAGTTGAAAAAAGCGTAAGTAATAATATTAGTAATGAAAATGCTATATTTAATGTTAGCATTACATCCAATAGAAATGGAGGTAGTGGTATTATTATCATTAAAACAATACCGATTATCCCAAATCCTACTATTATGTCAAATCTTCTCTTCAAATCTAGTTTTTCCATCTATGACCTCTTTTTAACTATTTGTATTTATTTTTAATTTTATAAACAGCCACTAATACTTCTGCTACTGCTTGATACATTTCTTCTGGTATTTCTTGATCTATTTCTACCTCTTTATATATAAGTCTTGCTAGAGGTTTATTTTCTAAAATAGGTATATCATGTTCTTTAGCTATTTCTCTTATTTTAAATGCTACTGTATCTGCTCCTTTTGCAACAACTATAGGTGTTGTATCTTTTCCTCTTTCATACCTTATTGCTATAGATATGTGTGTTGGATTTGTTACTATTACCGTAGCTGATGGAACAGCTTGCATCATTCTCTTACTAGCCATTTCTCTTTGTCTTTGCTTTATTTTTCCTTTTATATGAGGATCTCCTTCAACTTGCTTAAATTCCTCTTTTACTTCTTGTTTCGTCATTTTTAAACTTTTTTTATAACTATACTTTTGATATGCAAAATCAATTACTGCTATTATTACTACTGCTAAAACTATATTTATTAGCAAATCTTTTATTATATTTACTATAGTGTATATAAGGTATGGAAGATGTATATCTCCACTGTTCATTATTAATTCGAATTTTTTTTTCATAAAACTGTATCCTATTTCAAAAAGTACAGCTATTACAACTACACTTTTAATCAACATTCCTACAGATTTCATAGAAAACATATTTTTAAATCCATTTATAGGATTAAGTTTTGAAAATTTTGGCTTAATGCTCTCAAAGTTAAACATAAACCCTGTTTGCATAACATTTCCTATTACGGAAAATACAATTATTATTAATCCTATTGGTAAAAATAACTTCATAAATGAGATTATTAAATTTACTGTCAAAGTGTGTAATATGTTATAATCCATATTAAATTTAAAATCGCTACTTAAATAATGTATTATATTATTTTTAAAATCTGATATCATATAGTTTGACATTGTACCAATTATAACTAATATGGCTATTAGGGTTATTGCAGTTGTTACTTCTTTACTTTTAGCTACATTACCCTTTTTTCTAGCGTCTTTCTTCTTTTTTGATGTAGGTTCTTCTGTTTTATCACCGCTAGAAGATAAAATCATACCTACAGGTCCGATAGAGCTTAATACTCCATGCTTTACTTTTAAAGTTCCATCTAGTATGGATGGTAGTTGATTAAATAAGTTATGAATTTCTTTTAGTATAAATGGCATTCCTATAATAAAAACTGCTATTCCTACTAAAAGTTTAATTGGCATTCCTATAACCATTACATTAAATTGTGGAACACTTCTTGATATTAATCCCATTGTTATCTCAGTTATTATTAAGCAAAGTACAATAGGAACTGCTATTTTAAAACCAATTGCAAAATATTCAATAAATACATTTATTACGTAATTGAAATTTCCAATCAGTATAGATTTTCCTACGGGTATTATCTCGAAGCTATGTTGAATTCCTTCTATTAAACTATGATGTCCATTCATAGTAAAAAATACTAAAATCCCTATCCAATACATTATATTTTCTATAAGTGTTGATTGATTTTTACTGTTAGGATCATATATGTTTATCATAGATAATCCCAACTGTTGATCTATTAAACTACCTACAATTTTTAAGCTATTAAAACACAAACTTGTTATAAATCCCAATACTAATCCTGTTATTGTTTCAACTATACTGTAATTTATTAATTGTAAAACTGTAGTAATGTGTACATTTACATGTACCGTAAAAGCTATTATTGTAGACATAAATAATGAAAATGCTACTTTAAATATATTGGGTGTTCCTGCAGGAAATATTACATTTATGATAGCAAAAAAGGTTATTATCCTAATAAATATAAATATCAACTTTTTATCCTTTTATATTAGCTATTATGCTCATTATTTTTGTTGTAAATTTTATAAGTTCCTGCATCATCCAATTTCCACCTAAAGCTAATGTTAGTGCTATAACTATCAACTTAGGTACAAAAGTTAATGTTTGTTCTTGAATCTGAGTAGTTGCTTGAAATACACTTACTAGCAGTCCAACAACTAAAGATAGTATAAGAATTGGACCTCCCACCAACATACTTGTATATAATGCTTCTTTTACTATACTCATTACCATAGTTTCATTCATAATATTCTCCTCGTTATTTAAAGCTTAAAAGTAAAGATTTTATTAATAGATTCCATCCATCTACCATAATAAATAGTAGTAATTTAAAAGGTAATGAAATCATAACCGGAGGGAGCATAAACATCCCCATAGACATAAGTGTACTTGATACCACTAAATCTATTAATAAAAATGGTAAATATATTAAAAATCCTATTTGAAAAGCTGTTTTTAATTCACTTATAGCAAATGCTGGGACTAATATATATAATGGAATATCATCTCTTGTAACTTTTTTTCCATCCATATTAGACATTTCTAAAAATAATTTTATATCTTTTTCTCTTGTCTGCTTTAATAAAAATTTTCTTACAGGTACTTCAGCTTTTTCTATAGCTTCTTTAAATTCAACCTTTTTTTCCATGTAAGGCTTTATCGCAGTTTTATTTATATCACTTATAGTAGGTGCCATTATAAATATGGTAAGTGCCATGGCTATACCAATTAAAATCTGATTAGGTATAGATTGCTGTGCTCCTAATGCTGATTTTAAAAATGAGAGTGTAATAATTATTCTAACAAAACTTGTCATCATAAATATTACAGTTGGCAAAAACATTAAAAATGTTAAAACTATAAATAATTTTATTAAAGGAGCTAAATGTTGCTGATTTTTTAACATCATACTAGCGAAATCTTCCATATTTATTCCTCTTTAAGTTTAGTTTATCTATCTTGTATTTACTAAGATTTAAATTATTGTAATCTGATTTATTTATTTTAAGACTTTTATATTTTAATTTATTTTTCAATAAATTATATTTCTTATATCTTGGAGCAAACTGCCCTAAGTTTATTTCAGAATCATCTTTTATTTTTTCTATTGAATTTATTTCTTCTTTAGTTAAATCTTTAATTTTGTCTACTTTAGAAGGTGATGATACTAATACACATCCCTCATCACCTATCTTTAAAACAAATACATCTATGTCTTTTTTTAAATTTGTAACTTCTAAAACTTTAGTGTATTTTTTACCTGTAATAGTTGACATACTTGCTTTACTTAATCTTAAAGAAACTATTATTAATATTATAATTAGTGGTACAAATATCAATAAATTTATTATATATTGCAACATATTATCCATGATGATGATTATCACTTCTCCTTTTGCTCAACAATTAAAATATCTACTCTCCTATTTGTTGCTCTATTTTCTGGAGTATCATTTTTAACTAATGGTTTGAATTCTCCATATCCTTTTGCAGAGAATCTAATAGGATCTAGTTTTTGCTCATCTACGAAATATTCAACTACACCTACAGCTCTTGCAGTTGATAACTCCCAGTTAGAAGCAAACTCTTTATTATGCATAGGAACATCATCTGTATGACCTTCAACTAAGACATCATTATCAGTGCTTTTTATTATAGTAGCTATTCCGTCTAGCACTTTTTTTCTATCTTCTTTTAAATTTGCTTTTCCTGGGTCAAATAATATATTTTCTCCTAATTGTAATACTATACCCCTGTCTTCTTCTCTAACTTTTATGTCATCTTTAAGACCTTTTTCATCTATTATTTTATTTAATTTTTTAGATAAATTTTCGTATTTTGATACTAATTTATCTCCATCTTTTTCTATAGCTACCTTTAGTTGGTCTATATTTTTTAAATCAGTTACTTTTGTACTTCCTTGAAGTGAGTTTTTTAATGCAGCAGTTAACTCATTAAGTTTTTGAGTATCTACTGCAGACATTGAATATAGCAATATAAAAAATGTAAGAAGTAAAGTTATTGTATCGGCATATGTGTCCATCCACGCATTTGTGTTGACATCATCACCTTTCTTTTTTTTACGCGCCATCTAAATCTGCTACCTTTTCATTTCCTTCTCTTTTATAATACTTTGCTCTTTCTTTGTCATCTAAGAATGCTATTAATTTTTCTTCTATTACTCTTGTACTTTCTCCATTTTGTATACTGCTAATTCCACAAATCATCATTTCCATAAACACAACTTCTTTTTCACCTTTTCCTTCTATATTAAATCCTATAGGGTTTAATACTGCATTTGAGAATAGTGCACCGTAAAAAGTTGTTATTAATGCTTTTGACATACCACTTGCTATTACTTCAGGAGAACCCATGTCTGTAAGCATTTGTATTAGACCTATTAGTGTACCAACCATACCAAATGCTGGTGCATAAGATCCCCATACTTTAAACATTTTAGACCCGCCTGAGTAAAGTACTTCTTTTTCTGCTATTTCTGTTTCTAATATTTCTTTTATACTTTCAGTGTCCACACCGTCTATTACTAATTCTAATCCTTTTTTTAAAAATTCATCTTCTATCTGCGAAACTTCCTCTTCTATAGCTAGCACTCCATCTTTTCTTATCTTTTTAGAAATTTCTTTAAACTGGTCTACTAAATCCATTTTGTATAAATTATTTGATGTTGTACATAACTTAAAGTACTTAGGAATCTTTTTTATATCAGCAATCGAAAATGTTACTAATACTGCAGAAAATGATCCTCCTAATGTTATTGCTAAAGAGGGCATATCTATAAATGGTTTGATTCCAGTACCCCCCATAGATATTCCAAACATTACAAGAGCAAAAGCTAGTACTAGTCCTATTGGTGTTAAAATATCAAGCTTTTTCATTTCTTTATGTTTCTCCTCTTTTATCTCTTAAGGTTTATTATTTCTTGTAATAATTCATCACTAGTTGTTATAACTTTACTAGAAGCTTGGAAAGCTCTTGTTGTAACTATCATTTCTGTAAATTCTTCTGATAAATCCACATTAGACATTTCTATAGCTCCTTGGTTAATTTGACCATGAACAGCTGTTTTTAAAGGTTGTCCTGAGTTGGCAGATTCTGAATAAAGATTTCCTCCTAATAACTTTAATCCTTCTGGATTTTGGAAAACTGCTATTTTAAGCTTTTGCTGCGTTCCTTTAACTATATTTCCATTTTTATCAACTAATGGCATCTTTGTACCATCTTCTAATAAATAAGATATTTTACCTTCCTTATCTATATTAAAAGATAAAACTTTTTTAACATTCTTAGCTCCATCTGGTGCTGGATTTCCATTTGCATCTACTGCCTTTGGTATTTCTATAGGATTTCCATCTTCTCCTAATACTTTATAACCATCAGCTGTTACTAAATTACCATTTAAATCTAAACTAAATGATCCATCTCTTGTATATGCATATTGATTAACTCCTGTTTGAACTGTAAAAAAACCATCTCCATCCATAGCTAAATCTGTTGGTCTTCCTGTTGGTTGTATAGGTCCTTGTATCATATTTTTAAAGATACCACTAACTTTAGTACCTATACCAACTTGTCCAGGGTTTACTCCACCAATTACTCCACCTGGAGCACTTGCATATAAAAATGTTTGGTTTAAAGCATCAGAAAATCTTGCAGATTCTTTTTTAAATGCACTTGTTCCAACATTCGCAACATTATTACCAACAACATCCATCTTAGTTTGGTTTGCTTTCATACCGCTTATTCCTGAGTACATTGATCTTAACATAAAACTAATCTCCCTTAACTTCTAATTTTTTTCATTTATTTTTATTAAAGCTGCATATTCAATAGATGCAACCTCTCCTGTATCTTTATCTTTTATGTCCATATATACAGTCCCATCTTTTATATGAACACCTTCTACCATACCTTTTATAGTTTTATTTTCTGACTTTGTGTTATTTGAACTTTCATTTAATTTTGTTTCATTCATTTCGACTTCCTTACCTATTAAAGATGTCGCAGAATTTAATGCTGAATTAGTTAATAATCCACTAGTCATTCCCATCATTTGTTCCATATTATGATTAAGAGTCATTGTCTGTTCTAGCATAGTAAATTGAGATAATTGTGTTACATATTGAGTGGGATCTTGAGGATTAAAAGGATCTTGATTTTGCATTTGAGCAACTAGCATTTTTAAAAATAATTCTTTATTATTTTCTTCTCCCGGCATTATTATAGGAGTGTTATTTTCTGTTTTTTGACTTTTTTGATTTTTAGATACTTTTTTGCTTCCCATTATATCTTGTTTATTCATACTTACTAATCCACTCATTTTATATTCTCCTATACTAATATATTTAGATTATCTTCTTCTATATTAGAGATTTCATTTATATCTTCTAACATAATATCTCTTATACGTCTTTGGTTATTTTTTCGTCTTTCTTGCTGGCTATTTTTATTATTAAAATTTTGGTTTAGATTATCTGAAAATACATTTTGATTTTCTGAATTTATATTTATTGATACATCTTTTACTTTTATGTTCATGTCATTCAAATGTTTAGTTATATCATTTATATTTTTATTTACCAAGTCGAATATATTATTTTTACTAACTGTTATAGATAAACTATTTTCGTCTCCATGCTTTACAAGTTTTATAGTCATCTCTCCTAATTCTATTGGATTAACTTTAATTTTTATTTCTTCATTACCACTTCTTTTTAAGTAGTTTACTGTTTTTATAATATCTTCACTTATAAATGTTTTTCTAATCTCTTTAACTGAACTATCATTTAAATTATATGTATTTTCATTATTTAAAATATTGTTTGTATTTAGATTTCCTATACTTCCTTTATTAAGGATGTCTTCTAACTTACTTATTTGCAAATCATTTTTATCTAAACCACTACTTTGATTTAAGTTTTTTTTATTTATTAATGAATTAATTTCTAATTCTCTATACTTAGTTTCCTTTATTAAGTCATTTTTTTTATAACTTTTATTATCTTCAAAACCACTATTTAATAATTCATCACTATTTGAAGTTATCTTTGATTTGATATTATTGCTACTTTTATTTTCATTTATATCAAATTTTTTTATTATATTTTCTGTATCATTATTTATTTTTTCTAATAAATCATTTAATTTTTCTTTATCATTGTTACTTAATAAGTTAGATTTAAGTTCAATGTCATTTAAAGTATTTTCTAAAGTTTCTAATTTTTCTTTATTATTTATATTTATTTCTAAATTACTTTTATCTATATTCATAGAATCAAAAATAACTTGTATATTATTGATACTTTCATTTAACCCTTCTACATTTTTGCATTCTTTTAATTCATCATTTACAAAATTATATATGTATTTAAGATTAAATATTATATTTTGAAAGAGATTAAAATCAATGTCCTTTTTACTAGATTCATCTTTATTGAAATTTAAACTCAAATCTTCAAGCTTTGATTCTATTTCGCCAAAAAAACAATTGACTATATCTTTACTTCCTTCTATTTTTTTTAAAGTATTTTCTTTTGCGTTAGTCATTGTTTTTATAGACATATTTAAATTCATATTAATTCACCTTTATGATATATTTGTTCTATTTCTTATATATGCATATAATGCAAATTCGTCATTTTTTAATTGTTCTAATCTATCTTCTTCTTTTTTTAATCTATTAAGTTCGTTTTCTTTAAGGGTTTCTAAAGATTTCCTATCTATTTGTTTTTCTATAAAATCTTTCTTTGCTTTAGAAACATTAATTTCTTCTTTTCTCAAATCTTCACTAGTTAATTTTATAGACTGAGTAAGTGCTGCTAAATAATTAATAGTAATTTTTTGACTAATTATATCTTTAGACATTCCTATATCTGAGTATTTTTTATAAGAATTTTCTAAATTTCTTAAATTACTTTCTATTATTCTTTTTTGATTTTGAGCTTGTGTATATCTTAATTTACTTTCTTCCTCATCTTTTACTTTTATATCTAGCAGTTTTTGAAGTTTGAATTTAAACTTACTCACTTACATCAGTCTCCTTTAGTTGAACATATTAATTAATAACTCTTTACTTTCATTAAATGGTGTACTATCATTAACACCTTGTTTTAAATAATCATTTACTCTGTCTATATACTTAATAGACATATCTATATTTTTATTTGAACCTTCTTCATAAGCTCCAATATTTATTAAATCTTCAGCTTCTTTATAGGTAGCAAGTATATCTCTAGCAAATGATGCAGCTTTATTATGATTATCATCTGCAATTTCTTTCATAAGTCTACTTACACTGTTTAATATATCTATCGCTGGATAATGATTTTTATGTGCTAATTGCCTAGATAAAACAATATGACCATCTAGTATTCCTCTTACAGTATCTGCTATTGGTTCATTAAAATCGTCTCCATCAACTAAAACAGTGTAAAAAGCTGTTATAGATCCTTTTTCAGACATTCCCGTCCTTTCCATAAGTTTTGGTAACATAGCAAATACGGAAGGTGTATATCCTTTTTGTGCTGGCGGTTCTCCTATTGCTAATCCAACTTCTCTTTGAGCCATAGCAAATCTTGTTACAGAATCCATCATTAATATTACTTTTTTACCTTTATCTCTAAAGTACTCGGCAATAGATGTAGCGGTTAGCGCTCCCTTTAATCTTACTAAAGGTGATTTATCTGATGTAGCACAGACAACTACGGATTTTTTCATACCTTCTTCACCTAAATCTCTCTCAATGAAGTCTAAAACTTCCCTTCCTCTTTCTCCAATAAGGGCTATAACATTTACATCAGCTTCTGCCGTTCTTGCCATCATTCCTAAAGTTGTACTTTTACCAACTCCACTACCTGCAAATATACCTATTCTCTGGCCTTCTCCACAAGTTAAAAATCCATCTATTGCTCTTATTCCTGTTGGCATTATATTTGTTATTCGAGGTCTTTTCATTGGATCTGGTGGCTCATTAAATAAACTATATCTTTCACCTTGCAAAATCATATTTTCATCAATTGGATTACCTATGCCATCAAGTACTTTTCCTAAGAGTTCATCACTACATTTAACACTAAGTGGTACTCCTTGTGCAATTACTTTGCAACCAGGTCCAATTCCTGTTAACTCTCCAAGGGGCATAAGTATTACATCTCCATCTCTAAAGCCTACAACTTCACAATTAATAGGAATATTCAAATTATTATATACCGAACATAACTCACCTACAAATCCTTTTATACCTTCGACTTCTATTGTAAGACCTATAACTTTTTTTACTTTTCCTTCAGATATAACAGTAGGGATATCCTTTATCCTACTAAGTATTCTTTCAAAATCTATGTCTATCATAATAGCTCCTCTTTAACCTTATCTATTACAGCATCTACACCCACTATTATTCTTCCTTTTACGTTTTCTATAATAGCATTTCCAATATCTATAGATTCATCTTCTAAAACGAATACGTCACCTTTAAGTTTATTACATTCTTTTAAACTTAATATTTCATTATTTAAACTATCTTTGTATAAAGGATTTATTTTTATTACTATATTTTCTTTAAGATCATGCTCTTCAATTATCTTAGTTAATAAAGTATTCATAGATGATTCTGATTTAAATTCATCTTTTAAAACTTGTTGAGCTATACTTATACTAATTTTTAGTATTTCTTCTTTATTTAAATTCATATACTCAGATACTTTATCCTTAGCCTGTATTAACAATTTACTTGCATTATTTACAATTTCCTCAGACTCTTTTTTTGCCTTTTCTATATTTTCTTCATATGATTCTTTGTATCCATCTTCATATCCGTTTTTAAGCCCTTGATTGTATCCTTCTTCATAAGCATTTTTTTCTATATTTTCTCTTTCTAGCTTACTTTCTTCAATTATCTGACTTGCCTCAGCTTTAGCTTTATCTATAATGTCATCATATTCTTTTTGAGCTTCTTGTAACTTAATATTTATTTCTTCTTTTTTTTCTCTTAATTTTTTCTCTAAGTCTTCTCTAAGCTTTCTTTCTTCTTCACTTTCAATTTGAGAGAGGTTATTTATTGTTTTTACGCCTTTTAAGTTAACATTTTTAGCTTTTATTATGTTACTACATGATAAACTCATCATCTGATCCTCTTGTTAAAGTTATTTCACCCATATCTTCAAGTCGTCTTATAACATTAACTATATTTTGTTGTGCTTCCTCTACTTGAGATATTTTTATTTTTCCTAATAAATCAATTTCTTCTTTAAGAGCTTGTGATGCCCTTTGAGATTGATTTCTAAATATGACATTTGATACTTCCTTAGATGCCCCTTTAAGAGCAAATGCAATATCTTTAACATTAACCTCTTTAAGAATTCTCTGAATAGTAGAATTTTCAAGTCTTACTATGTCATCAAATATAAACATATTAGCCTTTATATCCTCAGCTAATTCGTTGTTTCTTTCTTCTATGTAACTTATAATACTTTTTTCTGTCTTTCTATCCACATTACCAAGTATTTCAACCAAGCTATCTATACCACCAGAACTTTCCATTTCTCTTTGTCCAAGTTTTGATAGTTTCATTTCTACAGCTTCATCAATGGCCTTTATTACACTTGGTGATACTGATGATGTTGATCCTATTTTTAGTGAAACTTCATTTTTAATCTTAGGTGGCAACTCACTTAATATCAAAGCAGCTTTGTCTGATTGTATGTGAGATAAGATTATAGCTATAGTTTGTGTACTTTCACCTTGTATACATGCTAATATCTGCTCTGGTTCAGCTTTTCTTGCTGCCATAAATAGCTTTGTATAAGCATCATATCTAATTCCTTCTATTAATTTATTAGCTCTTTGGTTTCCTAAAGCTCCATTAAGCAGTGATTTTGCATAGTCTATACCACCTTTTAACACAAATTCTTTTCCTTTATTTAGTTCTATAAATTCTTGAAGAATTTCTCTTCTTTCTCTTGCGTTGACAGTATGTATATTAGCTATTTCTACACCGATTCTTTGTATTTTCTTATCAGATAGATTTTTAACTATATCCGCTGAAACGTCAGTTCCTAATGTCATTAAGAGTACTGCCGCCTTTCTAGCACCAGTAACTCTTCTAACTTTAGGTATATCACCTAAATCAAATGCATTTCCTGATTTAGTACTCTCTACTGATTTAGTAACTTCATTTTCCAAAACAAACTACCACCCTTTACTCATTTAACCAATTATTTATTAATTCTGTAACTTCTTCTATATTTTCTGAAGCGTATATCTTAACTTCTTCCTCTAAAGTCATATTTTCTTCATCATCTTCTAAATTGTGTAGCCTATGTTTTTCCATTTCTTCTAGCTTTTGATTTATCATATCTATTTCATTAGATTCATCTATTTCATCAATTTCTCTAGATTTGTTCTTTTTCTTAATAATAAATATAGCTATAAGTGCTATTACTATTATTAGTAATAATCCGGCTACTATATATCCTGTTGTTTTTAATAACTTAGCTACTCCATCTTCATCACCTAATGCATTTTTTAAATTATTTTTAGCATTTACATCAAAGTCCATAGCAACAACTACTACATCATCGCCTCTATCTTTTTCTACTCCAATGGTATTAGCTACCATATCTTTAACATCTTTAATAGCTCCTGCATCTAATTTGCCATCTATAGCAACCGAAGCAGTTATTCTATTTAATTCACCTTGAGCCTTAACGGTTTTAATTTCTGTCTTTCCTACTTCATATTTTATATCTTCGCTTTTACTTTCAGTAGTTCCATCATTTACATTGCCTTTATTATTCATATTGTTATCAACAGTACCACCTGTGTTTACTGGCTCTTTAGATTTATTTTCGCTTTTTGATTCGCTCACTATAACCTTGTTAGGATCTATTATCGTTTGAGTTTTTTCATTTGTATCAAAATTCAAATCAGCATTAACAGTTGCTCTTACTTTTCCCACTCCAAATATAGGTTCAAGTAATCTAACTATATCTCTTTCTAATCCTTTATCTAAATCTCTTTCTGCCTTAGTAGCAATATCAATTCCATTGGAATTATCGTTAGAATTTGCTTTTCCATTTTCATCAAATATTCCTTCTGATAATAAGACCATATTTTGATTGATTACCTCAACATTTTGTTTTGGTATGTTTGGTGTACTTGCGGACACTAAAGATATTATAGATTTAACTTGTTCTTGGCTTAATTGTTCTCCTACATTTAAATCTACATAAACGGCTGCTTTTCCAGGTATGCTCTCTTTAGCAAATACAGATTCTTCACCTTCTGTTATATGAACTCTTGCATCTTGTACTTGCGGAAAAGTTTTTATAGTTTTTTCTAGTTCACCTTGAATCATTCTTTGTTTTTTTACCTCAAATTCTTCATCTGTAAGACCTAACGATGATCCTTCATCCATAAGTTCAAAACCTTTAGAACCATTTGAAATTTTTCCAGATAGTTCAAGTCTTAACTTATCTACCTGATCTTTAGGCACATATATACTATCGCCTTCAATTTTTGTCTCAACTTTTTCTTTTTCTAGTTCTTTAGTTATAACAGATGCATCATTTGAATCTAAACCTGAGAAAAGAACATCATATTTATTATCATTTTTATATTTGATTCCAAATATTATAGCTAGTATAATTGCAATAATTCCAACTATAATGGCTATTTTCTTTTCTTTTCTCATTTCCTTAAAGTTTTCTTTTCTTGTTTTTATAAATTTTTTTATCTTTTCTATTACCTCTTTAAAATTCATCTATCTGCTCCTTATTAAGGAATTACAATTGTACTTTATTAATTTCTTGGTAAGCATCATATAACTTATTCCTAATCTCAATCATAAGTTGCACTGACATTTGAGATTCTTGTGCTGATAGCATAACATCATGCATAGAAACATCTTCACCTTTTATAAGAGCTTCTATCTTTTCATTTGAATTTATAATACTATCATTTACCTTACCTATAGCATTCTTTATAACATCTTCAAATTTCTTGTCTGACTTTTCATTTCCTTTTACTTTATATGTAGTATTATTTTTAATAGCATTAGAGAATATATCAGAATTAACATTTATATTACTTATTCCTGTCATTTAACCACCCACTTTCTATCTGCCTATCTCTAAAGCTTTAGATATCATATTTTTTTGAGCATTTAAAGTATCTACATTAGATTCATAAGCTCTTGATGCACTTATAAGATCTGACATTTCTGCTAATAAATCTACATTAGGATATTCTACATATCCATCTTTGTCTGCATCAGGATGATTTGGTTCATATATTTTTCTGAGAGGAGATTTATCTTCTTCAATTTTTTTAGTTTTAACACCTAACATTCCTAATTTTTCATCATAATTTTCTTCAAATGTAGCTATCTTTCTTCTATATGCTCCTCCATTTTTAGTTCTTGTAGTCTGCATATTAGCAACATTAGAAGATATTACATCCATTTTCATACGTTCTGCTGCCAAACCACTTGCACTAATTCTCATACCACTAAAAACACTCATTTATTTACCTCCCAGATATTATACTTTTTGTCATAGCAATTTTTATATTTGTAAGACTTACTAACGCATTATATTCTAATGTCGTAGCTGCTTGATTAACCTTCTCATGTTCAATATCAACGTTGTTCCCATCTTCTCTGACCACAGATTTCTTATCAACCTTTAACTTTATACTAGGAATTTCTAATTTATTCTTTAAAGTATCTTCGAAACTAACATACCTTCTTTTATACCCTGGAGTATTTATGTTAGCAATATTTTCTGCAATGGCATTGCTCCTTAAATGTGTAGCATCTAGTCCCATTTTCATTAAATTGTAGATTTCCATATTACTCTCCTTCATTAACTTTATAAATCAAAAAACTACTCTATAAAGAGTAATTTTGTATACTACATAGCATAGTATCATTGCTAGGATTTGATTATCTTAGATATAAAAATTAAATAAATTTCATTATTATTCATTTTCTTACATTTCGATTATAGACTTTTCACTTTTTTCCATATCATTTATGTTATTACATATTTTTTCCTGTAATACAAAAATGTAATATACGTAATGAACTTTAGTAATATAATCAAGTTGTTACACTTTTTGTAATATTATTTTTTTAAAAAAAAATAACTCTGAAAGAGAGTTATATAATATCAGCGCCGATAAATAGAGATACATAATTTTGGACACGAGTAATCAAAATAATTTATATATTATTCATAATTATCCAAAAATCATCAACTTTATATATCGAAAACAAAAACACATAGTTTTTGGCAACTGGCTAGCATAGTTCCCACTTTAGCTCCTATAGTTTTGCGTCACTAGATTTCTCTAGCTTTGCCTATTTTGTTTTTCGTCCTCTTTCTACACTTTTCGACATTTTTTTCTATACACTAAATATTATAGTATAATTTAGATTTAATCAAGTTTTTATTCATTTTTTCTTACTATTTTTTTTCAAACTAATTTTAGAAATATATTTAAATTTATTTTTTAATTACAAAGTATAATTTTATTTTATTTTATCTTATATTTTATATTATACGGCTATTAAAATTAAAACTTTACATTTTTTTGCTACAACAACATAATAATATAAATTATATATTAGACGACAACTTCTCTAATACTAAAAATTTTTAACTTAAGTATTCTTATTCAGATAAATTTATAAGTATTGTAAATTTAAATAATATTCCTATTTTTTTAAATTTTGATTGTGAATTTATTTTTAAATTCAAAATAGTTAATTGATTTGAATAAAATAGTGAAATTATAAAATCAGATACACTTATACCTATATTAGTTCCTAAAGGTATTTTTGATATAAATATTGGTTAAATACTCAATTAAATTTATAAAATCACTTATAATACTTATCTACTTTATTAATCAATTAAAACTTATTATAGTAATAAGATATATGATAAATTTAATTTTCACTTTAATAAATTTTATAATATTTGCAATATCTAAATTTATTATTTCGTTAAATAATAATTAATATTGTATTTATATAATATTATTAAAACTTATCACTTAAAAAATAGTTAAAGATTTTTGCGTTGATTTAACTGATCTTAATTTAGGTTTGTTTTATGAATTTATCATGATATGTAAAAAGTTATTAATTATTATAAATACTTTTATAATTAGAATTATATATCTACATTAAACAAACTTGATATTTTTATAATAAAATACAAAAAGTCTTTTAAAATAATTACTTAATGTAATAAGTTGTTCATGACTTTTTGTATTTAATATCATTGTAAAATTTTAAAAATAGTTATTTTCAATATACTGCTTTATATGTTTGTGAACTTTTTCTCCACAACTACCATCAATATTAGAAAGAACAGTATTTAGTGCATTAATTCTAAGATCTTTTTTGTAATCTTTTTCATTAACTGCTAAATCTATAAATTTATCTACAGTCATTTCTTCTTCACCAACTATATAATTAGAAAATATATCAAATACACTTTCATGATAAAACTCTCTGTTTAATCCTATATCATATATTAAGACAGGTTTTCCTGTAGCCATATATTCAATTAATACAGAAGATCTATCTGTTATTAGCGCATCAGATATTTGAAAAGCTTCGTAATAACTAGGTGAATTGTCAATAATTATATTTTCTGTATTTTTTGCTGAGCTTAATAATTCTTTATACCTTTTATAGCATTCTGGGGCCTTTGATTTGACATATGAAAGCTCTAAAGGGTGAGGTCTATATATTAATCCATAGTTTAAATTTTTCCTAATTTTATTAAATACTTCTTCAATTTCATCTAGTACTTTATCTCTTCCATTTATAACTTTCATTAAGTTTGTAGTCCATAAAAATACTTTTTTCCCCTTAAATTTATTTTTGTAAAACTCATTTGTAGCATTTGATTTTAGACTACTAACTAAAGCATCAAATTTAGGTGATCCAAGAGGCAATAATTTTTCTCTAGCTACCCCACTATATTCTGCAATATCTGCAAATACATGAGATTGTACAACAACTTTATCAAATTCTCTTGTTCCTATAAATGAGTAAAAATCTTTATAAAATGAAATTGGATAAGTACCTAATATTCCATAAGTAACATATACTAGCATATCTGTATATTTTTTTAAATTATAAGAAAAATAGTTGCTATCTACTCTAGTAGCATTATTATATTCATCATATTGATTATGTATATATATAACATCTGGATTGATTTCTTCTAAATCAAATGTTTTATAATCAGTAATAGGTACATATTTAGGCAACATATCGCCTTCATATGTAAATATAGCGTCAGTATTCCCATTACTATTAGAAATTAACTTATAGTATGGGATTGGTACTACATAACAATTGCAATTTGCATCTTCTTTAGCTTCTTTCCAAATACTTTCAAGACTATTCCACATAGATGCATTGTATGGCATAAAAACAATATTATATTTTTCCCTCATGTTTTTATTTATAATATCTATCATTTCATTTATCATATTAATAATTTTATTGCAATCATCAAGTTTATCTATATCTTTTGTTTTATTTAGATTTTTTAATTTTTCTAATATATTATTTGATAGCTTATAAAGTCTATCGTCACATTTTTTAGCGTTTTCGAAGCTATTTTTAACTGTATTAATAGCTTGTATACAAATTTCAGACATAAATTCATAGTCTGTATTTAAATTTTTAATTATGTAAGAAATACCTTCTATTGAAGTGTTTAAAATTTCTATTATCCTTTGTTTTTCATTCATTTTTTAAATCACACTACTTTCTATAAATCCAAGATTTAAATTGTAACTTTAATTATAAGTTTATGTTTAACCTCTCTTTAAAATAAAATAGTGCCTCTCAGTTTCTTTGTATTGCTTTTTGTCAGTTAGAAACGTTTCATTTTCTATAATCTTAAATCCATTATTTATAAGAACTTTAAAAACATCTACATATTCATCAATTGTTCTATATATAACATTATATTCACTATTTAATTCATTAGAGTAAAAATCATCTAGGGTTAATCTTTCTTTTGTAGCAATTGGTGATGCTATATATATCATAGCCTCTTTATCTAATACTTTGAGTAAATTTTCAAAACATATGTTAAGTTCTTCATCATTTATATACATTATAACGCCTGCTAAAATTACTTTATTAAACGGGGCATTACTTTTTATAACCTCATTATCATATATATTTATAAAATCACATATTTGAAAATCATAACTATCATTACAACCTATTCTTTTTCTAGCTATATTAAGTAAGTCTTCTGCAAAATCAGTACCTAAATAGTATTTACTATCTAGTACTATCATTTCTGCTAATCTCCCTACTCCACAACCTATATCTAGAACTTTAGAATTTTTATCTATTTTTAATTTAGGTATAATAACTTCTTTTTCATACTCATCTAATAATTTTGCATATTCAGAGTCATTGTCATTACATTTTACGGCTTTATAAGGATTATCTTCTGTATACTTTTCTGCTCTTTTATTCCAAAATAATTTGACACTTTTTTTATTTATATTTATATTTTCCTTATATACCCTTGTATTTTTTTTCGTCATATCATTTCTCCTAGTTAAGGTTTGGTTATAAATTCATATTTAATCGGATTTATTTATATCCATTTTTATACCAATCTAAAGCTTTTTTATATTCATTCATATTATCTATTTCCTTTAAATTTACATGGACTACTTTTAAAGGTAAATTAGGTGTTATCATTTTATATACATGATCATTTCCACTCTTAAGTTTATCTGCATATATTTTAAACAACCCAGTCCATTCATACTTTCCATGTTTTCTTGAAAAACTAACTGCATGTTCAGTTCCATCTATAAATTCAGTATCTATATATACTGGTTCATTAGTATATGGAGAACAAACACCTATTGCTTCTTCATCATCTTCTAATATAAATTTTTCGAGATCTTCAGGTTTAAATAATACATCTCCATCTAATGATATAATCATCTCATTTGAATGTTTTTTTCCTAGTGATAAGCTAGCAGCAGTTTTTGTGTTAATATAATCATGATTAAATACAAAAGTAATATCTTTTCTATATGAACAAACTACATCAATGACTTCTTGAGCTTGATATCCTACAACAATTCTTATATCATCAAACTTGTCTAAACATTCTAATTGTCTTATTATTAATGGTTTTCCACCAATATCAATTAATGATTTGTTAGTATTTAGACCTAATCTAGTTCCCATTCCTGCACAACTTATAATAATCGTTTTAGAAACTGACATAATTTCTCCTCCTCATAAAATGCATAATCGCAAACATTTAATACACTTGGAGCTATTGGCCTAACAGCACCAAATCCAATTCCTATATCAGCATACTCTATCATTTTTGAGTCATTGCTTCCATCTCCAATAGCTACTATTGGTCCATCTATTTCTTTTATTATATCTTCCTTTTTTATAACATTTACAACTGATTTAATATACTGTCCATCTGTTAAAGCCTTTGATGAATAATATATATCATTTAAACCTAACATATTCATGAGCTCACAAATCCAGATATCTAGATTACCAGTTATTATAATGCATCTATCTATATTATCTAAAACAAATTTAATTAATTTTTCATTTAATGTTATATTTTTAACTATACTGCGTACTTTTTTTACAGGTATCTCTTTTAATATTTCAATTCTCTTTAGAAAACTTTCTTCAAAAGATAACTTACCTAGCATAGTCTCTTCTGTTATTTTGCTAATACTTTCATGACATCCAATATACTTTGCCATTTCAGGAAGTATTTCTTGTTTTGTTAAAGTTGAATCTAGGTCAAATACAAATTTATATTTACTCAAATTTGCGCCTCCTCTTATGACATAATTTTTTGTATATTTTAATTTATAATCATAATTTTTTCTTTTGATTCTAAAACTATGTTTTCGTCTTCACAGTTTTTTACTATTAATTCAAAATATTTAATGGCATCTTCATATTGTCCTAATATTTCTTTTATGCATCCTATATTAAAAATCACATTGTAATTATATCTATCTAATAGATATGAATTTTTAAATATTTTATCAGATTCTTCGAACTTTCCTTCTAGCATTTTTATAATTGCTTTAAAATTTAGTATCTCTGCCTCTTCTTCAAATATACTTTCATATTCATCTATCTTTTCTTTAGCTTCAATAATATTTCCTATCTCTATGTCATTTTGAATTATCGATTTATATTGTTTTTTAAGACTATTTAGCTCTTCATTTATATCAAATTCATTTTTAAATTTCTCTATTAATATTTCTATTCCCTTTTTGTATTTTTGATTTTTTATTAATAAGTCTTTCATCTTTTTAACATACTCTAATTTATCAGTTTTACTAAGTTTTTGAATTGTATGTATACTTATAATAAATATTTCATCTTCATTTTTCAATAAATTTAGTAAATCATCATCTTCTAAATCTGTATTATATAATTGCTTTAAATAATCATAAGTATAAGTTATATACATTAAAAATAACTTTTCATATTTTTTATCGACTAAACCACCATATGTTAACAATGATTTAGATACACAGCTATAAATTTGAAGTTTCTTTATATCTAAAGTATTTAAATTTCTGTCCAAGTAATCATATAAATCAAATATAAAGTCTCTTTTATTTGAAACTAAATAATCTATATAATCTTGCATTTTTAGGTTACTTATATTTTTTAATATATCTTCTAATTTTATATCTTCTTTCATAGCATAATATATTATATCCGCATAATATATTTCTTGCTCTTTTATTAGTATTTCATTATATTGTTCAATCGTTAATTTCTCACCTAATCTTATTTTATTTAAAATACCGTAATTTCCATCTATTTTAGAAAGCATTTTATACATTTTAGGCAGATCATTTTCCTTTATTTTTTTTAGTATACTCTCTAACGCAACTTTAAATTTATTTTGCTGAATTATACAAGACGAAAGATTTTTATATATTTCAATTATTTTTTCTTCTTTGTTTAATTTATATAAACTCATAAATATAACTAAATAAGCTTGTTCTAAAATATCATTGTTTATATCATCTATATTATTTATAATCTCTTGATACATCTCTAATTTGTAATAAATATCAATAATGTTAACTTTAGCTTTATCTTGGTGTATCAATGTATCTCCATTACACTCAACAGCATTAGCTTGTGTAGATATATCATAATTTTCTATAAGATATAAATACCTTTTATAATTTTCTAAGCTTCGTTTATATTTTCTTAAATATTTTTGGCTTGTAGCTAAGTAGTAATATATATCTATATTTTTATTATCATTTTTTATATACTTAGTACATAAACTTTCGCATTTATCAAACTCATTCATTTCTAAATAAAGCATAGCTAAATCTAATGTTACAAATATTGGTATATATTTAATTTTTGTATATAAATCATAACCTTTTTCCATATAATATATTGCATCTTCATAGTTTTTAGATATAGAATAAGTTTTTCCTAATTGATAATTAATATATGGGTTATTAGGTTCTTTCTTTATTTCTTTTAATAAAATCTTTTTATTTCTATTGTCTTTTAATTGTTTAATTTCTTCATTTTCAAATAAATATCCATAATGATCAAATAAAGCTATATTGTTATATATAGGATGTTTAAATTTTGGTTGTTCGTGTATTGCTCCTTCATATCTAAAATCTTTTGAGTTTTTAAACATTCTAATTAAAGGAGTCATACTATAACTTTTTTCATCTAGGGAAAGTATATTTTTTAGATTTATACTTGCACTATTATATTTATTGCATAAGTTTTTATTAAAGAATTCTTTTAATTTATCATAATTAGTTAACTCTTCATCTGCATCTAGTATAAGTATCCAGTCTCCCTTTGCATAACTTATTGATATATTTCTCATATCCGAAAAGTTATCATTCCACTTTGCAAAAAATACTTTATCAGTATATTTTCTTGCAATATCAACAGTCGAGTCAGTTGATCCAGTATCTAGTATTATTAATTCAGAATTTATTTCTTCCATTAAAGGACGTAGTGCATTTAATGTTTTATCTAAATATCTCTCTTCATTTTTTACCATCATTACAATACTTAATAGCATATTTAATACTCCTTTTAAGTGATTAAATTTAAAAATAAAGAGTAAAGCACATGCTTTACTCTTTATTTTTTAACTTAAAACTATCTTAATAACTGAGTTACACTTTGAGGTTGTTGATTAGCTTGTCCAACCATAGCTTGTGCTGCTTGATTTAATATGTTTAACTTAGATAAGTTAACCATTTCTTTAGCAACATCAACATCTCTTATTCTTGATTCTGCTGCACTTAAGTTTTCTGTAGAAGTTGTTAAGTTAGCAGAAGTATACTCTAATCTATTTTGAGTTG
>JARKUZ010000070.1 GCA_029851945.1 Terrisporobacter sp. | reverse complement strand
TAGAATTGGAGAAAGAAAGTTTTTACTTCCTTCTAATAATTGTGAACATTTTGCCATGTGGTGTAAAACAGGCGTAAGACAGTCATACCAAGTTAACCTTGTTTTAAAAGCAGTATTTTTAAAGATGAAAATAGATATAAAATATTAAAATTACGTGGGTTAAATACCCACGTAATTTCAATTATAATAAATTTTAAGCAATGGATTTATCCATGGCAAAATGATTTACAACACGCTACCAAGGATATATGGCTGGCCATATGAGCAAAGTTAATTTTATGATAAAATATAAGAAGTAAGTATATAATAAGATAAAAAGTAATAAGGAGAAGCAAATGCAAAATAAAAGTGTAAAAGAGATAAAAGAGATTATAGATAATTTAAATAAAGAGCAGTATCTAGAATATGTAAATATATTAAAAGATGATGAGAGAAAGTCGGTTCAGAAATTAGCTGTATCTTTAGCAAAAAAACTTGATGCAATAAGAAAAGAAGAAGAAAGACTAGAATTGATTAATACATATGAAAATGATGGATATGAAAAAGGATATCTATACATAGGTGGAATAGATGAAGTAGGAAGAGGACCACTAGCAGGGCCTGTAGTTGCGGCAGTAGTTGTTTTACCTCCTAATACTAAAATAGAAGGAATAGATGACTCTAAAAAGATAAAAGAAAGCAAAAGAGAAGAGTTATACGAGATAATAAAGGATGTGGCTTTAGACTACGGAATAGGTATTGTGGATAATGAAGAAATAGATGATTACAATATTTTAAATGCTACATATATGGCTATGAAAAAAGCATTAAATTCAATGAAAAAACAACCAGATTATTTACTTGTGGATGCTGTAACTATACCAGAAATTGATATAAAACAAAATCCAATAATAAAGGGAGATTCTAAATCAATATCAATAGGGGCTGCCAGTATATTAGCCAAGGTTACAAGAGATAGAATGATGTGTCAATATGATGAGATATATCCAGAGTATGGATTTAAATCAAATAAAGGATATGGAACAAAGGAACACTACGAAGCCATAGAGAAAAGTGGTATAACACCAATACATAGAAAAAGTTTCCTAAAGAATGTTTTATAATATATAATTATATAGGAGGAAATATTAAGTTAATTATTGCTTTATAGGGGGTTATAATTATGAATTATAAAGAGTTATTAAAAGAGGCAAGAGAAAATTTAAATGGAAGTTGTAAAGTATGTAAAGTTTGTAATGGTGTAGCTTGTGCAGGTGAAGTTCCAGGTATGGGAGGAAAAGATACTGGATCTGCTTTCATACAAAATTATAAAAGTTTACAAGATGTTAAGATAAATATGAGGGTTATACATAATGTATCTTCTCCAGATACTTCAGTAGAGCTATTTGGAAAGAAAATGAAAGCACCAATATTTGCAGCACCTGTTACAGGAACTACTTTAAATATGGGTGGTAAAATAAGTGAAACAGAGTATATAACACCTGTTGTTGAAGGCTGCACAGAATGTGGTATATATGCTATGGTTGGAGATACAGCTGTAGATCAATTTTTGATAGATAACTTGAATGTATTAAAAGATAACGAGGGACAAGGTATAGTATTTATAAAACCTTGGCAAAACGAAGATATAATAAGAAAAATAAAGCTTGCTGAAGAAGCTGGAGCTTTTGCAGTAGGTGTGGATGTAGATGCATGTGGTTTAGTTACTTTATCTATGCATGGAAAAACTGTTGTTCCAAAAGGAGTAGAAGAATTAAAAGAACTTAAAGCAGCTACTAATTTACCATTTATAGTAAAAGGTATAATGACTGTGGAAGATGCTCTATTAGCTGTAGAAGCTGGTGTAGATGCCATAGTTGTATCTAATCATGGTGGTAGAGTTTTAGATTGTACTCCAGGAGCTGCTGAAGTACTTCCTGATATAGCTGAAGCTGTTAAAGATAAGTTAACTGTTTTGGTTGATGGTGGTGTTAGAAGCGGGGTTGACGTACTTAAATTAATAGGGCTTGGAGCTGATGGTGTGCTTATAGGAAGACCCTTTGTTACTGCATCTTTTGGTGGAGGTAAGGAAGGTGTTGAGCTTTATGTAAATAAGGTGATAGGTGAGCTTGAGGCTACGATGAGGCTTACTGGATGTCAAACTGTGAAAGATATAGATGGGAAGGTTATATTTAAATAATTATTAGATAGTTATAGTATCAACTTATTAGAGATCGACCAATGTGAGTTACAAATTTTGGTATGTACTTTGATTAGAAATATGGTGAGAAGCTACGTTACAAATGTAATAATTAGTAAAATACTAAAAAATAAAAATATTTACAATTTTTACATATTATGCTAAAATACTTACAATAAATAAAACTTAATATATATTACCTCATCTAATAAAAAGATTGAGGTAGAGGTCGCATTTGCTAAGATTAGTATTGAAGAGGTCGGAAGCCAATGAAGTAATACGAAAGGAGTAAGTGCCGAAGTGCTAGTGTCCAAAGCTAGTGCTGGGACTGTATTTAATAAGTACAGTACTGTCATCAAAATTATCCCAAATTTTGATGGAGAGCTATCTTAAGTAAGATAAAGGGAAGATGTAGGTATGTTGTATTTAGAATATTAAGCTCAACATGTACTCATGTTGGGCTTTTTTTGAGCAACGGACGAAGTAGTTGGCGATATGAAGAGGAGCGTCCACGCGGGACTTAAGTGAAGTAAATTTTACATCTATACAGTCTATGATAGCAAAAGTAAAGGGATAATCAAATATTTTAACTTACAAAATGGGGGAATCAAAAATGAGTAGTTTAAGAAAGAGAAAGTTTACTATGCCGAGTACACTTACTATAATATTTTTACTGATAATAGTAATGGCAGTTCTTACTTGGATAGTACCAAGTGGAAGTTTTGAAAGAGAAGATATAGAAGGAAAAATGGTTGTTGTAGCTGGAACTTATGAGAAAGTATCATCAAATCCACAAGGAATTACTGAAGTATTTACAGCACCTATAAATGGATTCATAGATGCAGCTGAAGTAGTTGGATTTGTTTTAATAGTTGGAGGAGCATTTGGAATAATTAATAAAACAGGTGCAATAGAAGCAATTATAGCTTATACTGTAAATAAAATGAGGAAATTTCAATTTTTAATAATACCTATCTCGATGATTTTATTTGGACTAGGTGGAACAACATTTGGAATGAGTGAAGAAACACTACCTTTTTATATGATATTTATTCCGCTTATGACTAGTATGGGATATGATTCATTAACGGCAGTGGCAACAGTATTTATAGGAGCTGGAGCTGGATTTGCAGCATCTACAACTAATCCTTTCTCTGTAGGTATAGCACAGGCACTTTCACATATAGCGCCAGGTTCTGGAATAGAGTATAGAGTCATTATGTTTATAATATTTATAGCTATATGTATAGGATTTGTTATGATGTATGCTAATAAAGTTAAAAAAGATCCTACAAAGTCTTTAGTGAAGGAGATATCACTAAATCAAGAAGCAATAACTAA
Source organism: Terrisporobacter sp. (assembly GCA_029851945.1). The sequence continues at coordinate 4,059 of JARKUZ010000070.1, read as the reverse complement.
TAATGATACAAATATAAAAGAGTTTACAAAAAGAGAAGCTATGGTAATAGCAATTTTCACATTAGGCATGGGAATTATGGTATATGGAGTTTTAAAACAAGGTTGGTACATAAGTGAAATTGCAATGATATTTACAGTTATAGGTGTAATATCAGGAATAGCGTCAGGGCTTAAACAAGATGAAATAGTTAATTCGTTTACAAGTGGAGCAAAGGATTTAATATCAGCAGGATTATGTATAGCATTTGCACGTGGAATAGTAATAATAGCAGAAAATGGATACATAATAGATACAATCTTAAATTCTGCAGCAAATGTATTAAATGGATTACCAAAAGCTATATTTATAAATCTAACTTTCTTAATAGAAGGTCTAATAGCATTTTTAATACCGTCAGCATCAGGACTTGCATCACTTACAGTACCTGTTCTTGCACCACTTGGAGATTTAGTAGATGTATCTAGACAAATAATAGTTACAGCTTATCAATTTGGTATAGGTATAACTAACTTAATAACACCTACATCAGGCGTTTTAATGGGAGCACTAGCACTAGCTAATATTCCTTGGTCAAAGTGGATTAGATTTATAATGCCTTTAATGATAATATTAGTAATTACTACAATGGTATTTTTAACAATAGGATTATATATAGGGTTCTAATATAGGGGGGAAATTTATGATAGAAAGTATAAAGAAAAGAGCTTATGAAATCGAGAATGAATTAGGAAAAGAAATAGAAGAAGTGTGTGATTTTATATTTAATAATCCAGAAATAGGAGAAAAAGAATACATATCATCTAAATATCTAGTTGACAAAATAAGGGAGTATGGATTTGATACAATTTATCCATACTGCAACATAGATACTGCTTTTAGAGCAGAATTAGGAGATAATGATGGGCCTACTATAGCATTTTTAGCAGAGTATGATGCATTACCTGGATATGGAGAAAATAAAGAACCAGCTCATGCCTGTGGACATAACTGGATTGCGGCATCGACATTAGGGGCTTGTATAGTATTAAGTAAGCTAAAAGAAAATTTTAAAGGAAAAATTGTATTAATGGGAACACCAGCTGAAGAAACTACGGGAGGAAAATGTGATTTAGTTAAAGCAGGGGCTTTTGATGATATTGATGTATGTTATCAAATGCATATAGAAGCTTTTAATAATATAAACTGTAAAGCTTTGGCAATGGATTCAATAGAGTTTAGTTTTGAAGGAGTAGCAGCACATGCAGCTAGTCATCCTCATATGGGAGTTAATGCATTAGATGCAGTACAGCTTACTTTTGCAGGGATAAATGCACTAAGACAACATGTAAAATCAGATGTTAGAATACATGGTATAGTTTCAAATGGAGGAGAAGCTCCAAACATAGTTCCAGAAAAATCAGCTTGTAAGTTTTATATAAGAGCTAGTGAAAGAAGCTATTTAAATGAAGTTACTCAAAAAGTTATAAATTGTGCAAAAGGTGCAGAGTTAATGACAGGAGCTAAGCTAACTCATAGATACTTTGAAAATTCTGCTGACAATATAGTAAACAACAAGGTACTTCAAGATATAACAAAGAATAATTTAATTGAGGTAGGTATAACGGATATATTAGAAGGAAAAGATGGTCCAGTAGGATCTACAGATATAGGTAATGTAAGTCAAGTTTGTCCTACTATGTATACAGAAATAGCTCTAGATATAAATCCAATGGTATATGTTCATGAAAAAGAGTTTTTAAATTATGCAAATTCTGAAGAAGCTTATGATAAGCTTCACAAATCAGTAAAGGCAATGGTAGGATGTGCATTAGATATTTACTTAGAAGATGATCTACTTGAGGAAATTAAGAAAAATCACTTAGGTTTAACTAAGTTTTAAAAAAATAACAAAAAAGTATTACCGGAAAATTGGTAATACTTTTTTGCTTTGTAGTTTAGTATCGATTCTTACTGGTAGCTATAGTAAATTTAGTTAATATACTATAGTGAATTTTACCAATATCGTTGTATAAAATTAAGCTATGATATTAAACTCACAAATATATGGAAGAGAGTATCAATAGAAGCAAAGGAACCATCTGTATATATTAAAATAGAAATATAACTTAATAAATTTTATAAAGTTTTACTAACATATATTTAAAGAATAAATTCTTCACCATCGTGACTTATTTCCATTATTTTATCATTATAATTTAAAGAATAAGTAGAATTCTTGAAAGTTTTAATTAAGGAAATAGGTCCCAAAAAATGCATTGGAAATGCTAATTTAGTATTAGTATTTCTCATAAAATAATTAAATCCTAGATAATATTTCTCACCTTGTCTATTATCTAAAGGAAGAAAGGCAAGATCTATATTTTTACCTTTTATCTTATCTACAGCATTTTTAAATTTATTCTCTGCAAATTTGTTCTCCTCAGGAGAGTTTTCACCCTCCCAATGCCACCAGTTTAAATCACCAGCGTGATAAATAGTTTTATTTTCAGTTTTTACAATAAATGCTACTCCTAAATCGCTAGATTCAAGAGTTTTTATTTCTAAATTATCTACTATAATTTTTTCATTGGCACCTATAAATTTTTTGTTTTCCGATTTTAGAACTTTTATATCGTCTGAAAGTATATAAGTTATATCAGAATGAATTTTTTGTAATTTAAAAATTGACTCATTAAAGTGATCGTGATGAGAGTGGCTTGAAAATACATATAGTTTTTTATTTTTATCAAACTTAGGAAGTTTTCCCTGGAAATAATCAAAAAGTAATACGCATTTATCAAGCTCAACACTAAAACTACTGTGATGAATGTATGTTATTTTCATATTTTATCCCTTTCATTATATATATTCATAGCTATTTTCCACTTAGCCAAATATTAAAATCCACACTTAAAAAATCATCTATATCTTTTGATAATTTTTCGTTTAAACTAGAAACTCTACCTTGAGAAACTACTTGAGGATTAATATATCTTTTTTTAGCAGGAATGTTAACCCAATATCCTTTTTTAGGTTTTTCTTTAGAAGTGAGAACTTGAGAAAAACTTCTAAAGTTATCCCACATTGATTTTATATCTTCATCTTTTTCCAACTTCATTATAACTTCATTTTCTGTAGTATATAAATCATTTATGTTAATAACATTTTTGTCTACTGCTAATTTCAATAAATCAGCTAAATATTGCATAGAGAATCTATCATAGTCAGCAGTGTATACTTTAGAATTAAGTATAGATACAGAAGTAAATTCTATAGCCTTATTTAAAGTTTTAAAAGAAATTTCATCTTGTCCAAATTCATTTTTACTTACAGCTAAATCGTCATATATGCTTTTAATTTCATTCAAAGATTTAAATCCATAATAAAAAGCATTGCCAAGAGTATATTCTAATCTATCTGCTGAAAGAAGGGGAGAATCATTATCTGCAATAGGATATATATGATAGTCATATACATCTTGAGTCGTTAAATTATACTTTTTAAGTATTTTTTGTATTTCTATAGAGTTTTCTATGATTTCTTGTGTTTTTTCTTCTGTAGACTCTTGAGCTTCATGATCTCCATTTAGAAAATCAACTACATGGGCAAATACAGGAGAACTTATATCATGTAAAAGACCTGCTATGGACTGTTTTATATCTTTTGTAAAATGCCAAATTATAAGAGCAACTCCTATGCTATGGTTGTATCTAGTATAATTTTTCCCCTTAGAAAAGACAGGAAAACTAGTGTATTCACATCCACAGTTCATACCAATATTACTTAGTCTTTTAAATTCAGGAGCCTCTATTAACTCATCTATAAATAAAGGAAAATCATTATTGTATATATGAAGTAAATCCAAATTAATTCCTCCTTTTTAAATTTAAAGTTTATTTATAAAATTTAAATCTTAATTATATAATAATTTTACTATAATTAATCAGCGAATTTAAGTATATTTATTTGAGATTTAAATATTTATATGACTAATTTGTAATTTTATCTATATTTATAATAATAATATAATTATTGTATAATTAGTACATATAATAGGAAAAATTGGAGGTAACTATGAT
>JARKUZ010000069.1 GCA_029851945.1 Terrisporobacter sp. | reverse complement strand
TATTATAGCAAAGAGGATACACCTGTTCCCATACCGAACACAGAAGTTAAGCTCTTTAGCGCTGATGGTACTTGGAGGGCGACCTCCTGGGAGAGTAAGACGTAGCCACGTAATCTTTTTTTATTTTTATATAAAATTTTTAAGAATATCATATCTAAATAAATCTATAAAAAAATTGCAAATCAAAAAAATATGTTGTAAAAAAAATTTTGATAAACTACAATTACCTTGAGGTGAAAATTTAATTGATTTTGGAAACGATTCCGATAATATTTCTAAAATACTTAATAAAATATTTATTAAATCAAAGGGGGATTGTAGGTGGATTTATCAGAAAGCCTAAAATTAAAAACTAATAAAGACATATCTGATTGTTCAAATGAGGAAATTTATTTTGCATTATTAGAATTAGTGCAAGAACTTAGTGAGAAAAAGGTAATCAAAAATCAAGGTAAAAAGAAATTATATTATATATCAGCAGAATTCTTAATTGGAAAATTATTATCTAATAATTTGATAAATTTAGGTATATATGATCGAGTAAAAGAAATCTTATTACAACATGGAAAAAATATATCTGAAATAGAGGAAATAGAGTCTGAACCATCTTTAGGAAATGGTGGTCTTGGCAGATTATCAGCATGTTTTCTAGATTCTATAGCAACTTTGGGAATTCCAGGAGATGGTATTGGTTTAAACTATCATTTTGGTTTATTTAAACAACTATTTAATAATAACCTACAAATAGAAGAAAAAAATGAATGGATTGATAAGATTGGATGGTTGAAAAAAACTGATACAACTTATGATATTAATTTTGGTGGGTTTACTTTAAAATCTACACTTTATGATATTAATGTTACAGGATATAATAATCAAACTAATAAACTTCATTTATTTGATATAGAAACAATTGATGAAAGTATAGTGAAAGATGGTATAGATTTTGATAAAGACAATATTGAAAAAAACCTTACTTTATTCTTATATCCTGATGATAGTGATGAAAAAGGTCGTCTTCTTCGAATTTATCAACAATACTTTATGGTAAGCAATGGTGCTAGATATATATTAGATGAGTGTATAGAAAAAGGAAGTAATTTACATGATTTAGATGAGTATGCAGTAATACAGATAAACGATACTCATCCAACTTTGGTTATACCAGAGCTTATACGTTTGTTAGTTGAAAGAGGAATAGAGTTAGATGAGGCTATAAAAATTGTAACTAAAACATGTGCATACACTAACCACACAATTTTAGCTGAAGCTCTAGAAAAATGGCCGATAGAATATTTAGAAAAAGTTGTTCCACAACTTATACCTATAATAAAGGAGTTAGATGATAGAGTTAGAGCAAATTATGAAGATGAATCTGTGTACATCATAGATAAAAATGATAATGTAAATATGGCTCATATAGATATACACTATAGCTTTAGTGTAAATGGAGTAGCATCACTTCATACTGATATATTAAAAAACAATGAATTAAATAATTTTTATAAAATTTATCCTGAAAAGTTTAACAACAAAACGAATGGAATAACATTCAGAAGATGGCTTATTCATTGTAATCCACTATTAACAGAGTTAATAGAAGAATTAATAGGAGATGAATTTAAAACTGATGCAGAAAAATTGAAAGACTTAATAAAATATATAGATAATGAAAAAGTACTTCAAAGGTTATTAGATATAAAATATACTAATAAAGTTGAATTAAAAAATTATCTTAAAAAAACTCAAAATATAGATATAGATGAAAATTCTATTTTTGATATACAAATAAAAAGACTACATGAATATAAAAGGCAACAAATGAATGCATTATATGTAATTTATAAGTATTTACAAATCAAACAAGGAAATACACCAAAAACTCCTATAACAGTTATATTTGGAGCAAAAGCTGCACCAGCATATACTATTGCAAAAGATATAATACATTTAATATTATGTTTGCAAGAACTTGTAAATAATGATGAAGAAGTTAGTAAATATTTAAAAGTTGTAATGGTTGAAAATTACAATGTTACTATAGCAGAAAAACTAATACCAGCATGTGATATATCAGAACAGATTTCATTAGCTTCAAAGGAAGCAAGTGGAACTGGTAATATGAAGTTTATGTTAAATGGAGCGTTAACGCTGGGTACAGAAGATGGAGCTAATGTAGAAATACATGAACTTGTTGGAGATGATAATATATTTATCTTTGGGGAGAAGAGTGATAATGTAATTAAACACTATGAAAATGGAGATTATGATCCTCTTGATTTTTATATAAAGAATGAAAACATAAAAGAAGCAGTAGATTTTATTGTTGGCGAAGAGTTAATGAACATTGGATGTGAAGAAAATCTTATCAGGCTATATAAAGAAATAATAAGAAAAGATTGGTTTATGGCTTTATTAGATTTTAATGAGTATTGTAAAAAGAAAGAAGAAGTTTTTAAAGAATATGAAGATAGAAATAAGTGGGCAAAAAGAATGCTAGTTAATATAAGTAAAGCAGGTTATTTTTCTTCAGATAGAACTATAAATCAGTATAATAAAGATATCTGGAAGTTACAATAGAAAAAGGCAACTATGAACCTGTATATGACTGCTAAAAATAAAGGACAAAGTATAAAAGAATAATTTCTTGATTTTGAGAATTCTAGATGATAATATTTAATTAAGGAGGCGGGAAATCGATACCAGTAACGTTTCGGTAACGTTACCAATAGACTTCAAAGGGGTATAAATTAAAATAAGGGGGATTTATTATGATTAAATTGAAAAAGTTTGTAACAATTGCTTTATCTGCAGTTTTAACAACAGTAGCATTAACAGGATGCTCTTCATCTTCTGATGATAGTGCAGCTAAGGAAGATGGTAAGGGTTCAGTATATTATCTAAACTTTAAGCCAGAATCAGAAGAGCAATGGAAAAAGATTGCTGAGGATTATGAAAAAGAAACTGGTGTAAAAGTAAAAGTAGTTACAGCTGCAAGTGGTACTTATGAACAAACATTAAAATCAGAAATAGCTAAAAAAGATGCTCCTACATTATTCCAAATAAATGGTCCAGTAGGTTATGAATCATGGAAAGAGTATTGTGCCGATTTAAAAGATACAAAGCTTTACAGTAGTTTATTAAATCAAGATATGGCTATAAAAAGTGGGGATGGGGTGTATGGTATACCTTATGTTGAAGAAGGATATGGTATAATATACAACCAAGCAATAATGGATAAATACTTTGCATTAGATGGTGCAAAAGCTAAATCAATAGATGAAATAAATAATTTTGCAAAATTAAAAGAAGTTTCAGAAGATATGCAATCTAAAAAAGATCAATTAGGAATAGATGGAGTATTTGCTTCTACATCATTATCTCCTGGTGAAGACTGGAGATGGCAAACTCATTTAGCAAATCTTCCTATTTATTATGAATACAAAGATAAGGGAGTATCTAACTTAGACAAAATAGATTTTACTTATTCAGATAACTTTAAAAATATATTTGACCTATACATAAACAACTCAACTTGTGAACCTGCATTATTAGGTAGCAAAACAGTTTCAGACTCAATGGCTGAATTTGCACTTGGAAAAGCTGCAATGGTTCAAAATGGTAACTGGGGATGGAGCCAAATAGCAGAGGTTGAAGGAAATACTGTTAAAGCAGAAGATGTTAAATTCATGCCTATATATACAGGTGTTGAAGGCGAAGAAAAACAAGGCATTTGTATAGGAACAGAAAACTTCTTCTCTATAAATAGTAAAGCTTCAGAAGCTGATCAAAAAGCATCAATTGAATTTGTTGAGTGGTTATTTACTTCAGATACAGGTAAAAATCATGTAACAAATGAATTAGGTTTTATAGCTCCATTTAATACTTTCAAAGACTCTGAAACACCTCAAGATCCACTAGCTAAAGAAGTCTTAAGATACTTAGGAAATAAAGATTTATACAATGTAGATTGGAACTTTACTTCTTTCCCTAGTCAAACATTTAAAGATGATTTTGGTGCAGCATTACTTGAATATTGCAATGGTAACATGAAATGGGAAGATGTTAAGAAATTAGTAGTTGAAGAATGGGCAAGTGAAAAAGAAGCATCTAAATAAATTTTGAATTAATTTGATTTATAAATGAAAAGGCTTAGCCATAGATAAAAGTATAATACCGTTAATATAATTTAAGGTAAATCTTAGTTATTTAATGAGAGAAATGCTTTTTATGGTTTAAGCTTTTTCTTTAAACTAAACGGTTATAAGATGTTTAAAACTATTGATACTAAGGGGGACACTATGCAAAAAGCACTAAAAAAATACTTTCCAATATTCTTGATTCCAACTCTGATTGCATTTTCTATTGCATTTATCATTCCTTTTATAACAGGATTATATCTATCTTTTTGTGAGTTTACTACAATAAGTGATGCAACATTTGTGGGAATAGAAAATTATAAAAAGGCTTTTTCAGCAGGTCAAGGATTTGTCGAGGCTTTTGGATTTACTACGATATTTACAATTATATCTATCATAACAGTTAACATACTTGCATTTACTCTTGCTTATTTTTTAACAAAAAAGATAAGAGGGACAAACTTTTTCAGAACTGTATTTTTCATGCCAAACTTAATAGGTGGGATAGTTCTTGGGTATACTTGGCAGTCTATGATAAATTCATTTTTAGCTAATTATGGAACGACTCTTGTTGCTAATCAAAAGTATGGATTTATAGGATTGATTATACTTATGAATTGGCAAATGATAGGATATATGATGATTATTTATATAGCTGGGCTTCAAAGTGTACCTAATGAATTAATAGAATCAGCAAAAATTGATGGAGCAACAAAATGGCAAACACTAAAAAATGTAACTATACCAATGGTAATGCCATCTATTACAATTTGTACTTTTTTAACTTTATCAAATAGCTTTAAGTTATTTGACCAAAACTTAGCATTAACTAATGGAGCTCCAATGCATAAAACAGAAATGTTAGCTCTTAATATAGTTAATACATTCTATGGAAGAAATAATTATGAGGGTGTTGGTCAGGCTAAGGCAGTTATATTCTTTGTTATAGTAGCCGTAATAGCTCTTTCTCAATTATACTTCACTAGAAAGAAGGAGGTTGAACAGTAATGCAAAACACAATAGCTAGAAAAAAGAATGTAGGAAATAATATGGTATTTATCATACTTTGTGCATTAGTCGTAGTATTTTTAGCACCGATTATATTTATAGTTGTAAATTCATTTAAGGGAAAATTCTTTATAAGTGATAACCCTTTTTCTTTACCTACGGCAGAAACATTTGTAGGTATAACAAATTATATTAATGGTTTGCAGAAAACAGGGTTCTTAAGTGCTATTGGATGGTCGTTTTTTATTACAATAATGTCAGTAGTAGTAATACTACTTTTTACTTCTATGACGGCATATTACATTACAAGAGTAAAGAGTAAATTTACAAGTGTGTTGTATTATTTATTTGTATTCTCTATGATAGTACCTTTTCAAATGGTAATGTTCCCAATGGTAAAATTATCTGATACCTTACACTTAGCAAATCCATTAGGTATGGTAGCTTTATACTTAGGATTTGGGTCAGGATTATCGATATTTATGTTTAGTGGTTTTATAAAATCAATTCCACTAGAAATAGAAGAAGCAGCTATGATAGATGGATGTAATCCTTTACAAACATACTTTTATATAGTACTTCCTATTTTAAAACCAACTGCAATCACTGTTGCCATATTAAATGCAATGTGGATATGGAATGACTACTTACTACCTTATTTAGTTATAGGGTTATCTACAAAATACAAAACTATACCAGTAGTAATTCAAATGTTAGTAGGCTCAAATGGAAATAGAGATATGGGCGCAATGATGGCGATGTTAGTATTAGCAATCATTCCTATTATAATTTTCTATTTAATATGTCAAAAGCACATAATAGAAGGTGTAGTTGCTGGTGCTGTAAAAGGATAACATAAGGGGTAGAGGAGAGATATTATGAGAAGAAGTGGTATGTTACTACCTATTGCAAGTTTACCATCAAAATATGGAATAGGTAGTTTTTCAAAAGAAGCTTATGATTTTATAGATATATTAGAAGAATCAGGTCAAAGTTTATGGCAGATATTACCTATAGGCCCTACAGGATATGGTGATTCTCCTTACCAATCATTCTCTACTTTTGCAGGGAATCCATACTTTATAGATCTAGATGAATTGGTTGAAGAAGGACTTTTGTCCGAAGAAGAATGTAATAGTTATGACTGGGGAAGTAACAATGAATATATAGACTATGAAAAAATATACTTATCAAGATTTAAAATTTTAAGAAAAGCCTATGAAAGAAGTAATATAAGTAAAAATAAAATATTTAAAGAATACTGTGAAATAAATAAGTGGTGGTTACACGATTATGCATTATATATGTCTATAAAAGATTCTTTTGGCTCAAAGTCATGGATAGAATGGGATGATGATATTAGATCAAGAAAAGAAGAAGCTATATCAAAATATGAAGAAAAGCTAAAAGATGATATTATATTTTACAAGTATCAACAATATCTATTTACTAAACAATGGAGTAAACTTAAAGCTTATGCAAATAAAAAAGGAATATCTATAATAGGAGATATACCTATATATGTAGCCTTAGACAGTTCTGATACATGGGCTAATCCAGAGTTGTTTCAACTAGATAAGGATTGTATGCCTACAGCTGTAGCAGGTTGTCCTCCAGATAGTTTTTCCAAAACAGGTCAATTATGGGGAAATCCATTGTATTATTGGGAGTATCATAAACATACAGATTATGAGTGGTGGATTAAAAGGATAGAGTATTCTTTTAAATTATATGATATTGTAAGGATAGATCATTTTAGAGGTTTTGATGAGTATTATTCTATACCATATGGAGAAAAAACTGCTATAAACGGAGCGTGGAAAAAAGGTCCAGGTTTAGATTTGTTTAAATATATTAAAGAAAAACTAGGAGATGTAGAAATAATAGCAGAAGATTTAGGGTTTTTAACAGAAAGTGTAAAACAACTTTTAAAAGATACAGGATACCCAGGTATGAAAATAATACAGTTTGCTTTTGATTCAAGGGAAGAAAGTGATTATTTACCTCATAATTATGACAAAAATTGTATAGTATATACAGGAACTCATGATAATAGTACGATTAAAGGGTGGTATGAGGAAATTAGCCTCCAAGATAAAAGAATGTGTGTTAATTACATGAATAATAAATATACTAGGGAAAATATAATACATTGGGATTTTATATGTTTAGCTATGAGAAGTGTAGCTAATACTTGTATAATACCTGTGCAAGACTATTTAGGATTAGGTAATGAAGCTAGAATAAATGTACCATCTACGTTAGGTGATAATTGGAAATGGAGAATGAAATCAGATTCTTTCTCTAAGAATTTAATTAAAAAAATAAAGATGTTAACAAAGTTATATGGAAGAAAATAATTTTGGAAATAGATTATTTGATGTGCTAATTCATTAAAATATTAAACTGAAAGGAAGCCATTGATATGAAGGCAATTACAATTAAAGATATAGCAAAAAAATGTGGTGTAGGAGTAAGTACAGTATCAAGGGCTATTAATAATCATCCAGATATAAATGAAGAAACTAGACGTATGATTATGGAAGTAATAAAAGAAAGTAACTTTATTCCTAACAATAGTGCCAGAAATTTAAAACTTTCAGATACAAAAACTATAGCAGTATTAATAAAAGGTATAGATAACCCATTTTTTCAAAATATGATAAAAGTATTTGAAGAAGAAATACAAAATAGAAAATATACATTTATATTACATAGAGTAGATTCTAATCAAGATGAGGTTGAGGTAGCTTTAGAACTTATAAAAGAAAAAAGGTTAAAAGGAATAGTATTTTTAGGTGGATCCTTTTCACACCAAGAGGATAAGTTACAAGAAATAAAAATACCATTTGTACTAAGTACAATAGCTATAACAGATAATGTGGATAAGAATTTATATTCATCGGTATCAGTTGATGATATATATGAAAGTAAAAAGATAGTAGATTTTTTATGCGATAATGGACATGAAAAAATTGCAATTTTAGCATCATATAGTACAGATATGAGTATAAGTAATTTGCGTTTAGAAGGTTATCGAAAGTCTTTAAGAAGTAGAAATATTCCAATAAATGAAAATTTAATCAGATATACTTGGGATAGCCCTAATTCATATAGTATGGAGAATGGATATAATCTAACTAAAGAGCTTATAAATTCTAAAGAAGAATTTACTGCTATTTATGCGATTTCTGATAGTATGGCTATTGGAGCATGTAAAGCTGTACTAGAGTCTGGAAAAAGAATACCAGAAGATTATTCTGTTGTAGGATTTGATGGATTAGATATTACATATTATTATAATCCATCTATAACAACAATACGCCAACCTATTGAAGAAATGGCAAAAGAAACTACTAAAATATTATTTGACTTAATTAATAAGAACAGCAAAAATCAACATAAAATTTTTGAAGGAAAACTGCTTGTAAGACAATCAACTTCTAAATTAGATAAATAAATTTGGAAAATAAGAATAATTTTAAGTAATGATTACAATTAATAGAAAGGGTTTTTTATGGATAATTTATTTAGATATGATGGTAAGTTTTGGGAAACGTTAGATAGGATAACAGATATAGTGGTGTTAAATTTTTTATTCATAGTTTTCAGTATACCTATTATAACAATAGGTGCATCCTTAACAGCGACATATTCTGTAGCTTTAAAAAAAGTTAAAAATGAAGATGTACCTATAACTAAAGAATTTATAAAAAGATTTAAAGAGAATTTTAAAATTAGCACTGTGGTATGGATATTAATGATAGTAGTTGGAAGTGTATTATTATTAGATTTACATATCTCTAATTTGATATCTAATGAAACTTTGGGGATAATGTTGAAGCTTATATCTACAATAGTAGGAATAATATATTTATTTAACTTTACATATGTATTTCCTATTATATCTAAATTTAATAACACTATAAAAAATACTATAGTAAATTCTATTCTTATATCAATACACAACCTACCTTATACAATTATAATGTTGATGATGAATTTATTATGTATAATATTGATGTTTTCATTAGTTAATTATTTTGGATATATATTATTTTTTTATATGGTAATTGGGTTTGGGATTACTTCATATGTTAATTCTATATTTTTAAATAAAATATTTTACAAATATATAAATTAAGAAAGTATAAATATATATATTTAATAAGAAGTAATATAATGAGCATAGACTAATCTATGCTTTTTTTACGCTTAAGGAAATTATGATACTTTAAATACTGTGGGGTAACTATTGAAGCTAAGTAATACCAATTAGTTTGGAGAGCGTAAAAAAGACATTTTGAGCAACGGACGAAGTCGTTGGTGATATGAGAGAAGCGAATTTCTTATTGTTTATTTTGACTTAGATAAAATTTAAAAAAGTTAATAAATTAGTTGATAATGTGGACAAAAAATGGATTGAAAGAGTTTTACTTAATTTAACACTGTTAATAATGTTAATAAAATCCTATACAAATAAATTAAAAAAATATATTATAAAAAAACTTTTAAAAATATGTTGACTAATAATAATAAAAATGATAAAGTATTACTTGTCCAAGAGATACGGACGAAAAATAAAACGAAAGAAAATCTTGACAAAGGGCAAATGACCTGGTAAGATAAGTAAGTCGAGAAAATGAACTTTGAAAATTAAACAGTAGGTTAATTTATATAACTAAAGATTCTTTAAAGAATCGAATACAACCAAGCCAGATATTCAGATAATGATAGTCTGAGCAGGTAACAACTTTTATTTGAGAGTTTGATCCTGGCTCAGGATGAACGCTGGCGGCGTGCCTAACACATGCAAGTCGAGCGATTCTCTTCGGAGAAGAGCGGCGGACGGGTGAGTAAC
>JARKUZ010000062.1 GCA_029851945.1 Terrisporobacter sp. | reverse complement strand
ATTATAAATCAAATATCTATAAATCTACACTTAAGAACTATGGAGTTAAGCAAAGTATGTCAAGAAAAGGAAATTGTTATGATAATGCATGCATTGAAAATTTCTTTGGACATCTAAAGACGGAATTAATTTACCAAAATTCATATAGTTGTAGAGATGAGTTAATTAAATCAATAGATGATTACATATATTGGTATAACAACTATAGATTTCAAGCTAAATTAAAAAATATGACGCCTGTTGAATACAGGTGCCATATGATTGCTTAGAGAGTCTTTTATTAAACTGTCTACTTTTTAGGTATCAGTTCAATTTTAAGTAGGTCTTTTTAATTTATATTTGATTTTTATTAATATACGAGTAGAATGAAGGTTAATTGTACTGATACAATAGCATTATATTTTAATAATAAATGATAATTTACATAATTTGTACTATAATTATAAACAAATAAATGAAGACTAGTGGAGGAAAAAATTATGGAAAATGCTAAAAAAGAAAAGTCTAATATTTCATTTAAGACAAGAACATTAGTTAGTTCTGCTTTATTTGCAGCACTTATTTGTTTGACAACAGCATACTTTTTACATATTCCAGTGGGAAATGGTGGATTTATGCATGTTGGTGATACTTTTATATACTTAGCAGCTGTATTACTACCTACACCTTATGCAGCTTTTGCAGCAGCTATTGGTGCAGGATTTGCTGATATCTTATCTGGTGCTGCTCATTGGGTATGGGCTACTATAATTATAAAACCCATATTAGTATTATTTTTTACAAACAAAAGTGAAAAAATTATTAATACTAGAAATGTTGTAGCAGGAATTATAGCAGGAATAGTAGGAACTGTATTATATATGATAGCAGATGGAATTATGATGGGAAATATTTTAGCTGGTTTTATAATGACTTTAGTAGGACTAGTACAACCTATAGGTAGTTTTATGTTATTTGTAATAATAGGTGGAGTATTTGATAAGATAAAAATAAAAGAAATGATAAAAAATAAATAGTGTATTTTTAAATAGGGAGAGATAATATGACAATTTTATATCCAATAGGAGATAGCCTTTATGTGAATATTACAAACCAATGTCCGTGCAGATGTGTATTTTGCATAAGAATGGAAACGGATCAAGTAGGAAATAGCGGTAGTTTATGGCTAGAACATGAACCAAGTGTGCAAGAAGTGAAAGAAGAGTTTAAAAAATTCAATCTAAATGATTATAAAGAGATAGTATTTTGTGGATATGGAGAACCTTTAGTTAGATTAAATGAAATCATAGAAATATCTAACTTTATAAAGAGTATATCAAATATAAAAATAAGAATAAATACAAATGGACTAGCTGATTTAATTCATGACAAAGATACAGCAGTTCTTTTGAGAGATAGTATTGATGCAGTATCAATAAGTTTAAATGCCCCAAATAAATATAGCTATAATGAAGTAACTAGACCTGAGTTTGGTGAAAAATCCTTTGATGCATTATTAAAATTTGCAAGGGATTGCAAAAAATATATAAAAGAAGTTAATTTTTCTGTAGTAGATGAAATAAGTGAAGAAGAAATTAGTGATTCAAAAAAATTAGCACAAGATATGGATATACCACTTAGAGTAAGGCATAAACAATAAGTATAAAAAGAGTTTATTAATTCAATTAATAGGCTCTTTTTTTATGACTAAGAAATTTATATGACTAAAATATGTAATGTAAGCATACTATTTAAAGAAATTACGAATATAAAATAAAAAATACAAAAAAATATTCGTAGATATTGACAATAGATATCAAATATTTTAAAATTAAATTCGTTAAGTGGTACTTTATATAAGAAATTACAGATGAAAAGCCGTAAATGCTGTAAGTTTTATAAACAATCAAAACAAAGTACTTATTAGGAATTATCAATTAAATTATTTAATTTATTATGGAGGGGTGTTTATTTATGCAGATAGCACAAAAAGAATCAACTAGAACACAAAAATTGTTCCCTATATTAGAGAACGAAAATGTAGACATTAAAAAAGAAATAATGGCAGGAGTTACAACATTCTTAACAATGGCATATATAATTGCTGTTAACCCAAGTATATTATCAGAAGCAGGAATGCCAGCCGGAGCATTAGTCACAGGAACTTGTTTAGCTGCTGCTATAGGATGTTTCTTAATGGGAATCATAGCAAATTTACCGTTTGCACTAGCTTCAGGTATGGGGCTTAATGCTTACTTTGCTTATACAGTAGTTATAGGTATGGGAGTTAGTTGGGAAATAGCTTTAACAGCAGTATTTTTCGAAGGTATAATATTTATAATTTTATCTCTATTCAAAGTTCGTGAAGCGGTAGTTAATGCAATCCCAAAGAATATGAAATTAGCAGTTTCAGGTGGGATTGGTTTATTTATAGCAATAATAGGATTTATAAATTCTGGTTTAGTAGTAAATAATGATTCAACATTAATATCAATGGGACACTTTACACCAGCAGTTATAGTAACTTTAATAGGTATAGTTGTAATAGCTGCTTTATCTAAGAAAAATATAAAAGGTTCTATATTAATAGGTATAGTAATTTCTTCAATATTAGCTTGGGGATACGCTTTAATAGACCCAGCAAAAGCAGCAGAATTAGGAATTTACTTACCAAGTGGAATATTTAAATTTGAAAGTATAGCTCCAATAGCAGGAAAATTAGACTTTAGCTATGCTTTAAATCCAGCAAACTTAGCTAACTTCTTATTAGTTCTTTGTACTTTCTTATTCGTAGACTTCTTTGATACAGTAGGAACTATAGTTGGTGTTTGCTCTAAAGCTAATATGATAGACGAGGATGGAAATGTACCTCATGTTGGTAGAGCATTACTTGCAGATGCTTTCGCAACTACAATAGGTGCAGGTATTGGTGTATCAACAGTTACTACTTATGTTGAAAGTTCAACTGGGGTTTTAGAAGGTGGTAGAACAGGTTATACAGCGATAACAACAGGAGTATTATTTTTAGTAGCAATGTTTTTATCTCCAATATTTATAGCAATACCTTCTTGTGCAACTGCACCAGCCTTAATATATGTTGGCTATTTAATGTTAAGCTCAGTTAAGGATATAGATTTTGATGATATAACTGAAGGTGTACCAGCATTTATCACAATAGGATGTATGGCATTCACATATTCAATAGGTGACGGTTTAACTCTTGGAGTTTTATCATATGTAGTAATTAACTTACTATATAACTTAATAGCTCCAAAAGAAGATAGAAAAAAAGTTTCAGTAGTAATGATTGTTTTAGCAATCTTATTTGTACTAAAATTAATGTACTTATAAAATTTGAGATTTAAGTATAGAAAGAAGTTAAATTAATTTTGTTTTATTTTTAATAATAATAATTAAAATTTTTATTAGTTGACAATAAAAACACATATATATACACTTAGATTAATGGGCATTACTAAGCATTTTTATAGAAGTAATGCCCATTAATTATAAGATATGGTTGCATATGCAACTAAAATATAACAAAAGGGGGATTAAGTATATTATGGATCAAAGTCAAGTTAAAGAAAATAAAATGGGAACAATGCCTATAAATAGATTACTTATTTCTATGTCTTTTCCTATGATAATATCAATGTTAGTTCAAGCACTTTATAATGTAGTAGATAGTATATTTGTATCACAGATAAGTGAAAATGCTTTAACCGCAGTTTCTTTAGCATTTCCAATTCAAAATTTAATGATTGCTGTGGGAGTAGGTACGGGAGTAGGTATAAATGCCCTACTTTCAAGATCTTTAGGTGAAAAAAAGTTTGATGAAGCTAATAAGGCTGCCAATAATGGAATATTTTTAGCCGTAATGAATTATTTATTATTTTTATTGATAGGTATATTCTTTAGTAAATCTTTTTTTCAATGGCAAACGAATAATAAAGAAATTATAGAGGGCGGATATTATTATTTATCGATATGCACAATCTGCTCCTTTGGACTATTTGGTCAACTAGTATTTGAAAAGTTGATGCAATCAACAGGAAAAACATTCTATTCAATGATTACCCAGTTGACTGGAGCAATAGTAAATATTATATTAGATCCCATTTTAATATTTGGAATGTTTGGTCTTCCTAAAATGGGTATAGCTGGAGCAGCTTTAGCAACAGTAATTGGTCAAATTGTGGGCATGTTTATGGCAATCTATCTGAATAAGACAAAAAATGATGAAATTCAAATTAAAATAAAAGGTTTTAGGCCTAGTATAAAAACAATAAAAAAGATATATTCAGTAGGAATACCTTCTATTATAATGAGTTCTATAAGTTCAGTGATGACTTTTGGAATGAATAAAATATTACTTGTATTTACTTCTACAGCTACCGCAGTTTTTGGAGTATATTTTAAATTACAAAGTTTTGTATTTATGCCTATATTCGGAATAAATAATGGGATGGTGCCAATAGTTTCTTATAATTATGGAGCGAAAAATTCAAGTAGAATAATGAAAGTTGTAAAAATAAGTACTATATATGCAGTTGGTATAATGATTATTGGACTATGTATTTTTCAATTATTACCAATACAGTTAGTAAGATTATTTAATGCATCTGAATCACTTATAAGTATAGGTATACCTGCACTTAAAATAATAAGTTTAAGTTTTTTATTTGCAGGATATTCTATAATAATAAGTTCATTGTTACAAGCTTTAGGCAATGGAGTTTTGAGTTTAATTATCTCAGTAGTAAGACAGCTTGTAGTTTTACTTCCAACAGCTTATTTATTATCAAAACTTTGTGATTTAAATTTTGTATGGTGGGCTTTCCCTATAGCAGAAATATCCGCTGTAGTCTTAAGTTTTATTTGCTTTAGATATGTTTATAAGAAAGAAATAAAGCCTTTAGAAGAAAAAAATAATGAATCACATAAAAAAGATAAGATATATGATGAATATATAAAACTAGATAGAAAGGTAGATCATAATAAACCCGCAATAGAGTTTTTAAGTAAAAATTAGATTATAAGGAGTACCTCAGTGTGATTTTTAACTGTTGAAAAAGGTGCTCCTTTTATTTTGTGTAAATAAATTTTATAAATATTAAATTAAATATATACTATTAATTTTGTAAAAATATCATTTAAGGACTAAAAATAATTTAAAACTTGGATATTGTGGTATAATAAGTATTGAAAAGTTCAAATAGAACATATTTAAAATATATTAATTTAATAATTAGTATTTAATTAATCATATATAAGATAAAAGAAATACAGTTAGAAGGAGACAAAATGAGAAAAGTAGAATTATTAGCCCCCGCTGGGGATTTAGAAAAATTAAAAATTGCATTTACTTATGGAGCTGATGCCGTTTATATAGGTGGAGAAATCTTTGGAATGAGATCTGCTGCTAAAAACTTCACTAAAGAAAATATGATAGAAGGTGTAAAGTTTGCTCATGAAAGAGGAAAACAAGTATTTGTTACTTGTAATATAATTCCAAGAAGTGAAGACTTAGAAATGCTTAGAAATTACTTATTAGAACTTCAAGAAATTGGTGTTGATGCTGTAATAGTTTCAGATCCAGGAACTTTTAAAGTAGTTAAAGAAACTATACCGAATATGGAAATACACATAAGTACTCAAGCAAGTACAACAAATCATATAGCTGCAAACTTTTGGTATAATCAAGGTGCACAAAGAATAGTTACAGCTAGAGAGTTATCTTTTGCCGAGACTAAAGAAATTAGAGAGAATGTGCCAGAAGATATGGATATAGAAGCATTCGTGCATGGGGCTATGTGTATGTCATACTCAGGAAAATGTACAATAAGTAATTATACAACAGGAAGAGATGCGAATAAAGGTTCTTGTGCTCAATCTTGTAGATGGAAATATACACTGATGGAAGAAAAAGATGGTGAATATACTCCAGTTATAGAAGATATAGATCCAGAGTTTTTCTTTAATACAAAAGATTTATGTATGATAGAATATATACCACAAATTTTTGAAAGTGGGATAACATCTTTAAAAATAGAAGGTAGAATGAAAACAGCATACTATGTTGCTACTACTGTCAGAGCATATAGAATGGCAATAGATTCTTACTATGAAGATCCGGAAAACTGGAAGTTCAATCCTATGTGGTTAGAAGAACTTAAAAAAGGAAGTCATAGAGATTATTCAACAGGATTTTTCTTAAATAGACCAGATGAAAATTCTAATAACTATAAATCAGCTTCTTACATAAGAAATTACGACTTTATAGGTATAGTAAAAGGGTATGAAGAAGAAACTGGCCTTTATATAGTTGAACAAAGAAATAAAATGAATGTAAAAGATAATATAGAAGTTATAGGTCCATATAAAGAAACTATGTTTACAACAATAGAAGAAATGTATGATGAAGAAGGTAATCCTATTGAATCAGCGCCTCATGCAAGACAAATTGTTAAGTTAAAACTTGGAATAGAAGTTGATAAAGATTATATTTTAAGAAAACCAATAGAAAAAATGAGAATATTATAGATTTAAATTTTAAGGAAGTGATAATATCATGAGAATAGGAAGAAATGATAATTGTTGGTGTGGTAGTGGAGAAAAATATAAAAAATGCCATATGAGTTTTGATGAAAAACTAAAAGAATTTAAAAGTAAAGGATATGAAGTTCCTCATAGAAGTTTAATAAAAAATAAAGAGCAAATAGAAAAAATAAAAGCAAGTGCTAAGATAAATAATGAAATATT
Organism: Terrisporobacter sp.; assembly: GCA_029851945.1. The sequence continues at coordinate 112,330 of JARKUZ010000062.1, read as the reverse complement.
AGATTTAGTAGGAGAACAAATAAAGGCTGGAATGACTACGGCTGAAGTAGATAAAATAGTACATGATTATACTATATCTCAAGGTGCTGTACCTGCACCTCTAGGATACAGTGGATTCCCTAAAAGTTGCTGTACATCAGTAAATGATCAAATATGTCACGGTATACCAGATGATTATGTTTTAAAAGAAGGGGATATAATAAATGTTGATGTATCTACTATATTAGATGGATATTACTCAGATGCTTCTAGAATGTATATGATAGGTGAAGTTTCTGACAATGTAAAAAGATTGGTAGACGTTACGAAAGAATGCATGATAAAAGGTATAGAAGCTGTTAAGCCGTGGACTAGACTAGGTAATATAAGTCAAGCAGTTCAAGAACATGCTGAAAAAAATGGATACTCAGTAGTTAGAGAGTTTGGTGGTCATGGTATAGGCTTAGAGTTCCACGAAGATCCATTTGTCTTCCATTATGGAACTAAAGAAGAAGGAGTGCTTATGGTTCCTGGAATGATATTTACAATAGAGCCTATGATAAATGAAGGAACACATGAATTATTTATAGATGCAGATAATGGATGGACATCTTATACAGATGATGGTAGGCTATCAGCTCAATGGGAAAACATGATACTAGTAACTGAAGATGGATATGAAATTTTAGCTAAATAATTATTTCATAATTGTATATACTATATAAAAAAGAATATCTTTTATAAAAGATATTCTTTTTTATATGATATTGAAATTATAATTTTGTTAAAAAAATAACTAAAAATATGGATAAATATTGTTTGAAATTTTTTTCTGGTGGTATTTTTATTTATGAGATACTTTAAAATATATTGTAATTTCAATTACATAAAAAAATATATAAATTAATAATAATAAACTTCACAGTAAGTGATTAGTATTATATAATAAAATTGACAAAAAGATAACATTCATCGGAGGTAACACATGAAAAAAAATAAAGTTGTAATAGTTGGAGCAGGAATGGTTGGAATGAGTTATGCTTATTCTATGGTTAACCAAGGAACTTGTGAGGAATTAGTTTTAATTGATATAGATAAAAATAGAACAATAGGTGAAGCATTAGACTTAAATCATGGTTTAAGTTATGCACCAAGAAAAATGAAAATATATTCAGGAGATTATTCAGATTGTAATGATGCAAATATAATTTGTATAACTGCAGGAGCTACTCAAGTTCCTGGAGAAACTAGATTAGACTTATTACATAAAAATACTAAAATAATGAAGTCTATAGTAAACGAAATTAAAAAGACTAACTTCAATGGTATAATAGTAGTAGCATCTAATCCAGTTGATATAATGACATATGTTGTATGGAAATCATCTGGATATGATAAAAATAAAATTATAGGATCAGGAACTACATTAGATACAGCAAGGCTTAGATTTGGATTAGGAGAAAGATTAGGTGTAACACCAAAATCTATACATGCTTATGTAATGGGGGAGCACGGAGATTCTCAATTTGTAGCATGGTCTTATGCTCTTCTTGGAGTTCAACCAATATATCAAGTTGCTTCAAAAAAAGATTCAGCTATTAAATATAGTGATTTTGAAGAAATAGAAGACGAAGTAAGAAATATAGCTTACAAAATAATAGATTGTAAAAAATCAACTTATTATGGAATAGGAATGGCACTTACTAGAATAACTCAAGCAATATTAGAAAATGAAAATTGTATATTAACAGTTTCTTCATATTTGGATAATAAATATGGTCATGATGACGTTTATATAGCTGTGCCTAGCATAGTGAATCAAAATGGTGTGACAGAGATAATTGAGCTACCACTTGAAAAAGAAGAAAAACAGAAATTTGATGATTCTATAAAAATAATGAAAGAAAATATAGCAAAATTAGATATATAATAATTAAAATAAAAATACTTCAAAAGAATTATTTCTCTTGAAGTATTTTTTTTGTTTAAAATTATAATTTATAACAATACTTGGTAAAATATATAGTATTATAAAAACGAAAAAAAGATATAATTAAGATATTACTAATTTGATTTATATTAATTATTGAGATATTTGCTAATTTATAATATAATCGTTCATGTTGTATAATTATTTGATAGACAATAATTAATGTTTAGGAGGATAAAATGAAAATAAATACAAAAAAAATAGCCGCGGTTGGATTAATTGCATCTGTTTATGCTGTTGTAACACTAGCTTTAGCATTTATAAGTTATGGTCCTATTCAATTTAGAATTTCGGAGATTTTAATGTTTTTACCTCTGTTAGGTAAAGAATACATATTAGCACTAACATTAGGCTGCTTCTTAGCAAATGTCATAGGTCCATATGGTGTTCCAGATATAGTTTTCGGAACTTTAGCAACTTTAATAAGTGCAATTTTAGTATACTTAACACCTAAATTCATAAAAAATAGCAAACTTACATTATTTGTGGCATCACTTTGGCCAACAATAGTTAATGCTTTAATAATAGGATGGATGTTATTTAAATTCTTTGGAGTACCATTTATTATAGGTGCACTTGAAGTAGGTTTTGGACAATTTGTAGTAATAACTTTAGTAGGTTTACCAGTATTTAATATGGTTAATAATAAGTATGGTAATAAATTAAAAAACTATTTTAATAACTAATTTGTGTGGAGGTAAGTATGGATAAAATATATTCTAAGTTTATAGGAATAGGTAAGGAAGGTATAGATACTTTAAATTCTTATAAAAGTAAACTAGAAAAAAACTTTACTTTTGAAGAAATAAATATAAATCAAGATGTTGATAAAGAATACGTAAGAGCATTACTTGATGGTATAGAAGTTTTATTTATAAGCTATAATAGTGAAGATAAAAAAGTAAAAGATATAGTAAAAGCCATATCATTTATGGCTACAGAAAGAAGAGTACTATCTATAGGGTTAGATTTATCTTTAAAAGAAAATAAAGATGATATGGGTGTAGATAAAGAGATAAAAATAAATAAATACAACTTTGAAAAAATTCAAGATTTAATAAATATGGTAGTTGAAGCTATGGATGAAGATATATTATTAAGCATAGATTTAACTGATTTAAGGGATATTTTTGCAAAAGATAGCTCTATATCATATTCATTAGAATCATTTGAAAAAGATGCAGAAATGGATTATGTAGTAAAAACTATAACTGAAGAAGTTTATTCTACAGATGGGGAACCTGTTAAAAAGAAAGCTCTTGTACTTTATGAAATACCACAAAACTTAAAAGAAAATGAATTACTATTTATAAATGAAATAAATATGAAAATAAGTGATGTACTTGGACAGACTTATGATTTATTATTCTCATTTAATTCAATAAATAGTAATGATAATAAATTTAAAGTGTGTTTATTAACTAAATAAAAACAAATGCAAACAGCTAGATTTCTGTTTGCTTTTTAATATACATATATAATTTTTACTATTATTTCAAATTTATTGGGATAAAAAATAAAATTGCGAAATAATGTTAAAAATAATAGCTAATCTAGTTATTGTATTATTGACTAAAGACAATATTTATTATAAGATTAGACTGTTGTATTTTATAAATGACATTAATAGAAAGGATTGATATATAAATGTTACAAGTTACTAACGTTGGACTTAGATTCGGTGATAAAGAATTATATAAAGATGTTAATTTAAAATTTACTAAAGGAAACTGTTACGGAATAATAGGGGCTAATGGTGCAGGAAAAACTACTTTCTTAAAAATATTAGCTGGAGATATAGAGCCAAATACAGGATCTGTAAGTATAACAGAAAAAGAAAGAATGTCTGTTTTAAGACAGGACCACTTCAGATATGATGAAGAAACAGTATTAGATGTGGTTATAATGGGGCATGAAAGATTATACCAAATAATGAAAGAGAAAGATGCTTTATACATGAAAGAAGATTTCTCTGAAGAAGATGGTATAAAAGCTGCAGAACTTGAAGGAGAGTTTGCTGAACTTGATGGATGGGATGCAGAAACAAATGCAGAAAAAATATTAATGGGTCTTGGAATAGATAAAGACTTACATTACAAACAATTAAAAGAATTAGAAGGTGGAGAAAAAGTTAAGGTATTACTTGCTAAGGCATTATTTGGTAAACCAGAAATATTATTACTAGATGAGCCTACTAACCACTTAGACTTCCAATCTATAAACTGGTTAAACAACTTCATCATGGATTTAGAAGATTCTATCGTAATAGTTGTATCACACGACAGACACTTCTTAAATCAAATATGTACAAATATAGTTGACGTTGACTTTGGTAAAATACAAATGTACGTAGGTAACTACGACTTCTGGTATGAATCAAGTCAATTAGCATTACAATTACAAAAAGATCAAAATAAAAAGACTGAAGAAAAAATAGCTCAATTAAAAGAGTTCATCGCGAGATTCTCTTCTAATGCTTCTAAAGCAAAACAAGCTACTTCAAGAAAGAAACAATTAGATAAATTACAAGTTGAAGATATACAACCATCAAGAAGAAGATATCCATATGTTGGATTTACTCCAGAAAGAGAAATCGGAAATGAAGTTTTAGAAGTTGAAGGATTAACTAAAACTGTTGATGGTGTAAAAGTATTAGACAACGTAACTTTCAGATTAGATAGAGATGATAAAGTTGCTTTCATGGGTGATGAAATAGCAATAACTACTTTATTTAATATACTAATGGGAGAAGAAACTCCAGATGAGGGAACATTCAAATGGGGGGTAACTACTTCTCAAAGTTATTTACCCAAAAATCATAATGAATTCTTCGAAGGATGCGAATATTCATTAGTTGATTGGTTAAGACAATATTCAGAAGAAAAATCAGAAAGTTTTATAAGAGGATTCTTAGGTAGAATGTTATTCTCTGGTGAAGAAGCTTTAAAACAAGCTCACGTTTTATCAGGAGGAGAAAAAGTTAGATGTATGCTATCTAGAATGATGCTTTCAAACTCTAACGTATTAGTTTTAGATGACCCAACTAACCACTTAGACCTTGAATCAATAACTTCTGTAAATAAAGGTTTAGAAAAATTCCCGGGAGTATTATTATTCTCTTCTCATGACCACGAGATGATACAAACTCTTGCTAACAGAATAATAGAAATAACTCCAGGTGGTATAATGGATAGAAAAACTACTTTAGAAGAGTATTTAGAAAATAAAGATATTCAAGCTAAATTAAAAGAAATGTATGCTGTTCAAGCATAATTTATAAGATAACTCTTTAAAGGCACTCAACCTGTGTTATATAGCATTCAAAGTTATATGTTAACTTTTAAAAATGATATATAACATAGAAATGAGTGCTTTTTTATTATTTTCTATTTTCTATGTTATATGTTAGATAGAATTTAGAAAATAATAAAGCATGAAGGAGTGCTAAAAATGTTATTATAGGATGCAATTAAAGAGTTTTTATTGGAATATGACATCGGAGGAATAAGTAAATAAGTCAAAACATTCAATTATTGTCATTATTATAGTACAATATAGTTAAGTAAAATATTTTTAAATAAACAGAATAATAAAATAGGAATTTGAAGTTTTATTGTTTAAACATAAATGGAGAAAATAATGATTAAAAATCAAAAATAATATTAAGAAGAGAAGGTGTTAGTACACCTTCTCTTTTTTATTTATTATAAAAAAGATGAGATTACAGCTAAAGATTTTATAGGTAGTGTATATGGTATATATACCAGAAGGAGATTAGACAATGAGATTTTATAAACTTGAAAGAGATTTAAACATAATTAAAGTTTATAGCAGAAGTTTTTTTAATGAAAAACGATGTAATGTTAAAATAAAATTTCTTAAATCTAAACATCAAAGGGCTAGAGATTTAGTAGAGAAAATGATAATGAATATAGAATAGGATTAAACAAAGAAAATCTATTATAACCATTTTCTGAACATGATGGTGATATTTACTTTGAAAAATATTATATGAAAAACATATAAATAGCAACTATCATAGATATACATGTGCTAGAACTATGCAGGATCAAATAGAATGAAATAAAATACATCATAGATTTTTATCCTTTTTATTAGGTTTAAGTTTTGAAGATATTGAAACATACATTTATGAAGAACGTGATGATTTGTTTGGAGAAACATATATTGAATATTTTACATTATTAATTAATAAAAATGAAACTCATAAGTTTATACAGAAGGAGATAAAAAATATGAGCAAAAAATATTATTTGATAATACTATAGATAAGGCTAATATAACAAGATTAATTTATCTAGCTGCATTTATGGATTATACACAAAAAGTTTTATTAGTTTATAGTGATAGAGATAAATATGGTAAGTTCACTAATAAAAACTATGTGTATTATCCTATTGTCTAGTAATAAAAATATTATTACATGAATATTATAAATATAAGATATAAGGAGGTTCTATGAATGGGTAGAAAAAAATTTGCCTGTTCTTGTAAAGGTTTAGCAGATCAATATATGACTTTGGTTACTATTTATGCTGCTATAATCAATCAAGAATTTCAAGATCCAGATGAATTAGAAATTTTTGCGGAGTTTCTAGTATCTCTTGGTGAACAGCTTTCTTTAGCAGCAGCTGTCCGTGGACGTTGTGAAGATGAAAATTTCCAAGTGGATGTGGATGAAAGTTTAATTACTAGCTTAGTAGATGATTTTCATAGAACTTATAAAAGTAAGGAGAATGTACAAAAAGAATTTAATAAATCACAAAAAAATAGAAGGATGAAAAGATAAGGTGTGTTATATTAACAAGACATGTATGCCTTATCTTTTTTAATAGACTCTACAAGGATAGATGAACATAAAATAAAATACTTGGGATATTTATAAAATTTCTATATGGGATTTTCCTAATTAAATAGAAAGAATTAGATAAAATAAATATAATTTATTTGGTATAGAATATTATAATACTTTATACAGTTATAGAGATTTAATCTGATTAGGAATATTTAGAATTATAATGGTATGAGTAAAATAGAATTTAAAAAATTTTAATGTACATTATTTTAAATAATAGTGAATGTTCAGATAAAAATGAATTATTTGAAAAAATAGTAAATATTTAGAGATAAATATATTGTTTTTATTAAAACAGTAAATATTTAGACATAAACACTTGATTTATAGATAAAATACGATTAAAATATATATCAAATATTGGAAAGTATAGGAGGATACTTTATGGATACAGGGAGTAGTAAGAGGAAAGTTAAGGCTGTTGGCTTAGAGACATTTGTATTTTTAGCAATATTAATAGGTGGATTTGGATATATTTCTAGTGTTATGGGTGCTGGAATTATGTTCAAAGTAATTATGAGCACAGCTCATGATTTATTGTTAAATACAGTTTTTTTAATAATGTCTTTAGCAGTTTTAGCAGGCGCAGTAAGTGCGCTTTTATCTGAGTTTGGCGTAATAACTCTATTAAATAAAATATTTGCAGGATTTATGAAGCCGTTATATGGTATGCCTGGAGCTAGTATAGCTGGGGCTATTACAACTTACTTGTCAGATAATCCTGCCATCATTGCATTTGCAAAGGACAAATCATTTACAAGATATTTTAAAAATTATCAAGTGGCACCTCTTTGTAATTTAGGAACAGCTTTTGGTATGGGTCTTATAGTTACAACATTCATGATATCTCAAGGGAGCGAATATGTATTGCCAGCTTTAATAGGTAATGTGGGGGCAATAATAGGAAGTATTATAAGTGTTAGAATAATGATGCATTTTACTAAAAAGTATTACAATTATAAGCCTGTAAAAGGAGAAGAAAAAGTTTCTAATAAGATAGAAGAAATGAGAGAAATTAGGGATGGGAACTTATTCCAAAGGGTATTAGATGCAATGCTTGAAGGTGGTAAAACAGGTGTTGAACTTGGACTTGCCATAATACCAGGAGTACTGGTAGTTTGTACTCTTGTAATGCTTTTAACTTTTGGACCATCTACAGATCCAGTAACAGGTAATGCAGTTTATACTGGAGCAGCATATGAAGGTATAGGTCTTCTTCCGATAATAGGTGAGAAATTAAGCTTCATATTAGAGCCATTATTTGGATTTACTTCACCAGAGGCCATAGCATTCCCTATAACATCTTTAGGTGCTGTTGGAGCAGCTATGAGTTTAGTACCTCAGTTTATAACTGATGGAGTTATAACTCCAAATGATATAGCAGTATTTACAGCAATGGGTATGTGCTGGAGTGGATATTTAAGCACTCATGTAGGTATGATGGATGCTTTAGATGCAAGACCATTAACAGGAAAAGCAATACTTTCACATACAATAGGGGGTCTTTGTGCAGGAATATCAGCACATTTTATATTTATGATGTTTTAATAAATTAAATTAAAATAAATAAAAAAATCTAGGTTTATTAACCTAGATTTTTTTATTGAATTAAAATGTATAAATATATAATTCCTAGTAGGTAAAATAATAAATTACAATCAATATAAGATATCATATTAATACTTTGAAATTTAACATAAAATTCTATCAACTTTTCATCTTAATTATAAATCTTTAATATCAAAAAACACAAATATAATTAAAATTTAGAACTAGTAATATTGTAATTTGTGGCTTCATATAATTACTTTGTAATGAAAGAAAACTTGCATAAATAAAAAATTAACATTAAATTATAGATTTATATAAAAATATAATAATATATTAAACTATAAATTTTAAACAAAAGAAAAATTATAATAAAGGAGGTAATAAATGGGACTTGAATATGTACCAAGAAATCATTTCTATAGTGTTTTTTTCGCACCAAGGGGAAGAGTTAGAATGTATGAAATAGGAATAAAAATAGCTCAACAATATTTAACTCCAACAGATAAATTAATAGGAGTAATTGGAGAACCGGGCTCAGGAAAGAGTATGCTTATAAGAGGAATGTTTCCAGGGTTAGAGTTGACTAATGATGATGAAGGTTTAAATGTAAGACCTCTACCACTTATGAATTTAAATGAAGGAGGTTTCTTTGCTCCACATACTTATCATATTGATATTAGATTTGAATCGGCTTTTTATCAAATGTATGAATTAGTAGATGCTATTAATAAAGCAATTGAAAATAATCGTAGGGTAATAGTTGAACACTTCGAGCTTATTTATCCATTAATGAATAAAAATGCAGATTTACTTATAGGTTTAGGTGGAGAAATTGTAGTAACAAGGCCTACTATTTTTGGACCAGAACCTGATGATATAGCTAAAAGAGTTTTTCATTCAATAAGAATAAGAAAAATGGCTCATTCAGCAGAAGACTTAGTGGAACATTTTCTGCCAGAGAGTATTAATTTTAATTGTGATCATGGAGATGTTCTAAATGGATTTTTAATAATATTTCATTCTAAACCAGATATAGATATAAAAGAATTAGAAGAAAAAGTTAACCAGTTAATTAAAATGGACATTCCAATTCAATATTATGATGAAAAGCATGTAAAAATAGGTGAATATATTCATCCATGTAGTGGACCACGAATTCATGTTGATAGCACTTCTAAAATCGAAAATTTTAGACTTCTTCCAAAATTGTATTATGATTCATCTAAAAAAATTTACATGATAGTAGGATTAGTAGGAGATAGATTTGATGAGAATGATAAAGATTTAAATAAAATGTTAATTTAAATATGTATTTTCATTAAATAATATATTAACTATTTTGAAATAAAAGGAAGGGGGAAAAATACGTGGAAAGAAAAACTTTAGTATTAGGAGTTATAGGTGCTGATGTACATGCCATTGGTAATAAGATTTTATATCATTTTTTTACTGAAGCAGGATTTGAGGTGATAAATTTAGGAGTAATGGTTTCTCAAGAAGAATATATAAATGCAGCAATAGAATCTAATGCAGATGCAATTTTAGTATCTTCTTTATATGGACATGGAGAAATAGACTGTAGAGGTCTTAGAGAAAGATGTATAGAAGCTGGTATTGATAATATTTTATTATATGTTGGAGGTAATATTGTAGTAGGTAAACAACCTTTTGAAGAAGTAGAAAAACGATTTAAAGATATGGGGTTTGATAGGGTATTTCCACCAGGTACAGAACCACAAACTACTATAGATTTTCTAAAATTAGATTTAGGAATTGGTGAAGATTATGAAAAAAGTTTTGTTGATTGATTTTGGAAGTACTTACACTAAAATAACTGCTGTTGATATTGAAAAAGAAAAAATAATAGGAACTGCTTCTAGTTATACAACTGTAAATACTGATATTAATGAAGGTTTAAATAATGCAAAATCAATTTTAGAAAATAAGTGTGGTAAATTAGAGTTTGATGAAACGTATGCTTGTTCTTCAGCAGCAGGAGGGCTTAGAATGATGTCTTGTGGCTTAGTATCTTCAGTAACTGCAGAAGCAGCTAAGCAAGCTAGTTTAGGAGCAGGAGCAAAAGTATTAAAAGTTTATTCATACGAATTAACAGAAGAAGACATTAAAGAAATAGATGAAATAAATCCAGAGATATTTTTATTGGCAGGTGGAACAGATGGTGGTAATCAAAAATATATACTTCATAATGCTAAGATGTTATCTACTTGCAAATCTAATTTTCCTATTATAATTGCAGGAAATAGAACAGTATCAAAAAAATGTAGTGAATTTTTAGAAAATAAGGAAAATTATATAGTAGATAATGTTATGCCTAAATATGGAGATTTAAATATAGAACCTGCACAAAAGAAAATTAGAGATATTTTCTTAAAACAAATAATAAATGCCAAGGGCATAACTAAAACTAGTAGCATTATTTCTGGTATACTTATGCCAACACCTAGTGCAATGATGAAAGCTATGGAATTATTAACTAAAGGTCATGAAGATGAAAACGGTATTGGAGAATTATTAGCTATAGATATAGGTGGCGCTACTACGGATATTTATTCTATAGCTAATGGTTATCCCGATGAAGCTAATATTATATATAAGGGAATAAAAGAACCTTATATAAAAAGAACGGTAGAGGGCGATATTGGAATGAGATATAGTGTATATGGAATTTTAGAAGAGGTAGGTATTGAAAAAATATCTAAACTATCTAATTTGCCTATAGGCAAATGTGAAAAAATAATAAATAACTTATATAATAACCCAGGCACTATTCCATTAAATAATAAAGATTTAATAAATATGGATAAAGCTCTTGCTAGCCTTGCAATAGAAATTGCTACAATAAGACATTCAGGTAAAATGGAAAAAGCATATACTACAAGTGGTATTGCATATGTCCAAAGCGGAAAAAATTTAAGTAATGTCAATAAGATAGTTGTGACAGGAGGGTCTATAATTCATATTGATAAAGCTTATGATATTGTGAATCACGCCCTTTATAATGAAGAAAAACCAGATTCTTTAAGACCTAAAAAAGCAGATATTTTAATAGACAGAAAATATATACTTTCAGCCATGGGACTTTTATCCGAACATTACCCTAAAACAGCAATTCGAATTATGAAAGAGGAGTTGAAGTATGATGGAAATTAAAAATGAAAAAATTTCAAGAGATGAATTCTTTCAAATAAGAAAAGATGTCTTAAATCAGTGGCCTACAGGAAAAGAAGTAAGCCTAGAAGATGGTATAGCTTTTCACAAATCTCTTCCAAGTAAAAAAATATTCTCAAAAAAATTAATAGAAGCTAAAAATAATAGAGTTACCTTAATTCAACCAAGAGCTGGAGTAGCTTTAGTCGATGATCAAATAAAGCTGTTAACTTATTTACAAAATATTGGAGAAGCAGATTTACTCCCAACAACTATTGATAGTTATACTAGACAAAATTGTTATGATGATGCTCAAAAAGGGATAATAGAATCTATTAAAAGTAATAAATCTATGCTAAATGGATTTCCAGCTGTAAATCATGGTGTTGAAAGTTGTAGAAGACTAATAAAATCTTTAGACACACCCATTCAAGTTAGACACGGTACTCCTGATGCTAGGCTTTTAGGTGAGATAACTTATGCAGGAGGATTCACTAGTTTCGAAGGAGGGGGAATTTCATATAATATACCTTATGCTAAAAATGTAAGCTTGGAAAAAACTATTAGGGACTGGCAGTATGTTGATAGATTAACAGGAATTTATGAACAAGAAGGAATAAGTATAAATCGTGAACCATATGGTCCATTAACAGGTACTTTAGTACCTCCTTGCATTTCTCATGCTGTAGCTATAATAGAAAGTTTACTTGCTGCTAAACAAGGTGTTAAAAATATTTCTGTGGGATATGGCCAATGTGGAAATTTAGTTCAAGATGTGGCTGCTATCCGTGTATTAGATGAACTTACAAATGAATATTTAATTAAAAATAATCATGATGATGTATTTGTAACTACTGTATTACACCAATGGATGGGAAGTTTTCCACAAGATGAAGCTAAAGCATTTGGTGTTATCTCTTGGGGAAGTGTAGTTGCTGCATTATCAAAAGCTACAAAAGTAATAGTAAAAACACCTCATGAAGCTATAGGTGTACCTACAATGGAAGCGAATGCTCAAGGTTTGAAAGCAACAAAACAAGTTTTATCTATGTTAAAAGATCAGGAGTTAAACACAAAAGAAATTGAATATGAAAAATCGATAATAGCAGCAGAAACTCGTGCCATAATAGATAAATGTTTTGAAGTAGGTGATGGAGATATAGCAATTGGTAGTATTCGTGCTTTTAAATCAGGTATAATTGACATTCCATTTGCTCCTTCAATTCATACGCAGGGTAAAATACTACCAGCTCGTGATAACGATGGTGCAATTCGTATTCTAAATCCTGGAAATCTTCCATTTAGTAAAGAACTTTTAGATTTTAATAAAAGTAAAATAGAAGAACGTGCTAAGTATGAAAAAAGAGAAAAATGCTTCCAAATGGTTATAGATGATGTTTATGCAATAAGCAAAGGAACACTTATTGGTCGTCCAAGAAGATAAATTTAAATAATAAATATAGGGGGCTTTATTATGAAAATAGTTGATATTGTTTGTTCGTCAGGTCGTACAGGATTTTATTTTGATGATCAGCGAGCTATAAAAAAAGGTGCGGTGAGTGATGGTACTACTTATATAGGAGAACCAGTTACAGAAGGTTTTACGAGTGTAAGACAATCTGGAGAATCAATCTCAGTTATGATTATTTTGGAAGATAAGCAGATTGCTTTTGGGGATTGTGCCGCGGTGCAATACAGTGGAGCAGGAGGACGTGATCCATTATTTTTAGCTGATGATTTTATTCCTATTATATATAAATATGTAAAGCCTGTATTAATAGGTAAAGAGGCTGATAGTTTTAAACATATATGTGAGTTAATAGAAGATATTAGAGTAAATAATAAAAAACTTCATACAGCTATTCGTTATGGAGTTACACAAGCTATACTAGATGCAGTTGCAAAATCAAATCATATTCTAATGTGTGATGTTATAGCAAAAGAGTATTCTACTAATGTTTCAGATGAAATCATTCCAATATTTACACAATCAGGAGATTCTCGTTATGAGAATGCAGATAAAATGATTATAAAGAAAGCACAAGTAATGCCTCATGGTTTAATAAATAATGTGCCAGAAAAGCTAGGATATGATGGAGAAATACTAAAAAATTATGTTGAATGGCTTAGAAATAGAATTATAAAAATAAGAAATAATGATAATTACTCTCCTGTAATCCATATAGATGTTTATGGAACTTTAGGAACTATTTTTGGAAATGATAACTATGAAGGTATAGTAAAATATCTAGGTGAATTAGAAAAAGTAGCATCACCTTTCAAACTTAGAATCGAAGGTCCTGTTGATATGGAAGATAGAGAAAAACAAATGTTAGCTTTGAAAGAAATAACTAAATTAATAGATGATAAAGGTATAAACGTTGAGATAGTGGCAGATGAGTGGTGTAATACTTTAGAAGATATAAAATATTTTGCAGATAATAAAGCTGGTCATATGGTACAAATAAAAACACCTGATTTAGGTGGTATAAATAATATTGTAGAAGCAGTGCTATATTGTAAAAATAAAAACATAGGCGCTTATCAAGGTGGAACTTGTAATGAAACAGATCGTTCTGCACAAATTTGTGCTCATATTGCTATGGCGACTAAACCTGATCAAATATTAGCAAAACCTGGCATGGGTGTTGATGAAGGTTATATGATAGTTTTTAATGAGATGCAAAGAATTTTAGCTTTAAAAAATATTTTTAATAAATAATTAGGGGAGATGGTATAAGTGAAAGAAGAATTTAGAATTTTATCTACTACTGCTATTTTAGGATATGGTTTCCCTGAAGACTCCTTTAAAGAAGGATTAAAGAGAAAGCCTAATGTTATTGCTGTAGACGCAGGTTCAACTGATCCAGGTCCTTATTATTTAGGTGCTGGAGTATCTTTTACTGATAGGGATGCAGTAAAAAGGGATTTAGAAATTATGATAACTTCTGGTATTGAAAATAATATTCCAGTAATAATAGGAACTGCTGGAGGTAGTGGAGCAGAAGTACATTTGAATTGGTGTAAAGATATTATCGATGAAATAGCTAAAGAAAAAAACTTAAATTTTAAATTAGCACTAATTCATTCAGAATTTTCAAAAGAGAACATAAAAAAAGCTTTGATAAATAATAAAATTAAACCATTAGATCCTGCTCCACCATTAACAGAGGAAGAAATAGATAAAACTACGAGAATAGTTGGGCAAATGGGCATAGAACCATTTATAAAAGCACTAGAAGAAAATGCTCAAGTTATTCTTGCAGGACGAACTTATGATCCATCAGTATTTGCGGCACCTGCAATTTACAGTGGGTATGATAAAGGTTTAGCTATTCATCTTGGTAAAATATTAGAATGTGCATCAATCTGCGCTACTCCAGGAAGTGGATCAGATTGTATGTTTGGTTATCTTGGAGAAGATTATTTTAGACTAGAACCACTTAATCCTATTAGAAAATGTACTACAGTTTCAGTTGCAGCTCACACTTTATATGAGAAAACAAATCCATATATTCTTCCTGGACCAGGAGGGCATTTAGATCTAAGAAATTGTAGATTTGAACAGGAAAGTGATAATATTGTAAAAGTGTATGGAAGTAAGTTTGTAGAAGCTGATAAATATACTGTAAAATTAGAAGGAGCAAAAAGAATAGGATATAGAACTGTATCTATAGCAGGAGCAAGAGATCCTATTATGATTGAAAAAATAGATGAAATCATTGAAGGAGTAAAAGAAAGAGTAAAAGATAACTTTAAATCAAAGGATATCAATTATTATTTAAATTTCAATATATATGGTAAAAATGGAGTAATGGGAGATATAGAACCAACTCCAACAACAAATAACTGCCACGAAATAGGAGTTATAATAGAAGCCGTAGCTGATTCTCAAAAAGAAGCAGATACAATTTGTGCTTTTGCTCGTTCTTCTATGTTACATTTTGGATATGAAGGAAGAAAGGCAACAGCAGGAAATTTAGCTTTTCCTTATTCACCTAGTGATTTCCATGCAGGAGAAGTATATAACTTCAGTATCTATCATCTAATGGAAGTTGATAATTTAGATAAATTATTTACTATTGATTATTTAAATATATAAGGGGGGAGTATCTTGACTAAATTAACTGATATTACATATATTATAAGAAGTAAAAATTCAGGACCATATGAGCTTACAATGGATATTATGTTTAAAACTAGAGATGACTTTAAAATGATTTGTAGCAAAAAAGTAATAAATGAAGAATTAATTTGCAAGCTATACAAGATAAAAAAAGAAGATATTATAAATATAGTTGAGTTTGAACCAGCAAATGCTATTAAAATCACAATAAAAAGACCCATATGTTCTGGTGATTTAGGAGAAACAGATGTATATGGAGCTCAACAACATGCACCTCTTTTATCTATAGAATTTTAAATATACTCTTGAAAATAAAACTAAGCCTATGTAGACTATTAATATAAAAATTCTTAGTGATTTAAGGAAGGTTAAAGTGAGAGAGTTAATTATAATAGTTGAAAATGATATAAAAAGATGTAAAGAAATGAAAAAAACTAAAGATTTATTAGAACTTGCAATTGTAATTGAAGAAGTTATAGATAAAAATAAAGATAAAATCAAAGACTTAGAAAATTTAAAAAAAGATAATGTATGGAAATATAATAAAAAAGATTTAGACAGTTTAATTGAAAAATTAGAATATTTTTATGATAATTTAGTAAATAAATATAATGATAGTGTAATAAGAAAAGAACTTAATAATAAAGAAAGTAGAATTAAAAAATTAAAAAAAGATATTCAAAATGATTTATACTTAGATAAACATAATAAAAGTGAATTGTTAAATATAGTAGATGCCTTAAATATCATATATAAAGAAAATCTACCTGAAGATTCTAAATGGTTGAAGATTAAAGTATATATTGATTATTTAAATAAGTGTAGTTACAAATTAGGAAAATATATTTTAGAAGGTATAAATATTATTTTGTAAATACTTTAAGTATTAAAATATCAATATATTATAGATTTTATAAATAATTAGAATATTAAAATTGTACAAAATATAAATAAAGTGTGCTACTATCGTTGTATAGGCTGACCCTAAAGTATAACTAAAGGGGAAGAAATTAGTATTCATTTTGTATTATATTAAGTATTATGAAATACTTATACTAAATCCTTTGCCTAATAGCAAAGGATTTTTTAATACTATAATTTAATCAGCTGAACAAGTAATGGGGGGATTTATTATGAAAAAAATTTTAACTATGACTTTATCATTATTTATATCAGCATCAATTTTAGTTGGGTGTAGTAATACAACTACAAAGGAAGAAGAAAGTACAAAGGAAATTACATCTGTAAATGTGGGAGCTCCAGATGGTTTGCCAGCTATAGCTATAGCTAAACTAGTAAGTGAGAAGGCAAAAATAAAAGATAACTACGAAGTTAAGTATTCTTTAGAATCAACTTCAGATGAACTATCAACAGATGTGATGAAAGAATCTCTTGATTTAGCTATTGTTCCATCTAATATGGCATCTGTAGCTTATAATAAGACTTCAAATTATCAAATACTTGGTACTGTAGGGATGGGTTCTTTTTATTTAGTAAGCAGTGACTCATCTATAACAGGTATAGATTCTTCACTTTCTGGAAAAGAAGTAGGAGCAATAGGGAAAGGTTTAACTCCTGATATAACAGTACAATCACTTTTAAAAGAACAAGGAATAGATATTTCTTCAATAATTTTTAATTATTCTAATGAAGCGAGTGACTTAGTTCCTTTACTAGCAACTAATAAATTAACTACAGGAATAGTACCGGAACCAGCATTAACTGGTTTACTTGCCAAGAATCCAGATTTAAAAGTAATATGTAGCTTAAATGATACATGGAAAGATATTTTTAAAAATGAAAATGGATATCCTCAATCGACTTTAATAGTAAAGACTTCTTTTGCAAAAGAAAATCCTGAGTTTGTTGAGAGTTTTGTAAAAGCAATAGAGGATAATATTACTTGGACTAATAAAAATCCTAAAGAAGCAGGAACACTTGCAGAAGAATTTGGAGTTACTGTAAAACCAGAAGTACTAGAAAAAGCCATGGATAGAACTAATCTTAAATTTATTTCTATATCTGATTGTAAAGATGATTATTTAAGTTATTATGAAAAATTGTTTTCATCTAATCCTAAAGTTTTAGGAGGTAATGTGCCAAAAGAAGATATTTATTATACAAAATAATAGTTCAAATATAATTAATAAAAACCTTATTAGAAATTGTCTAATAAGGTTTTTATTAAATAATTTAACTTTAACTGGAGAAAATATTAGTAGATGATTTATATATTATAAATTTGAGGTGGCAATATGAATAATAAACGTGAAAATAATAATATATTTAATTTAAATAACAAAGCCAATTTTTACTTAATTAATGACTATGGCGATGTTTTTGAAAATAATGAATGGAATATAGATGAAATTGCAAATTTTGATAGTAATTTATCTATGAATG
Source organism: Terrisporobacter sp. (assembly GCA_029851945.1). The sequence goes on along the minus strand of JARKUZ010000062.1, from coordinate 94,237 downwards.
AGAAAGTCTATGACAATGAATATAGACGTTCGAATAAAAGATATTCTTTTCCGCAAAAAAAAGGTTATAAATTTAAACAAAGTAAATATAGATAAAATAAATAAAGAAATACTTTACCTAGAGCTATAAAGTATTTCTTTATTTATTTGAAATAATAAAATTTATGCTAAAATAATAATTAAGGTGTTTATAAGGGAGAGATTTAAAATGAATGAAAATGTAAAATGGGTGAATGAAAAAAAAATAGAAAGAACAATTAAAAGCTTAGAAAAAAATAACATGAAAGGATATTTTGCTAAAGATAACAAAGAACTTCTTGGTATAATTGAAAGCATTGCAGAAGAAGGAGAAGTTATTTCAGTAGGTGGTTCAATGACATTGTTTGAGACAAATGTTATAGATTTTCTAAGAAGTGGAAAATATAATTTTTTAGATAGATATAAAGAAAATTTAACTGCAAAAGATTTAAAAGATATCTATAGAAGATCTTTTAGTGCAGATACATATTTTTCTAGCGCTAATGCAATAACTGAAAATGGCGAAATCTTTAATGTAGATGGAAATGGAAATAGGGTAGCAGCTATACTATATGGTCCTGATAAGGTTATCTTAATTGTAGGAGTAAATAAAATAGTAAAAAACTTAGATGAAGCTATATTAAGAAATAAAGAAATATGTGCTCCTGCAAATGGGAAAAGATTCAATACTGCTACTCCTTGTGCTAAGCTAGGTTACTGCATGGATTGTGAAAGTAATGATAGAATTTGTTGTGAATATACATTTATAAAAAGACAAAAAACTGCAAATAGAATACATGTTATATTTGTAAATGAATCTTTAGGTTTTTAGACTGGAGGGAGTATGAAAAAAGTTAAATTTATATATAATCCTAATTCAGGAGAGCGGAAAGTACCTCATGAATTGGATAGGATAGTTGAAATATATCAAGAAAATAATTATATAGTAGTACCTTTTAGGCTTTGCAAGTCTCAACCAATAAGTAATGCCTTTGAAGATATAAATGAAAATTACGATCACATTTTAATATCTGGAGGAGACGGTACAGTTGATTTAATAGTAAATGTTATGAAACAATTGGATATAAATATACCCATTGGAATTTTACCCTCTGGAACAGCTAATGATTTTGCCAAAGCAGTTAATTTATCTTTTGATATAAGAAACTGTATTTATAAAATTATTAACTCTAAACCTAAAAAGATTGATATTGGAAAAATTAATGACAAATACTTTATAAATGTTGCTAGTGCTGGTATGTTTACTGATGTATCTCAAAAAATTAATCCTGAACTTAAAAACTCCATAGGAAAAGTATCTTATTATTTAAAAGGTATAGAAGAAGCTTTATATATGAGAAAATTTTATATTGAATTAAGTTCACAAGAGGTAAATTATGAAGGAGATATGTATCTAATGTTAATTTTTAATGGAAAAACAGCAGGAAATATAAATTTAGCTTACAAAGCAAAAGTAGATGATGGATTATTAGATGTAATAGTTGTAAAAAATGTATTATTGCCTAATATGCTTCCACTACTCATAAGCATATTGAAAGGTGAACATTTAGAAGGATATAACAAAGAAGAAATTTTATATTTTAAAACAGATAAATTAAAAGTAGATTGTAAAGATAATTTAGTAACTGATATAGATGGGGAAAAGGGACCTGATTTTCCACTTGAAATTGAATGTATTGAAGAAGGAATTGAGTTGTTAGGATATGAATAAAAAAGAAGGCTAAAATTAGCCTTCTTTTTATGTTAATAATGAATTATTTATTTAACTTAAAAGAACTCTTAAGTGGAACGATTCTGTTAAATACAAGTTTTTCAGGAGTTGTATACTTTGTATCCACACTATAGAATCCATTTCTAACGAATTGGAATTTATCTAATGGTTTTGCATCTTTAACTTGTGTAGGTTCTACAAATCCTTGAAGTACTGTTAAAGAATTTGGATTTATTTGCTCTAAGAAATGTTTACCTTCATTTTCTGGATTATTATCTAGTATTAATGGTTCAAATAATCTAAATTCACATGGTAAAGCAGTTTTAGCATCTACCCAATGCACAGTACCTTTAACTTTACGTCCAGTAAATCCAGAACCACTCTTAGTTTCAGGATCATAAGTTCCATGAATTTCTATAACATTTCCATTTTCATCTTTTATTACATCAGTACATTTAACAAAGTAAGCACCTTTTAAACGAACTTCATTTCCAGGGAAGAATCTACGATATTTAGCAACAGGTTCTTCCATAAAGTCATCTCTTTCTATATAAAGCTCTCTACTAAATGGTATTTCTCTAGTACCAGCAGTTTCATCTTTAGCTATATTTTCTAATTCTATCATTTCGCTTTGATCTTCTGGGTAGTTAGTTATAACTAATTTAAGAGGATTAATTACAGCCATTGCAAGTGGAGCTTTTGGTTGTAAATCTTCTCTTAAGAAATGATCAAGTAATTGTGAATCAACAGTTGAATCGGCTTTTGAAACACCTATTTCTCTACAGAAGTTACGTATAGATTCAGGAGTATATCCTCTTCTTCTAACTCCTGATATAGTAGGCATACGAGGGTCGTCCCACCCATCAGCAATACCTTCATCAACTAACAATTTAAGTTTTCTTTTACTCATCACAGTATTTGTAAGATTTAATCTAGCGAATTCAATTTGTCTAGGAACTTTTTCCATTTCGCATTCTCTAACAATCCAATCATATAAAGGTCTTTGATCTTCAAATTCTAGAGTACATATAGAGTGTGTAATTCCTTCTATAGCATCTTCTAGTGGATGAGCAAATGAGTACATTGGATATATACACCATTTATCTCCTGTATTATGATGAGTAGAATGAGCAATCCTATATATTACTGGGTCTCTAAAGTTTATGTTAGGAGAAGACATGTCTATCTTAGCTCTTAAAACTTTTTGACCATTTTCGAACTCACCATTTTTCATTCTTTTGAATAAATCTAAGTTTTCTTCTATAGATCTGTTTCTATATGGGCTTTCCTTTCCTGGCTCTGTTAAGCTTCCACGAGATTCTCTTATTTCTTCTTGTGTTAAATCGCATACATAAGCTTTTCCTTTTTTTATTAGAAGTACAGCTCTATTGTACATTTCATCAAAATAATCAGAAGCAAAGTATAGATTATCCCAGTTAAATCCTAACCATTTTATATCCTCTTTAATAGAGTTTACATATTCTTCATCTTCTTTAAGCGGATTTGTATCATCAAATCTCATATTTACTGTTCCTTTAAACTCATTTGCAAGTCCAAAGTTTAAGCAAATACTTTTAGCATGACCTATATGTAAATAACCATTTGGTTCTGGTGGGAAACGAGTTACAATATGCTCGTGTTTTCCAGTTTTTAAATCGTCAACTATTATATTCTTTATAAAATTATTCGAAATTGTTTCGTTTGACATAATTTGTACCTCTCAATTCATTTTATTAATTATTAATATGTAATAAGTCCTACCATAATTATATAATACTAATTTTAATTCAATATGAAAAAAAAATAAAGTCTAATTATAGATTTTACTAATTAAAAAGTATTATATTTAACATTATTATACAAAATTAATATTTTTATTATAGATAAATGTAAAAATTGTATTATATTTTACAATACTTAACAAATAGTAGTCAATATAATATTAACTTAATAATTAGATATAATTAATTTATTCGTTCATCCTATATTAATCAAGGGTATCAATTAATTGAATGTAGTATAAATATATGATACAATGAGGTGTAGAACTTGGGGGTGTGCAATGAAAAAAATATATATTGTAACAACTTATACAGGAACATTTTTATCATTTCTAATTAGAAAGATAAGCAAAAGTCCATATGCACATATTTCTTTATCTCTTAATGAAGAATTATCGCCTATGTATTCTTTTGGAAGAATAAATCCTAAAACTCCTTTATTTGCAGGGTTTGTTGAAGAAAATATTAATGAAGGCCTATATGAAATCAAAACAAATGCTTTATGTAGGGTTTATTCATTAGAAGTTAATTATACTGAGTATGAAAAGTTGAAGAGAAATATTGAAAAGGTTAATAATAATAGAAATAGATATAATTATGATGTGCTAGCATTAATATATTTATCATTTAATAAATCTAGAGATTCAGAATATAAATATGTTTGCTCTCATTTTGTTGCAGATATGTTATATAAAAGTGATATAACAATATTTGATAAATCTCCTTCTCTAGTTAAACCAGAGGATTTCTATAATAATATTAATCTTAAATTAGAATACGAAGGTCTATTATGTGACTATAAAGTAGAAAATAAAGAAAATATGTTAAGTCATGCAACTTGTTAAAAATTACCATATATTACTATGGTAATTTTTTATTTTATAGTATATCATTATTTATTATTATCAAATTTAAATTTCCAAAAAAAGGATATAATTATAATGATAGAGATAATGTGAAAGGAGAAAAAATGAAAAGAATATTAAAATCATATGGTATTGCATTTATAATAGTTGCTATTTATGCATTTATTAAACTACCTGTACTTAGATTTGATTTTACATCCGGTTTTACGACTTTAATTTTATTTTTTGTATTATCAGGGATACTTGATATGATGTTAGATAGAGGAGATAGGACGTCAAAATATGCGAAAAATAATTTTTTAATTGCGGCGCTACTATTAGTAATAATAATTGTAATACCTTTCTTTGTTACTACACCAATATTTAGATCAGGTTCTTATAGAGAACTATTAGGAAATGTTGAAGAAAGTGTATTTACTGAAGATGTAAGTCCAGTCAACGTGGACAAGATAAGAATAGTGGATAAAGATATGGCTAAAAAGCTTGGTGACAAAAAGCTTGGTGAAATACCTGCTATAGGAAGTATATCTAAAGTTGGAGATTATGCAATTCAGAGTGTTAAAGGTGAATTATATTGGGTAGCACCTCTTGTTCATAGGGATATTATTAAATGGATTACAAACCTTGATGGTACAAATGGGTACATTATGGTATCAGCAACAAATCCACAAGATGTAAGATTAGTTCAGAGTTTGGATGGAAAACAAATTAAAATAGTATACCAAGAAGATGCATATTTCTTACAAGACTTACATAGACATATTTATTTAAATGGTGTTGTAAACTATGGTATGACTGAATTTACTTTTGAAATTGATGACAATGGAAGACCTTATTGGGTAGTTAGTTTATATGAACATAAAATAGGATATGGTGGTGCTAATGCAGTAGGTACTGCAATAGTAGATGCTCAAACTGGTAAAGTTAAAGTTTATTCCATAGAAGATACTCCTAAGTGGGTAGACAGGATACAACCAGAAAGCTTTGTAGTTGATCAAATAAGAGACTGGGGACTTTATGTTAATGGATTTTTAAATTCTGTAATTTCAGAAGAAGGAGTATTACTTCCTTCAGAAGGGACTTCTTTAGTATATGGAAATGATGATAAATCTTATTGGTATACAGGAATAACTTCTTCTGGTTCAGATGAATCTACAGTAGGATTTATGTTAGTGGATTCAAGGACAAAAGAAGCTAAGCTTTATATGCAAACAGGAGCCACAGAAGTAGCAGCTATGTCAACTGCAGAAGGAAAAGTTCAAGAAAAAGAATATCAAGCTACATACCCTGTTATGTACAATATACTTGGAAAACCAACTTATGTATTAGGCTTAAAAGATAAAGCAGGTCTAGTTAAGATGGTTGCTTTTGTATCAGTTGAAGATTATAGCATGATAGGTCTTGGAGAAAGTAAACAAGAAGCATATAAAAATTATAAAGAGGTCTTAGAATCAGAAGGAAATAATATACAAATAGATAAAAATGAAGACTTGCAAACTATAGAAGGTACAGTATCAAGAATTAGCCAAGATATAAAAGAGGGTAATGCAACATACTATTTAACTTTAAGCAGTAATAAGGAATTAATATTTACTGCTACTTCAAAAGTTTCAGATGAATTACCTTTAACTATGGTTGGAGATAAAGTTATAATTTCTTATGATAAAACCGATTCCAAAGTAATAAGTGTATCAGAGTTTGATAATGAAAACTTAGGAATCAAAAAATCTGATAATAAAAAAGAGGATGAATCAAAAAAAGAAAATTTAAAGAAAGAAACAAATACAACTGAAGATCTAGAATAGTTACTCATAAAAAAAAGAAGAAAATTTTTTCTTCTTTTTTTTATGAGTAAATTTTATTTTGTTTTTTAATATAATAATAGTACAACTTGGTAAAATGGCTTCAAGGAGATTGACTATGGTGGGACTAGAAAAAGAAATTCTATATTTAGTTAGTAGGGTAAGATACGTCACAGAAATACAAGTGGGGAAGGTATTTAGCAATAAAAAAAGAAGTGGAAGAAAAATTTTAAAAAAAACTTTAAGAAAAATGTGCAATGATTATACTCTAAAGAAAATTCCTTGTGATATAAGTTATAAAAATTTTAAAGACAATACCTGTGTGTATTATCTAAATGGATCTTCAGTCACAAAGGGAAAAAGTTTAACTAAGATGCTAATAGGATCTGAAATCGCTATAAGATTTAATAATGCAGGGTATGAAACTGTACGTTTCTACAGAAATGCAAAAGTAGGAGATAAAACATACGATATTTTTATCGAGTATATAAATACTAATAAAGTTAGATTACAAGCTTTAATAGACATAGACTTAGATGGAAATATGAGTACTATAAAATATGATGATTTAAAATATGATATAGAAAATTCTACTATACCATTTTTTATGATACCAAAAGTTGTTGTGATATCATCAGATGAACAAAAGTGTATAAGAAATGATGAACAAAATAATGTCTATTTTTTAGATACATCATTGCATAAATTATTTTATTATTTTTAAAAATAAATTATATTTATAAAATTTATTGCGTATTTATAGACATTGTGCTAATAATATATTATTACCAAAAATTTCAAAAAAAAATGCCTAAGGTAGAGGTGCTATAATTAAGAGTACTTACAAGGAGCTGACAAGTTATGATTTGTAAGGAAAGGAATTATGGCCGAAGTTAATTTATAGGTATATAAATTAGCTGGATTTATGCAGAATATGCATAAGGCTGTCACTTTTAAATAAAGTGTTGAGCTACAAGGTTTACTATGGTTATTAAAAACGCCCAAAGTATACCTTTGGGCGTTTTATATTGTTTATTTTTCAGGGGGGAAAATTTATGAGTAGAATAGTCGTACAAAAGTATGGAGGGAGTTCTGTTGCAAGTACTGAAAAGATTAAAAAAATTGCTAATAGATTAATTGAAAGAAAAAAAATAGATTCGAAGATAGTTGTAGTAGTATCTGCCATGGGTGATACTACAGATGATTTCATTAGCATGGCTCAAGATATATCTAAATATCCAGATAAACGCGAATTAGACGTATTAATGTCTACAGGGGAAATGATATCAGCATCTCTTTTAGCTATGAGTCTAAATTCTTTAGGATGTGAAGCTGTAAGCTATAATGCTTATCAGCTTAATATACAAACAAGTGGTTTGCATGGAAAAAGTTATATAGATGATATAGATATAAGTAAAATAACAGAAAGTTTAGAGAGTGGAAAGATAGTTATAGTGACAGGATTTCAAGGGTTAAATGATGAAGGGGATATAACTACTTTAGGAAGAGGTGGTTCTGATACCTCTGCAGTGGCTTTGGCAGTTAAATTAAATGGTAGTTGCGAAATATACACAGATGTGGATGGTATATATTTCACTGATCCTAGAAAATACAAAGACGCTAAGAAGTTAAAAGAAATAGAATATGAAGAAATGTTAGAATTAGCAAGTTTAGGTGCACAAGTTATGCATTCAAGAAGTATTGAATTGGCACAAAAGTATAATGTGGAATTATACGTAGGGTTATCATGTAGTGATACAGAAGGAACTTATATAAGGGGGATTAAAGATATGAAATTAGAAGAAAAGGTAATAACAGGATTTGCAACATGTGATGATGATGCAGCAATTACTATTGCAGATATTGAAATGAGTGATGTGGCTAAATTATTTGAAGAAATAGCTATAAATAGTATAAGTGTTGATATGATAAGTCAAACAGCTCCAGTAGGAAGTAAAGTTAATGTATCGTTTACTATGCCAAAAGATGATCTACACCAATGTGAAGAAATTGCAAAAAGATTTGTAGATAAAGAAAAGATAATTATAGATGAGGATATAACAAAGATGTCTTTAGTAGGTCTAGGTATGAAAAATACTAGTGGCGTAGCTTCTAATGTATTTAAAATACTAAACGAAAACAGCATATCAGTTAAATTAATTACTACATCAGAAATTCGTATAACATGTGCAATAAACTCTAGCTGTAAACAAGTAGCCATACAATCTATTGCTAAAGAATTTAATATTTAATTTAGGGGGATAATATGAAATTACATGGAACAATGGAAATAATAGAAGATACATTGCATATTGGTGGAATAAGTTCACTGGATTTAGTAAATAAATACTCTACACCACTATATGTATTTGATGAGGGATTAATAAGAAATAATTGCAAAGAATACATCAAAAGTTTCAAAGTAAAAGAAAATAATAATAAAGTTGCTTATGCAGGTAAGGCATTTTTAACTACATACATGTGTAAATTAATAGATGAAGAAGGATTATATTTAGATGTTGTATCAGGTGGAGAACTTTATACCGCTTATAAGGCTAACTTCCCTATGGAAAAAATCCTTTTTCATGGGAACAATAAAACAATAGAAGAAATAAAAATGGGGGTAGACCTTGGTGTAGGTGTATTTGTTGTTGATAATTTTTATGAATTAGACAAATTAGAAAAATTCTGTGAAGAAAAAAATATAATTCAAAATATATATTTTAGAATTACTCCTGGTATTGAAGCTCATACACATGAATATATAAAAACAGGTCAGATCGATTCTAAATTTGGATTTACGTTAATTAATGGAGATTTTCATTTAGCTATAGAAAAATTAAAAGAATATAAAAATATCAATTTAATAGGATTACATGCTCATATAGGATCTCAAATATTCAAAGTTGAACCTTTTGAACAAGAAGTGGAAGTTATGCTAGAGTTAGTTAAAGATTTAAAAGACAACTATAATATCTATATTAAAGAGTTAGATTTTGGCGGTGGAATAGGAGTATATTACGTAGAAGGTGATAAACCTAAATCTATTAAAGAATATTGTGATGCAATAATAAATAAATGTGAAGAAAAGTGCAACGAATTACAAATAAATGTACCTACATTAGTTATAGAGCCAGGAAGATCACTAGTAGCAAACGCAGGAAGCACTTTGTACTCTATTGGATCTATAAAAGAAATAAAAGATGTAAGAACTTATGTAAGCATTGATGGAGGTATGACAGATAATATAAGACCATCTCTATATCAAGCTGGATATGAATGTTCTATTGTAAATAAAATGAATAGTACTAATAAAAAATATAATGTAACAATAGCAGGAAAATGCTGTGAAAGTGGAGATATATTAATCTCAAACACAGATATATTTGATATAGAAAGTGGTGATATTTTAATTACTACTTCTACAGGCGCATATGGATATTCTATGGCATCAAACTATAATAAAATACCTAAAAACCCTGTAGTCTTTGTTAAAGATAAAGAAGATAGGTTAGTATGTAAAAGACAAAGCTATGATGACTTACTATCACTAGAATTATAATGAAAATTAGAAAAATAAAAAGCCGTTTATTGAATATTACCAATAAATGGCTTTTTAAATGGGAAAACTAAATCGAAAATTAGAAGTAAATATAAAATATATAAATATAATTGTATAGTTTATTTTAATAGACAAAATTTGACTTTATTGTAAACTATCATATAATAAAATAGGGAGGAGTTTAATGAAAAGAAAAGTATTAACAATATTAATGTCTCTAACGCTGACTTTTACTGGTTGTTCTAAAGTATCTGAAAGCAATACTTTAAAAGAGGCAAAACATCAATTAGAAAATCATAATTACGAAGATGCAATAACAATATTATCACAGATAATAGATGAAGATAGTAATAATGATGAAGCTAGAGCAATGTATATACAGGCAAGAAAGATACTTAGTGCAGAAAAATATGAGTCAAATAATGATATTAAAAGGGCTATTAAAGAGTTAGATGATATTGTAAATATAAATAATGGTTCTCAATTAATTAAGAAAGAATCTATAAATAAAAAATCTGAATTAGAAAATTTACAAGAAGAAAGAGAAAAAGATTTTCAGCAAAAAAATATAATGCCAAAGAATCTTCAAGAGAGTAATTAAAAAATCAAATGAAAATATTGGTATTTGTAAAATGGAGATATAAATAATAATTTAAGTGGTACATATAATATAACTACATAATAAAAAGTTTTTCAATTTAGTTAAAGATTTTAAGCATTACACAAAATACATTATGATTGGAGGAATCTTTATCGACGTTAATATTAAAGATATAAGGAGAGTTTCTAATAACTTATGTAAAGAAAATTTAAATACACATATAATCATTACTTTAGTTATAACGGCTTTCACAATGAGTTTTGAAGGAATATTTCATATAGGTCATAGTTATAGTGTTTATCCTGTATCAAAAGAATCAATATATTTTATGCTTCAACATTTTTTAATATCCTATATAATATCTACTAGCATGAGGAATCATGAATATTCTGCAAAAGAAGTGTTTAAAGAGTTTTTGTCTAAAATTGTTCAGGTAGTTTTTACAGGACTAGTTGTTTCACTTCTATCTTTTGGATTGATTTTTATAATAAATCAATTGTCCCAAATATTAAGTATATTATTATCGTATTTTGTAGCTTCTTTTGGGATGGAGTATGTAGGCAATATAATTGAATTTATAGTCGTAACAGGATTTTATTTATTTTCAATAATAGTATACACCTTAATACCTGTATTATCTGCTTGTATATTATCTAATGATACAGAACATAAATTAAATGCTTTTAGTATTTTTATAGAAAGTGAAATATTAGTCAATAAGAGATTAATAGAATATGTAGTATATTTTATCAGCAGTAAACTTATTATTTATTCTGTTTTATCTTATATTGTTGAATATTATATGGGAGATTTACCTATTTTTCTATTGATAATACTATATCCTATATCAATTATGCTAGAAATATATGCTGAAATATATATATTAAACTTTTTCATGCATATAGGAGATAAGCATATATATAATATTCCAATTGATACTATTATGAAGTTTAATCATACTAAGTATGAAATTGATATTTTATTTAAGAAAAAATTTGGTGAGGTTGGTTTAAAATCATTATCACTTACTTTAATTTATACATTAGCATTTATGATTATAAAGAGTTTATTACTAGATGTTTTTAAATACAATGAATTGATTCAAGAATTAATAAAAGTTATGCTTGATGTTATACAATTTGGTCTTATACTTAGAGCAATTAATAAATCTATGAAGTATCCAGATTATAATACAAAAGAAATTGTTACTATGAATATAAAAAGTGTTTTATACATCATGCCAGTTTCATTATTTGTTGGAATAACGTCAGTATTATTTTTTAGACCACTATTGGATTATTTCAATAAACAATTAATATTATTTGAGGGAATACTAGAATCTCCAGTTTTTATGATAATAGGTGTGTCAGTATGGGTATTTATAATGTACACTATGATAATTATTACTGAAATGGTTATTATATCCATATATGGTATTGAGATATATAGACACGATGAACTAAATCCAATAAAAGAATTGATTAAAAGTAATGAAATGTTAACTGGGAAAAAAATAAATTTCTTTAAATTTATGGTAGCCCATGTATGTGATATTATTTTATGTATATCAATACTACAATTTCTATCTACTATCATATTACCAGGAGATATAGCAAAAGTAGTAGAGTATAGTATATTTATATTAAAAGCTGTGTTCATAGCTAAATCAGCTTTAGGTATTTTAATATTTATTCCTGAAAGTATGGATGATTATATGTCTAATAGCAATTAGATAATAAAAAAGAAATCATATCTTTATGATTTCTTTTTTAGTTATATAGGAAATTATACTAATATTAAATCCATCAAAATATTTTTCACAAACTTGTTTAGTAAAAAACTTTATTATGGAGATATTTTATAATGAATCACTTCTTAGATATATAATTAAATTTATACCTTTTATTAAGATTATATTTATTTTATCTTGATGAGGCTTTTATATTGGTATAATACAAATTATAATTAATTAAAAATTATAAATAAATATATTTTTATTTTATCTTAATATATGGTAAAATGAACCTTATTGATTAGTCCTTAAAGGAGGGTAAGAATGTCACCATTTATAAGTAAAGAAAAAATATTTTCAAATGCTACGAAATTAACAGAAATACTATTAGAAAGTTCTCACTATGAAGATTTTCATCAAAAACTAGTTAATAGTGATTTTGATTATAAAGAAGAAAAAACATATGATTTAGCTCCAAGTGGGTTTATTGATTTTAATCAACATTTATATGAAGATATAAATCATATGAATTCTATTAGTTCAGGTTTATATCTAGAAAGATCTTTAGTAACTTTTAGAATATTTGTATGGTCTTCTGTGGGAGAGGGATTTGAAATATTTAAGCATGTACTTAGAGGAACTGAAATAAATTATTTAAAAACTATAGAGGATATTAGAGAATATATTTTTAAATGTATAAATGAACTTGAACAAGGAATAGTAAAAACTTATGATATGAACTTAGAAAAATCATTTGAAGAATTTGGGAAAGGAATAGAAAATAAAAAACTACCTTTACCTAGTATATTAAGTTGTATAACTATAGAAAATAATTTAGGAGACTTCAGATAGTGATATTTACGTGAATAAAAATGTATTGAAGCTAAAATATTTACATAAGAAAGGGAATATCTGTACCTTTCTTTTTTTATTAAACAAAGTTACACATACATTGACAACAATTAGATTTAAATATAAGATAAAGTAACTAATTTTAGTTAATAATAAAAATAATAGATTTAGAGGAAAACATAATGAGAAATATAAAAATGATAGTGCAATACGATGGAAGTAATTTCAAAGGATTTCAAAGATTAAAAGATAATGATAATACGATACAAGGTAAAATAGAAGATGTTTTATGTAAACTTACCAATGAAAAAATTGAAATAATAGGTTCTGGCAGAACAGATATGGGTGTTCATGCCATAGGCCAAACTGTAAACTTTAAAACTAATTCTAAAGATTCAGTCGAAAAAATTCAAAAATATCTTTATAACTATTTACCTGAGTCAATAGTTATAAAAAATATAGAGGACGTAGACGATAGGTTTCATTCTAGATATAATGCAAAATCAAAGACATATCTATACAAAATAGATAATAATAAATTTCATAATCCTTTTAACAGAAAATACTCTTATCATATAGATAAGTTATTAGACTTAGAACTTATGAAAGAAGGAAGTAAGTATTTAATTGGAGAACATGATTTTTCTAGTTTTGCATCATCAAGATCAAAGAAAAAAAGTCATGTAAGAACAATTCAATCAATTAGTATTCAACAGAAAAATGGTTTAATAGAAATTTACATACAAGGTGACGGATTCTTATATAATATGGTTAGAATTATAGTAGGAACTTTAGTAGATGTAGGTCTAGGTAAAATTAAACCTGAAGAAGTGAAATCTATATTAGATGCTAAAGATAGAAAAGTTGCTTGTGATACTGCACCAGCTAAAGGTCTATTTTTATATAAAGTTCAGTATTAATTTTAAAATTATGGACTAGGAATAAGGATTTTAAAGGAAGTTGAAATAATAGCTAAAAAAAGAAAAGTGTAACTTAGTTCATTTAGATAATTTTGATTTTCAACCTAAAGATTTTTATTTAGAATATGGTTATGAAATATTTGGTATATTAGACGGATGCCCTAAAAATCATAAAATGTATTTCTTAGAAAATATTTAGATTAGTTGACAATAGAATAATTTTAAACTAAAATTTAAGCATACTTAATTAAATAGTACAAATTCTATGAAAAAGAAAAGTAGCTTAAAAATATTTTATAGAGAGTTAGGGATGGTGGAATCCTAATAAATAAATTTAAGTAAATAGAGCTTTGGAGAAGATTTTGGGAAAATAAAGTATCTTAATCGGTAGCCTTGCCTTAAAAGGAAGAGTGAATAAGTTTAACTTATTAATTAGAGTGGTAACGCGGATAATATTCGTCTCTTGGTAATTCCAAGAGACGTTTTTTTATTACTTAAAAATAGTTCAATTATAAAAGGGGGATTAAAAATGAAAGAAAAAGTTGTTTTAGCATACTCGGGAGGACTTGATACATCAATAATAATACCATGGTTAAAAGAAAATTATGATATAGATGTAATAGCAGTTTGTGCAAATGTAGGTCAAGATGATGATATGGAACAAATTCATGAAAAAGCAATAGCTAGTGGAGCAATAAAAGCAAATTGTGAAGATTTAAAAGAAGAATTTATAACTACTACAATATATGCAGCAATAAAAGCTGAAGCTAAATATGAAGGAAGATATTTACTTGGAACAGCTCTTGCAAGACCTATAATAGCAAAAAAATTAGTAGATATAGCTCATAAATAAAGTGCTAAATATATTTGTCATGGATGTACAGGCAAAGGAAATGATCAAGTAAGATTTGAAGGAACAATAGCTGCTTTAGATCCATCTATAAAAGTTATAGCTCCATGGAGAATGTGGGATATTAAATCAAGAGAAGATGCTATTGATTATGCTAATGAGCATAATATTCCAGTTGTAGCTACAAAGAAAAAAATATATTCAGTAGATGATAACTTATTCCATGTTTCTACTGAAGGCGGAGATATAGAATGCCTAGAAAATGAGCATAAAAAAGATATTTACAAAAAAACTATGGATCCTTTAGATGCATGTAATACTCCAGAATATGTAAATATCTACTTTGAGCAAGGAATACCTAAAAAAGTTAATGATGAAGAATTATCACCTGTTGAGTTATTAGAAAAATTAGATAAATTGGGATGTAAACATGGCATAGGTATAGTAGAAATATTAGAAAATAGACTAGTGGGGATGAAATCAAGAGGGATATATGAGACTCCAGGAGGGGAAATATTATATGCAGCTCATAATTTTTTAGAAAGTGCTACACTAGATAAAGATTCTCTTCATTTAAAACAAAGATTATCATTAGAATATGCTGATTTAATTTATAATGGTAAATGGTACTCAAAAGCATGCAAAGCGATAAGTGCATTTATGGATGAGACTCAGGAAAATGTAACTGGATCTGTTAAATTAAGACTATATAAAGGTAATATAAAGCCTGCAGGTATATTTACGGATAATGCTTTATACGATGAAAGTATATCATCATTTGGAGATAGCGAGTTATACGACCATAAAGATGCTGAAGGATTTATAAATTTATTTACTCTACCATTAAAGATAAATGCAATGAAAGATAATAAGTTAAAAAATAATTATAAAGTATCTAAATAAAATAAAAGAGTAAACTCATAACATTATGGGCTTACTCTTTTTTCTTAAAATAATATATATTTTATATTCATAGTGAAGAATTCAAATAGATGAAGTATTATTATATTTTTATTAAAATACAGCAATACTAAGAAAATAGGATAAAATTAAAGTTGTATAATAAAAAATACATATATATAGAAAAATTATCTTGTAGAAATTTGATACATATATTAGTATTTACTATGGACATAATTTAAAATTGAAATATTTAATAATGAAAAGGAGAACAAATGAGAATTAATAAATATATAGCATCTTGTGGAGTAGCATCTAGAAGAAAAGCAGAAGAACTTATTTTAGATGGAAAAGTTAAAGTAAATGGAAAAATAATAGAAGAGTTATCCTATAAAGTTGATGAAAATAAAGATATGGTGGAAGTTAATAATGTAAAGATTACTTTAGATGAAAAACTAGTGTATTTACTATTAAATAAACCAGAAGGGTATATAACAACTGTTAAAGATCAATTTGATAGGCCTAGTGTAATTGATTTACTAAGTGATGTTAAAGAAAGGGTATTTCCAGTGGGTAGACTTGACTATGAAACAAGTGGGCTTTTATTATTAACTAATGATGGAGATTTAACTTATAAATTAACACACCCTAAGCACGAAATAGATAAAACTTATGTGGCTAAAGTAAAAGGTATTTTAACAGAAGATGAAATGAAAAACTTTAGAGAAGGTTTATATATAGAGGATTATAAAACGGCACCTGCCAAGTTAAAAGTATTAGATTCAGATGGAGTAAAAAATATATCTACTTTAGAAATAAAAATACACGAAGGGAAAAATAGGCAAGTTAGAAAAATGTGTAAAGCTATTAATCACCCTGTATTAAGGTTAAAAAGAGTGGCTATGGGTAAAATTAACTTAAAAAATTGTAAAGTAGGAGAATACAGATATTTAACAGAGGATGAGATTAGATACTTAAAAAATATTTAGAGGTGAAAAATGTTAAGAGCAAAATATATAAATAAAATCACAGAAGTAAATAAGCTTTTTTTAGATAAAATTATAAATAAAGATGATGTTGTAGTAGATGCAACTATGGGAAATGGATACGACACTATTTATCTTGGTAAGTTAGTAGGTGAAAATGGTAAAGTATATGCTTTTGATGTTCAAGAAGAAGCTTTAAAATCAACTAGAAAAAAAGTTGAAAAAGAAAATATGAATAATATAATAGAACTTATACTTGATGGTCATGAGAATCTAGATCAATATGTTAAAGAAAACGTAGCTTGTGTAGTTTTTAATTTAGGTTACTTACCTAGAGCTAAACATCAAATAATAACGAAACCATATACAACTCTAGAAGCTATAAAGAAAAGTTTAAGTTTATTAAAGCCTAATGGAGTTATTAGTATTGCAATATACACTGGACATGAAGGTGGGATGGAAGAAAAAAATTACATAAGTGAATATTTAAACAGGTTAGATCAAAATGAATTTAATGTTTTACATATGGAATTTACAAATCAAATAAATAATCCACCAGAATTAATTTTAATAGAGAAAAAAGGATAGAAATATTATAATTTTAAAAAATTCTAATAATGTTAATTATCTTGTTGATAAATAGTGTTATAATGAAGTTATTAGAATTATTAATTATAAAATTATGACATGTTTTTTACGAAGAAGAGGAGCATATTATGGAATTAAAGAATAATGTAAATGATAGTAAACAATTAATTTCAATTATACAAGCACGTTACTCAAAAATGAGTAAAGGTCAAAAGTTAATAGCGCAATATATTATAAAGAATTATGATAAAGTTGCTTTTATGACTGCAAGTAAATTAGGAGAGACTGTAGGTGTTAGTGAATCGACAGTAGTTAGATTTGCAAATGCTCTTGGTTATTCAGGATATCCTAAATTACAAGATGCATTGCAAGAGCTTATAAAAAATAAACTTACAACTGTACAAAGAGTTGAAATGTCTAATCAAGATTATTCCGATGATGCTACAATTCTTAGTAAAGTTTTAAAAAGTGATATAGATAATATTAGAGGGACATTAGAAGAGATTGATTCTAAAGCATTCAAAGATGCTTCTGAAGAGATTTTAAAGGCTAGAAAAATATACATATTAGGTATGAGAAGTTCTTATGTCATAGCACAATACTTAGGTTTTTATTTAGATTTAATTTTAGATAACGTACATATAATAAGAATGGATATGGGGGATGTTTTTGAGCAAATAGTTCGTATAAATGAAGAAGATGTAGTTATAGCATTTAGTTTCCCTAGATATTCGAAAAAATCATATCAAGTTGTAGATTATGCAAAAAGTAAGGGAGCTCATATAATTTCTATAACTGATAGTTATTTTGCACCTGTTGCATGTTTATCTGATAATACTTTACTTGTTAAGAGTAATATGGCATCTTTCGTAGATTCATTAGTACCAGCTATGACTATAGCTAACGCTTTAGCCATATCAGTAGGTATGAAAGAGAAGGAAGAAATTAAAACATATTTTGATGATTTAGAACAAATTTGGGAAGAATATTCCATTTATGAATAAATAATGGTTATTAAGTGGTGATGTACTTTTATAAGAATGTGCTCACCACTAATTTCTATCAATATTCATTAGTAAAAAATGGTAAGTATTTAACTGTCATTTTACTGACAATGATAAAATACTGACATTAAAACTGACTAAAAATTACTGGAAGTTATTACAATGTATATTTTTTATATAACAACTTGCTTAGATTTTCACTTGCCTTTTTATCCATTTCTTCTAATACATGACTATACTTATTCATAGTTATTTTTATGTCAGAATGACCAAGCCTTTCTGATACAACCTTCATGTTTGTATTTCCTAGAAGTAATAGAGAAGCATTTGTATGTCTTAAATCATGAATTCTTATTTCTCTAACTTTATATTTTTTACAAAACTTTGTAAATCTATGATTTAATCTTGTATGGACATAAGGTCTCATATGTGGTGATAAGCATACAAGATTATATTCGTTTTCAAGCACGCCTTCTAATTTTAATTTATTTTGTCTTAATTTTTCTTTTTTTAATTTTTCCATTAACTCTATAGGAGCATGTATGCTACGTTTTGAATCTTCTGTTTTAGGTTCTTTTAATAATATTTCGCGATCAACATAGACTAATGTCTTATTAATATTAATTATATTATTTTCAAAATCTATATCCTGCCATTGCAACCCAACTGCTTCACCTTTTCTAAGTCCAAGAAGTAACATTAATAAAATTGGTATTTCTATAAAGTGACCATTTAACTTTTCTATTAAATCTATTACTTCTTCTCTAGTATACACATTGATATTATTTTTATTTTCCTTTTTAGAGGTTTTGATAAAATCACATGGGTTTTCTTGAATTTCTTTTAATCTATAACATTCATTTAAAACCGCATTAAAAAAACCATATCTAGTTTTAACACTCTCAGAAGAGTAGTTTCTCAGAAGATAATTATAAAATTGTTGACATTGATAGATTGTTAGATCTCTTAATAATGTATCTTTAAAAAAGTCTTGTATTTGATTTTTTATCCAACTATTTCGATTTAATGTGGTATAAGGAGACCACTCATCTTTATTGTCTTCAACATATTTATAACATCTTTCTACAAGAGTTATGTCTTTACTCATGATAAATCTATTATTATTAATAGAACTTTTTAAATCTATAAGGTGTTTATCTGCTTCTTTTTTTGTTTTATATTTTCCTATACTTTTTTGCTTTGATTTTCCGTTTTCATCAATATACTCTATATATACATTGTAGTTTTCGCCTCTTTTTCTCACGAATGTACTTATAATATTATAATTATTTAACATGCTATCACTCACTTTCTTAAAAACTCTCGTAAAAATATATATTTGGGAGATTAGTAAGTATCAGATATTTATTATCACTTACTTTTATACTTTGTTTTTGAAGTGATAAATATTCTAATCTTTTTTTTAGAATATTCAAAGGAACACCTAAATACTCGGCTATGTCATATATATTAGTTATATTTTTATTTAAAGTATCAATTATCTCCTCTTCGGTTATAAGAAACTCACAGGCCCATTTATCTGCTTTATTTTCAAATTTATTATTATATAATCTATCCCTATAATTTTTATTGTTTAATGTATTCCCTACGGTTGTGAAGTAATGACCTAACTCATGTGCTAATACTTCTAGATGTAAATCATTATTACTTTTTAGTTTTAAATCTAAAAAAATCATATGATGTAATCCTTCTTTTTCAATATTTAGACCTAGTACCCCCACTTCTGTTAAGTCAAAAAAATGAATAGCGATATTGTTTTTATGTGCTAAATCATATAATTTTTCAAGTTTTGTCATATTCTCCCCCTTTTTTTAAAAGAACATATGTGTTATTTAGAGAATGTATGTTCGATTAAAAGATATAAATAAAAAGCAGTATAACTGCTAATTATTTATTGTTTTAAATTTTAATTTTGTATTTTTATATTATTTATTTTTGTTTTTATAATCTAATTCCACAAGTCTTATATATTCATTTATTTTATCTATCGCTTCATCAGGTAAATCTTCGCTAATATTTATCTTACGAGCAGCTATAGTTTTAATGCCTTCGTCTAATTTAGATTTAGGCGTAGTTTTATCTGTCTTTCCAAGTAGATAATCAGAGCTAACATTTAAAATATCAGCAATTTTAGTTATTACATCGAATTGAGGTCTATTTTGGCCTTTTTCATACCTGCTTATACTACTTTTATCACTAAGGTGTAACATATTAGCAAGTTCTTTTTGTGTAATCCCTTTACTTTTTCTAAGTTCCTTCAATCTTTGCCCAAAATCATCATTCATTTTATCAACTCCTTATCTTTAATTTTACTAAAAGTTGAATAAAAGTAAATAAAAGTTGCTAAACATTCAACTATTTTTATAAAAACGCTTGACAAGTTGAAAATAAATCAATATTATATAAATATAAAAGTTGTTCTAAATTCAACTTAAGAATAATATACTTATAGATTAGAGGTGATATACATGAACAAAGAACTGAAAAAATTAAGGATAGACTATGATTTTACTCAAAAGAATATGGGGGAAAAAGTATTTGGTATCTCAGAAAGTTCTTATTGTAAAAAAGAAAAAGGTATTACAAAGTTTACTGTGGATGAAATAAAAAAGGCAAAAAAATTTTTTAATCTCACAGATAATGAAGTAGTAAAAATTTTTTTAATTTAAAAGTTGAATATTAAACAACTTTATACTGATTAGTTGTAGTTTAACAGAATTTATAGATAAAAGCATTAGGAGTGAATTAGAAAATGAAGAAGGCTTTAACAGTAAAAGATATTCAAGAAATTTTAGGTATTTCTCAAAAAACAGCTTATGGATTGGTAAGACAAGCTGTTGCAACTGGGAATATGTTTAAAGTTATAAAAATAGGGAGTCATTACAAAATTCCAACAGAACCATTTTTAAATTGGTTAGATTCTTGCGATTAATAAAAGAGGTGATGAACAAATGAAAATAATAATGACAAAGGAACAACTAGAATTTCTAATTAGTTTATTTCCAAATATGACACATGAAGAACTTTTTAGATTAATAAACAAAAGATAAAAAGAAAGTGGGGAATACAAATGAAAAGTAGTTTATATCAAAGTTACAAGACATTTAGCAATAATGAGTTTGGGGATATAAGAGTTTTAGAAAATAATAACGAGCCTTGGTTTGTTGGAAAAGATGTAGCAATGGTACTTAAATACAATGAACCTAGCAAAGCTATAACAAGACATGTTGATGAAGATGACAGGATAAAGCATCCTATCACAGATAAGTTAGGAAGAGAACAAGAAAGCTGGATGATAAATGAAAGTGGTTTATACAGTTTAATACTATCTAGTAAATTAGAAAATGCTAAAAAGTTTAAGAGATGGGTAACAAATGAAGTTTTGCCTTCAATACGAAGACATGGTGCATATATGACTGAGGATACAATAGAAAAAGCTCTTACAAGTCCGGATTTTTTAATCCAGCTAGCAACTAAGTTAAAAGAGGAACAACAAAAGAGTAAGGATTTAGAGGACAAGCTAGAAAAAAATAGCAAGATGTTAAATCAAATATCAGCTAGTAAAAATTCATTACTGGTAAGAGAAGTTGCAAAGATACTAAGTAATAAACATTCAATTCAAATAGGAGAAAAACAATTATATAAAAAGTTGAGAGAATGGGGATGGGTGTTTCAAAAGGGTACAGAAGCTAAACAAGAAGCACTTAGAAATGGTTACTTAGAAGTTAGAGAAGGTGTATTAGAAAATTCAAAAGGTACTTATGTGTATCATACTACTAGAGTTACTGGAAAAGGGCAGAGAAAAATATTAGAAAAACTATTAACAGAATTAGAAGAATCTCGAGTATATGAAAGTATATAGGTGACATATATGAAGAGAAAAAACAAAAGATGGACTCTTGAAGATTTAGAGTTATTAGAAAATATGTATATGGATCCGGAAGTTACACTAGCAGAAATGGCATTGATATTTGATACAAGTAAAAGGAATGTTAGTCAAATTGCTAAGTATTACAAAATCAAAAGACATAGATACGAAGACGAAGGATTTAGAAAGTGTAAAAAATGCAAGAATGTATTAACTTTAGACAATTTCTCTAAAAATAGACAAAACAAATATGGCAAATGCAACATATGTAAAGATTGTGCTAGTCAAATTTATAAAAATAGAAAAAAGGAGAGTGCAACAAATGAGTAAAACGAACTTTGATGTAATAACAGAAAGTACTGAAAAACTAGCAAAATTCATAAAAGAATTAGATAGTGAAATGACCTTGCGAGATAACATATGTAAATTTTGTTCACAATATACAGAATTCGGAGAACCGGTCTGCTATGTAGATTGTGCCTTAGGATTCAAATTATGGTTAGAAAGTGAGGTTGCGACAAATGAATAATCAAGATGATAACAGAAAAATAGAAGTGCAAATGGTTATGCATTTAATACAAACTATATGCGAGAAAAACAATATAGGAATTGTAATTTATAATCATGAAAAGTTAGGACCTATATTAGCAGTGCGAGATATCGAAACTGGAAAGCATTATGCAATTCAAACAAATAAGGAGGATAAGTAAATGAATATTGGAGGATGGGCATTCAAAGAAAATGGAGATGAGATAAGGGATAAAAGATATAGAAGATATAAAGAACTTAATAAAGAAGATTTTGACATACTAAATATCAGAAATGGTTATGCACAGAAAGAATATGAAGTTGTAGTAAAAAATAAAGATTTAACTTATTTGGATATGCTTTTATATTGTGATAGTGGAAATACATGCTTTGGAGGATGTGTTGGCAGTCTAAATAAAACGGATAAACAAAGTAACCCAATATATCTAGTAACAGTTTATACAGATTAAGGAGGTTTAAAATGGATTGGTTAAACCAAGATGTTGTAATTGAAAAGATACAAAGCAAAATAAATAATCTTAAGAATGCTTTATATGTAGCGGAAAATGGCAAAGACTTGTTTAAATATCAAAAAAATAAAGATGAAGTTTTAAAATATGCAGAATTTGAAGTAAAAGAAGAGTGCTATAAAAGAGAAATAGGATTTTTACAAAGTTTATTACAAGATATTGATGAAATTAAAAAAGAAGAAGTTAGGCAGTTTGAACAAGCAGAAGAAAATATTAGAACTAATAAGGTGGATGCTTGTTTTGGAATATAAAAATAGAACCTACTGCAATAGGTCCTATTTTAAGAAAAAAATTAAGCAATTAGAAAATTACTTTTATTTTATTATATACGAAAGAATGTGATTTTAGAATATGAAAATGAATGATTTATTTAAATTTGTTGATAAATCTTTTAGACAAAATGAGAGCAACTTTGAAAATAGATTATTATATGCGGAGTTAGCAAATTCACATAACTGTAATGTTGATAGTAAATTCGGCTATCTAGATGGTGCTAAGGAGTGCTTAGAGACATATAAACCTATTGAGGAATTAGAAGAGTATATAAATGAATATGAGTACTCACAGAATGTAATAGATGAATACGATAAGGCTTATATTCTAGCCTTTAGAGATTATATAAAACAAAAGAAAAAGGAGAGCGTAACTAATGAGTAATAATGCTTTAAGTTTAGCAGAGTACAAACTACCAGGAGGGCAATTATTAAGTTATGAAACAGTAAAGAATTATATAGCTCCTGGAGCTACAGACCAAGAGGTTTTGTATTTTATAGAACTATGCAAGGCTCAAAAACTAAACCCTTTTGTTAAGGACGCATATTTAGTTAAATTCGGGAGTCAGCCAGCACAAATAATAGTAGGTAAGGATGTATTTATTAAAAGAGCTAATGCTAATCCTAACTTCGATGGAATGAAGGCTGGAATTGTAGTATTAAACAGTGATGGAAAGGTAGAAGAAAGAGAAGGTTCTTTAAAATTACCAGGAGAACAAGTTGTAGGAGGTTGGTGTGAGGTTTATTTAAAAGATAAAAGTTACCCAACTAAGGCTCTAGTAAGTTTTGAAGAATATGCTCAAAAGACAAAAGAAGGAAAACTCAATTCTATGTGGTCCAGCAAAGGTGCAACTATGATACGAAAAGTAGCTCAATCTCAAGCATTAAGAGAAGCCTTTCCGGAAGAACTTAGAGGACTATATCAGCAAGAAGAAATGGGAGTAGATATAAAACTTTCAGATAAAGAAATAGTACCAGGAATGGCTAGTAATAAGCAAAAGAATATGATTATGGCACTAGCAGCACAAAAGGACCTATTTAGTTTTGATAATGTAAAAGATACATCTAAATTAGGAGACTTTTGCAACTCTAATGGATATGACTTAAAAAATCTTAAGTTTGAAGAAGCAGATGAAGTATTAGAACTATTAGCAAAATATGAACCTAAAAAGAATACAGAAGATAATATACAGGATGTAGAGTACACAGAGATAACAGAAGATAACGTAGATAGTATGGATATACAAGAAACTTTATTATAGGAGAGGATTTATTCCTCTTCTATAGACAAAAGATGAAAGCAGGTGATTAATATGGCTGAAAGAAGAATGTTTTCTAAAACAATAATTGATAGTGATATGTTTTTAGATATGCCTTCAACTACACAATGTTTATATTTCCATTTATCAATGAGAGCAGATGATGATGGTTTTATAAATAACCCTAAGAAAATTCAAAGAATGGTTGGAAGTTGTGATGATGATTTAAAATTACTTATTGCTAAAAACTTTATAATACCTTTTGAAAGTGGAGTAGTAGTTATTAAGCATTGGAAAATACACAATTATATTCAAAAAGATAGATATAAACCTACTTTATATCAAAATGAATTAGAGCAATTAGAAGTAGATAAAAGTAAAAATTATCAAATAAAATTAGATGGAAATTCAACGGATACAAAATGTATACATGATGTATCCAAAACGGATACTCAGGTTAGGTTAGGTAAGGATAGTATAGATAAGAATAGTATATATACAGAAGAAAATATAGTAAGTGAGTATACAAGTGAAAATCTTTCTTCTATGAGTAAACTATATCAACAAAACATAGGTATGATAAATGGAATAACTGGAGAATGGCTTATAGAAATATCATCACAAATAGATATTGATTTATTTAAAAGAGCCTTAGAGATATGTACAGAACGTGGTAATACTACATTAGGATATTTGAAAGGCATAATAAAAAAGTGGCTACAAAATAATATAACCACTTACGAAAAATTAAAAGCTTATGAACTTCAAAATAAAAAAATCACTAATAATAGTATCCCACAAAATCAAGAATATATACAAAATAATGATAAATATTTAAATGAAGAAGATGATCCGGAGTTCCAAAGACTTTTAGAAGAAGAAAATAAAAAGCTGGCAGAATTAAATAAGAAAACGTGGGGTGGTATTAATGAATAATGAGTTCAGAAAAATGCTAACACAAAGACTTAATAACTTGCCTAAGAGAGAGGATATAAAAGAAGAATATAACTGTCCTATATGCAGGGATTTATTATATACATTCAATGATCAAGGACAAGCAGTACCTTGTAAGTGTAAAGATAAAGTTGAGAGTTTAGAAAAATTAAAACAATGTGGACTAGAAGAAGCATTTAGAGAAAAAACATTTGATAATTATAGACCTACTAATAAATTTCAACTTGAAGCTAGGAGTAAGGTTATAGATTACTGTAATAACTTTAAGAGGACAAATGCAAGCTTACTTATAACTGGCAGACCAGGAGTAGGTAAAACACATTTAGGAGCAGCAACTATGACTAATCTAATAGGTCAAAATATAGGTTGTAAGTATGAATTATATACGACTATGTTGACTAACTTAAAACAATCAGTAATGGATGAAGAAAACTTTATTAGAGAAATGTCTAAATATAAAAATCCTAGAGTGTTATTTCTAGATGATTTTCTAAAAGGAAAGCCAACAGATGCAGATCTTAAATATATATTTGAAATTGTAAATGAAAGATATCTTAAAAAGAAACCTTTTATAATTTCAACTGAAATGAGTATGAAGCAAATTATTAGTTGGGATGAAGCAGTAGGAAGTAGATTAGTAGAAATGAGTCAAGGTAACATAATAGAGTTTGGTTCAAATGTTCAAAATCATAGATTACAATTAGCAAATTAATATTCAAGGGGATTGAGTTCCCCTAATTTAGGAAATAGAAAAGTGATTTTAAAATAAAAAGACTAGGAGATGAATACAAATATGGATTTAATTTTAATTATGGTACTCATTTCGATTATAGTAACTATATTAGGAGAAGAAAGAGTTTCTAAATACATGCTTTTGATATGGCAAGTGAGTTGCTTTTTGTGGATGTTGAATGCGAAAATGTAATTAATTATAAAAATTAAAATAAAGGGTTGATAACTAATGAAAAAGATATTGGGAGGAAAAGAGAAGGCTTGTAATTGTTGTGGCGGTACTGTAGTGTACTTGCAAGTTAAAAGATTAGGAATAGTATCGCAGTGTCGTGATTGCGGAAATATGGTCAAGGGAAGAGCAAAAGACGAATTTAAAATATATACTTATTCGGAGGATAGATAATGAGAGAAAATGAGTTTAGAGCGTGGGATAAGTTAAATGGAGAAATGATATATTCAGACGAAAAACAGAGTGATTATGGATTTGACTTAGATAATGGAGCTGTTAGATGTTACATTGAGTGTGTGACAGTTGATGTGTGTGGAGATGAATATGTTGATTATGAATATTTGGATAATATCATGCAATATGCGGGATTAAAAGATAAAAACGGAATTGAAATTTATGAGGGAGATATAATTCCATTTCACTTTGATGAAAATGTAAAAGGAATTGTAAAATTTGGAGAATATAAAAATCCATGTGATGATAAATTTAGCAAACATCAAGGATTTTATGTAGAGTTTATTAATAGAGATTCACTAAGGAAAGATTTAGGATACTGGGCAACAGTAAGTAAGGTAATAGGTAACATATATGAAAATTCGGAGTTATTGGAGGGGATAAGTAATGACTAAGTTAAAGGCTAGAGCAGTTAAAAATAGAGTTAATAAATATAACGTGTATATAAATTATCAAGGTGAAGAAATGATTGTTAATGAAAAAGGAAAAATACTTACATGGAACACAAAAGAAGGAGCACAAGAGTATATATTTGCTAATAGAGATAGATTAGAGTTAGTTGAATAAGGGAGAACAAATGAAAAGTGAAAAAATTAAACAGGTATTAGTACTTGCTAGAGTTTACATAGCAGAAGGAATGAATTATACAGAAGCGGTCAAAAAAGCCGAAGAAGATGTTGAAGAAATGAAGAGGAATAAATATGAAAGTAAAATTTAAAATACCTACAATTCCAGTAGCAAAACAAAGACCTAGACTTGGTAAAAATGGATCAGTATATACACCAACTAAGACTAAAGTATTTGAAGAAATATGCAGACTGGCATATGGAAATAGATTCTATTTTGAAGATGAATATATATCTGTAAAAATACTATTTAAATTTGAAGTACCTAGTAGTTATTCTAAAAAGAAGAAGCAACAAGCTCTAGAAGGGAAAATAAAGCCTACAAAAGCAGATATTGATAATTATATCAAAAGTGTACTTGATGGCTTAAATAAGGTGGCATGGAAAGACGATAGATATATTTCTAGTATATGTGCAGAAAAGATATTTGCTGATAAATCTGAAATTATAGTTGAAATAGAAAGGATAGGTGATTAAATGAACATATTAGTGTTACTTGTAACATTTTATATTGGATTTGTAGCAGGAGCAGTATGGAGAGCTATTCATGAGAAGGATGAAATATAATTTTTATTTGATAAGGAGATAAATATGAAAGAAGTTTTAAGTGCTGTAATTGAAATATATAAAAAATATGAAGTTGATTGTGTTAATAATGATTACTTTATTAAAGCTATTGAAATGTCAAAAGAAGAATTTCCAGAAGAAGAGTATTATTATTCAAGATTTTTTCAAAGATTGGGTGATAAGGTGTTTATGCATGTTAGAATAACTTACAAAAATGCATAAATAAAATAATTAATTTAAATATAATTTTTATTTAGGAGAAGATTATGGAAAATTTAATAATTGAGTTATATAAAAATAAGATAAACTTTAAATACCAATATGGGTTATTAATAGTAAGAAGAGATTGGAATTGTGGAAGAGAATACAACAAAGTAATGTACAATCATTACAACGATGGAATGTGGCATATAGAGCACTATTATAGAGGTTATTGGTATTGTGAGCCATTTAAGACAATGGAAGAAGTATTACAATTCTTTAAAGAACGAGAGTTAGATTAAATAAAATAATTCATTTATAACAACAGAATAGAGGATTAAACTGCTATAGTTTTAGTTCTCTATTATCAATCAAGAACCAATTGAAAATAAGTGGGTGATTGGATGTTAGATGAACTGAAAGAAATACTAAGCAACTTATATGCACAATATGGCTTAACAAAAGATACTCTACAATTATCACAGTTAATAGATAGATTAATTTATGAAGAAATGAAATAGATTAGATAGGAGTTGAGGGAATATGACTAAAGAGGAATTTGATAAACTGTATAAAAAGACAGAAGGTGAATTATTCGCTTACAAATATTTAGAAAGTAAGATAGAAAGAAAAAAACTAGATATAGCAAAAGAAAAAAATGAGTATTTTGGTTGTAGTGGAATTAACTATGACGGAGTTAAAACAGGAAAAACTTATAATATTCCTAAGAGTATAGAATTGGAACTAATTAATAAAGAGAAGAAAATAAATAAATTAGAATATGAAATGAATAATCTAGAAATAGAAAAAAAGAAAGTTGAAATAGCTATTAACAATTTTACAATTCAACAGAAAGAACTATTTGAGATATTATATCTAAGCAAAAGAGTTAGAGTGAGTAGAGGAGAAATATTAGATAGAATGCACATAAGCAAAACTACATACTACGAACTAAAAAAAGCATTAGTTATAAGTGCTATGAACAGCATGTATCCAGAGATATTGATAGATGAAATATATACTAAAATGGCTAATTGATGTTTATATAAAGTAAATTTAAAATAGAGGGACATTTTTAGGACAAAATGCGGACAAATCGCGGAAAAAAATTAAAAAAAACGTGATATTCTATTAGTATAGAGTAATTATATACGGTTACTCCTCCTTTGGATAATTATTTTTTGAAACTAGTTACACAGCTGTTTGAGAGAGGATAGGAGTGGTAATCTTATTCTCTCGAGTGTTATTACAATTTTTTCGTTTATCATTGAGTTATCTTTAGTCGGAAGGGTAACTCATATGTGTTAACTGTAAGGTTACTAAGTTAGTAAGAATTGTTAAAATGTCGACTATACAATAATGAAAACTTATCTAGTTCAATTCTAGAAGTTAGCAAAATAAAAGTTGTAGGGTAATGCGACTTGTTTACGTGCAAATACTATATTTTCTAAAGTAACATTTTTATTTTAATATTCAACAAATTTTTAGAGGGCGTGATAAACCCTCTAATATGGGAATGGTGGTTCCGTAGCCTTTCATGCTATTATCAGTTCGATTCTGATAGTTCCCTTCCCCTTAATAATTAAAAGTATTCCCTTTGAGAGAGGTACTAATGTATCTCTCTTTTTATTTTGTAATAAAGTAGGTGATTTTATGGCTAAGAAGTGGATAGATGCTGGATTAATTGCAGATACAGATTCAGTTCCTAAGAAACTTTGGGAGTATGAAGATGAAATGAAAAAGAAACCTAACTTTGACAAAAGTAAAGTTAAAAAGAGAAAAATAAATAATAAATTTAAATATAGAAAATAAAATATTTGTTTTATATATTTTTTTATTTTATTAGTGAATGCATTAAATATATTTACAATAAATGGTGATAATGGAAATATATAAGAGGAATTTGCTGGATAATTACCAGCCCTTCTCTATTTATTATATAAATGGAGGGATTATATTATGGAGAATAAATTAAAAATATTTGAAAATAAAGAGTTTGGAGCAATAAAAGCTGTAGTTAAGGATGGAGAACCTTTATTTTTAGCAAATCCATTAGCTGATGGATTAGATTATTCAGAAACTTCTAAGATGCTAAAAAGATTGGATGAAGATGAAAAAATAGAAATTAGGTCGGATGAGGTTGCGACCGTATTGGGAGTAACCTTTCAAGAACTAGGGTTATCTAAGTTTTCACCTAAAGCTGTATTTATAACCGAAAGCGGATTATACAATGCCATAATAGGAAGTGATAAGCCTGAAGCTAAGAAATTTAAAAAATGGATTACTAGCGAAGTGTTACCTTCTATAAGAAAACATGGAGCTTACATGACTGATGATGTTATTGATTTTATATACAATGATCCTCAAGCTATGATAGATTTATTAACTAAACTTAAGGATGAAAAAGAAGCTAGAGTTGAAGCTGAAAGAAGAAATGCTATATTAATGCATACAAACAAAACTTATACTGCAACAGAAATAGCTAAAGAATTAGGTTTTAAAAGCGCAAATGCTTTAAATAAAGATTTGTGCGATAAAGGAATACAATATAAAGTTAATAATACATATGTTTTATATAGCGATTATGCAGATTTAGGATATGTAAGTATTAAACAACAAATATTAGATAATGGTAAAGAAGTTTATAATAGACATTTTACTCAAGATGGTAGAAAGTTTATATTAGATTTGTATAGAACTGAAAAACAAGCTAATTAAAATAAAATTGTTGTAAAAAAGAAGGAAAACCTCGAATTAAGTAGAATTAATGAAACTATTGTATTTTATCAAGGGAGGCATAATATGAAAAATCAAACATATAAAAATCAAATGAAAAAATTAAGAAAAAACATAAAAAAAGAGGATTTTAAAGATAGTGTTTTTATAATAGCTGAAGATTATTACAAAAGGAGTGAAGAAGATAGAGTTTTATTAGAAAAAGTATTAAAAGATTTTATAATAGACATAGATAAAATGTCTCTTTTGTCTTTGGTAATATTTACAATAGCACCTATAGTAAACGGGATATTTGGTGATGATAAAAAATTCACCATATTTGTTTATATAATATTGTATGTTGTTTTGGGGTGGTTGATATACTATTTTACACAAAAATACAGATTTTATAATTTATATATTGATACAATAAATAACTTAAGGGAAAAGAAAATAGTAATATCAAAAAAAATAGTTAAAAAGGTAGAATCAGACGAAAAAATAGAATTACAATATGATAGTAAAGTTAAATAATCTAAGAAGCCTCCTATATAAGGAGGTTTTTTATTATATATGAAATTAGGAGGTGGTATTAAGTGAAACTAACTGAAAAACAAAAAGCATTTTGTGATTATTATATAGAGTCACTTAATGCTACTGAAAGTTATAAAAAAGCTTATAACTGTAAAAAACAAGCTACAGCAGAAACTAATTCAAGTAGATTGCTAAGTAATGCTAAGGTTAAAAGTTATATTGATGAAAGATTAAAAGAAATAGAATCTAAAAGAATAGCTAAAGCAGAAGAAGTGCTAGAATATCTAACTAAAGTTATAAGAAATGAAGAAGAAGAGGAAGTAGTGGTTACAGTAAATGTAGGAGATTTTCAAACAGAAGTTCAAAAGGTAAAAAAAGAAATATCAGCTAAAGATAAAATAAAAGCAGCTGAGCTTCTTGGTAAAAGATATTCTTTATTTACTGAAAAGGTAGATTTAGAAGCTAATGTAGGAGTAACGATAATTGATGATATAGGAAGCTTAGAAGATGAATAAAAAAATATCTGAGATTATTAATAAGAACTTTTACGAGTTTTGGAAAACAATTAACTCTAATAAATATTTATTTCATGTTCTAAAAGGTGGAAGAGCTTCCGCCAAATCAACTCATATTGCTATTTGGTTAGTGTTAGCTTTAATGAAGTATCCAGTTACTTGTTTATGTATTCGTAAAGTAGGAAATACATTAGCAGAATCAGTATTTGAACAATTAAAAGAAGCTATAGATATTTTAGGTGTGGGTCATGTTTGGAAAGTTCAAAAGTCTCCTTTGCAATTAGTTTATATACCTAGAGGTAATAAATTTATATTTAGAGGGGCAGATGATCCAGCTAAGATTAAATCTATAAAGATGTCTAAATTCCCTATAGCTTTTGTGTGGTTTGAGGAATTAGCAGAATTTAAGACAGAAGATGAAGTATCAACAATAGTTAACTCTGTATTAAGAGCAGAATTACCTACAGGATTAAGTTATAAGGTTATATATAGCTATAATCCACCTAAGAGAAAGCAGTCATGGGTAAATAAAAAGTTCGAAACTCAGTTTATACCTAATAATACTTATGTACATCATAGTACTTATTTAGATAATCCTCATATATCTAAAGCTTTTATAGAAGAAGCTGAGGAAGTTAAAAAGAAAAATGAATTTAAATATAGATGGGAGTACTTAGGAGAGCCAATAGGTTCTGGAGTAGTTCCGTTTAATAATTTAGTATTCAGAGAAATAACTGATAGTGAAATAAGTTCATTCGATAATATAAGACAAGGTAATGACTGGGGATATGCTACAGACCCTTTAGCTTTTGTAAGACTACACTATGATAAAACAAGAAAAAGAATATATTTTATAGATGAGTTTTATGGAGTTAAAAAATCAAATAGAGAATTAGCTGATTGGATAATAAGAAAAAAGTATCAATATGATATGACTATATGTGACTCAGCTGAACCTAAGTCAGTAGATGAATTAAAATCATATGAAGTTACAGCTAAAGGAGCTAAAAAAGGTCCTGGAAGTGTTGAGTATGGAGAAAAATGGTTAGATGATTTAGATGAAATAATAATAGATGTTAAAAGAACTCCTAATGTAGCTAAGGAGTTTGAAAATATAGATTATCAAGTAGACAAAGATGGTAATCCTAAAGCTAAATTAGAGGATAAAGATAACCATACAATAGATGCTACTAGATATGCCTTAGAAGATGATATGAAGTCAAGAAGAACTAAAGGCCCTATTAATATACAACTATAAGGAGGGGATAGAGTGCTAACAAGTTTGGATTTTTTAAAGCTAGGTCAGGAGTTTCCGCCAGCTACAGAAGTGGATAGACTAGAAAAATATTTTACAAATAAAAGAATATTTGAAGGTGAACATGAGCTAGTTTACAAAGAAAACTTCAATAGAATAGCTAGACATATAGGTAATTTTCAAGATATAGTAAGTTATTCTGTTATAACTAATTTTCAAAAGCTAATATCACTAAAGATAGCTGACTTCATGCTAGGAGAAGAGCCTACAATAAGTTGTAGTGATGATAATAGTAAGCAACAAATAGCTATAGATAAGATAAAAGAAAATAACGATCTAATAAATACTTGTTATTCACTAGCTATAGATTTAAGCAGATATGGTGATGCAGTATTTAATATATATAAAGATGATGAAGATATTGGAAGAATAGATATAACACAGCCTAGCTTCTATTTCAAAGTAGTTGACCCACAAAATATTAGAAAGGTTCAATATCATGTATTAGCTCATAAATATAAGAAATTAAAACCAAATACATTATTAAATACTTTGTTTAATGATGAAAATCAATATGATGATTTCTTATATGTAGAAATACACTCAAAAGGGTATGTAGAAAAAATTACATACAAACTTAGCAAGCAAGAATATATAGAATCAGTAGTAGATCAGTCAAATGCAATTGAAACTGGATTAAATGATTTTGCAATAGTTCCAGTACACAATCTATTAACATCAGATAGAGTATATGGAATAGATGATTATGCAGATTTAGATAGTATTATTAGTGAATTAGAAGTAAGGATATCTCAAATAGCTAAGATATTAGATAAA
Source organism: Terrisporobacter sp. (assembly GCA_029851945.1). The sequence goes on along the minus strand of JARKUZ010000062.1, from coordinate 60,167 downwards.
CATGCAGAACCTTCTATGCAAGGCCCGGAGACTGCACTTCAATATAATAAAGCTACTGGCAGATATGAACTTAAAGTAGGTAACTATTTCCCTAAAAGTTCAAAAGAAGATGCAGATGTATCTTACATTACATGGGATGCACAATTAGAAGCTAGTTTTAAGCAGATAGAAAAGCTTATTAATATATTAGCTGTAATCAGCGAAATGGGTTCGGCTATATTTGACTTTGATAATAAACTAGGTACTGCTGCAAGTGGTACTGCACTAAAAAGAATGATGATAAGTCCTTTAGCTAAAGTAAATAGAGTAAGAATGAGTGTAGATAATGCGCTTAAGAAAGCTATTAAACTATGTTCTCAGCTAGGTGGAGAAGATATTGTAGATTTATCAAAAGAAAAAATAAATATATTTTGGAATGATGGATTACCTAACGATGATAAGGAACAGGCCGAGATTATGAATATTAGAACTGGTGGTAAACCTACTATAAGTCAATATTCAGCTATCAAGAGATTAGATAATCTAACGGATGAAGACACTCAAGCAGAGTTAGAAGCTATTCAAGAGGAAACTAATGCTAGTAATCCTTTGAATAATTTGAATATGTTTAATGATTTAGATAATGAAAATAAGGATAATGAAGGTGATGAAGAATAATGTCTAAAAAGAAACCTATATCACCTAATAAGAAAATAGAAAAGCTTATTGAAATATATAAAGAAGCTGAGCAAAGATTAATAAAGATTATTACAGAAAAAGAAATAAAAGGCAATCAAACTACTTTTTATGAAGAAATGCTTAAACAAGTACAACAAGAAATACTTAAGCTTCAAATATATAATACTCAATGGGCAACAGATATTACTAAGCAACTGTATGAGCAAGCATATAAAGAAGCACTATCTGATTTAGGTATTAGTGATAATACTCTTACGCAGTTACATAAAGAAGCTATAGAGCTTATAGCAAATAACTTAGTTAATAATCTTAATAGCTCTACAGATTTAGTAGGAAGAAGAATAGAAGATAGCATAAGAGAAATAGGATTGAATGATGCTTCAATGAAGCTTGCTAATGGAAACACTATAAAACAAATGCAAAAAGAATTAGCTAATAATTTAATTGATACAGGATTAGGTGGTATTAAAGATAAATTAGGAAGAACTATATCAATGACTGCTTATGCAGAGCTATTAGCTAGAAGTATAGTAGCAGAAACTCAAAATACTTGCGTAAAAAATACAATGAAAGAACATGATAAGGATCTAGTTAAAATGACACAACATTATACGGCTTGCCCAGTCTGTGTTCCATACGAAGGCCGAGTATATTCTTTAAGTGGAAGTGATACTAGATTTCCAAGTATTAATAATGTACCTGGATTTGCTAGTGGATATAATAATATTCATCCTAGATGTAGACATAGGATTACACCTTACATTGAAAAGTATAATGATGTAGAAAAAGATATGAAAAATAGCAATAGACCTTTTGAAGTTCCGAAGGAAAAAGAAGCTAGTGTTAATGCTTATTATGAAGAACAGAAAAAGAAAGCTAAACTAAGAGCTAATAGAAAACAGTATGAGAAATACAAGACAGTACTAGAAAATGAAGCTCCTAAGAGTTTTCAAGGATTCCTTAAAATGAAAAATGCTAAAAATAAAGAGAATTATAAAGTGTTAAAGGAAAGGTTTAAGAAGGTGAAAAGTAAATGAATAAATTAAATACAATTCAAAAAAGAGAAAAGTTAAATGATGTATATGCAGTAGATGAAGCAGGTCCAGGAGGAGCAAATCATTTATATATGATAGAAAGTATAGATAAAAATGAGTTTGATTCTATATATAGACAAGAATTACATTTCCAAAAAGGACCAAGAAAAGATGAAAACTCGCAACATGGATTGATAGATAGTGATTTATTAGAAATAACTAGACATAGATTACAATGTTTTCAAGCTGGACCATTCGCTAGTGAATACAATGCTAAGGCATTAGAGCATATAGAAATAGCATTAATGTATATGAATAGAAGGATCGAAGATAGAATAGAAAGAAATGTGCTAGGAACTTATAATAAGTAGGAGTAAAGTCCTTATATGGCTTATTTTTATGCAATAAATATAACTAAGGAGATGTATTTAGATGATAGAAATGATAAGAGCATTTATATTAGGTAAAATACTTAAAATTAAAAGTCCTTCGCTTCTTTATCAAGGTTTCGAAAATCATACAGTGTGGGATTGTTATAAATATAATAAAAAGATAATAGCAATTAATAAAAATAATAAATTTAAAAAGTGATAGCATTTAGGATGCTATTTTTTTTATGCGATAAATTACGCTCATGTACCAAGATGTACAAAGAGACAACTGGACTTCGTACTGCGATGACCGGCTTTTTTTAATTTTCATCTTTTTAGTTTATATTGCAGATGTAAAAGAACAAATTAAACAACTATATTCAAGAAGTAAACTTGTAAAAAACGTAAATATAGGAGGATTTAAAATATATGAAATTAGTAGATATACTAAAAGCTCAAGGATTAACAGACGAGCAAATAAGCAAAATACAAGCTTCTATGAAAGAAAATAAGGTATATGAAACTTCTTTAGAAAATGCAGATGAAAGATATAATAAGTTAAAAACTCAAAAGGACGATTTAAAGAGTCAACTAGACACTGCAAATACAACTATAGAAGATTTGAAGAAAAACAACAAAGATAATGAAACTCTTCAAAATACTATAAAAGAGCATGAAGCTACAATAGCTAATCTTAAAAAAGAAGCAGAAACAAAAGATTTTAATTATGCCTTAGATAGTGCGTTAAAAGAGTCTAAGTGTAAGAATACAAAAGCTATAAAAGCTTTGCTTAATATGGAAGGTATAAAGCTTAATGAAGGTAAGTTTGAAGGATTAGAAGAACAATTAAAGACTTTAAAGGAAAGTGATAGCTATCTATTTGAAGCAGGAGAAAAGCCAGGAGGAAGTGGATTCAATCCAGGCGGAGAATCTCCTAAAGAAAAAGGAGATTCAGCAACTTGTTTTATAGATGCTATAAGAAATAATCAATTAAGAAAATAAGAAAAAGGAAGGTGCTTAAAATGGCAGATACTAATTATTTAAAAGACAATTTAAAAGGGTTTGTTCCAGTTGAGGTTGCTCCTGGAATAATGGATGAAATAGCTAGAGGATCATCTATATTACAATTATCAGATGTTAAACAAATGAAGTCTGATACAATGAAATTCCAAGTTTGGGCAGATAAACCAGGGGCATACTGGGTAGGTGAATCTGAGAGAATAAATACTTCTAAAGCTTCTTGGATATTCCCAGAAATGGTGGCTAAGAAAATAGCTGTAATAATACCTGTAACTAGAGAAAAATTAAATGATACAACAATAGATGTATTTGGAGAATTAAAGCCTCAAATTGCAGAAGCTTTCTATACAACTATAGATAAAGCCTGCTTGTTTGGAACAGGTTCACCTTTTGAGAAAAATATATTCAAGTCAGCTACAGATGCATCAAATGTTGTTACTAGAACAGGAGCTTTAGATATAGATATTTCAGAAGCAATGGCAAAAGTGGAAGCTCAAAACTTAGACCCTAATGCATTCGCTGGGCATTATGCAATGAAAAAGGAATTAAGAAACTTAAGAGATACTAACGGAAATCAGTTAGCTGTCATGGGAATGAAAGAAAATTCTCTTTATGATTTACCGTTATCATTTGTTAGAAACGGTTCCTTTGATACTACTAAAGCAGATTTATTATGTGGAGATTGGTCTAAGTCTATAATAGGTATAAGAGAAGGTATAGAATTTGAAATATTAAAAGAAGCTACTCTTCAATCTGTTACTATGGGAGATGATAAGCCGTTATCACTAGCAGAAAATGATATGATAGCCATAAAAGCTACTATGAGAATAGGATTTTTACCTATAAAAGATGGTGCTTTTGCTGCATTAGCTCCACAAACTTCGAGATCTAAAAAATAATTAAATAACAAAATAAAGTAGGTGATTTTATGACTATAGAAAATAAACCAGCGAGTAGATTAGAGAAATATTTACATTATATAGCAACTAAAGAAGGAGAAATACCTGAAGAAGTTGGTTCAAGGTTAGAGTTATACTTAAAGGCAATATGTGAAAGGCTATCAACAGAAGGTGGAGGAACTTCTATTACAGTAGAAAATGTATTAACATCTACCAGCACAACAAATGCACTAAGTGCTGCACAAGGTAAAGTATTAAACGATGCTTTAGCAACTAAAGTTCCTAAAGATGGTAATAAGGTACTATCTGAAGTTAATTTTACTAGTGCATTAAAGAATAAGTTAGATGGTTTAAAGAATATCACAGTAGAAAATGTTCTTACATCTACAAGTACTGCAAATGCATTATCATCAGCTCAAGGTAAGGCGTTAAATGATAAAATAACTGTACTAGAAGCGAGAGTTTTGGCACTTGAAACTCCAGGAGCTTAATTTAGAGAAATATAGAGAAGTTAGGATAAAACCTAGCTTCTTTTATTTTAAGTAGGTGATTATATGATAAGTATAGAAGATGCATTAAGTTATTTTAATAATGAGAGGTTATTCTCAGATGATTTTATAAATGCAGATACTAAAAAGCAAGAACAGGCATTGAACATGGCTACTAATCAAATTAAAAGGTTGAATCTAGTCAAAGACATAGATTTTAATAATGATGATGTTGTAAGGGCAATATGCGAACAAGCATTATATTTAATTGAAACTCAAGGATCTAGTAGAAGCAAATTAATAGAACAAGGTGTAACTTCTTTTTCAGTAGAAGGATTATCAGAAAGTTATGATACTAGCAAAATAAAATCTAGTTCTATAAATAAAGTTTGTAGTGAAGCTTTAGCATATTTAAGACCTTATCTGAGAGGGAGCTATGAGATATGTTAGAAGATTACTTAACTATGAAAGCTATCTATAAAAAGAAAATTGGACTTAATGAATACGATGAGCCAATATTTGAAGAAGAAAAAGAAATAGCTTGTAGATTAGTAGAAAAGTTCAAGCAAGTAACTAATGACAAAGGTGAAATAGTTATTACAAGTAGTGTTATACAATGCACCGAGCATATTAAGGTAGGTGACTATATTAACAGTATGAAAATAATAGCTGTAAACTCAGCTACTGATTTAGATGGAATTATAGGATATAGAGGCTATTTACTATGAGTATAGAGATAAAAGGATTAAATGAATTAAATGCTAAGCTTGGACAATTAAAACAAATAGCTGAAGATACAATGCAAGATGAATTAGCAGATATTGCCTTAGATTTGGGTAGTAAATGTGCTAATGCTGCTCCAGTAGAAAGTGGAGATTTAAGAGGTGATTTAGCAAATCCTCAAAGAAATAAAGATGGCTTTAATATTGGCTGGGAGGTTGGTTCTAGTTTACCTTACACTAGGAGACAACATGAACATACTGAATATAGACATCCTCGAGGTGGTGGAGCTAAGTTCTTAGAAAAACCTTTTAGAGAAAATGTTAATAAATATATAGATGCAATAGGAGAAGCTATAGTAAGGAATTTAAAATAATGAAAAATATATTAAATTATTTAAAAGAAAATGGAATAACAGAAACTATTACTATAGGTAGTTTGAGAGATGGAAATGGAGTAGGCTTATTTAGTACTAGTGGACTAGAGCCTACTTTTTATTTTGATGATACTACTACTGAACATAAAGGGTTGCAAGTTATAGTAAGAAATGAAAGTTATGCTAAATGTGAAGAAGTTATAAATAGTATATTTAGTTTATTAAATAAATTAGAAGGTTATAAGCCTGAACAAAGTCCTTTTTCTTTAGGAAAAGATGAAAAAGGCAGAAGTGAATTTAGTGTTAATTACATAATTATGAAAGAAGGTGTTAAGTAATGGCTTTAACAGGAGAAAAAGGTGCAATTAAGACTGGTGAAAATCAGATAACTAAGATAGAAAACTGGAAACTTAATATAAAGGCCAATGAGGTAGATGTAACAACTTTTGATAGTGAAGGTTGGGAAGAGACTGAAATCTCTACAAAAGGATATGAAGTATCTATGGAAGGTATATTTAATAAATCTGATAAAACCGGTCAACAAGCTATAATGACTGCTATGGCTAGTGGATCAAGTTTACCTATATCTTTATATATAGATAAAAGTGCATCAAAAGCTGATTTTACTGGAAATATTAAAATTACAGGAATAGATGTAGAAGTTGCGCCAAAAGATAAAATAAAATTATCAATAAAAGCTAAAGGTACTGGTAAATTAACTGGCCTAGAAGAATCAAGTTTACCAGCATAGGAGGAATATTAATTATGAGAAATAAAGTTGTAAAAATCGGAGATAAAGAAATATTAGTTGTAGAGAAGAAAATAAAAGAATTAAAACAATTATCTAAAGATATCTCAGTAAGTTTTAATGATTTATTAAAAACTGATTTAGATAATAAGACAACTGATGATGTATTTAATGTTATATTTAAACAGCTAGAGGATAAGATAATTGTACTATTCCCTCAGTTAAAAGTAGAGGATATAGAAGAAGCATATGGATCTGAATTAGAAGCTTTATTATTAGCATTTATAGAGGTAAATTTTACAGGAGCAAAGAAGGTTATTTCTCAAGTTATGAAATTAGCATAGAGGAATTAGTTTTCTTTGCTCGAGAATACGGATATAAAAAGACTGATATCGAAGAATTAACAATTAGAGAAAAAGCTGAAATGTATAATAGTGATATAGCTGTATATTCAAAGGAGATAGACTATTATTTAGATATAAGTAAATTTGCTAAACTAGGTCTATGGATAGCTCAATTATTAGGTGCTGAAATAGACGATGCACAGGAATTTATCGAAAGTCTTATAGGAGAAGTTCCTACATTACAAGAAAAAAGACAACTTACAGAAGATGATCTAGAGTTAATTGAGTTTGCTAAAAAAAATAATCTTAACTATAAGATAACTAATGAAGGTATAAAAATAACTAAATAAATATAATTTTATTTTTTCTATTCATTTTTGTAATCTAAATAAACTATAATTTAAATAAAAACATATTTATTTGGAGGAGTACAAGTGTTTAAGAAATTATTAAGTTTTATATTAATTTGCATTATTTCCATACCTTTAGTAGCTTGTGGGAGTGATACTAAAGAAGAAACAAGTGGAGTAGAAAAAGTTGATGAAATAACTCTTACTAAAGAGGAAGAAAATAAAGCATTAGAAAACATAAATCTTATGTGTGAAGGGACTGCATACGATAAAGCTAATATCAAAATAAAAACAGAATTACAAGAAGATTATACAAAGACAAGTAATGTATTGAAGTTAATAGTTATAAAAGATAGAACTGAAGTTGAAACATATTATAGATTAAATGGTGATGGTGATAATATTGATGATTCGATAAAAAAATCATTAGCATTAGATACAGCAATAATATCAGCTAGCGAAGAAGTAAGTAAAATAAATGATTTTGATAAAATAGTTGCTGTACTATATAGTTCAGAACAAGATTATAAAGATGATAATTCTTATTGTGTTGATACATTAAATATAGAATAATTTTAAAGACCAGATAACTGGTCTTTTTTTATGCTCAAAATAGAAAGTGAGGTGAGAAAATGGCTACTATAGGTGAGTTATTTGTAAAATTAAATGCTAACACCTCTAATTTCGATAGGGGTATGGATCAAGCAAAAGGAAAAGCAAGTGGGTTTGGTAGTGTTCTGGGTTCGATAAGTAAGCAAGTAGCATCATTCATGGTTTACGATGTAGGTAAAAAGCTTGTTACTGGATTTGTAGATGCTACAAAAGCAGGTATAGATTATAATGCAACTCTCGAAACATCTCGTATAAAATGGGAAACTCTTTTAGGAACTCAAGAGAAAGCTAATAAAATGCTAAAAGATATAGAAAAATTTGCTGCAACTACTCCATTTGAAAAAATGGGTGTAGACACAATGGCTACGTATCTACATAACGCAGACATTGAGGGACAAGCATTATTCAATCAATTGACAAAGTTTGGAGATATGGCCGGAGCTTTTGGTATTCAAGCGGATTCGTTGCAAGAAATGGTTAGACAATACTCACAAGCTAAACAAGCAGGCGTAGCATATACAGAAGATTTAAACATTCTCCAAGAACGAGGTATTCCTATTTATAAAGCTTTAGCAAAAGAATTAAATATAAATACTGCTGATGTCAAGAAATGGGCCAGTGATGGGAAAATATCAGCTGATATATATCAAGCAGCTCTTGATAGTTTAGCAAAGGGGTGCGAAGGTGGAATGTCTAAAATGTCTGAATCTTTCACAGGGGTAAAATCAACCATAATGGATACGATAAGTCAAATTACAGGGATTTTATCTAAGCCGATTTTTGATAAATTAAAGGATGGAGCAGTGCAAGTAAGAGACGCATTAGATAAAATAGTAAATTCATTATCTGAAAATGGATTAATGGGAACTATTAGAGAATTTGCTCCAGGTATTGAACCTTTTGTGCAAACTGCAATAAGTATATTTACAACTATGGGAGAGTCTGTAGGAGTTATAATTCAATCTATGACTAACTTTTGGAATGAACACTCTAGTTGGTTAATGCCTTTGATAACTTTTGTATGGGGATTTATTTCTAATGTTATACTTAATACTATAACTGCGATAGGTACTATAGTTCAGAGTGGATTAGCTGTAATAGATGGAGTAATTAACTTTTTCCAAAACTTATTTAAAGGCAATTTTCAAGGTTGTTGGGAAAGTATAAAACAGATTTTCTCTAATGCAATTGCTTTTGTAATAAGCTGGATGCAAGTAAATTTTGTTGCAAAAGGTATAAGTTTAGTTAAAAATATGGCTACTGGTATTCCTAATTTAATTACAGGATTATGGAATGCTGGAAAGAATTTATTTAGCCAAGGCGTTTCAGGTTGTATTAATTTTGTAAAAAATCTACTTAGTGGAGCAACAAGTAATTTTAATACTTTGAGAACATTTGGAGCTAATGCATTTCAAGCCTTATGGTCTGTGGCTAAAACAATGATGTCTAATTTATTAAATTCTGTAATTAGTAATATTAGACAGGTACCAACTACTATAAGCAACTTTATGAATCAAGCTGTAAACGTACTAAAAGGAATTAATTTATTCTCTATAGGTAAAAACATGATACAAGGTCTTATAAATGGTATCAAAAATATGGCTGGTAATGTAGTAGGAGCTATAAGCGGAGTGGTTGATGGCGCTATAAGCAAAGTAAAGAAAACTCTAGGGATAAACTCACCTTCAAAATTATTTACTCAGTTTGGTAAATGGACTGGAGAAGGTCTTGCAATAGGTATTGATGATGAGAATAATCGAGTTGCTAAGGCTAGTAAAGGATTAGCTAGTAGTGTCATAGGTGGATATAATGCTAATTTAAGAGGAATTAAGACTAATTCAAATAATAATACTGAAAATACAACTACTGGAAGTGGATTAATTTTAAACATTGAGAATTTTAATAATAATAGAGAGCAAGATATAAAGGATTTAGTAGAAGAAATAGCATTCTACTTAAAGAGAAAAAATATAGCAATAGGAGGATGAAATGGCTAATTATTTTACATTCAACGGAGTAAGCAGTAAAACTCATAATTTAAAATGCAAAGAGATTAATCATTTATCCTTTGCTGCTAAAAGTTATGAAAGTATCAAAGTGCCTGGTCGAACTGGTAATCTTATAATAGATACAGGAGATAAGGGAAATAAAACAATGCCTATAGTAGCTTATTTAGATCTTCGTGAAGAAAATAATAAAAAGTTAGTTATAACTAATTTAAAAAAATGGCTAATGGGGCATACAGGATATAAAACACTATTATTTGATGATGGAATCGAATATCAAGCTATTGTAAATGGTGAGGTTGACTTTAAAGAAAAGTTTAAAGATTATTACGAAATTGATATTAACTTTGAATGTGTGGAGGTGAATTAATGATGCCTTCACTTTATAAAAAAGACGGAACGACTAAAATAGGAGAATTAACTAACTGTATAGAGTGCTTAGTTGAAGAGGAAAGGAATGGGATATTTGAAGTCTCTATTATCTATCCAACTACGGACTCTATTTTTAATTCTCTAGAAGAAGAAAATATAATAGTTTGTAATGCTAATGATACTCTACTTAATCAAAAGTTTAGAATTTATATGACTAGGAAGTTAATGAGTAACAAAATAGAAGTATTTGCTAGACATATAAGTTTTGACTTAGCTTATGACACAGTAAACAGTATTGATATAACTAATCAATCTTGTGAATATGCCTTAAATACTATATTTAGACAATCTCAATTCAGCACACACTACAAAGGATATTCAGATATAATAAATGCTCAAGACTATAAAATATCTATGTGCAACTGTATAGAAGCTATAGCAGGAAAAGAAGGAAGTATTATAGATACTTATGGTACCGGCGCTGAAATACTTAGAGATAATACTAACATTCATGTACTGAATAAAAGAGGTCATGACAATGATGTTACTATAGAATATGCTAAGAACCTTACAGGGTTTGAGCTAGAAGAAGATACAACAGATCTAATAACTAGAATTATGCCTTATGCAAAATACAATAACTCTGAAACTAATGAAGAAATAATGATAAAGGGTAATGCCGTAGATAGTCCTTTAATAAATAATTATTCTCACCCTTACATATCTTATATAGATTATTCAGATAAGTTTGAAGAAGGAGAAACTCCAACTACTTCTAAACTAACAGAATTCGCTAAAGCAGAATACAGAGATAATAAGGTTGATATACCTAAGCAGAATTATAAAATAGAATTTATACCACTTTCTAAGTGTGTAGGTTATGAGGGATTAGAGGATAAAATAAGTCTTTGTGATACTGTAACTATAAAAGATACTAGATATAATATAGATACTAAAGCAAAAGTTATTAGAACAGTATTTGATGTACTCAAGAACAGATATGAAAGCATGGAACTAGGAGAACCTAGAACAACTCTAGGTGATATTATAGTAGGAAGTGGAGAAGATGGAGCGATAGGACCTCAAGGTCCACAAGGCGAACAAGGCATTCCAGGCCCACAAGGTCCTCCTGGTAATGATGGTTCAAACGGTGATTTGAGTGACTTTCCTAATACATTACCTTCTACTCCTGTATTGAGCTATAAACTTTACGGACTTTCAAACATAGAATTAAGTTGGACATTCGATAACAAAATATATTATCAGTATGAGTTATATGCTAGCAAAACAAAGGACTTTACTCCTAATGTATTTGATATTATACATGCTGGTCAGTCGAGTTCTTTTTTATTTCAAGCAAAACCAAATGAGACCTGGTACTTTAAAGTATGCGCTATAAATAGTCATGGAAATAGAACTTCATTTTCAACTCAAGTTACTGTTACAACTAAAAAGGTAGATGACTTAAGTAATTATGTAGATAATATGGCTATAGGAGAAGCATTAATAGGTACGCTGTCTTTAGATAGAGGTTGGATAGGAAAACTTAATGCTAACTACTTAGATGTAAAAGGTAATTTCTCTGTTACGGACGGAAATGGTAAACGTACTTTAGATATAGACAGCTTTGGGAATGTAAATTTAGATGTTGCTAGTTTAAAGGTAAATTCTAAAAATGTCGCACAAACAGAATGGGTTCAATCACAAATAAATATTGTAAATGATAATATCAATGCAGAAGTAGAAAAAATCGAAAAAAGCGGAATAACTAATATAATTCCATATTCGTATTTTAGAAATCCGGACATAATCAAAAAATACTGGTACTTAAATGGTGTAACATGGTTTGAACATAACGGAGCTATAGGTATACAAAATAATACTTCTGATGATGGGTACTTTATATCAACAGCAGGATTCATAGGAGAAAGAATAGTATCACTTTATGTCGACTTGGATGTTGAGGCTAATACTACATCAACTGTATATTTGATTGGAAGTACAACGAATGAATTAAGATGGGATTGGATAAAAACTTGTTTTAAGTACTCTAAAGGAGAATGTGGAGGGAAAAAATTAGAAGGAATACAATTACCGTCTGATTTAAAAACATTGTATATTCAAATATCAAATAATAATAGTAGTGGTAACAATCTTAATAATGTTGTTTGGCCCAAAAAAGTAAATCTAGTTGAAGGAAATTTTGCTAGAACTAGTGATTTAACTGATATTAAACAACTTTCACAACTTGTTATTGATACGGAAGGTATAAGAATGGAAGTATCTAAAAAAGTTGACAATGATAAAGTTATATCAAGTATTAATCAAAGTGTCGAAAATATTAAAATACTGGCTAAGTTTTTAGAACTAACTGGTTATGCTACTTTTAAAGATTTGGCATCACCTGGTACAACTACAATAGATGGCAGAAATATAAAAACTGGATTTATAGAAGCAATACAACTTATTGCACCTCATATTACTGGAAAATGTCAAATGTATTTAGAACCAGGTAGTATTTTTTCGAGCGATGGAGAGGCTAACTTTAAAAAAGCATATATAATGCCTGGTGGTGAATTAAACTGTGAAGGTGCTATGAGAGCAAAAGGAGAGATTGTTGTTGATAATAAAGTAACAGCAAGACAATTTGTTAATGCAGCAAACTATCCTATGATTTACACAAAAGCATTAGGTTATAAATGGATGGTAGAGGCTATTACCTTAGCAGAAACAAATAGTAATGGGCAGATGATTGATTATGCAGAGTTTCAAACGAACAGAAATGTTAGATATGGGGTCAATATATGGTATGCAGGTGAAGGAAGCAGTACTTTTACAGTATCAGATAGTTTAAGTGGAATTGATTTGATTAATTCTCTTGAATATAATGAAGAAACTTCTAGAACATTAAATACAGAAGATACATCACTATCTTATCAAAATATACCAAATCAATTTTGTTTTGAGGTAAATCAAGAAGATGGTTCTGTTATCCGTCATGTAGCTCCTCAGCTAATGCTACCTCATGTAACATTGGCTATTCAACAACAAAGTGAGATAATAAAAAGATTAGAAGAAAAAATTGCTAAATTAGATACTTAGAAAAATTAATAATTACTTATATTGAGTATGATGAGTTTATTGCATTAATAGAAGCAAAAGAATTAGTAGTTGGAAAATTATTATATCGTAATAGATAAATACTGCGAAGTAGCACAAATGATTGAAACAAAACAAGAAGTGAAAAGCCTCGTATCAAAAGAAATTTTAAACTAAATGATAAGTATTAATGAAATATGTTATAATTAATAAAATAAATTAATTATATTTATCACAAATTAACATTTCATTTTTACGGAGGAATAAAATGCAAGAGACTTACACAAGACAATCGCTACCATCTAAGTATTATAGAGAGTTATTAGGAAGTGCACTTTGTACCTTTAATTCTAATAATGCCTTTATTATAGAAAATATATTAAGGCATGATGAAGATTCGCTGTATAATTGGGGAGAATTAATTAATGTAACATCTGGAGAATTATTTTCTCCTATAAGTAAAACTATAACTAAGCAGTCTAATACAAAAATTGCAATAAAATTTGAAAATGCTATACATATGAGAAATAGAATTATTCATAGTTTTCAAATTACAGATAAAGATGGAGAACAGAGATTAGCAACAAGAGATAAACAAAATAATCAATTTGTCATTACTGAGGAATATTTAAAGGAATTTATTAAAGTAAATGAAGAATTAAGTTCTGCTCTTCATGAATTTAGAGGGTTTTAGCAAAGTATTATATATTAAATATAAACATATAAATAATATTATTCAAAAGTGAATATGAGATATTTTTAGCGAATAATTGAAGCCAAGTACGAGCTAACTATATATTGAATAGAAACTTAGGAGAGTCTAATTAATTTTAGGCTCTTTTTTAATACAAAAAATAAAGAAAGAGGTGTTTTAAAATGCAAGAATTTTTAAATTTATTAGCAAGTAATTTATTTGTAAAACTAGTAATTATATCTATAATACTAGATAGCTTTTTAGGAGCTGGGAGAGCAGTAAAAGAGAAAAAATTTAATAGCTGCATAGGTATAGATGGGGTTATTAGGAAAGTATGCATGATAGGGTGTATAGTTTTTCTTATGTTAGTGGATGTATGTACTAACTTTAACTTTTTATTTATGTTACCACAACAATATATAGATTTTTTAGGAATAGAGAAATTAGGTATATGTGAATTCTTCTCTATTCTTTTTTTATTATACGAAACAGTAAGCATACTTAAAAATATGGTCTTATGTGGATTACCAGTACCTATAAGAATTAGAGAGTATGTAGAGAAACTATTAAACAACATGACAAATGAACTAGAGTACAAGGAGGGAAAATAGTTATGAAAACAAAATATGGATTTATAATGTTTGATGATATAAATGAATTTGAAAACTGGTTGAAAAATCAAAAGATAAGTAGAAGAATAAATAAATTACAAGTACATCATATGGGGGCTCCAGATTATTCTTGTTGGAAAACAGATGAACATTTTAGAAGACAGAATAATCTTAGATCATTTCATAAAAATAATAGTGGTTTTTCAGATATCGCACAACATTTTTCAATATTTCCTGATGGAAAAATAATGACAGGAAGAAGCCTTAATTCTAATCCTGCTGGTATAAGCGGTTGGAATACAGGAGCTATTTGTGTTGAAATATATGGTAACTTTGATAAAGGAAAAGATATTATGACTAAAGAACAAAGAGAGTCTGTAATAGCTTGTTATGCAATAATGTGCAAAGTATTTAATTTAATTCCAGGAGAAAATACAATCAGACCTCATGCTTGGTTTAAATCAGATGGTTCTTATCTAGGAACATATAAAGCTGGTCAGTCTAGAAAATCTTGTCCTGGAACTAATTTTATGGGGTATGGTAATACTAGAGCAGCATTTGAAAATTTTTATGAAGATATAAAAAATTATAGAAAATCTAGTAATACTTCTACAAATAGTGTAACAGAAACAACAGTAAATCAAACCGGCTTAGTAAATGCTACTTCATTAAATGTAAGAAGTGGACCAGGAACTAATTATTCTAAAATAGGTTCATTGAAAAATAATACTAAAGTTACTATAGTTGCTAAATGTAGTAACAACTGGCTAAAAATAAAAAATGGAACTGGCTATGGATATGTAAGTGGTGACTATATAGATAATATAAAAAATGTATCTACAAAATGGGAAAATGGAGATTATAACTGTAAAGTAAGAGCAATAGCTAATCTTAATCTTAGAACAGGAAGAGGAACAGATCATAAGATAATTACTACTATTCCAAAAGGAACTGTATTCACAATAGGGTATGTATATAATAATTGGGGAAGTACATGGGATTTTAAAGGACAAGTAGGTTATTTCTGTTGTGAATACATAGAAAGAGTATAAAAATTATATAATTGTCTATAATTTAGTTGATGCCAAATATAAAAAATATGTATAGATAAATAAAAGGCTGGTGAGAAAGTTTATTTTTTACCAGCTTTTTTAATTTTTGTTAAATATGTTATAATAAATATTAGGGCTAGGAGGGAGATACAATGAAGGAATATTACATGTATTTTGATGAATCAGGTAATTTGGGGAATGGTGGGAATTATTTTGTTATAGCTTGTATATTAACTAAAAATCCTGGGTTATTACATAATACAATGAAAAAAACCTTATTATACGTAAAGAAAAACTATAAAAATATTAAATTTAATTCCAATGAACTAAAAGCCAATGAAGCCAATAAAGAAATTAAAGAACTTATAATAAATAACATATGCAAAAAGGATGTACAGATATCATATATCGTTGCGCAAAAGAAATATATACAAGATAATCTAAAGGAAGACAAGAATTGTTTGTATAACTTCTTATTAAAAATATTACTACAAAACTATAATGAACAATTTAATAACAGCAAGGTTAATCTTATTTTAGATAATAAAACAATAAAAGTAAAATCTATAAATTCATTTAAAGATTATATTAATATATATTGGAATTATGAGAAAAAGCTAAATATCAATATAAAAGTAGAGTATAAGGATTCAAAAGCTAAAGATGCATATAATATTCAAGCTGCAGATTATATAGCTAATGCTATCTTTTCAAGATATGAGTATAACAATGGAAATTATTATAGCTTATTAAAATCTAAAATAGATAAAAGAGAAAGATTTCCTATATCCAAGTTTGAATGTGGTAGGATTAGAAGAAAAAAATATAATGGTAATTTAATTAATAAAAGAATAACAAAAAGAGAAATAGCAATTACAAAATAAATAACGAAAAAATATTGAATAAATAATAAATATATGTTATAATTATGGCAGTTACAGGGTAAACCCACTATAAAGTATTACCTATAAAATATAAGCTATCTGTTATTGATAGCCTTTATAATGGTTCCGTAACTCCTAGCCCTATAGGGCTTTATTTTTTTTGTAGATTAAAAAGCTAGGTTGGATAAATTTTTTATTCCTTCCTAGCTTTTTTTATTTATTTTTATTAAAATATTTTGTTTTTATTTGAGTTTTAATGTTTCACTCTAAATTTCAATTTTTGATATTGCACTATTTAAATCAACACGCATTGTATCAATATAATCATAAAGATATATGTTACCAGAATCAATATCTAAAAATATATCTTCCATTCTTGAGTCAGTTACATCTCCGTAACTTCTTACCGTAATCAAATAACCAAGTTTAGAACCTACACGAACAGCTTGAACCTCTTCATCATAAATAATTGGATATGTAGAACTACGATCTGTAAATATTTGTAAAGATGTAATTTTTTTAAGTATTTCATCTTTAGCAAGTTTTGACTCTACATATTTTGTTTGACTAGAATCTAACTCAGATGGATAAAAAAGTCCTATAATTTCATACAGTTCATCTTCCGTCTTGTCTAAAATATCTTGTATATAACTATTATCAAATGTTGTTGAACCTTTATCATATATGAGTTTAACAAGTTCATTAAGAGGAGTTGATTTTAAGTTGAATGTATGACCTTCATCTTTATCATTTTTTAGACGTATTGTTTTTTCATCTAATAACTCTATATGCAAATCTAAATCCATGCTCCCATCATAATAATGTGCCGTTGTATTTAAGGTTAATGTATTTTTATCTGAATCATAATTTAGTTTATTAATTTCATATGTTGAATAATACTCAGGAGAAGTTATGTATTCTTCTATAATAGAATCATTTATTTTCAATATAGTTTCACCAGCATCCTGATCTTCTTCTATCCAATAAGTATCACCCAGTAATTTAAGAATATCTTTTATTTCATTATCTGATTTATCGCTATTAGTTTTGTTAGTTTTATTTATAGAAGTATGATTTTCAGTATTTTCATCAGTTTTATTTGTAGAAGTATTTTTACAACCTACTAATGACACTGATATTATAAAAATAAAAAATAAACACCTAATGTTTTTCATGTTATATCTCCTTTTTATTGTAAAGTATAATTTTACAAAAATTATAGCACACAGCATATGTCAAAAAAGATGAAAATATACAGAAAAATAAATTATTATTCCTAAAACTAAAAAGAGAGTAGGTAAGTTTATTGTTTTTATAGTTAAGTTTACATAATTAAATTATACAAAACTAAATAAAGTTATTAAAAACTATAAAAAATTAATTAATATTATTCAAAAGGACATGCAAGTTATTAAATAATATTACATAATATTAACTAAGATTAAATAATTCTAGTTAAGGAGGAAGGGATATGGCTAAACCTACAGTGATTCCAGTATCATTTAAAGATAATGTTGAAGATAAATTGCTATTTGATTGGCTCGAAGAAAAATTTAGTCAATTTGGGAATAAATCTAATTATATAAAATATGTATTAAGAAAAGAAATGAAAAAAGAGTTAGAAGAAAAAGAGTAAATAAAAAGAGCCCCAGGACCGCCATCCTTAGAGCTCTATGGTGTGTGAATTATATAAAAATACAATTCTATAATTATATTCTATGTAATTTATTAAAATCCTTCTATATCTAAAAGAAAGTCTTTTGAATCATATCTATTACCAAAGCACATCCAAACCAAAATATAGCTTTACCCATATAATCACCGCCAAATTTAATTTTTTAATATTTTTAACTAATTAAAGGAGGTTTATTCATGTTAAAGAGAAAGTATAAATTTGATAATTCTAATACCTTGTTATTACTTGCAGATAATAAAAAAATAAGTAGAAGAGAAGGTGACTTACAAAAGATTGATAAATTTTTAGACAAACTAAAGAATAATAAACGTGAATATGCAAGATTAGTATTCTTAGTAGCTGTATTTATGAATAAAAATTCTATTGTATTTGCAGACAGTATGGGCGCTGAACTAGGAAGTACAGCATCGCAACTTATAGATTTACTTCTTGATTTTGCTAAGTATGGATGTATTTTCATGGGAGGTAAAACGATGTTGGAGCATATGCTTCATGGAGCTAATCTAAAACAAGCTACAACAGAAGGTTTACAATATTTCTTATTTTATTTGTTATTACAATTCTATCCTAAGTTATTTACTATGATTAAATTTTAGTGAGGTGTAAATATGGATATTTTCGAAAAAATAAGTGGCTCTTTAGAGAGTATAAATAAATTCTTTACTAGAATAGGTGAAATATTAAGTAATCCATCTGGGGAATTAGGAAAATTTTTATCTAAGTTTTTTACAGAATGCTTAGGGACTATAAGTATAGTATCTTTAGATATATTAGTTATCGTTGGTTTGATATCATTAATTCTTTATGTGTTCGGTTGGGAAAAAGGAAAGAGTGTAGGATTTATGTGTCCTGCTATATACATGATACTTCAAATAGTAGCAAAGGTGGTTTGTCATGTTTAGTCCTAAAATGAAAACAATGAAAATAAGTGACTATTTATCAGTAGTCAGAAATGAATATAAGATAGTTCAATTAATCCCATCCAAAAGTAATAAGAATAATAATTCAGATCATATAGCATTACTTGTAAATAAAATGTTTAAAGAAACTCAGAAATTTATAAGAATAGAAAATAAAAAACTTATTGTAGAAGAATTACCAAAGGTAAGTTACTATATTCATTTAACTAAAGAAAACGTAGAATTCTTTTTTATCATACCACAAGTACACTTCAATAAATTTAAGATAAAGTTTACTGAAATTTGGAAAAGAGTTGAAATAAAGGAAGTAAATAGTGTTCCTATTAATTTAGACAGTTCTAAAGTTCAATTAAAATATAAATCAAATGATGCATTAAGCCTTAATGTAGATAAAAGAGACAATTCTTTACTAGAAGCAAATTTAACTGTGCTAGAGATTATGCAAGATGAAGATTCGGTAGGAATATTGTACAATTTTATACCAACTTCCGAAAAAGAAAATAATTATTTTAAAAGTTACCAATATAAAAAAGGGATTAATGAATATAAAAATGGATTTTATACAATAAAAGATAAAAATATAAAAAAATTAGGTATTACAGTAGTTAAAATTCTAGATGACATTATAAATGACCTCTTAAATTCGTTTTTAAGCACATCTAAAAAGGATAGTAATATGTTTAATCCTTTAAAATATAAAATATCTAATAGCACCGAAAGAAAGGCTAAAAACGATATATGTAAATCTCAAGCTATAATTTTAGCTAATTCAAGCGATAAAGAGAGAGAAAAACAACTTTTAACAGCTTCTATCAATTCTTACAAGACTTTAAATGATGATAATGAGTTAATATCCAAACCAGTGAAAGATAAAATAGATATTTATAGCACGAAAATTAAAAATGTAGCGGTAAATAATACAACAGTAGAAGAGTGCTCGAATTTTATAAGTGTACCAGGAAAAACGTTAATAGAAGAGTACACAAATATAAAGCATAAAGCAACGTATGAAACTGATGTACCTAAATGTTTATCTAAAGGGAAAATATCTATAGGTATAGTTAAGAAAAAACAACCAGCTTATTTTAGTAGTCATAAAGAAATACAAAGAGCTGAACGTGTTCTTGTAGGGCCAAAAGGCGCTGGAAAAACTTATAAAGCAATGAAGTTAGCTACAGATGCTATAAATGATAATAGAGGTGTAATTAATATTGATATAATAGAAGATTGTAAATTATCTAGAACACTAGAAAAGAATACACCAAAAGATAGGCTTATAAAAATTGACTGTAGTAATATAAATACTATTCAAGCTTTTTCTTATAATGAAATACCTATAAATGATAATATGAGTAACTTTAATAAAGTATCTAATGCAATTAAAAGAGCACAGCAATTACAAAGTTTATTAGATTGTATAAATGTTGAAACTCAACTTTCTCCACGTATGATTAAATATTTTTATGCTGCATGTGCAGTAGTCTACAGTAATAAGCCTAATGCATCTCTAAATAATGTTATAGAGTGCTTGAGTGAACCTAGTGTAAGAAAAGAATATATAGAAAATACAAATGAAGAGCTAAGAGAATTATTATCTAATAGAATAAAGAAGCTTAATGAATTAGATTCAGTTAAGGGAAATAAGGTAACTAATGCAGATAATAAGGTAGATGGTATATTAGATAGAATTGCTATGCTGGAGTTATCTCTAGAAAGTGAAGTAGCCTTAAATAAGACCAGCGAAAATAATATTGATTTTGTAAGAGCTATACAAGATAATAAAGTCATACTGATAGAACTACCAGAAGATACGTTTACAAATAATACTATAAAAAATGTTATGGCCACTTTCTTTCTGAGTAAAGTTTGGAATGCTAAAAAACAATTATCAAAAGAACAAAAGACTTGCACTGAATTATACTTTGATGAATTTTATAAGTGTCCTAATGCTTCTATTATATTTGAAGAAGTATTCCAAGAGGGAAGGAAGTATAATCTAATATCTACTGTTACACTTCACACAGTATATGAATTAAGTAATAAATGCAGAAAAGCATTAAAAACCGGTGGGGCATCTTACTTACTTCTATACGGAACAGATATACAAGATTTTAGATATTTAAAAGAGTATTATAATAGTTGTGGCTATGAAGAAGAGGATATGATTAATTTAAAAGAACATAATGCTTTATGTTTAATAAGGAATGAAGAAAAGAATTATAGTGCTTTTATTGCCTACCTACCAGCTTAGGTAGGTTTTTATTTGTTTAAAATTATATAAATTTATATAAAAATAGGCTACTCCTAAAAAAGTTAGAAGTAGCCTATACCACTTGTTCAAAACTAAATCACTTCGACAGATATCTAAAACAAGTTTTAGAACGTTTCACTTATCTGCCTTGTTAGTTTAAGTGTATGCAGAAGAGCATTAAAAATATGCACGTCCTATTAAATTGTAACTATTTTAATGATTTTGCTTATAAAATAGTGTAAAATATAAAATACTAAGAAATATAATGTAGTTCAAAAAGGCTGTGAATAAAGTGTGGATAACTTACTCAAAAACTGTGGATTAATAATTGGTACTGACAATAAACTGACAAAATAAGTTTATCCCACTCCATAAATGTTGAAATATCAACATTTATATCCATTAACAAAGCTCACGTACAGTGTGATTCAATAATTATGGATAAAGCTAGAGTAAGCTCTATACCTGAAATTCAAGCTAATCATATGGATGCACAAATTGTTCATGAAGCTGCAATAGGTAGAATAAATAATGAACAATTATTAAAACTAGAAACATTTGGTCTTAGTGAAGAAGAAGCTGAAGAAGTAATAGTTAATGCCTTTTTAAACTAAAAATATTTAAGAGGTATTTATATGAAAAATAATAATGTTTATACTATAGGTGAAGTCGCAAATATACTAAACATATCTGTTGAAGATATTAGACAATATGAATATGAAAGCATAATATCGCCTTCAAGTATAGGAAAGTTTAATGGAAAACTGTATAACGATAATGATATAAATACAATTAGACAAATTTTATCTATGTTTTCTATTGGCTTTTCATTAGAAGATATAAAAGAAGAATTGAACTAGTGAATGAGAAAATAAAGAAGCTTATATAAGCTTCTTTATTTTTATTCATAAATGCATTTCATTAAATAATTTTTTATATTCTTTATTTAGAATTTAAATTAAGTATAAAATAACTATTTTTAATAAATAGTATAGAATAAATCTTTTTAGATAAAATAAATTATGAGCTTAAATGTAAATGAGAACATTTGTTCTAGTGTGATAAAAATAGCACTTTAGGTTATTTAGAATAATATTAAAGAAAACTTACTTAAAGAATACTAATTTAAAAATAGGTTAAATTAGTACTAAATTCTATTTAATTAAGGAGGCCTATATGACTAAAGATAAACACAAAAGAGAAGATGATAAGACAAGATACAATAGAAATGATAAAAAAAATCCAAACTTTAAATTAGAGTTAGGAGAAGAGATTAACATTGAACCAAGACTTAGACCTTCCAAAACTGGATCAGTAGCTCAAAATACAGCAAGACCAATAAGTTCACATAAAAAACATCAAGAGCATTAAGATTAGATAATGTAATCATTAAATTAGAGAAAGAAGTTTTTTATAGAAGCTTCTTTCTTTTTTAAGTAAATTTTTAATAAAAACTATAAAGCTAAGTTTGAAAAATTATATCAATTATTGGAAAATAAATAAAAAAGTCCTATAATAAAAGTTAAGATACATTAAAAGGAGGGATTTATATGGATATTGATAAAATGACTGTCAGAGTACAAAAAAGTTTAAATGAAGCTTATAATGAAGCTGTAAAACATCATAATCAGACAGTAGATATTATACACCTATTTGCAGCATTGGTTAATCAGGAAGATGGATTAATTCCAAATATTCTAGAAAAGATGAATATATCTATAACTGCCCTTAGAAGCTCTATAAATGAAGAGTTAGATAAGCTTCCAAAAATTTATGGTGAAGGAATAAATTCTCAAGGAGTAACAGCTTCTAGAAATATTGAAGAGGCGTTAATCAAAGCAGAAGATATTTCGAAAGAATTTAAAGATTCTTATATTAGTGTAGAGCATATTATGCTTGCAATAATAGAAATGACTTCCATATCAAATGTTAAAAGACTTTTAAATATGTATAATATAAACAAAAATGATTTTCTTAAAATACTATCACAAGTTAGAGGAAGTCAAAGAGTAGAAAGTCAAGATCCAGAAGGAACTTATGATGCTTTATCTAAATTTGGTACCAACTTGGTAGAATTAGCAAAAAAACATAAGTTAGACCCAGTGATAGGTAGAGATGAAGAAATAAGAAGAGTAGTAAGAATACTATCTAGACGTACTAAAAATAATCCTGTATTAATTGGAGAGCCTGGTGTAGGTAAAACTGCAATTGTGGAAGGATTAGCAGAAAGAATAGTAAAAGGTGATGTACCTGAAGGATTAAAGGATAAAATAATTTTCTCGCTAGATATGGGTTCATTAATAGCAGGAGCTAAGTATAGAGGTGAATTTGAAGAAAGATTAAAAGCAGTACTAAAAGAAGTTCAAAGTTCTGAAGGAAAAATTATTTTATTTATAGATGAGATACATACAATTGTAGGTGCAGGGAAAACGGAAGGTTCTATGGATGCTGGAAATTTAATAAAACCAATGCTTGCGCGTGGTGAGTTAAACTGTATAGGAGCTACTACTTTTGATGAATATAGAAGATATATAGAAAAAGATAAAGCACTTGAAAGACGTTTCCAACCAGTAATAGCTAATGAACCTACGGTTGAAGATACGATATCTATACTTAGAGGATTAAAAGAAAGGTTTGAAATACATCACGGAGTAAGGATACATGATAGTGCTATAGTTGCTGCCGCAAAACTTTCTAATAGGTATATACAAGATAGATATTTACCTGACAAAGCTATAGACTTAATAGATGAAGCTGGTGCTATGATAAGAAGTGAAATAGATTCCCTTCCTATAGAACTAGATATTGTAAGAAGAAAACTTTTTACTTTAGAAACTGAAAGAGAAGCGCTAATAAAAGAAAATGATGAAAAAAGTAAAACAAGATTAGAAGAGCTTCAAAGAGAAATTGCTGAATTAAAATCTAAAGATGATGAAATGACTGCTAAATATGAAAATGAAAAAGGTCAGATAATTGAAATTAAAAACCTTAAAGCTAAGTTAGATGAAGCTAAAGGTGATGTAGAAAAGTATGAAAGAGAATATGACTTCAACAAAGTGGCAGAAATTAAATATGGTATAATACCTTCTCTTGAGGAGCAAATAAAAGAATTAGAAGAAAAAATGAAAAATAAATATGAAAATGCTTTATTAAAAGAAGAAGTTACTGAAAATGAGATTTCAGAAATAGTCTCTAAATGGACAGGAATACCTGTTACAAAACTTGTAGAAGGAGAAAGAGAAAAGCTTCTTAAATTAGAAGATGAACTTCATCAAAGGGTAATTGGTCAAAACGAAGCTGTTACAGCAGTTTCTAATGCAGTTATAAGAGCAAGAGCAGGTTTAAAAGATGAGAATAAACCAATTGGATCATTTATATTCTTAGGGCCTACTGGTGTAGGTAAAACAGAGCTTGCCAAAACTTTAGCTAAAACTTTATTTGATAGCGAAGAAAACATTATAAGAATTGATATGTCTGAATATATGGAAAAACATTCTGTATCAAGATTAGTTGGACCTCCTCCTGGATATGTAGGATACGAAGAAGGTGGTCAATTAACAGAAGCAGTAAGAAGAGCACCTTATTCAGTTATCTTATTTGATGAGATAGAAAAAGCTCATGAGGATGTATTTAATATGTTTTTACAAATACTAGATGATGGTAGATTAACTGACAATAAAGGAAAAACTGTAGATTTTAAAAATACAATTATTATAATGACATCTAATATAGGTAGTAGTTACCTATTAGCTGGAGAAGGAAATATATCAGAAGAAACTAAAGATTTAGTAATGTCTGAAATGAAAAGAAGATTTAAACCAGAATTTTTAAACAGAGTAGATGATATTATAATGTTTAAAGCTCTTGATAAAGAAGAAATAAAAGAAATAATAGACATATTTATCAGATCACTTTCTAATAGATTAAGTGAAAAAGATATTAAAATAGAAATAACAGATAGTGCAAAAGATATAATGGTAAAAGAAGGATATGATCCAGTATATGGAGCTAGACCATTAAAAAGATATATAGGTAATACATTGGAAACTATGATAGCTAGAAAAATGATAGCTGGAGAAATATATAATGAATCTACAATAATTGTAGATGGGGAAAATGATAATATTTTTATACAAGTTAAATAATATGAATTAATTAATAGGTTAAAATACTAATAAAAAGTATTTTAACCTATTTTATTGGGTATATATGCAATATAATGTTATTACTTAATAATAATTGTAAAAATACTACATTCATTTTTTAATTTATTAGATATTTATGATATAATAAAAATTTAGAAAGAAAATTATAAAATAGTCAAAGGAGTATAAAATGACAAACACTATTTATTTAGTAAGACATGGTCAAACAGATTGGAATATTCTTGGTAAAACACAAGGTCATGGTAATTCTAATTTAACAGATAAGGGTAGAGAACAAGCTATTCAACTTGCTAATAGTATGAAGAAATATCCTATTGATTACATATATTCTAGCGAACTTGGTAGAGCTATTGAAACAGCAGAAATTATTGGAGAACAATTTAATCTTGATGTGATTTCAAACCCAGCTTTAAAAGAAATGGGATTTGGGAAATGGGAAGGTCTTTTAATAAAAGAAATTCAAGAAGAATATAGTGATTTATATAGAACTTGGAGAAATGAACCTCATTTAGCTAAAATACCAGGAGGAGAAACACTACAGACTATAAAAGAGAGAACAGAGAAGTTTTTAAAAGAAATAAATGATAAATATGATGGAAAACACATAGTATTAGTAACTCATTCTGTTACTGCAAGGGTAATCCTATTATCTCTTTTAAATTCTCCACTAGAAAATATTTACAGAATTAGCCAAAGTAATACAGCACTAAATATAATTGAACTTAGGGATTATGGCCCTGTAGTTATAAAAATGAATGATACAAGTCATATTATAAACAATCAAAAAATAGAAAACAGTGCCCTAGAATAGGAGATATAAATGTCAAAAGTAATAGTAGTAGGTGGAGGTCCATCAGGAATGATGGCAGCATTAACAGCTTCAAAAAACAATAATGAAGTAATTCTTATAGAAAGAAATAATGAGTTAGGAAAAAAGCTTAAATTAACTGGTGGCGGAAGATGTAATATCACAAATAAAAGATATATAGAAGACTTTTTCGATAAAGTTGTAACTAATAAAAAGTTTTTATACAGTGCTTTTTATTCATTTACTAATGAAGATTTATTAAGCTTCTTAAATGAAAGTAATCTTGAATATAAAGTAGAAGAACATAATGATTATAAGGTTTATACAAAAAGCGATAAAGCAACTGAACTTATTAATACATTCAAGGACTTATTAATAAATAATAATATAAAAATATTATATAATAGTAGAGTAGTAGATTTAATTATAAATAAAAATAATAAAATAGAAGGTGTTGTTTTAGAAAATGGCAATAAAGTTCTTGGAGATAAGGTTATAGTATCGACAGGTGGTAAAAGTCATTATAAAACAGGGTCTGACGGTACAATGCATGAAATATTGAAAAGGCATGGACATACTGTAACAAATACTTATCCTGCATTATCTCCCTTAAAAATCAAAGAAGATTGGACAAGAAGATTACAAGGAATATCTTTAAAAGGCGTAGAAATATCATGCAAAATTAAAAAGAAAAAAATATCTAAAAGAGGCGATATGTTATTTGCACATTTTGGTATAACAGGCCCTTGTGTACTAATAATATCATCTTATATAAATAAAATATTAGAAAATGAAGAAGTAGAATTAAATATAGATTTTATTCCAGATATAACCAATGATGAATTAAGTAAAGCTATAAGAATAAATCCTAATAAAAATATAGTTAATAATCTTAAGCATATACTTCCACAAAACTTTATAAAAGAAATATTAGATATATTAGGGCTTATTGATATGAAACCAAATGAATTAACTAAAGAAAATGAAAATAAAATTATTGATTATATAAAAAATATGAAGTTAACAACTACTGAAACTTTAGGAATACAAGTTTCAATGGTAACAAGCGGTGGTATATCTGTCAAAGAAATTAACTCTTCTACTATGGAGTCTAAATTAATTGAAGATTTATACTTCACAGGAGAAGTTATAGATGTAGATGCAGAAACAGGTGGATATAACCTTCAAATAGCGTTTTCAACTGGATATTTAGCTGGAATTAGTATATAAAGAATAGGAGAGTAGCATATGAATAATTTAGTAATAGCAATAGATGGTCCTGCTGGAGCAGGTAAAAGTACAATAGCTAAGATAATAGCAAATAAACTGAATATAAACTATATAGATACAGGTGCTATGTATCGTGCTGTAACATTAAAATGTTTACAAAATAATATTGATATAAATAATGAAAATGAAGTTATAGAGTTAGCAAAACAAACAGAAATAGATTTTAAGGATAATAATATATACTTAGACAATAAAATTGTTAACGATGAAATTAGAACAGTTGAAGTCACTAAAAATGTTTCTAATGTGGCTAAGATAAAAGAAGTAAGATTCTTAATGGTTGATGTTCAAAGAAATATAGGTGAAAGAAGCTCAGTTATATTAGATGGAAGAGACATAGGTTCTTATGTATTTCCAAATGCGGACTATAAATTCTATTTAATCGCCACTCCAGAAGAAAGAGGAAAAAGAAGATATAAAGAGCTTCAAGAAAAAGGAACTGATGTTAAACTTCAAGATGTAATTGATGATATAATCAAAAGAGATGAAATAGACTCAACAAGAGAATTTGCTCCATTAATTAAAGCTGAAAATGCTATAGAAATAGATACTACAGGAAAAAGTATTGATGATGTAGTTGCATCAGTTTTAGAGAAAATTAAATAAGGGAGAGATACATTTGAGTTTTTATAAATTTGTTTTAAATATCCTTACTGTATATAGCAAGGTATTTTATAAGTATGAGGTAATTGGGAAAGAAAATATACCTGATGATGGGAATATTATATTAGCTGCAAACCACAAATCTAACTTAGATCCAATATTTGTAGCAGCGGCAATAAAAAATAGAAAAATTGCCACTATAGGAAAAAAGGAATTATTTAATAATAAAATATTAGCTACAATTTTAAATAAATTATATGTAATACCAATAGATAGAGATAATCCTGGACTATCTACAATAAAGACTATTTTAAAAAAGATAAAAGAAGGATACGCTATTGGAATATTTCCTGAAGGAACAAGAGTAAAAGGAAATGAATTTGGTGAAGCTAAGGCAGGTCTTGCTTTATTTGCTGTAAAAGGTAAGGCAAATGTAATTCCAATATCAATAATAACAAACTATAAAATATTTAACAAAGTTACTATTTATATTGATAAACCAATTTCCTTTGAAAATTATTATAAAGAAAAACTAAGTACGGAAGAATACGAAAGATTATCTCAGGATGTACTAGAAGTAATAAAAGATAATTATTTTAAGAGATAGGAGGTTGCTATGGAAGTCAGAATAGCAGAGAATGCAGGATTTTGTTTTGGTGTTAAAAGAGCTATGAATATGGCTTGGTATGAGCTTGAAAATAACAATAATAATGATGTCTATTCTCTAGGTCCACTTATACATAACAAACAAGCAGTAGACAGATATAAAGAAAAAGGATTATTAGAGATGGACTCACTAGATAAAATTCCAAGTTCAAGCAAACTAATAATAAGATCTCATGGTGTGGCTGAAGATATATATACTCAGTCGAAATCTAAAAATATGGATATAGTAGATACGACTTGTCCATATGTTAAAAAAATTCATGATATAGTAAAAGATTTATCACAAAAAGGATATAAAATTATAATAGTTGGTAATAATACTCATCCAGAAATAATAGGAATCAACGGATGGTGCAATAATGAAGCTTATGTAATTAATAGCGAGGAAGAAGTAGATAATATACCATTTAGTCGTGATGATAAATATTGTGTAGTTAGTCAAACTACTGCTAACTTAGAGCATTTTGATAAAATAGTGGATAAAATAAATAGTAAAACAGAAAATTTAACTGTAAAAAATACTATTTGTTTCGCTACAAAGGAAAGACAGCTTTCAGCTATTGATTTATCTAAAAATGTTGACTGTATGGTAGTTATTGGAGGAAAGCATAGTTCTAACACTCAAAAGCTTGTGAATATATGCAAAGAAATAGTACCTACTTTCTCTATAGAGACAAAAGACGAACTAGAAAAAGATAATTTCAAAGGATTTAAAATTGCAGGAGTTACTGCAGGAGCATCTACTCCTGATTGGATAATAGATGAAGTAATTGAATACTTAAAAGAAATATAGTTATATCAAATTAATATAATAATTATGTCCAGGGAATATCAAAAGATATCACCCTGGACTTTTATAATTATAAACTAATAAAGTAAGTTTATATTTGAGATATAAATACATAAATTCGTAAGATAATACATATTATGTAAATTTTTGCTAAAAAGGTTAAAAATACCATATGAAAAACAGCGGAAAAATCGTTGACGGTGTCGAATTAAAGGAGATATCCATTATGGAAGGTACAGTAGAAGCGATCGCTACAAATAATTTAATTTTATTATAGGTGTTACAGGAATCGTTTTAGGGAGACTTAGTGAAATTCTAAAGATTCCAGATGTAATACTATATTTAATAGCAGGTATACTAATAGGACGGTCAGTACTAAATATAGTGAATATACAGTCTTTCCCTGTGGAAAATAACCTTATACTGACATTTTGGTCAGCGTATATTTTATTTGAAGGTGGTAAGGAAATAAATTTAAGGGTATTAAATAAAGTTAAAATAAGCATGGGAATTCTGTCGACAGTAGGAGTTATAGTATCAGCTGTTGTGGTAGGAGTAGTATCAGAAAAAGTATTTACAGCTTTACTATTAGGAGCAGTAATTGCATCAACTGATCCAGCAGCACTTATACCAGTTTTTAAACAAGTTACAATAAAAGACAAAATAAAACAAACGGTGGTAAGTGAGTCAGCATTCAACGATGCAGTAGGAGCAATATTAGTATCTACATTGCTAGGAGTAGTAACTAGTGGTCAATTTTCAGCTATGGAAAGTATAAAAGAATTATTAATAGCTGCGGGTGTAGGTGTAATAATTGGATATTTACTAACCGTATTTATATCAGATAAAAATAGGTGTATTCCACTCATATGCACCGCTCATATCATTTCTAATCAATACAACACTTCTCAGAAAGTGTTGGAACAATGTGTCGTATGTCAATATTTGTAATCTTGGGAACACAAGTAGATTTAGCATCTCTTGCAAAAATAGGCACTTTTGTTGTTTTAAATCGCAACTACTTTACATAATAGTATTATAGAAACCGTTTATCGAAAAACACCTTGAATAATAAATTATAAAATGAATAAACTTAATTAATAGGCACAATTTAGATTTTATCAAGGAGAGAAATATATAAATGCATATATTAAATCTAGTTACAAAACAAATAACAAAAAACATGGATGATATAAACCTTAAGGATGATTATCATTTTATAATATGTAATCCCTGGGAGTTGAAATTTTTCAAAGATACCCTAAACTTAAGTAATGAAGCTTACAAAGACTGCCTTTCCTTCGATAAAAATGTAAGAGTCAATATCTATGATGAATATATATTCTTTACTTTAGCTAACTTTCAAATAAACGAGGAAGATTTTCTATTAGAAGAGGTAAATATCTTCTTATCAAATAAATACATTATTATTGTTCTAAGAAAGAGAAACGATATATACAATCAAATAAAGCAGCTAATGCGTGAGAACTTCTATTATAAATCAAATCTCACCTTAACCTTATTTGTAATCTATTCCAGTGCTCTTAGAATAATAATCTCTAGCCAATTTGAAAATTTAGAGAAGGTAGAGGATAATATCCTAGAATTAGAAGATAATATTATAAATGAAGTGGATGACAATATATCGTCTAAAATCAGTCACATCAGAAACATATGTAGAGGTTGTGTAAAAATAATCAGACCTTTAACTTATATCATAGATACTTTATTAAAAGATGGAATGGAGTTTTTCTCTGATGAAAATACTAGTTTAGAGAGAGAATACCAGAAGCTTTTACAGGGATTAGATCTCTCTGTAGATAAACTTTATAATTTTTCACTCAGTACTAGAGAACTGGCAGATAAGCTTTTAGATATATATTCTTCCAAGGTTTCAGAAAAAACAAATAACCTTATAACCAAACTTACCATACTTACAGGTACAGCTGTCCCCATAAGTATAATTACTGGTATATACGGTATGAACTTCAAATACATGCCTGAGCTAACTTATATATATGGATATAGAATTACGATCCTGGTAATTCTTTTAATTCTTATAATAAGTTTTGTTATTTTTAAGACCAAGAAATTTTTATAGGTAATAATGTTACCATAATAATATTATGGTAACATTATTATGATAAATTCTATTTTTATTTTAAAATTCTTACAAAAACAAGAAAAATCTATTTATTTTGATTTTGAGTTAAAAATATACCTTATTTGATTAAATGTATTATAATCTTTTTATAACGCCTTCAAAACTCATTTAAAAAGGTTCGATTTTGATGATTTTTTTAACGAAAACACTTAGTTACTATAATATAATTATGTTAACTAATTTCTACCATTAAAAATATTTTTAAAAATTATAAAAAGAAAACAAACTACAAGTATATCAAATCAGACTTTATACATAAATCAATTTTGTATACGATATTTAAGAATGATTTTTACATTCACACATTTTCAACACCAGGAAATATGAATTTAAAAAATCTAACAACATAAATTTATTAAAATTCAATTTAATCTATAAAATATTCACTCAAGCAAAAAAGTTACCATAATGTTATTATGGTAACTTTTTGTCGTTTATAAATGATTTTTTCTTATAAAGATCACTAAAATCCATTTAAATAGATCCTAATGTTTTTTACATGTTTATTTGAACATTTATATTGAAATCGATTTCAACCACCTTTAAAACTCATTTAAAAAGGTTCGATTTTTTATTTTCAATCTAATAAAAATTATAGCGGATATTTATCCCATTTTTCTACTATCGTTAAATAGAGTGTTCGAAATTTTGTCCGAAGCTTCTTGATCCATTTCTTTAAGAGCATGAGAATATATATTAAGTGTAGTATTTACATTTGAATGCCCCACTCTTTCAGAAATAACTTTTATAGGAACTTTAGCATCTATTAACATAGTAACATGGGAGTGACGTAAATCATGAAATCTTATATGCTTTAAATTGTTAATCTCTAAAAAGTATCTAAACTTCTTACTTATAACATCTGGTGCTATGGGTTCTAAATTCTTATCGTAAAATATAAGCTCTCTATGTGATTTTTCACCTCTCAATTTAGCAGCTAATCTGTCTTTTTTAAGTTGTTTCAACATGGCAATTATCTCTTTGGGAGCTGTAATAGTCCTTACAGATGACTCTGTTTTAGGTTCTTTTAATATTACTTTACCATTATCCCTGACTGTTATTTTCTCCACTGTAATAGTAAAATCATTAAAATCTATATTATTCCAAGTAATACCTAATATCTCAGATATTCTCAGTCCTAGTCCACCGGCAATAACTATAGGCAATTCTAGAGAAGTTCCCTTACATTTTTCTAATAAAATTCTCATATCTTCAGCATTATAAATCTCATTTTTAAACTTTTTACTCTTAGGAACTTCCACAAATTGAACTACATTTTCCTTGATTAATTTTAATCTATAGGCTCTTTTAAATGCTAAATTAAGGATATTCAAATGTATTTTTATCGTCTTCGGCGAAAGTAAATCTAGCAAATCATCCACATAATCCTGTATATGTATAGGTCTAATATCGCATAATTTTATGTCTCCTAGAAGTGGAATTATATATTTTTTGCATATTCTCATATATACATTATAGGTAGTGATTGATAAATTTATTTTATATTTTTCTAAGAAATCTAATATGAAATCTTCTATAATCATCTCGTTAGGAAGTAATAATTCATCCTTATAAATCTCTTCTTTTATTTCGTTTAGCCTTCTAGTTGCATCTCTTTTTAGTGGATATGATCCCATATTTTTTTGTTTTCTTTTGTTTGTTTCTTTATCTAAATACTCTAAATAAACTATGTAATTTTTACTTCTTTTTCTTAAAAAAGCTATGCTCATTTTTAAATCTCCCTGTATCTTACATCAAATATCTATAAATATATTTTACCATAAAAGCTAGAAAAAAAGTAAAAAATTTACTGACTTATAACTGACATATGCTTTCTGTGCGTTTTTATAATTATTGAAAATTCAATACTTTAAGCCATTTTCGTACGAAAGTATATATTTTATGTCCATTTATATCATTCACACCTTATATTAAATCAAAAACTTAAATATTATAAATAACCATCATATCAAAATACTATAATTAGTAATAGAGATTGACCATAAACTTTTAATAATGTATAATATTTCTGTCCACATTTGAATACCAAATATTTGTATTCAAATATATTTTTCAATATCATGATTTTATATCATGACAAACTCTAGTGTAATAATTTCCACCATCAAATAGAAACAAAAGCACTAGGACATGTTCGAGAACTCCATGTATAAAAAACTAAGAAATTTATATAGTGGCAGTATATAAAGACCTTAGATATGACTTTAAATATAGTGGTAAAAAGTCATATAGTTCTCCTTATCCACATAGATTAAGGAGGATATGAAATGTTAAAAAGAAAAGTAATCATTGATTGCGATCCAGGAATTGACGATTCTCTGGCAATACTACTAGCAATGTCATCTCCAGAGCTAGATGTATTAGGTATTACTACAGTAAGTGGTAATGTAACTTCAGATGTAGGTGCAAAAAACACCTTACATGCACTTCAAATGTGTTCTTCTTTAGACACACCTGTGTACGAAGGAGAAAGATACCCTTTAGTTCGTGAGCTAATTACAGCTCAAGATACTCACGGAGAAGATGGTATAGGAGAAAATTTCTATGAAGATGTTAAAGATGTCATTATAAGAAATAATGCGGTAGACTTTATCATCAAAACATTAAAAGAGAATAAAGACGTTTCTATAATTGCATTAGGCCCATTAACAAATATAGCCAAAGCTTTGCAAAAAGACAAAGAAGCTTTTGATAATATGGACGAATTTATTTCTATGGGTGGTGCTTTTAGAGTAGAGGGTAACTGTTCTCCTGTAGCTGAATTTAATTATTGGGTTGATCCTCACGCTGCAAATTATGTATTCCAAAACTTATCTCAAAAAATTCATATGGTCGGACTAGATGTTACAAGAAAGATAGTACTTACACCTAATATTATTGAGTTTATCAATCGACTAGATAAAAATATGGCTAAGTATATAACCGAAATAACAAGATTTTATATTGACTTCCACTGGAATCAAGAAAAAATTATTGGTTGTGTAATAAACGATCCTTTAGCTGTGGCTTATTTCATAGACAAAAGTTTATGTAGTGGATTTGAATCTTTTGTACAGATAGCAGAAGATGGTATATCAATAGGTCAATCTATAGTTGATGTAGCTAATTTTTATAGAAAAGAAGCTAATACTATAGTCTTAAACCAAGTCGATGAAAAAAGATTCATGAATATGTTCTTAAAAAGGCTTTTTAAAGGTTATGACAATATGATTGATTCAATATTAGGAGGAATATAATATGAAAAGTAAATACAATGTAAAGACTATGACTTTAATTTCTTTAGGCATAGCTATTAATATAGTAGGAGCTTTTATAGCATTAGGATTAAAACTGCCTATATATTTAGATTCTATAGGTACAATTATGATAGCCGCCATATTAGGTCCTAAGTATGCAATAATTACAGGATTATGTGGTTCTATAGTTAGCGGCATAACTTTCGATATTTATTCTTTGTATTTTGCACCTGTACAGATATCAACAGGATTGCTAGCTGGAATAATGTATAAGCGTGATTTTTTAAAAGGATTTAAAATACCTTTGGGAGTATTTGCGTTTGCACTACCCACATCAATTTTAAGTTCTATAATTGCAAGCGAAGTTTTTGGAGGCATTACATCTTCAGGCTCTTCATATATAGTTCAACTTTTAAGTACGTTTGGCATGAGTAAAGTTTCTAGTATATTAATAACTCAGATTTGCACAGATTACGCAGATAAATTTATAGGAGTTTTATTAGTTAACTTTGCTGTATCAGTGTTACCTAGTAGTTATATAGCAGAACATAAAAATATTTTAAATAAAGGTGAACTTAATGGATAGATATAGCGAGATTACAAATAAAAACAAAAGAGAAATAGTACTTTTAAAAAGTTTCCCTTGTGTATGGGGTAAATGTTCTTTTTGTGATTATACAGATGATAATTCTTCATTAGAAGATGAAATAAACAAATTAAACTTTGATGTATTAACTAATATCAAAGGTAAATATAAAGTATTAGAAGTAATCAATTCAGGAAGCTGTTTTGAACTACCTAAAGATACTTTAAAACGCATCAAAGACATAATAATAGATAAAAATATTGAAAGACTATTCTTAGAAAGTCATTGGTGTTATAGAAACAGATTACAAGAAATGAGAGATTATTTTAATGTACCTATAACCTTCAAAATAGGTGTCGAAACTTTTGACAATGAATTTAGAAATAATTACTTAAATAAAAATGCTAAATTCCACTCTTATAAGGAAGTATCGGAATATTTTGATTCACCTTGTCTTATGGTAGGCATTAAAGGTCAAACTAAAGAAATGATAGATAGGGATATAGAAATAGCATTAACTAATTTTAATCATGCTACAATAAATGTGTTTGTAAATAATACAACAGATATTAAAAGAGATGATGAGCTAGTAGAATGGTTTATAAATAAATATAAATATTTAGATAATAATCCTAATGTAGAAGTACTTTATAATAATACTGACTTTGGAGTAGGCGATTAATATAATTAAACAAAATATAATAAAATAGATCAAAAAAGATACTAGACAAATACTAGTATCTTTTTTGAATAGTAAGTATATAAAATGTCCAAAATATAATTTAAGTCGAGAAGATTATTTAAAACAAAATAATAAATAAGTGACAAATATTACTTTTTTATTTTAATACTCGTACTTTTATTGTATACTTAAATAAGATAATTATACTCATAATAAGAAAGGATTGATATAAATGAAAGTATTCGCACCAGAATCTGCAATAAATGCATTAAAAGAAATTATAGCGGAAAATCAAGATAAACCAAATAGTGTGAGAGTTTATTTCGCTGGATTTGGTTGTTCTGGACCAAGCTTTGCTTTAGCTTTGGATAAAGAAGTAGAAGGAGCAGACGTATCTTGTGATTTAGAAGGAATTCACTTCATAATGGACCAAGATGAATTTTTAACTTATGGAAATGTTATAATCCAAGAAGTACCTAATCAAGGATTTGTAGTTTTAGTAGAAAATATGCCTTCTGGTGGAGGCGGCGGTTGTTCTGGTTGTTCAGGCGGCTGCGGTTGCTAATTATCTTTAAAGATTATATTTAGAGTACTGGTTCTAGAGCTAGTACTCTATTATTTTGACCTAAAATAAAGGAGTAAAAATCATGAGAAGAAGAAAGAAAAAAGGATCTGATATAAAATTATTAAGTTATACTAATTATGTAATAAAAGATAATATAAACGAAATGAAAGGACAGTGGCATAAGAAATTTAAGAATAATAATCCTATTT
The DNA here is from genome assembly GCA_029851945.1 of Terrisporobacter sp. The sequence goes on along the minus strand of JARKUZ010000062.1, from coordinate 23,156 downwards.
ATGCTGAATTTGGAACAGGAAGAGGCCAATTTATAACAACTCTTGCTTCCCAAAATCCTAATATTAATTTCATAGCTATGGAAATAAAGGAAGAAGTATTATTAAAAGCCGTAGAAAAAGCAGAAGAAGCTAAATTAGATAACATACTTTTTATATGGGGAGATGTTAATTGTATTTTAGATTACTTTGATAAAAAAGAGTTGGCTAGAATCTATATTAATTTCTGCGATCCATGGCCTAAAAAAAGATGGGAGAAGAGAAGACTTACTCATACTAATTTCTTAAATAAATATTATGAAATACTAAATAATGAAGGCGAAATCCACTTTAAATCAGATAATGAAAATTTATTTGAATTCACTTTAAATGAAATATGTAAAAATCCATGGAGATTAAAAAATATTTCTTTAGATTTAGCTAAAAATAATGAGTTTATAAATGTTACAACAGAATATGAAGACAAATTTATGTCTCAAGGTATGAAAATATATAGATGTGAAGCTAAAAAACAATAACAATTATTATAAATATCATAAAATATAAAAAAGGCTTAATAATTAAGCCTTTTTTATCTAAAATAAATCAGTTTTTCTTCGCGTAATTATCAGTCCCCATACTACTATTAAACAATAGCAGATATATAGGGTATTTCTAATATCATTTGCTTCCATACCAAAAACTAATATGTTTTTATCAGGTAGTACAACCAATACGGACGCAATTATAAATAATACTGGATTAACTATTATTTGTCTCTCTGATCTAAATAACAATATATTTCCAGCCCACATTAATGATAAAACAAAAAACATAACTTTAAAAATAAATTGGAAATTATCCAACATAGTCAAGGCTCCCCTCTACTCAGTGGATTTGATAATATTATTTCCATATAAGGCAAATATAATCAATTTATTGAGCTTTTCATATAATTTAATCATAATTATTATTCAATGCAATAAAATTATATATCTTTTTAATATAAATATAAAGACATTTTTTATACTACAGAAATATCTTATAATATATTTAGTAATATAGAAATATTTAAAACTCAATTATCATATTTATTCTATATAGAAATAAATAGGGGAGTGGTGTAAATTGAAATTCTATATTTGGTATACTCAGGCTTTAGGAGGAGTATTAGGTATAGCAGCATGTATTTATTCATATTTACAAGGAGATATATTTACATATAGCAATATAAGTGGTAATTACGATATATTAGGTTTTAGTGGGGTAATAGCTAGTTATTTATTATATCCTTTATGTCTTATAAGTTTCTTATTAGCTATTATATTAGCGATAAAATCAGATATTATAAATAAAAAAATATTTAACATACTATTCATGGAATATAATAATTTTTTTACCTTTTCAACTGTAATAATAGGTATAATAGGTTGTAAACTTATTTTTATTATTCCTTCTTTGTTAATATTATATAAACATTATATGCCTTTTATCTTTGATAAAAAATCAGTTATTTTAGAAAAACATGATGGTAATGGATATCTAGAAAATACTAATACATATACATTAAAAAAATCGGACTTAGAAGAATTAAAAGTCCTTAATACAAAAAAAGAAATAGCAATTCAACTACTACATAAAGACGCAAATATAAACTTTATTAATGAAATTACAGGTATTTCATTTGATGAATTAAATAAAATGAAAAATGAAGCTAAAAAAATAAGCGAGATTGATAATTCAAAATAAAGATACTAGGTGCTAATTTACACCTAGTATCTTTATTTTATTATAATTTAGTATTTAATTATTTATATATAATTTTAAAACATAATAGATACTATAATGTTTTGCTTCAAGAAAAATTATTCTAAAAATAAATAAAGGTATTTATATTATATATATAGAAATATACTTATGTAATAAAAATGTGTTTAGTACTTTACGATATTATTTTAAACAACACAGGGATGTAGTTATTACTTAAAAAAATATGTTTTAAAACAAATCAAGGGGGATATTGAAATGGAAGTATTAAAAGTTTCTTCAAAGTCTAATCCTAATTCTGTAGCTGGAGCTTTAGCAGGAGTACTAAGAGAAAAGGGAAATGCGGAAATACAAGCAATTGGTGCCGGTGCACTAAATCAAGCTATCAAATCTATAGCTATTGCTAGAGGTTTTGTTGCACCTAGCGGTTTAGACTTAGTATGTGTTCCAGCATTTACAGATATAGAAATTGACGGAGAGCAAAAAACTGCTATTAAGCTAATAATAGAACCTAGATAGTAAACTATATACTTAAAAATAAGTATATAATAATATTCCCATATAGGTGATTTATAAATGGGAATATTATTTTTTTGTCTTTTTATTAAATATAAAGTAAAAATCAAAAAAGAGAATAATTAATTAAATAAAATTTATATAATATTATTCATGTTTATATACATTTATATAATATAGAGTATTGTATACAACTATTCTCTAAATGTATATTTAGGGAATAGTTGTAATTATAAGTATTTATAAAGTCAATTTTACTTCTCTTTTTGTATATTTATACTATGTATTAATATAATAGTACTATAAAAATCCATTACTTATTGAAAGTCCCTACTATTTATGCTATTTTCTAATATGTAAATATTAACTTATTGGAGGAATTTATTTGAAAGAAAATAAAACAATAAAAATAAACAATAAATCAGATAAGCCTGATAATATAGTTCTAAGAGATCACACTATCATTGAGAAATGTATTAATTTTGAAAAACAACTTCCCGAATTTATGAAAGATTATTTTATATACTTAAAAGGATCTGTTGCTGTTTCAACTAGAGCTGCTTACTTAGAAGATATTTGTTTTTTTTGCTATTATCTAATAAATGAGACTAATCTTACACAAGCTTCTGAAACAAAATATATTACTGTTTCTGAATTTAATGCTATAAAATCCAGGGATGTTAATTTATTTCTAGGTGATTTTTGTCCGAGATACTATAGAGAAAGAAATAATGGTACATTTATATATGAAAATAATAATAGAGCTTTAGCTAGAAAAAAATCATCCATCTCTACTCTATTTAAATTTCTATATAGAAATGAACAGATAGATAACAATATTACAGATGGGTTTAATCCAATAAAATTGCCTAAACCTCAGCCCGATGCAATAAAGAGGCTTGATATAGATGAAGTATCCATTATGCTTGAAGCTGTAGAAACAGGAGAAGGTTTAACAGAAAAAGAAATTATATACTGGGAAAAAACAAAACTTAGAGATAAAGCTATACTTGCACTATTTGTGACATATGGTCTTCGATTAAATGAACTTCGTGAACTTAACCTCTCTTCTTTTAACTTTTCTAGAGGAGAATTTAAAATTTATAGAAAAAGAGGAAAAGAAGTTTTAATGCCTATTAATAAAACTTGCGAATATGTAGTAAAAGATTATATAAATAATGAAAGACCTCTTAATGAAAATTTATCAGAAGATGTTAAAGATGCTTTGTTCTTATCACTTCAAAAAAAGCGTCTTACTTCTAAAGCAATTCGACAGCTAGTAAAAAAATATACTTCTATTTGTATGAATACTAGTAGGGATAAAGGATATAGTCCTCATAAATTAAGAGCTACAGCTGCTACTTCTCTAATACAATCTGGTTTTTCTATTTATGATGTAAAAACTTTACTAGATCATGATAATGTAACTACAACTCAACTTTATGCTGCACACAAGAAAAATATTAAACGTGATATAGTAAATAATTTTGAATGGATTGATGATGAAGAGATGAAAGATAATAGTATTGAGATCAATTATGATAATAATATATAAAAAATATAATCAAGAACAAACGTTTGTATCATTACTAAGTATATGATACAATATATAATAGTAAAGTAATTATTATTAATATACTACCAATATATTATCAAGAAATGAGTGATTATATGTATTTAGATTTAACAAATAAACAAGTAATGATTTTAGAGTTTATTAAGGAGCAACAACTTGATAAAGGATATCCACCATCAGTAAGAGAAATATGTACTGCTGTTGGATTAAAATCTACTTCTACTGTTCATTCGCATTTGAACAAACTTGAAAAATTAGGATACATAAAAAGAGATCCAAGTAAACCACGAGCAATTGAAATATTAGATAATAATACTAATGACGCTCCAGGATTAAATCAAGAAATAGTACCTATACCTGTAGTTGGTCAAATTACTGCTGGTGAACCTATATTAGCAGAACAAAATATCGAAGAATACATGCCTTTACCAATTAATTTAATTCACGGTAAAAATAATTTTATTTTAAAAGTTAGAGGTGAAAGTATGATTAATGCAGGTATACTTGATAAAGACTATGTAATTGTAGATAAAGTAAACCATGCATCTAATTCTGAGATTGTAGTTGCTCTGATAAATGGTGAAGCAGCTACTGTAAAACGATTCTTTAAAGAAGATAGAAAAGTAAGATTACAACCAGAAAATGAATTTATGGATCCTCTTATTTTAGATGAAAGAAACGTAGAGATAGTAGGAGTTGTTAAAGGTGTATTTAGGGTATTATAAAAAGTCTTCTATTTAATATAGAAGACTTTTCTTTTTATCATTTATTTATTATATTTATTAAAATTATGCTAAATTTAAAGCTATATCCATCATTTTAGTAAATGCTACTTGTCTTTCATGAGCAGTTGTAGCTTTACCTTCTAGTGGACAATCAGATATAGTAAGTATGGCTAATGCATTAACTCCAGCTCTTGCAGCATTCATATAAAGTGCAGCAGCTTCCATCTCAACACATAATACTCCCATTTTAGTCCATTTTCTTAGACCATCTAATCCTTCATCTCCATAGAATATATCACTTGATAATATATTTCCTACGTGTACATCTACTCCTTGATCTTTAGATATTGAAACAGCTTTTTCAAGTAATTCATAACTAGCTATTGGTGCATAAGTACCTGGTAAGTTATATTGAGATGCAAAGTTAGAATCTGTACATGCTCCCATTCCTATAACTATATCATATAAGTCTAATTTATCGCTTAAAGCTCCAGCAGAACCTATTCTTATTAGATTTTTAACTCCGTAAAAGTGTATTAATTCAAAAGAATAGATTCCTATTGATGGCATACCCATTCCTGAACCTTGAACTGATATTCTCTTTCCTTTGTAGTATCCTGTATATCCATACATTCCTCTTACTGTATTGTATTCTACTACATCCTCTAAGAAATTCTCTGCTATAAATTTAGCTCTTAAAGGATCTCCTGGTAATAATACAGTTTCAGCTATGTCTCCAACTTGTGCTCCTATATGAGGTGTTGGCACTGATGATTTACTCATGTTATTTCCTCCTAATTTATTTATGTTGTCAAATTACATATAAAAATATTATTTATGTATATGTTATCCTCTATATTATATTATACGCATAATTTAATGTAAACATATAACTTTATTTTATATTTAAAAATGCTATTTTTATCTATATAGAACTTACGTTCTCGCATGCAAAAAATCGCACTTTTATCCCTTTGGAATAAAATCCTCTATAATTTTTACTAGCTCATCACTATCTAGCATATTATAATTTTTGTTATAAATATTATGAAACGGAGAACCCTTAGGAAAAATTAGGAAAGAAGATTTATTTAAAAATCTACTTACAACTTGATCGTTACTACCAAGTTTCCTAGTTATTTTGTTATCTTCTTCGTATTCTCTTCTATACCAATTATAAATATCAATATATCGTCCATCTTCTAACATAACTAAATCTTCTTTGTATAGACATTTATAGTCATAAATTGATGTCTGATCTAAATCATCTATCTCTACTCTAAAATATGACCATGAAAATTCTTCATTGAAATAATGGAAAGATAGTTCAGTTGGTTTTATTATATCTATAGAATCACCTGTAATTAGCTCTAAACATCTATCCTCCTTTGAAAAATCTACTCCCATCAAATCATAGACTTGTCCATTTGGATAGTATATATTATTTAGATTTTTATCACATAAAGTAAATAATATATTTAGTATATCTATTTCATCTATCCATTTACAGCTATTTGGAATTGCATTAGGAAATATTTGTACTATTTTATCTTCCCATTTTTGCAAATTTTTTTCTATCTTAATTTCTCTATTATGCAAATTTATCACTCCTATAATATATAGTTTTATCTTATCGTAATATCTATTTAATTATTATGATAAAATACCAAATTTTATACATATTTATAAATATTTACATAAGATTATATGATATACTTACAATTAATCATGAAATTGAAAGGTGGAAATCATAATGTACAAACACCAAAGACCTATTATCAGTATTATTGTACCTGTATATAATACTGGTAAATATTTAGAAAAATGTTTGGAGTCTATAATCAGTCAAAGTTTCACTAATTTTGAAGTAATCTGTATAGATGATGGGTCTACAGATAATTCATATGACATATTAACAACGTATAAAGAAAAATACAACAATTTTAAGATTATTTATCAAGAAAATCAAGGTGTTGCCATAGCAAGGAACAATGGATTAAAACACGCTAATGGTGATTACATTATCTTTATTGATAGTGATGATTTTATTACAAATGATTATCTAGAAAAATTATACAATGAATCTATCATAACTAATGCTGATGTTGTTATATGTAATTTTTATCGATACTATGAAAATACATCTATATCTATACCCGTTATGTATAAAAAAAATAAAGGTATTTATACATCAAATGAAATTTTAAAAGCTTTAATTCCAGATAACCTTATACACTCTTATCTATGGAATAAATTATGGAAAAGAGAACTATTTAATAACTTGAGTTTTCCTGATATAAAGTATGAAGATATAGCTATAATGTGCCAACTATTTTATAGGGCTAAAAAGATATCAATAATAAACGATTCACTTTATTATTATAGAATAAGAAAAACAAGTATTGTAAGGAACTATTCAATTACTACTCAAAATGATTATATGAAAGCTTATATGTATACAAGAATTTTCTTAAAAGAAAACAAAAGCTATGATGAATTCAAATATTATTTTAGACTACTTTCTATAAAAGTATTTTTAGTCATGTTTTTTATTAATATATTTTTAATTAAAGAGTATAATAATTTACATATTACTAAAGAAAATTTTAAGGAGATTTATAAATTTATAAGAATTACAGATTCCAATGAGTTTAATATCAGTAAAGAAGATATAAATTCATTAGAAGTATTACATGTTCCAAGAGAATATTATAATAAAAGCACAGAATAAGATTTATTCTGTGCTTTTATTATAACTATATATATTATTTCTTTTTCATTGAATCTAGAAACAGCATATAAATAATCAGATAACCTATTTATATATTTAATTAGCATTTCATTAATTTTAGCTTCTTTACTAAGCGTAATTATTATGCACTCTGATCTTCTACAAATTCTTCTTGCCATATGAAGATTAGCTGAAGCTAAATTTTCTTAATTCATTTTTTTCTTCTTTGTATTCTATATAATTTATGCATAAACCTATATATGAGTTTAATTCATCAATAGTTCCATAGGCCTCTACTCTAATATCGCTCTTCTCAATAAATATTTTCTCTTATAAATTTATCTACTGTATCCCAGTATAATTTACTATTTACTTTTTCACACTTTGCATGACCAGCATTCTCTATGATTAGCTTTTCTTTTTTAGAGCTGCAAGCTTCATATAATTTATCTTGCATATAAAATGGCACAAATTTATCTTTATCACCATGAATAAACAATATAGGTGTTTTAGATTTTTTAATTTGTTTTATAGAAGAAGCTTCTTCTATAAAATAATTAGCTTTTATTTTAGAAATAAAACTACAAATATTTAATATGGGGAAAGAAGGTATTTTATACATTTTTTTTATTTTGTAAGAAAATTGCTCTATGGCTGATGTATAGCCACAATCTTCAATTATAACCTTTACATTAGATGGAATGTCTTCTCCGCTTACCATCATTACTGTACTTGCTCCCATAGAAACACCATGAAGAATAATTTTCGCTTCTGAATCTTTTTGCATGATATAATCAATCCATTTTAATATATCTAGCCTATCATGCCATCCCATTCCTATATAATTCCCTTCACTTTTACCATGGCCTCTCAAATCCGGTATTATAAGGTTATATCCTTTATTAAAATAGTGATAAGCAATATTACTCATACTATTAGCACTACAGGTATACCCATGCACAGTAATAACCCATTCATGTGAATTGTTATTTGCAATTAAATATCCGTGTAATTTTAAATTATCATTTGAATCAATATAAATATCTTCTTTATTATCATACTCTGATAACCAAATATCTTTATAAGGTATCTCTTCATTTTTAGAATTATTAAATATACCCTCCTTAGAAGTGTAAGGATTTAAACCATAATTATATAATCTATGGCCTATATAAAGCAAAGCTATAATTATAAGTGAAACAATAAATATAATATGTTCTAATGTCATACTGAATCCTTTCTTATTTGTCTTATTGAATATAATAAAATTATAACACATAGAAAAATTGTAACTACTCTAGTTTAGATAATAACCTATACATTTTATTTCGACAACCTTTGTATGTATAATTCTATTAATAAAAATGATATATTTTTATATTCTCATTGAATAATCTAAAATTTTACATTTTTAGAATAAAAGATATGTTCTTGTAAATAATAATAAAAGAATTTTATACTTATGGAGGTAAATATATGACATTAAATTGTTCTGCAGGAAATTGTATTTATAATAATTCAGGAATCTGTTATGCTGGTAATATAGAAGTACACGGAACGAAAGCAACATCTACTGCTGAAACTACATGCTCTACTTTTATATCAAAAGACAAAGGAAATAGTCTATCAAACAATACAAGCAACACATTTACTACTTCTACAGATATTCATTGTAAAGCTAAAAAGTGCAATTATAATAGTAATCAAACTTGTACAGCACCTAGTGTACAAATTAATTATAATAATGCTAGTTGTGATACATTTATATTAGAAAAATAAAAATAATGGTAAGCCTAATCGCTTGCCATTATTTTTTTATATTTTAAGTAAGTTTATACTCAATAAAAAATATTTATTTAGATACTTTTGATAAAATGGTACAAATATATCTATTTTTTAATAGTATAAACTATACCTAAAAAACATATTTGGGGGGTGACATCATGGGGACAATAGTAGAAGTAAATAATCTTACTAAAAACTTTTATAGTAAAGAAGGGGAAGTAAAAGTTTTAGATAACATCTCTTTTTCATTGGAAGAAGGAGAAATAATTTCGCTTCTTGGTCCATCAGGAAGTGGAAAGTCTACTATTTTAAACATATTGACAAATCTTTTAAAACCAACATCAGGAGAAGTGAATATTAAAGGCTCCATTGGTTATATGTTTCAAAAAGATCATCTTTTAGAATGGAGATCTATTATGGATAATATAACAATAGGGTTAGAAATTATGCATAAGAAAAATGATAAACAATCTATTAAAAGAATAGAAAGACTATTAAAAACATATGGACTTTGGGATTTTAGAAACATGTATCCAAAAGAACTTTCTGGAGGTATGAGACAAAGAGTTGCACTTATTAGGACTCTATCTGTTAATCCAGATATTTTATTGTTAGATGAGCCATTCTCTGCACTAGATTATCAAACTAGATTAATGGTTAATGATGATGTTTACAGAATTATAAAAAATGAAAATAAGTCTGTAATATTAGTAACTCATGACATTAGTGAAGCAATAGCTATGGGAGATAAAGTTGCTGTACTATCAAAACGACCTTCCACAATAAAGAAAATTTATGATATAGATTTAGGACTATGTGATGACAAGACTCCTTTTAAATGTCGAAAGGTACCTAAGTTTCAAACTTATTTTGATATATTATGGAAGGAGTTGGACAATAATGAGTTTTAATAAGACATTTGATAAAACTTCTAAAGAATATAAACAATATTTAAAAGATGTTAAATTAAAAAAAATAAAGATTATAGCTATTCAAATTTTACTTTTAATAAGCTTTTTTTTATTGTGGCAAATACTTGCAGACAATAATATAATAAATACTTTTCTATTTAGTAAACCAACAGATATTTATAATTTATTTATGTCATATACCTCTAGTGGAACATTATTTGAACATATATGGATATCTGTTTATGAGACTATTCTTGGATTAGTTATAGGAAGTGTGTTAGGTATAATTATTGCAATTATGCTCTGGTGGTCAGAATTTTTATCTAAAATCCTAGATCCATTTTTAGTAGTATTAAATGCACTTCCTAAAACTGCTTTAGCTCCTATAATTATAGTATGGGTCGGTGCTGGTGTTAAAGGAATAGTAGTAACGGCTATAGCAATTTCTGTAGTTATTACAATACTGTCTGCTTATAATTATTTTATTAATATTGACGAAGAAAAAATAAAAATGTTAAAAAGCTTCGGGGCAACAAAATCTCAAATTTTATTTAAATTAATTTTACCTGGTAATATAGGAAACTTAATTAACTTAACAAAAATTAATATTGGTATGGCATGGGTCGGAGTTATAGTTGGTGAGTTTTTAGTTTCTAGAGCTGGTATAGGATACCTAATAGTTTATGGTAGCCAAGTATTTAAACTAGATTTAGTTATGATGGGTGTATTTGTATTAGCAGTTTGTGCATGGGGTATGTATGAAATTGTTAACTTAATCGAAAAATTCTACTATTATAGACAAAGAAGAATTAAAGGTCAGTAAGTTAATATGATTTTATTATAAGTCAAAAAAAGTATTGCTAATTATTTATAAATTAGCAATATTTTTTATATTCTAAATAATTATTTATCATAAAATTATTCTACTTACTATAACAAAATAATTCCTTATTTTACAAGATATACAAAATAGTAACTTTTAAATTATTGATACAATTTATTTTTATTGCTATAATTACTATCATAGCTAAAATTTACAATATATAAGATGGGAAGGGATTAAGTTGTCAAAATTAAAAAAATTTGTAATAGTATTAGTTTCATTGCTAATAATTATACCACTAAGTGTATATGGTTATATTAATTTTAAACTCAAAGATGTAACTGTTGAATCTACTTATAATTCTAAAATAGAAGATGTAAATGGTATAACAAACATATTGTTACTTGGTACAGATGGTAGAAAAGGAGAAACTGCTTTTAGAACAGATTCTATGATAATATTAACTATAGATAGCAATAATAAAAATATCAAACTTACGTCATTAGCTCGTGATACATATGTAGATATACCAGGTAAAGGTAAAGATAAATTAAATACCGCTTATTTTTGGGGAAAAGAACCTCTATTATTTGAGACTATTGAAAATGAGTTCGGTATTGGTGTTGATAAATTTGCAATAGTAGACTTTACTTCATTAATGGATATAATTTATGTTCTAGATGGTGTAGAGGTTGATGTATCATCAACTGAAATTAAAGAATTAAATAAATATGTACAAGAATGTTATCAGTTATCAGATAATCCTAAAAAAGGTAACTTGGAATTAATAACGTCTACTGGTAAACAAACCTTAAATGGTTATCAGGCTCTTGCATATACTAGAATAAGAAAAAATGATACTGCTATAAATAGAGATGAGAGACAAAGAGAAGTTATAATGGCAATCATTGAAAAATATAAAGATATGCCTTTGACAAAGTTTCCAGCTTTAATTGATACAGTTCTACCATATATAACAACTAACTTAAATTCAAAAGATATTTTAAACTTAGCTTCCGCTGGTGTAAGTATACTAGCTAATAAATCAACTTCTGATGCAATAATCCAGGCTGAGTTTCCTATAACAGATGATGTACATTCAAAAGGTGGGATTTATAAAAATGCAGGATGGGTATGGTTATACGATATAAACTCTACTGTTGTATTAAAAGATTTTATTTATAATAATATTTTACCAGAAAATAACGAATATCTATTAGATACAAGCAATATACAATTAAATTATTAAATTTAAAAGCTATTATGTAGTGCAATACTATTTAATAGCTTTTTTCTTATTATAAATAACGATATATCTTTTTATAAAGTTATTTAATGTGTTTTTTCTTTATAAAAATTTTGAAATATAAAGCTTCAATTTAAAAAGTGTAACAATTAATGTATATTAGCAATACTATATATTATCGTTATTACTTCTAAGGGGGAATATGTTTATGTACAAAAAAATTATAGCTCTAACAAGCGCCCTTGCTCTTGGTATTTGCTGTTTAACAGGTTGTACTAGTACAGACCAAACATCATCAAATAATAAAAAACTAGACAAAATCACTATAGCTGAAGTAACTCATTCTGTATTTTATGCACCTCAATATGCTGCTATAACTAAAGGATTTTTTGAAGAAGAAGGTATAGAAATTGACTTAATTGACGCTCAAGGTGCTGATAAAACAATGGCTGCTTTAATTTCTGGAGAAGCTGATATCGGATTAATGGGTCCAGAAGCATCAATATATGTATATAATCAAGGAAGCGATGATTATGCTATTAATTTTGCTCAATTAACTAAAAGAGATGGAAGTTTTCTAGTATCAAGAGAAAAAAATGATAACTTCTCTTACGACGATTTAAAAGGTAAAGAAGTTTTAGGAGGAAGAGCCGGCGGTGTACCTCTAATGACTTTAGAATATTTATTAAAAGATAAAGGTTTGACAATAGGTGAAGACACAGCTAATGGAAATGTAAATGTTCGTACAGATGTGCAATTTGGTGTTATGGCTGGAGCTTTTGCTGCAGGCGAAGCTGATTATACGACTGCATTTGAACCAACTGCAACTCAGTTAGTTAAAGAAGGTGCTGGTTATATAGTGGCTTCAGTAGGTCAAGATTCTGGAGAGATACCTTTTACTGCTTATTCTGCGACTAAATCTTATATGGATAAAAATTCTGATTTGATTCAGAGATTTACTAACGCATTATATAAAGGCCAACAATGGGTTCAAAAAGCTTCAGATGAGGAAGTTGCAGATGCTATACAACCTTTCTTTAAAGATACTTCAAAAGAAGATCTACTAGTTGTTGCTCAAAAATATAAAGAAATAGATGCTTGGTGTTCTAATCCTCTATTAGAAGAAAAAAGCTTAGATAATTTAATGAATGTAATGATTGAGGGCGGAGAGCTAGACGAAAAAATACCTTATGATTCTGTAGTTACTACTTCATATGCTCAAAAAGCAATAGATAATAATAAATAATATGTATTTTTTAATGAAACAAAAGAGCCACCTTTTAGGTGGCTCTTTATAAATACTAAATATACAACTCTAAAAATTTAGATATTATAAGATAAGCATTCTCGTTCTGTTTTAACTTTTCTAGGCAATCTATTATTTATCACATTCATTAAATTATCACTACATTCAAGAACATCAACAAAATCACCTTCATCTACTAATGTAAATTTAGGATTAATTGGAGATCGTACACCACCTAAAACTTCATCAAGTTTAGCATATTTGTATTTATAGATAACGTCTTCTATTTCTAAACTTATATCTGAAGTATCTATATAGTTAAATTCTACTTCATATACATGAGCTATTTCTGATGCTACTTGCCAATTTGATAATTCAACATCTTCATATATAACTTGATTTACTCCTTGTAACCTTCTTTCTGTATTTGTAAAAGTACCATTTACACTTGCAAATCCAGTTCCTGGTATTACAACATCAGCTTTATCACAAGTCTCAGTCATATGAGTATCACAAACCATTAAGAATTCTAAATTATCAAATCCATAAGCTGGATTTTCTCCAAAGCATAATAATGCTTTAACATCATTCATTGCTTCATTACCAGATTTTATTCCCATATCTACTAATCCTTGAGAATTATTTTTAGCTTTAACTTGTAAAATTCCATCTCTTGGAGATCCAATATGACCTGATAGTAACGCAATATTAGCTATCATAATAGAAGCTTCATATGATACAACATTTTGTTGGAATACTATCATAGATTTTTTTGCATTTACATATTCATTTGTAATTTCTCTAATATCATCAGATACTACTACATCAGATAAAGAAGATTTAAAAGCTTCAAAAGTATCTAAAGATGACATTTTTCCCATATCAATTAATGATTTAGCTATTTCTTTTAAAGTATCAATATTATTTTCTACATACACTACTTTTGTAGCAAAGTCAAAGTTATTAACTTCGTATCCTAAAGGATTTATTACATATATTTTACTTCCATTTTCAGCAGCTTGTTTTAACTTAAGTTGAATAACTGGGTTATTTTCCATTATAAAACCAAATGTTAATATAACATTTGTAGATAATAATTCATCAATTGTATTTGGAGAAGCATCTAATCCAAGAACCTCTTCAATTCCACTTTTTCTGTTATTAAAGCAAAGAGTTTTAGCTCCCATTATATCTGCTAATTTCTTTATGGCATAGACTTCTTCATTTGTATATCTATCTGATATAGAAACTGCTACTGAATCTTTTCCATATTTAGCAGCTATACTTTCAGCTTTTTTAGCAACTAATACTAAAGCTTCATGATAATCACTTTCTCTAAATCCTTCTTTAGTTCTTATAAGTGGCTTTGTAAGTTTTCCTTCTAATACAGAACAGTCAAATCCCCATTTACCCTTTCCACATATAAGACCTTTGTTAACCTTTCCATCTTTAACTGGATTAGATTTAATTAACATATCACCGTAAGATTCAAGATATAAACTACAACCTACTGAACAGAATGAGCATGTAGTTTCTGTAACATTTGTATCAAGAGGTACTTCTTTAAATACTGATTGTCTTTCTTGAAGAGCCCCTGTCGGACAAACACTTACACATTGACCACAAGACATACATCCTGATTCAGCAAGAGGCTTTTCTAAAGAAGGTTTAACCACTGTATCGAATCCTCTGTTAACTAGACCTAGTGCACCTACTCCCATGACTTCATCACAAACTCTTACACAAAGCCCACAAAGTATACACTTATTAGGGTCTCTTACTATAAAAGGATGATTATCTTCAAATTCTACCTTATTCTTATCTCCTGCAAGTCTATTTGGTTCAACTTTATATTTATTAGCATATTCTATTAACTTACATTCAAAGTAGTCGTGACAACCACATTCTAAACATCTACAAGCTTCTTTTACAGCTTGATCTTCATCGTATCCGAATACAACCTCTGTAAAGTTATCTTTTCTTTCTTCAGCTTCTAATTGATCCATAACTGGTCTGCACATTCTCTCTCTATCTTCAAATGTCTTTTCAGTTATATCAAATCTTTCAACTACATATGGTCTCTCATATTTAAGTATTTCACCGCTTAAATATGAGTCTATCGATTCAGAAACCTTTTTAGCATCTGCTATAGCTTCTACAGCAATAGAAATTTTATCGTTACCACAGTCACCTCCAGCAAATACTCCTTCCATACTAGTCATAAATGTATCTTTATCATAAGCTATTGCATTTTTTCTAGTCTTTTCAAGACTATCAAAACATGATGAATCAACAGCTTGACCTATTGCTAATATCATAGTATCAATATCTATAGTTTCTGTTTTTCCTTCAACAGGTATTGGCTTTCTTCTTCCAGATGCATCAGCATCCCCTAGTTCCATAACTTGAAGAACTACTTGTTTAACTTTTCCTTCTTCATCGGATATCACCTCAATAGGATTAGTTAAGTTTTTAAAGATTACTCCTTCTTCTTCAGCTTCAACTATTTCTACCATATCAGCTGGCATTTCATTTTTAGTTCTTCTGTATATATTATAAACTTTCTTTGCACCTAATCTTACAGCAGTTCTACAAGCATCCATTGCTGTATTACCACCACCAACTATAGCTACATTTTCTCCAAGTTTAATCTCTTCATTTCTGACAACTTTTCTTAAGAAATCAATTCCTCCTATAACACCTATACTGTCTTCTCCTTTGCATCTAACTCCAGTAGATAGCCAAGCACCTATTCCAAGAAGTACTGCATCATAATCGGATTTTATTGTCTCGAATGGTATATCAACACCAACCTTAGTATTAGGGATCATTCTAACTCCCATACTTTCTATTAAAGCTATTTCTTCATCTAAAACAGCTTTTGGAAGTCTATATTCTGGTATACCGTAACGAAGCATACCCCCAAGTTTAGGCATTGATTCTATTATTGTTACACTGTGGCCTTTTTGTCTTAAGAAATATGCTGCAGATAGACCCATAGGTCCCCCACCGATTATAGCTATACTTTTTCCTGTTTCTTTTTCTATTTCTGGAATAAATGGATTTTCTGATTCTAAATCCTTATCAGCTGCAAATCTTTTTAACCATTGTATAGATACAGGCTCTTCAACTAATTTTCTTCTACATTGTTCCTCACATGGATGTGGGCATACTCTACCTAAAGAAGCTGGTAGTGGTATTTTATCTTTTATTAATTCTATTGCTGCTTCATGTTCACCATTAGCTATTAAACCTACATAACCTTGACAATCTGTTCCTGCTGGGCAAGAAAGTACACATGGTGGTCTACAATCTCCTATATGATTTGATAATAATAATTCTAGATTTGTTTTTCTAGATTCTACTACTCTTTCAGTGTTAGTTTTTATTATCATATTTGGTGCTATTTCAGTAGCACAAGCTTTAACCATTTTTGGCATACCTTCAATTTCAACTACACATAAACCACATGAACCATATATTTTTGTTCTTTCGTCGAAGCATAGAGTAGGAATGAAAACATCATTTTCTCTTGCAACTTCAAGAATTGTTTGACCAGGTAAACCAAATACTTCTTTACCGTCAATATTTAATCTGAATTTTTTCATTTTATAATCCCCCTCTCTTAGTCTCTAACGATAGCGTTGAACTTACAAGTTTCTTCGCATTTACCACACTTTATACATTTATCATGGTCAATAACATGCATTTCTTTCTTTTCACCTGATATTGCACCAACTGGACATTTTTTAGAACAAGCTGTACAGCCTTTACAATCATCTGTAATATTAAATGAAATAAGATTTTTACATGATTTAGCTGTACATTTTTTATTATAAATATGATCCTCATATTCATTTCTAAAATATTTAATAGTAGTCAGAACTGGATTCGGTGCAGTTTGCCCTAATCCACACATTGAGCCATCTTTTATTTTCATAGCTAATTCTTCAAGTAATTCTATATCTCCGTCTTTACCTTCACCTTTAGTGATTCTTTCTAAAATTTCAAGCATTCTTTTTGTCCCAACACGGCAATAGTTACATTTTCCGCAAGATTCTTTTCTTGTGAAATCCAAGAAATATCTTGCCATATCTACCATACAAGTAGTTTCATCCATTACTATCATACCGCCTGAACCAACTATGGCTCCTGTTTTATTTATATTTTCATAGTCAACAGGAGTATCTATAAGTTTAGCAGGTATACATCCACCTGATGGACCACCCATTTGAACGGCTTTGAACTCTTTGTCTTTTTTTATTCCTCCACCTATTCCAAATATAACATCTTTTAGTGGAAGTCCCATCGGTACCTCTACAAGTCCACCCTTCTTTATCTTTCCTGCAAGAGCAAATACCTTAGTTCCTTTACTCTTATCAGTACCCATAGATCCAAATGCTGATCCCCCATTGGCTATAATCCAAGCAACATTTGCATAAGTTTCAACATTGTTTATATTTGTAGGTTTTTGCCAGTATCCTTTTGCTGCTGGGAATGGCGGCTTAAGTCTTGGCATCCCCCTTTCGCCTTCTAATGAAGCAATAAGAGCTGTTTCTTCTCCACATACAAAAGCTCCTGCACCTGCTTTGATTCTTAATTCAAAATTAAACCCACTACCAAATATATTTTGACCTAGAAAACCATTTTCCCTAGCTTGATTCATTGCTATTTCTAATCTATGTATAGCGAGAGGATACTCAGCACGAACGTATATAACCCCTTCGCTAGCTCCCATTGCATATCCACCAATTATCATACCTTCTATTAATGAATGAGGATCCCCTTCAAGAACAGATCTATCCATAAATGCACCTGGATCTCCTTCATCAGCATTACAGACTATATATTTTTGCTCCCCATGATTTTGTTTTGCTGCATTCCACTTAAACCAAGTAGGGAAGCCTGCTCCTCCTCTACCTCTTAAACCTGAAATTTTTATTTGCTCTATTACTTCATCTTGACTCATTGAAGTAACAACTTTTTTAGTAGCTTCATATCCACCTACTGAAATATATTCTTCTATTTTTTCTGGGTTAATTAAACCACAATTTCTAAGAACTACCCTTTTTTGTTTATCAATAAATAATTTATCTTCATCAGATATTTCCACATTAGTTGCTATTTCCCCATTTACAAGATGTTTTTCAACTATTTCAGCAACTTTATCTGTTTTTACCTTTACATATCTAGTCATATTGTCATTATCATCATAAACATCAACTATTGGTTCAAGATAACAAGTACCAACACAACCAGTAATATCTACTTTTATATCTAGGCCTTTTTCAGCTATTAGTCTTTCAAATTCTGCAGCTGTCTTTTTTGCTCCTGTTGCAACACCACAGCTTCCTTGACCGATTATAACCTTCATCACCTGTTCCCCCCCTATGATCTTTCTTTGATTTCAGCTAAAATTTCTTTAACAGAATCTTTAGTTAAGTTTCCATATGTCTCATCACCGTCAGCGCTTTTAATCATCATAACTGGTGCCAATGAACAACATCCTAAACATGCCACATTATTTAAAGTAAATAATCCATCTTCTGTTGTTTCACCGTCTTTAATATTTAAGAACTCACATACTGCTTCTTCTATCATTTCAGAGCCATTAACATGACATGCTGTCCCTTGACAAAGCATTATTAAATATTTACCAATTGGCTGTAGTCTAAATTGTGAATAAAAAGTAGCAACACCGTATATCTTAGCTGTTTTAATACCTGTTGCTTCAGATATGTGATTAATAGTATCAATTGATATGTACCCATATATATCTTGAGCTTTTTGTAGAATTGTTATAAGGCTTCCAGGTACTTTAGCATACTTGTCTAAAACAAGATCTAATTCTTTGAAATCTTGACATTGCTCATTTTTACAGCAACATTTTCCATTCATCTTGCTTCCCCCCATTTATAAATTGTGTCCATATTATATATGTACTACTAATAATATTAGCAAAAAATGGAAGCTATCGCAAATAAAAAAGCTCAAATATTGTTATTAGTTTAACTATAAAATTTAAAATCGTATAATTTTTTAATATTATTTAATTATAATAGATTTTTTCAGTAAAATAGCTTCTACACAAAGTAGAAGCTATTTTTTAAGCATTTTCAAATGTATATATGGCATCTATTCTAGCTATATAAATACTATCATTTTTGCAACCAATATACTTAGCATATTTTTTTACTTTTTCTTTGGCTAAATCTATATTACCAACGCCTTTATCCATTAATTCTTTTATATAGATATCCATTAATGCACCTTTATAATCTTTTAAATCAAAACCTAAATATTCAGCTAATTTTTCTATTTCTAACATAAAATCTCCATCTTCTTTAATTAGGAATTCATAAACATCTTTTCTATATGGATTAGACATAATTATCTTCTGAACAACTTTACATCCATCTAACTTACTTATAAATCCATCCTTGTAATTATTAAATAATGCATTTGATTGTCTTATTGATCTTTGGTCTATATAGGAATTTACTTCAGTAACTCCATTTTCCAATAATGCATCTAAAACAGCAAAGTGAATTTTAAAGCAGTCTTCATATATATATTTACCTAATTTACATATAATAGGTTTAACATCGAATATTTTAATATTATTATTTTTTTTATTTCTGTTATTACTTATATCTCTGCTTACGTTATTAAATAATCTCTCAAAATCTAAGTACTTATTACAATATATTTCTTTAAACAAATTAAAATCTATTGTTATTATATTATAATTAACAATTGTTTCTACTCCTTTTCTTATTGCATCATTAATAATATTCTGACCATATTCTAAATATTTTTCATTTATTTGTCTTATATTTGTAATATTATCTAAACAGTAGTCCTTAAATAATTGAGAAGCTTCATTACCATA
This sequence comes from Terrisporobacter sp., assembly GCA_029851945.1. The sequence goes on along the minus strand of JARKUZ010000062.1, from coordinate 2,962 downwards.
CTCTATAAAACTTTTTCTAATTGTATTATAATTATCCCTTTTTTCATCAAATTTGATTATTGCTCCGTTTACATCAAATGTTACCATTAGCAATCCCCCCTGAATAGTAAAATTATTATTCATATTACTACTAAATATTTGATTATAAGAGTTATATTCCTTCCAAATAAATAATTTGTCTAAAAGTTCTTCTAAATAATGTTGAAAATACAAAAAAAAATAAGAATAAACATAGTTGGTAGCAAATTAGCAACATATATTATTATTTTAATTATTTATACATAAAGTTTATATTTATATACTCCTTATTTCAATAAAAACATATTATTTAATAGGTTTTGACATATTTATATATTTCATTGGATTACTTGCAAAATCTTGAAAAGAATCTCTTGTAAAAAGAATATTTTCTCCTAAAAATCTTTTATATCTTTTTTCTTCTTTAATTAATGATGATTCTAACTTTTTATCATGATTATTAAATACTATAATTTTAAGAGGGTTATTTTTTCTACTTGTTTGCACTCTCTTCAGCATATATTTAATGTGAATATCAGCTTCTGGAAATGAATACCCACAAAATATTAAAAACTCAGCTTTACGAAGGGTAGATTCAGCTTTATTCCACACATTTGCTAAATATACATTGGACATATCTTTAAAATACGTTGGGGGAACAATTATAGGAATAGTATGTTCTCCACAATTTAGACAAGTAGCATCTTCTTGATTATTTAAGATTCTCATAACACCACCTTCATAAGGTGTAAGAGTTAAACTAGAACAAATGGGACAATACAACCAATTAAGCGATCCATGGATTTTATATAGTTTTATACTTTGACCAGATGGTCTTTTCCATAAACTATTATTAAAGTTAAAATTCGTAAAATCTACTCCATAATCGAGCATTACAGGAAATTTAGCTTTATCATACATAGTGGAAATAGTATTATCTATATGTATATCATAATTTACACTTAAAAAAGTGGTATCTAATAATTGATTACTTTCTGATAAGTTTTTTAAAAGAAGTTGGTGATATTTATTGCTACTTTCTGAGGCATTATTTATTGCATTTGCCATAAGTAATATTAAATATTGTCTTAAAATATTTATAGAACCATTCTTATTATTATAAGTTTCTGTTCCAAAATTCTTAAAAGATTCTCTTCTTTGTTCTGCCATATCTAATATTCCCAATACTTCTTCAAATGTTGGAAAGTTTACCTTATTTAAATCATCATTGAAAACATCTATGTTAAATACTTCTTTAAAAAAAATTCTTAAGCTTTTGTTCATATCACTATTTTTATGATTTGGTAAACTATATTTAAAATAATCTGTGAACAATTCATTTTGTATTGGAATATTTTCTGCTGCTGATGCACCAGCACCTAAAAAAATACAAATTTTCATTTTATCCCTCCAAAAATTAATAATAAAAAATAAAAGTCTTAATACATTTATATATTAAGACTTTTATTTTTTATTATTCTATTTATTTAATTTTTTTATATATTCTATTGCTTTTAATGTACCCATTTTTGAATGATCAAATGTAAGCCCACCTTGGAAGTATACATTATAAGGAGGTCTTATTGGTGCATCAGCACTAAGTTCTATTGATGAGCCTTGTATAAATGCTCCAGCTGCCATTATAACTTCATCTTCATAGCCAGGCATTGCCCATGGTTCAGGTTTGACATAGGAGTCAACTGGAGCTGCTGCTTGAACACCTTGACAAAATGCTATTACTTCTTCAGCATTTTTTAGTCTTACAACTTGTATAATATCACTTCTTAAATCGTTATATTTAGGAAGTACTTCATATCCTAATCTTTCAAATATTCTAGCACAGTAAATTGCTCCCATAACCGCTTGAGAAGTAACATAAGGAGCCATAAAGAATCCTTGTAATACATTTCTTGAAGTTCCAAATGTAAGACCACATTCTTTTCCTATACCAGGAGTAGTTAATCTATAAGATACCATCTCAACTAAATCTTTTCTACCAGCTATATAACCACCTGTTAATGCAAGTCCTCCACCTGGATTTTTGATTAATGAACCAGCCATAATATCAGCGCCTACCTCAGTAGGCTCTTTTATATCTAAGAATTCACCGTAGCAATTATCTACCATTACTATTACATCTTTTTTTACAGATTTGACTACTTCTATAGCTTCTTTTATGTCCTCTATTGATAAAGATTTTCTCCATGAATATCCCTTTGATCTTTGAATCAATACTAACTTAGTTCTATTATTTATTTTTCTTTTTACGCCCTCTAAATCTATATTTCCATCTTCTAAAAAATCCACATCATCATATGTAACACCAAACTCTTTTAATGAGCCTTTTTCTTCTCTTATACCTATTACACCTTGTAAAGTATCATAAGGTTTCTCTGTTATAGATAGTATTTCATCTCCTGGTCTAACAAGACCTTGTATACATAAACTTAATGCATGAGTACCATTTACAATTATAGGTCTAACAAGAGCATCTTCTGCACCAAATACATCAGCGTATATTTCTTCTATTTTTTCACGTCCTATATCATTATATCCATAACCAGTAGTCCAGTTAAAGTGATTATCACTTAAATTAGCTCTTTGCATTGCTCTTAATACTTTATATTGATTATACTCTCTTATTTGTTTAATTTCTTCAAATTTATCTTTAATATCTTCCATTACTTCCTCAGATAATGCAAAAGTTTCATCATCTAATCCGTAATACTCTTTTAATAATTCACTTGTTTCTTTAAGCACTTTATCTCACCTATTTTCATATATTTGTCACTTTAAAAATTTTATCATAGAGGAAATTTTAGTTCAAGATTAATACATAATTTATAATAAATATTACACTTTATACTCTAGGTGTTAATGTCTAATAAAAAGGTACTTATATTAACCCATAACATGTTGTAGGCTAGTATAAGTACCTTTTTAA
>JARKUZ010000054.1 GCA_029851945.1 Terrisporobacter sp. | reverse complement strand
TACAATTATTTAACAAAATTATACCAACTTATAAAATCTAAGTCAATATTTTATTCAATTTATATTTTTTGCTAATTTATAAATTGTACAAATGATTATAAATTCTCTCTCTGACACTTAATCCAACGAAATTGCTCAAAATTTGATTTTTTAATTTCACAGGTATGTTGAACTAACTTAATTCTAAAAGTTTTCCAGAAATTTAAGAGTTATATAATATCCTTATAATTGAAAAAGACGAAGATAAAATCTTCATCTTTTAAAGTATTATAGTTTGCTTCCATTGTCAACCCAATCTTTTGCATCTATAACATCTTCAAGGGAGGGTTGTGTCACTTGACTAACAGGAACTATATTATCCACATTAGCCCACGCTGCAGTATATTCACAATTAGTAGGTGTAGTTTTTGTAAGTCTTTCATTATCTTTGCCACTTAGTTGTTTATCTTTTATATCCATGATGTCACCTCTTTTTCTTTTGTATATATTTATTTTTAACCAATCTAAATTTTAAAATTCATAATCTTATAGTTTATTTGCAATAGCCTCTATTGTACTTTGTAAGCTAAGTACTCCATATCCTTGTGCATCGTTAGGGAAAGTGTATATTGGATTTTTTATTGCTCCAAGCATTAAATAAGTTTTTAAAACACGTGTGTATAAAGTTTTACTTACAAATGTTCCTTGTTTGCTTATATATTCTACAATTAATGCTAATACGCCGCAAGTTAAAGAACTACTAACCCCTGTACCTGTTGCTTTTGCATAATTATTACTTATATAAGGAGCTATAATATCAACTCCTGGTGCTACTACATCTGGCTTTACTATTCTTCTATCCTTTAATGGACCTCTTGATGAACCAATCCATATACTATTGGTTTTATCATTATATGCTCCAATAGTTATAACATTTTCTGTTGTTCCATATAAAGTTATTGTAGAATAAGAGTTTGGATTTAAGAATCTAGTATCTTCGGCAATTAAGTTTTTATTTGGTAAATAAATATCAAATTCTCCTGTTATTATAATTTCAGGAAATATTCTTATTGTCCATATACCTGGCTTTATATCTAAAACTCTAATAAGTAGTTCTTCATTTCCGGATAATAGCCAAGGATATGATAATCTCATCTCATAAGCCGAATTTTCTAAGTTAAACTTTCCTTCATATTGACTTTCATCCGGAGAATAATCTACTCTATAGCTTATTTCTCCAGATGGAGATATTACTTCAACTCCCAACCTACCTGGATCATTCAATGTAATTGCAATATCTAAGCTATTTTGTTCACCAACTTCAAGAATAACATCTTGAAAATTATTACCGTTTAGTAGATTTCCTTCAAAATGTATATCTGTATTTCCCTCATTTCCTGCTCCACTAACTACAAATGTACCTGTATTTGTTATTTGTGGAAAAGTATCTAGTAAATTTGCTAATATTACAGATCTTGATTTATCACCTATAGTTAAGTTTATAATTAAAAACTTATTTTCTCTACTTGCTACATCCAATATATATTTTATAGCTGCTAAAAAATCTGTATTGATATAATTTATTCTTCCATCTTTAAATGTGCCTTCATAGGGTCTTAGTTTAACTACAACTAATTCACTTCCTAATGCTACACCTCTATATAAAGAATTTACCCGTCCACTACCCACAGCTATTCCTGCTGCGATAGTTCCTGTACCTATATGATCAACAGTCAGTGTAGAATCATTATTCATTATTGCCTGATTAATTTCTTCTCTAGTAAATTCACTACCAAAAATCATTCCATCTGGGGGAGAATTCGTATTACTTTCCTGATCCCATATTGATACTATTTTGCTTGTATTATCTTCGTTTATAAAATCTGGATGAAGATAATTTATTCCAGAATCTATGATTCCTATTAATACATTCTCTCCATTTACATTTATATATGGATTATCTTCTATAAAATTTACTCCTGCTGCTGTAGATACAGTTTCTCCTCCTTCTATATTTTCATTTATATCAATCATCGTACTCATCGCTTTGGATTCTTGAAACCATGAAACTTCGTAAATATTTTCTAATATGTTCTCATCAAAACTATCTTCAACATATACAACTGCTAGTTGATTATTTAAAATCATATAATCTGTAACACCAACATTATTTAAAGCAGCCCCTATGTCTCCTTGATAAATAATAGGATAAGACTTCATAATATTCCTCCTATCTAAATACTTCCATTGTGTTTCTCATATTCAGAACTCCATAACCTGTGTTATTATTTGGATATAATATATCTTCTGATCTTATAGAGCCTACTCTAAATATAGTTCTTATATTCTGTACGAAGGCTTTGCTTCTATAATCCATATCTAATAAAACATATTGCATAAACATTGATACACATCCTGATGTATAAGCTGCTGCTGGTGCAGTTCCAGTTATAGTTCCATATCCACCACCTGGATATGGTCCAATTATATTAACTCCTGGTGCTATTAAATCTGGTTTTAATAATCCGGATATAGTAGGACCTCTTGATGAACCTTGCCATAGACCTCTATTTATACTATCATAGGCTCCTACCGTTATATTATCTGAAAAAGTTGCAGGGTAAAGTATGGTACTACTTGGATCTGGATTTCTAAATCTAGTTCCACTATTTAAAAATACTCTATTCGGTAAATAAGCATCATAATTTCCATTACTTATATAATCCCCTGTCAATCTAATTTTCCATATACCACTTTTAACACTTGTCATATTTACTATAGCTTGCTGTTGACCAGAAAAAGTAGTTGGGTATATATATGTTATAGAATAGTTTGTATTTTCAAAATCAAATATACCAGATATAGTATTAAAATCTGATATATTAATTGATTTGCTTTCTTCTCCACTAGGGCTAACTATAGTTACTATTGCTGTGTCTGGTTTTTCAATCCATATTTGTATTTCAAGTTGCTCTTCAATACTTGTCACTTCAAATTCAATTTCCTTTACATCTCCACTTGCTAATATTTTGCCACTTGTATGAGTCTGAGTGTTACCTTCGTCTCCTGCTGCACTGACTGAACAAACTCCTCTAGTGAAATAACTTTGTTCTATTATAGTTCTAGTGGATATTCCTGCCAAACTGGTAGTACCATTTGCATAGTTTATAACCAGCGGCATATTTGATTGAAATGCTTTTTCATATACATACTGTGAAGCCACCTGAGACATAGCATTATTATAATATCCATCTATTTTTTCTAGTTTTACAACTATCAACTGTGCATCTTCTGCCACACCTGCATACTCACTATTTACATTTCCAAGACCAGCACAAATTCCAGATAAAATTGTTCCGTATCCCTCTTCATCTGTAGATAAGCTTGAATCATTGTTTACTATAGCTTCATTTATTTGTTCTCTAGTATATTCCGTTCCAATATAATATCCTTCTGGAGGATTTCCTTCTTTAGTTTGATCCCATAAATACAATATCTTTGATGTTCCATCTGCATTTATAAAATCAGGATGAAGATAATCTATACCACTACTAATTATTGCTATAGCAATTCCTCTTCCACTTAAAGATATATTAGGATTATTCTTAAAAAAATTTACTCCTATTTCTTCATTTGCATTTACTCCTCCCTCTGTACCTGGTGTTATTGTTCCTAATAGTGCAATTCTAGTTAATGATTCTATTCTCATAACTGATGGCAAAGATAATATGGACTTTATCGTATCTTCATTATAATTGCTTAAATACACAATTCCAAAGCTATCACTTAATTTATTAAATTCAACATTTGGTACTAACTCTCTTAATTCTTCTTCAAAACCAGGCTCATATAATATATTTATTCCTGACCTTATATTACCTTGTCTAAATATTCTTATATCCGGAGTAGTTATTCTCCTCGTATATTTTCTTATCCTTCTTTTTCTATATTCAAAATCAAGACTTTTATTCATATCAGCTATTTGGTCTAATTCTAAAGTAGATAAATTTAAAAAACCATATCCTCTTAAATTATTTGGATAGGATATATTACTTTTTCTTATAGCAGATTTTAAAAGTAGAGCTTTTAATTTTGCAGAATATAAAAAAGGATCATTATTGTTTATAATCCCCCACTGATGGAATAATGAGCATACTCCTGTTACATGAGGTGTTGCCATACTAGTTCCACTTAATGCTCCTTGACTTCCGCCTGGTAAGTATGAAATTATGTCTTCTCCAGGTGCTAAAATGTCTGGTTTGCTTACACAAAATTCTATATTTCCTTCTCCAGAAAAAACTGAAGCTGTATCAGTTCTAGAATTGTAACTACCCACAGTTAAAACTCTACTTGCAGTCCCTGGTACTGTAACAGTTAATTCTGTGGTTGGAGTCAAAAATCTTGTATCTTTACTTAACCCTTCTGAAGTAGGTAAATATATATTTATATTTCCTTCTACTATATTTATAGGTGTAAATACTATTTTCCATATACCTGGTGTTATCTGACTACTTGTAGTTAATTGAAATGTAACTCTTCTTTGAAGAGAGTAAGGTGCTATTGGATAAAAATATCCCTTTATTCTGGTAGTTCCTATTGAGTTTCTTATTTCGCCTGATGTAAGTGATATTGGCTGTGTTCTTTGATTAGATGGATTTACTAAATATACATTAAAATCATCTGCAAAATTAGGCCATATATTTATGTTAATTATAGTTTCATTTGAACCTATAGTAAATTCTACTTCTTCAATCTGATCTTCTAATTTAATATGTTTATGCCCCCCCTTATCTCTATTATTTCCTGCTGCTACAATTATATTATTTTTCCAATATAAACACATATCATCTATATACTGTTCAAACAAAGACAATCCTCTATGAGAACCCTCATTACTTCCATAGCTAATATTTATAGATACTGGCATATTTAATTCTAAGGATCTATCTAATATAAATTTAATTGCTCTCATAAATTCTGTACTTCTTGAATAGTAATCTGTAGCCCTATTACCAACCCTAACTACTATTAACTTCGCATCAGTAGCTATGCTTGCAGCTGTGCCAGCAACATGAGTCCCATGTGCTGAAGTAGCAGATATAGGTATAAAAGTTTCTCCGTTTATTGCCTTATCGATATCTTCCTTTGTATATAATGTTCCTTCTTTAAAACCTTCTGGCGGTGTTCCAATTATAGATTGATCCCAATAATATAATATTTTTGAACTACCATTAATATCTTTAAATATAGGAAGTGTATAATCTATTCCCGAATCTATGATCCCTATTATTGTTCCATTTCCAGTTAGCCCACTTCTATTTTTAAAATTTGTTATACCCGTACTTGAAAAACTTTGTGTATCTTGCGTTTCTAATATAAATGGTTTTTCAATATATTCGATTTCTTTATAATTTAATAATTCATTAAATATATTTGAATCATCAGAACTTATTATTGCATATACAGGACTCAAAATCTCTACACTTATATCTAGCTCGTTTTCTAATCTTAAAATATCACCACTATATTTAACTATTACTTCATAATCTATATTAATCCCCTCCTATTTTATACAAATCCACTACTTTATTTAATTATATTAATTGTCATATTTTTTTATGATGATATATATGTATGTAATTAAATCCCAAAATAAAAAAAGTCCCATTTATTAATGAGACTTTTTAGTATTTATTTATGAGTATCTTCTATTTTTTTATTCAATCTACCTAACATATTCTTTGAAAAGTTAGATATTTCTTTAGGAACACATTTAGATTCTGCTAATAAACAGTATATTTCTAAAGCTCTTTTGTAATCTCTTTTTCCAGAATAAGCCTTAAAAGCTTCTTCTGATAGCTCTTTAGATATAGTATTAATTCTTTCAGCTCTTCTTTTCAATACAACTCTCCCCTAAATAATTCTTTTATTAATATATATTAGTTACAATATATAAAATATGAATAAATTTATGGTTAAATTTTTTCATTTTCACTTTCATTTTCTGATTCCGATCCTTGACCTTGACTATCATCCTCATTTTTGATTATAACTTCTTTTATATTTATAACATTACTTGGTTTCGAAGTTCCTTCTTCATTTCTTCCTACTATATAAATATCATAATTAGCCTCTTCTATATCATTTGGAATATCTAAATTCAGAATCACCTTATTATCTTTTACAAATTCTTCCTGAGTAATAGATCTATACAGTTCATAATTACTTCCTTGAATATTATTATCTCTTATATAAATATCGTAATTGTTTGCTCCATTTAAAACATCCCAGCTTAAAACTATATTTAGTGCATTATTTAATATATTATATTTATATAGCACATTTTTTATCATACTGTCTTCCACTTTAATTTCTTTTACATTTATAGTTATTATTTCTATACTTTTATTGCTACCTTCACCGCAACTAATTGTAATTTTTTCGCTGCCTGATCTTATTCCTGTAATATTTCCATTTTCATCAAATGTTACCACTCTCTCCACAGGCATCTTTGTTTCAGAAAACTTATACTTAATTTTAGGATGCTTTAATTTGGCAGGAGAAGTAATTATTTCAGGATTTAGCTTAATAGTTTGGCCTATTACTATATCAAAACTTTTTTCAATTTCTATTCTTTTAACTTTTGCTACTATATTAAATCTAATAGCTTCTACTTTATCTTTTGATTTAGCATATATAGTAGCACGACCTACGCCTACAGCCTTTACTTTATTATCTTCTACTTTTAATACATTCTCATTTGAACTTTTATAGGTTATATCATAAGAATTATTAAATTCTGTATAGTCAACTTCAACAGATCCACTTAATTTGGCAATATCACCAACGTATTTTAAATTTCCATCTATAGAAACATTTAAAGATTCTACTGTTGGATCTACTACTAATATAGTTGCTTTTTGCAATACTCTAGAATTTTTCATGACAGCTACAGAAGTATATCCTGTTTTAAGACCTGTAAGTACAACTGTATTTTCTTCTTTATTATTTTCTTCTAATTTTATAGTCTTAGAATTATCTAGAATAGTAAATTTAATATCTGGGTCTTTAGCATATTGTGGAAATTTTATATATTCACCAGGAGATAACACCACCGGCTCTCCTAATTTCACTACATATTTATCAATGTCTTGAATATATTCACCTTGGATGATATTAATATTAACTCCTTTTATCATAGGAGATATTCCACCACATTTAAATAAATAATATTGTAAAATTAATAGTAGAGGGATTGTTGCAAAAATAATAGCTTTTTTATATCTTTCATAAATTATCCTCATATATACCCTCCTTTTTAATCATATTTTATACTTAGTTAATTTCAATAAATTTATTTATATTTTATTATATTAATTGTAATTATAAAAAACCCTTTATATAAATATCTAAAAATATTATAATATTTTTAGATAAATAAAGCCAAAATATGTCAATATCCTCCATATATTTTAATTATATTATAACAATAATTTTTATTTTATTCTATGATTCAATTATTATCAATTTTATATATTTTTAAAACAAAATATAATTCGATATAATTCAAAAATATTTATATCACAAATTAAAAAAATTATAATTTACTTAAGTAGATTTTATTGAAGGGAGATTTATAATGTTAAAAATTAAAAGAAGACGCAAATTAAAAAAATTCTTAAAAGATAAAAATATAGAGTTTTCCGTACAAAGATATTTAATAGATGCCTTAAGCTATATGGCTCTTGGTCTTTTCTCATCATTACTTATAGGTACTATTTTTAGCACAATAGGAGATAAATTGGGAATAACTTTATTTACAGATATAATAAGTCCTGTAGCTAAACAAGTTACGGGTCCTGCAATAGCAGTTGCAATTGCTTATGGACTTCAAGCACCACCCCTTGTAATGTTTTCATGTGCTTTAGTTGGAGCTTGTGGAAACGAGCTTGGCGGACCAGTTGGTGCTTTTATAGCTACTATTTTGGCCGTAGAGTGTGGAAAAGTTGTTTCAAAAGAAACAAAAATAGATATACTTATTACACCTGCTGTTACAATATTAATAGGTGTACTTGCTGCTTTGTTTACAGGTTCAGCTGTTTCTACATTTATGAATTCATTTGGTAATTTAATTATGAAATCTACAGAAATGCAGCCTATTTTAATGGGGTCATTAGTATCCGTATTAGTTGGTATAGCTTTGACACTTCCAATAAGTAGTGCTGCCATATGCATAATGTTAAATCTTAGTGGGCTTGCTGGTGGAGCTGCTACAGTAGGTTGTTGTTGCCAAATGATTGGTTTTGCTGTTATGAGTTATAAAGAAAATGGAATTGGTGGTCTATTTGCCCAAGGTCTTGGTACATCTATGCTTCAAATGCCTAATATAATAAAAAATTGGAAGATATGGATACCACCTACTTTAACATCAGCTATTTTAGGACCTTTATCTACCACTATTTTTAAGTTAGAAAATATTCCAATAGGTGCAGGTATGGGTACTTCTGGTTTAGTTGGTCAGTTTGGAACAATCACAGCTATGGCGGCTGTAGGAAAAGAAGGTTTTACAATTTGGATTTCCATATTATTACTTCACTTTGTATTACCAGCATTTATGACTTTAGTAATAGCTAAATTTATGAAATCAAAAAATCTAATTAAACCAGGTGATTTAAAACTAGATATATAGAAATTTATTACATATAAAAAGGCTGTATTATTACAGCCTATTTTTTTAATACATTTTTTAATAACCAGTCTATTGAACCTTTTGTACTTTTCCATAAATCAATTGATTCTTCACAATAGAAGTTTGCTTCATCGAAAAGTGTTGGGTTTATATAAACTCCTGACATTTGCATAAATGCCGTCCATTTTATTAATTTTAATGCTATATATTTATTACGTTTCACAGCTTCTTTTAAAGCATCTTTTGCCATGAATATGTTATTGTTTTTATAGTAGTATAAAACTTTACTATATAACCATGTTGCAGATTGATCTTCTTTATATCTTGCAAACAACTCATTTATTTCTTTTCTTGAATTATTTTTTATAAGTATGTTTATTAATTTATATCTTATGCCTTGATTATCTAATGGATTTAAGTTTAATAATAATTCATAAACTTTTTTAGCAGAATTCTCTTCATTATTTTCTAAACATAAATTTCCTAAGTCTTGTAATGCTATCATATATGGTCTAGTTATTTTATCTTCCCAATATATAACTTCACTATTATTTCCAATCATATCTACCGCAACTTTTATAGCTTGTTCAAAATATTCAACTTTTTCTTTATACTCATTAGATTCATGAGCTAGCTTCATGAAGTTTTGATACATAGATTCTTTTTCGTCCTTAATCTCTGCAACAACTTCTTTTTTTGTTGATGCTTTAGCTTCTTCTTTTACTTCTACTACTTTAGTCGATTCTTGTATAGAAGATATTATTACTCTTTCATCATTTTCAACTATATTTAAGTTTTCTTTTACTGCATCAGCTTTGTTTTTTATCGTCCCTGCTGAAACACCTATTTTTTGTGAGAAATCTTTCTTAGTCATATACATAGGATGTTTTTTGTTAAATACACCATTCATGTCTAAAACTATATTTAATATTGAAGCCGCCCAAATATCTGTTCTTGAAGTAGTTAATATTTCTTCATTTGCCTCTTCTAGTCTGTCTAATATTTCGATACTCTTTTGTTTATATTCTTCACTTAAATTTTCTTTTGAGAAATCGATAATTATTTCTTTTATTTGTGATTTCGTATTGCTCATTTAAATCCTCCATTATTATATTAAAAATAACACTAGTTACTATTATAACATTTTTTTTTAAAATGTATATTTAAACTTTAAAATACTTTAATATATGATAATAAAATTTTATCACATTTAGACAAAAATATCTAAAAAGGAGTGATTATTCTTTTCCGATAAAAAGCTCTAGGATTAAACCTAGAGCCTCAGTTTACTCATTTATTACTACTGCAATAAAATCTAATTCTTCATCACCTATATTTTCAATATAGTGACTATTTCCATCTGCAGTATATACTATATCACCATCAGTAACTTCTACTAATTCACCATTATCAAGTACCTGTCCTTTACCTTTTAATATATAGTAAATTTCAAAGTCATCTGTGTGATCATGCATACCTATAGAATTTCCAGGTGGTATTGTAATTCTAGAAAATAACTTTGCCTTACCTCTTAAATTATCACTTTCAACTAAAAACTTTCTTTTTACCATCCCTTTTCCGTCTTTAAGATTAGATTCATCTGTTTTTATTTGTGATTTTTTAATTATCATATATTTATCCCCCCTTTATAATACAATCATCATACCAAATTTATGGAAATTAATCAATTTATAAAAGCTCCTTTTTATGACTAAAAGGAGCTTTTGCTTAAAAATCTTACATATTAACTTTTACATTGTATTTATCAAGAGCATCTTGTAAAAGATTACTTTGTTTGTCACTTGTTAAAGATTCAATTAGACTTTCTTTAACATCATCAAAATTTGTATATTGCTCACCAGTCTTTTTAATAATATGATAACCATATGGTGTTTCAACAACTTTTGAATAGACCTCTCCTACCTTAAGAGAAAATGATGCTTCTTCGAAGTTTTCATTCATTTCACCTTTAGAGAAAAATCCTAAATCGCCTCCATTACTTGCAGTATTAGTGTCATCAGAGTACTCTAAAGCTAAATCGTCTATACTTTCTCCCTTTTGTACTCTTTTTAATATCTTCTCAGCTAATTCTTTATTTTCTTTTTTCTTTTCATTACTGACATACTCTCCATTTTCATCTGTATTACTAATTAAAATATGAGAGGCACTTATTTCAAAGAAATCTTCTTTGTTTTTATTATAATAGTTTTTGGCTTCTTTTTCAGTAACTTCACTATTTTCAGTTAAATATTCAGTAGCTATCATTTCTTTTTCTAAGCTATTTTTAATATAATCTGATGTTAAATCAAACTTCTTTAAAAATTCTTCTTCAGTTAGATTAAAATAAGAAGTAATTGAACTCATCATATTCGTATAATTTAATTCCAAGTCTTCATCAGTTATCTCTATATCCTCTTCTTTACCAGCTTTATATAAAGCCTCTAAATTAGTCATATAATTTATGGTATTTGCCTCGTACGATTCAATTTCTTCATCAGATAGTTTTTTTAGACCTTGGTAGTAAAAATATGGTTCCATTCTTTTTCTAAAATCCTCTCCTGTTATTTTTACATTATCAACAGTAGCTAATACTTCTGACTTTGAATAATATTTATGATTTGCAGGAAGACTTCTTCCTACATCTTTTCCTATATAAAACCCTATACCTAATCCTATAATTGCAATTAAACTAATAGTTAATATCTTTTTTGCCTTATTTTTAGCAAAATACGATTTAAAATTAACCTTCTTTTTTTCTTCTTTTACTTTACCTTTTGAGTCTTTTTTAATTTCTTCTTTTTTTGAGATATCTTCAATAATATTGTCAGTATTTTGCTTTGTTTCAATGTCTTCTACTTTACCATTTAAGTCTTTATTTTTATTTTCCTTACTATTTTTATCTTGGGACATACCTTTCCTCCTAATTTTATTATATATATATTTTATAACATTTAATTTTTTTTGTGTGAACACTAATAGAAAGTAATATGAACTTTTTATGAATTTTATACTTAAATTACAATCTTCTAATTAAAAATGGGGAAATAATTATTGTTCCTATTAAACTATCTATCATGTCAATCATACTGTCATTTAAGCCACCAGCCTGACAATTTATTGCCCAAATTTGATCTATAGTAAACTCAAGTATTTCCCATAAACTAGCTACAGCCATACTAAACATAAAAATGAAAATAAATAAAAAAGCCTTTTTCAAATATTTTCTATCTTCTTTTTCTGTAAAAACATTAATGATAACAAAAGCTACAGCGCTTGCAATAAATCCTGACCATATATGTAAAAAATCATCATAATGATTAATTTTATATAACCCATAAGAAGTACCTAACACCAAAGAAAACATAATAAATAAATCAAGTATTATTATTAATAAGTCATTAAATAAATAACCATATTTCTTATTTCCCAATCTAAGAAAAAATGTTCCTATTATACATCCTGTACAAATTAAAGAATAGTTATATTTGCCTTTGACTATAAAAAATCCTACGGAAAACATATAAAAAATATACAATAGTATATTCAAAATTTTTAATATATTTATTTTTTTCATTTTATTCTTCATTATATCTATCATATAAGTTTAGGATTAATATCATTTTTGCCTTCTCCATAACATTTTAAAGGTTTCAAAGCAGGACCGTTTAAAATATTTCCTTTATAGTCAAATCTTGATCCATGACATGGGCAATCCCAACTATTTTCTGCACTGTTAAATCTAAGTTCACAACCCAAATGTGTACAAGTTATATCAACAATAAAAAGCTCTCCATCTTTATCTCTATAAGCTCCATATCTTTTTCCATAAAGATTCACTATTTTACCTTCATTATTTTTAGGTAAATCACTACTACCTGAAATTAATTTACCCTTTATATAGTCATATACGACTTCTAGATTTTCTCCTATAAATCTACCATTAAGATAACTTTTTAATCTACTTGGGTTGAACAAATCTTCATATTTTGATGAACCTTTTACAATTAAATCTTTTATTACAATTGCACCTACACTAGAATTACTTAATCCCCACTTACTTGTTCCTGTTATTATATAGACATTATCTTCTTTCATATTTATTTTACCCATATATGGAATATTATCAAAAGATATATAATCTTGTGTTGACCATTTACTTATAATTTCTCCTGTTACAAAGTTCTTCTTAGTAAAATCAGTTATAATTTTATAATTTTCCATTTCATTATTACATTTCCCCGTCTTATGATCTTGTCCACCTGCTATGATATACTTTTCTCCATCGTCATCATAACAAGTTCTAAAAGTTCTTACAGGTTGTTCTACATTAATATAGTTTCCATCTAATATATCTTCTTTTAACTTGGAACATAGTAAATAAGATCTTGATGCTTCTTCTTTTGAAAAATAAAGCATTAGACCGTCATACCATGCATTACATGAAGCTAGAATTAAGTTTTTTGTAGTAATAATACTACCATTAGCACATTTTACCTTACACTCTTTTCCAACTTCCACATCTACAACTGGAGTATTTTCATATATTTCTACACCCATATCTATATTTAGTTTTGCTAAAGCATCTACATATTTTTTAGGATTAAATTGTCCTTGATTTTTAAAACAAAGAGCACCTTTTGTCTCCAACGGAATCCCTTTTATCTTATCATAATATTCACATGGTATGTTTAGTTCTTTACAAGTTTCATATTCTTTTTTTAGCTGCTCAACGTATTCATCTTCTTGTGTATATATAAAGCTTGGAACTAATTTAAAATTACAATTAATGTTATATTCTTTTATAATATTTTGAACTAAATTTAATCCTTCTTCATTTGCTTCATAATATAATTTAGCCTTCTCTGATGAATATCTTTTTTTAATAGAATCATATATTAACCCATGTTGACTAGTAACTTTCCCTGTATTTCTTCCTGATGCACCATATCCAACTTTATCAGCATCCACAACTACTACTTTTTTATTTTCTTTAGACAATAAGTAAGCAGTAGTAAGCCCAGAAATTCCAGCACCGACAATTAAACAATCTGAATTAATATCATTTTTTAAACTCTTATAATCATCCTTTTTAGAGGATAATATCCAATATGATTTATTCATAACTAATTTCCTTTCTACATGTAATATTATTTATTATTAACAATAATTTACTAAAATATATTATTTCTTTTATTACGTATTTTCATAATTAATTTATATAAAAATAAATTTACAATAAATTAAAAAATATTATATTGACCCAGCAAACAGTTTCAACTATAATTAAATTATAAGATTGGTATATACCAATAGGTATATACCACAGAAAGGATTAAAATGAAATTAGTAGATAAAAACTCGAAAACTCCTCTTCATCTTCAACTTTCTGAAATTATTAAAGAAATGATTAATAATAATGAATTGCAAGAGGGACATTATCTCATGTCTGAAAGAGAACTTTGTAAAATACAAAATATAAGTAGAATGACTGTAAATAAAGCTATTATCAACTTAGTCAATCAAGGTCTTCTAGAAAGAAGACAAGGTAGAGGAACTTTCGTATCTTATAAAAAGCAAAAACTTACTTATGAAAAAATGCATGGTTTTACAGAAATAGCTCAAGATAAAAAACTTAAAGTAAAAAATAAAATTTTAAAATTTAAGTTACATAAAGACGTAGATGAAAAAATTATGGAGTATTTACAATTAGAATATAATAGCTCTTTTGTGTATGAAATAGAAAGAGTTAGATACATCGAAAATGAACCTACTATTCTAGAAAAAATATATATACCAGAATATATGTGTTCCGACCTAACAGAAGAATTAATTAAAGAAAATTCTATATATAAGTTATTTAGAGAAAAGTATCTTCATAAAACACAAAAAGCTAGGCAAGTTATTAATCCTATAATACTTAATAAATCTCAGTCAAAACTTTTAAATACAGAGGTAAATTCTCTTGCATTAAAAATTGACAGAGTTGTGTTTACAAATAATGAAGAAGTTTTAGAATATACTAGTTCTCTATTCCTTACTGACAAACATCAGTATGAAATTATTCTTAACGAAGATTAAAATTTTAAGGGGGATTTATGAAGGCAATTATTAATGGAAAAATAATAAAAGAAAATGAAATATTAGAAAATAAAGTAATTGTATTCAATGATAAGATAATTGGATTATATGATAAAGTACCTGAAGGTGCAGATGTTATTGATGCAAAAGGTATGTATGTATCTCCAGGTCTTATCGATATTCATGTACATGGTAGCTGCAATTGTGATGTTATGGATAAATCTGTAGATGCTATAAAAACTATAGGTAATGGTATCAAGGAAAATGGTGTTACTTCTTTTTTACCTACAACAATGACTATGTCAAAAGAAGATATACATGAAGCTTTAAATACTATAAGAGAATCTATGAACATAAAGTATAATGGCGCACAAGTACTTGGTGCTCATTTAGAGGGGCCTTTTATAAATAATAAATATAAAGGCGCTCAAAGCGATGAGTTTATACAAATACCTAATTTCCCATTCATAAAAGATTATGTTGATATTATCAAAATAATTTCTTATGCTCCTGAAGTTGATAAAAATTTTAATTTTACAAAAGAGGTAAAAGAAAAAACTGATATAACTTTATCTATAGCTCACACTAATGCCACTTATGAAGAAGCTATATCAGCCATAAAATTTGGAGCATCTAATATAACTCATTTATTTAATGCTATGACGCCTTTAAATCATCGAGAAATGGGTGTAGTTGGAGCTGCTCTTACTAGTAATGTTTACTGCGAAATAATCTGTGACAATATTCATATAAATCCAGCATTATTCCAATTCGTATTAAATAATAAAGGTAAGGATAAAGTAATATTAATAACTGACTGTATGAGAGCTGGTTGTATGCCAGATGGAAAATATGATCTTGGTGGTCAAGATGTTTTTGTTAAAGATGGCGCTGCAAGGCTTGCCGCTGGTAATTTAGCAGGAAGTGTCTTGAACTTAAACAAGGCTGTATATAACTTTATGAAAAAAACTAATTTATCTTTAAATGAAGCTATAAATTTAGCTTCTCTAAATCCAGCAAAATCAATTAATATGGATGATAGAAAAGGTAGTCTAGAAATAAATAAAGATGCTGATATAGCTATATTTAATGATGAAATGGACTGTTATATGACTGTATCACAAGGAGAAATAATTTTTAATAAATTAAGCTAGTTATTTTTTAATATTGATAAATAGACAAATATACTATGTAATTAAAAATTGGAGGGTTATATTATGAGAATAATAGTTTGTGAAAACTATGAATCATTAAGCAAAAAAGCAGCACAAATAATAGGGAGCCAAATAATTTTAAAACCTAATTCAGTATTAGGTCTTGCTACAGGAAGTACTCCAGTAGGAATGTATAAAAATTTAATAAGAATGTATGAAGAAGGATTAGTAGATTTTGCTAAAGTTAAATCTTTTAATTTAGATGAATACTATAGACTTCCTTTTGATAATGACCAAAGTTATCACTATTTCATGAATGAAAATCTATTTAATCACGTTGATATATCTAAAGAAAATGTACATATACCAAATGGTATGGCTAATGATATCCAACAAGAGTGTGTGTCATATGATAAAATGATAGAAGAAGCTGGGGGAATAGATATACAAGTTCTTGGAATAGGAAATAATGCTCATATAGGTTTCAATGAACCTACTATTACTTTCGATAAAGGAACTCATGTTGTTACTTTAGATGAATCTACAAGAGAAGCTAATGCTAGATTCTTCAACAACTTAGACGAAGTTCCTAAAAAAGCTATTACGATGGGTGTTGGTACTATATTTAAAAGTAAAAAAATATTACTTTTAGCTAATGGTAAAAATAAAGCTCAAGCTATATATAATACAGTTCATGGTAAAGTTACTCCAGAAGTACCATCTTCTATACTTCAATTCCATCAAGATGTGATAATAATACTTGATAAAGAAGCTGCTACTCTTTTAAGTGAAAATGACTATGAAGTTGTTAATGATGGTATTAGATCTTTAAATAAATAATTTAAAACACTTATAAATAGAAAATAACTATACTAAATGAATAGTATAGTTATTTTTTTATTTAAATACTTATAAATTTCATTATTTATATTATTCATTATAAAGAGCATTAATTGTATTACTGTGTAACTCTTCTTTTCTAAGTCTATCACTTTGTAGAAAATGAGCATAGAAAATATCTACTATCACAAGCACTGGAAATTGAGGTGAAATAGCTTTACCATTTTCTAAGTGTTCTTTTACTGCAATATATAAGATCTCATTACAGTAAGATTCCATATCTTCATCTTTTTTTGATGTTATTAATACTACACTTGACCCTCTTGAATAAGCAACTTTTAAAGAGTTTGTTACCTCTTGTGTGTTACCACTGACACTTATACCAATAACTAAACATTCTTCGTCCATAAGTACTGAATTCATCTTCATAATATGACTGTCTGATATTGCTTCCACATTTACACCTAATCTCATTAATCTAAGCTTCATTTCTTGAGCTACTAATCCAGAACTACCTCTACCATATATATATACTCTTTTTTTACTAGAAAAAAGATTTACTATTCTTTGTATTTGCTTTTCATTAATTAAAGTGTAACTTTTATTTAAAAGCTCTTCATAAGTATCCAAAACTTGCTTTGTATAACTTTCTGTTATGTTTGGGGTACTTTTTTCAAAGCTTTGCTTATATACAAATGAAAATTCTCTGTATCCATCAAAACCACATTTCTTAGCAAATCTTGAAATAGATGCTTCCGATACGAAAAGTATTTTTGATAAATTTTTTGATGATATATCAACCTCCTCAATATTATGTATGAAAAAATCTGCAACAATTTTTTCAGAAGGTGTAAAGTTTTCATATAAGGATTCTATTTGAGGTATGATACTCTTTTGGTATTCATTCATACAATTGCCCCTCTCATTTTATTTACTTTCTTTTTAACGTCATATTTTTAAAATTAAAATAAGCTCCTATCATTCCTGCTTGATTTTGATTTTCAGCAAATTCCAATCTTGTTTTTTCCGCTATAAATGGTATTAAATGTTTATCTATACTCTTTCTTATTTTATCATATAAATATTCTTTTTGTCCCATTATTCCTCCACCAAGTACTATAACCTCTGGATTTATAATATAACAAATATTGGCTATCCCCATACCTAATACATCTATCATTTCATCTATAGCAGATATACAATCTCTATCTCCTTCTTTAGCTTTTTGGAATATATATTTTCCATTAATTTCATTATTTTCAAAGCCTTTTTTCTTACATACCTTTTTCACTAACACACTACTTGCTCCAAGTTCTTGAAATGTTGATCCCATCATATTCATATAACCTACTTCTCCACCACTACCAAATGATCCATGATAGATTTCATTATTAATTATAATAGCACCACCTATGCCTGTTCCAATAGTTAAACATATACTTGTGTTACTTCCTTTTGCGCCTCCAGAAAAATGTTCTGCTAAAGCAGCACAGTTTACATCATTTTCAACTTCACATGGTATATTAAATATATTTTCAACGATTTCCTTTATTTTTGTCCCTGTATAATTAGGTATTAATGATGATGCATAAATAATTTCTCCTTTATTACAATCAACCATCCCAGCAGTCGATATACATACACCCTCTATTTTATAATAATCTTTATATTCTTTTACTATATTTATAATTTTATCTAAAATATTTTGTCCACCCTTATGAGCTTCCGTATCTATTTCGCCATTGTCTAAAAACATTAAGTCTTCATTTAAAACTCCGTATTTTATAGAAGTTCCACCTACGTCTATGCATACATAATTTTTCATAACATTAACCTTTCCTTTATACGAATATAAGGGAGTATAGAAATTTACCTACACTCCCTCCTTATTTACTTAAATACTTAATCTATTTTGAAATAATTATTTTGAATATTGCTTTTTTTATTTTTTCAGATTCTTTAACCTTAACTGCAGTTCTATGAGCATCATTAGGATAACAAATTAAAAAGTCATCTTTATTTAAAACTACATGACCATTCTTTTCACCCTCTAAAGGTAAAAAATCATCCTTTTCAACAAATTCTTTTTGTAACATGTTGTCTATAAAATTCACATCTATTTGTTCACTTCCATCTAACATAAGATGTAAATCTAAATAGTTTCTATGTGCTTCCCAAAACCTATTTTCAACTTCAGTAGTTTCATACTCAACTATATTTACGAAAAGATTATCTCCATCTATTTTATAGCTACCTTTTTCATAATTCAATAAATCATTAGATTTTGCATACCCAAAACATCTTTTTATATCTTCTTTTAAATACTCATACTCATGTAAATTTTTTATATTCCCAAATATCATAAATACCTCCTGTTATTTAGCTATTACTGTATCCTTATGTGGTACACTTGTATCATTTTTAATTTTTCTAGATATATAACTTACTGGTATTCCTACAATTAAAGATATTCCTATTGATATTATAGAGTAAGCCCATATAGATACATCTGGCATCATATATTTTATATAAATCATTGCCACAGTTGAAACAACAAAAGCTGCGAAAGCTCCTGTTGTATTTGCTACTTTTGTAAATACTCCAAGTACGAAAGTTCCAGCTAATACTCCAAGTACTAATCCCATAAATCCATTAAACCACTCATACGCTGATTTTATTTCTCCATTTGCCAATACCATAGATACTACTATTGCAACTATGCCTACTCCAAGCGATACATATTGAGCTATCTTAGTTTGTTGTTCGAAGCTAATTTCTTTTTTACTTAAACGTTCTTGTATATCTAATGTCCAGCTTGTTGCTACTGAATTTAGTCCAGTAGATAAAGTAGATTGAGATGCAGCATATATAGCTGCTAATAATATACCTGTTATACCAACTGGTAATTCATAAGCTATCCAAGAAGCAAATACTTGGTCTTGTTGAATTGTTTGAGCTAGTTCAGGATTTTGTCCATAGAATACATAAAGACCTGTTCCTATTAAGTAAAATACAGTTGCTATAAATATTGATAATGCACCATTAGTTAACATCATCTTATTTAGTTCCTTTGTATCAGTAGTTGTTGTAAAACGTTGAACTATATCTTGACTAGATATATAAGAAGAACAAGTATTAAATCCTGCTCCTACAAATATTATAAATACACTTGTTTTTAGCATATTAGGATCAAATAATACTTCATCTGCTCCTATAAATTTACCTTGTTTTAAAGTATCAAATATAGCTCCTGCTCCACCATCTATACTACTAATTAGAAATATTAGAGCAAATGTTACACCTACAAGTAAAACACTACCTTGGATAAAGTCGGTCCATAAAACTGATTTTAATCCACCTGTATAAGAATATATTATTGCTATAACACCCATTACTATTATTAATATATTAACATTTATTCCTGTCAAGTTGGCAAGTACCATTGAAGGTAAATACATTATAATAGACATTCTTCCTATTTGGTATACTATAAACATTAATGCTCCAAGTACTCTAAGGGCTTTGCTACCAAATCTTAATTCTAAGTAATGATATGCAGTATCTATATTAAGTTTACTATATATAGGTAAGAAAAATTTAATAGTCAGTGGTATTGCTATTAACATACCTAATTGCGCAAACCATAAAATCCAAGTTCCTCCATAAGAGTTACCTGCTAATGATAAAAATGAAATTGGACTTAATAACGTTGCAAATATTGATACACTTGTTACCCACCAAGGAATAGTTCCATCACCTTTGAAGAATTCTTTTCCTTGCATATCTTTTTTAGAAAAATGTAAACCTGCGAATAATACAGCTGCTAAATATACTACTAATATAATAAAATCTATCGTAGTAAATCCCATATTACTTTCCTCCCCCTAAAAGTTATTTATGATTTCTTTATATATATTTTTGCGGAGAAGATTTTAGCAATTTAATACTAAAATCTTCTCCTTTCAGATATGACCTACTAGGTATTTAATCAAATAAATAATTTATTTATCCAATACTTATTTTAAAAATTTATCAAATATATTTTTAGCCTCTTCTTTTTGTGCTTGTGTAGTTAAAGCCATTGGTTTACGACAGTATCCAGCATCTACACCTTGTAATTTTAGTAATTCTTTTATAGTTGGATATAATCCATTTGAAAGTATAGCACTTATTAAATCGTTAGTAACATGTTGTATCTGTCTAGCTTCTTGGATTTTACCTTCTCTAGCTAAATCAAATATTTGTCTAGCTCTTACACCATTAACGTTGAATGTAGAACCTATAGCACCATCTACACCAAGTACTGTAGCTGGTAACATCATTTCATCAAATCCAGCATATATTAAGTGGTTTGGATATGCTAATCTTAATCTTTCTAATAAGTAGAAGTCAGCTGCTGTAAACTTAACACCTATTATTTTTTCATTTTCGAATAATTCACCAAATTGCTCAACACTCATATCTACTCCTGTTAAGAATGGTATAGAGTATATTATTAAACGGTTGTCAACACTGTTTATTATTGTATTATAGTAATCTTTTATTTCATTAAATGAGAATTTATAGTAAAAAGGTGTTACTGCTGATATAGCATCATATCCTAATTCAGTTGCGTATTTTGCTAATTCTACTGATTCATAAACATTTATTGAACCAACTTGAGCTATTAATTTTATATCATTTTTTGCTTCATCTTTTGCTATTTCAAATACTCTTTTCTTTTCTTCAGTTCCAAGCATGAAGTTTTCTCCAGTACTTCCACCAACATATAAACCATCAACGTTCATTTTATCTATGTTGTGACGTACTATTTCACGAAGTCCTTTTTCATTTATTGTTCCATCTTCGTTGTAAGAAACTAAAAGTGCACTGTATATTCCCTTCATATCTGCATTATTCATCATATCAATCTATCTCCCTTATATATATTTATTAAAATTTTTAATTATTTTTTTTCGTAAAATTATCTTTTACATGTTACATATAGCATCTGTAAATAACTTAGTTATATTTTGTGGTCTAGTTATTATTGACCCTACTACAACACTATAGCTTCCAAGTTCTAACACTCTTCTAGCCTTCTCTGGTGTATTTATATTCCCTTCTGCAATTACCTTATTTGAAACTTTACTTATTATCTCCCTTAAAATTTCAAAATCGTTTTCCTCAATTCTATGATTTTCACTTTGTTTTGTATATCCTACCAAAGTCGTACCTATGTAATCAAATCCCAGTTTATCTGCATGTATAGCTTCCTCTACTGTAGAACAATCTGCCATAAGCTTTTGATTTGGATACTTACTCTTAATTTCATGATAAAACTCATCTAATGTAGTTCCATTAGGTCTTAAGCTAACAGTTGCATCTAGAGCTATAATTTCTGGCTTAACTTCCATAAGTTCGTCTATTTCTTTCATTGTAGGCGTTATATAAACATCGCTATCATCATAATCTCGTTTTACGATACCTATAATTGGAAGATCCACATTTCTTTTTATTTCCTCGATATCCTCTTTAGTATTGGCACGAATTCCAACAGCTCCACCTTCTTTGGCTGCCTTCGCCATACGTCCCATTATGAATGAAGAATGTAAAGGCTCATGTGGTAATGCTTGACAAGATACAATTAAATTATTTTTTAATTGCTCTAAATTATCCTTCATATCCTTTCTCCTTCCTAATAACTACTTACAAATACAGTATATGATTTTCAGAAAATGTTTTCAACAAAAAAAATTTTTTTGAAAGTATTTTCAATTAATTTTATTTTTCTTACATATAATTGTTTTTATATAGGCTATTTTTTATTATTTTTTCATTCTTTTTTTGTATACATTTTCAATAGAATAGATTTTTTTGAAAGAAAAAACACCCCTTTAATCAAAGAGGTGTTCTTTATTAAATTAATAAATTTTTAATTACATTCTTATATATACTTCTACAAATAGATTTCTTTTGTTTCTCCACATTGATATAAATTTATTTTAACAATCTATTCCATGTAGCAGTACCAACAATACCATCTATGCTTAAGTTTTTATCTATTTGATAAGATTTTACTGCATACTCTGTATTTTCTCCAAAATTACTATGTAAAGATAGTTATTCTTCATTATTCCCTTTATATCCTAATGATTTTAAAATAAATTGAACAGTAAATACTTCTTTTCCTTTGCTTCCTTTATTTGAATATTGCCACATAAATAAATCATAATTAGGTTTTTCAGATCTATAACTAGCAATTCATAAATGATATTTTTTTAAAACATTCATATCAAATTTATTATTATAATAATCTTGATTTGTATAAACGTCTGCTGATACTCCTAATGTGATTTTTTGTTTATACAGCTCAATCAAGCTAATACATTTTTGTGCATTTTTTAATGCAAGGTCATTTCCACATCCATACGGGAACCAATATACTCAAATTTTTAATCCTACTTTAATTGAACCTGTAATATTATCAATAAAGCGATTGTCAGTATAAGTAGTTCCAAATCCTGTACGTATTATAACACTTTCTATACCATCATCCTTAACCTTTTTCCAATCAATTACACCATTGTGATGACTTACATCAATTACCTTCATAGTTCATACCTCCTATAAAAATATATTCTACTAGTTATCACTAAAAACGCTTGTGTTATATTCTATGTAAAAAATTCCTACTTGACACAAAAATATATTTTATGACAAAAACTCTATTATTTGAAATTATATTCAAATAATAGAGTTTTGATTTATTATCTACATATTTTCCCAACGCCATTACTCATTAAATTTTCCACGTCTTCTACAGTTACTAAGTTTGCATCCCCATGTATAAACTTATCTTACCGTACTTCTACTAACATTTAATTTTTCTGCAAGTTCATATTCATTTGGCAGCTTATCTCCTGGTTTACAATCATTATCTATTATTAATTTAATTATTTGATCTGATACTTAATCCCCTAATAATTTACTCATAAAAAACTCCTTTACTAATTTGTTCCTTTTTATTATTAACTATTTTCTAAAAATTAAAATTCCAAACAATATAAAAATGACAGGATATTCCTCCTGTCATTTTCATTAAAATTTATTTAATTATCTTTTACTTTTCTAAAGGTTTCTTAAGTATCGCAAGTAATACTGCTCCTACTACTGATCCTATAATTAAAGCTACTAAATACATTAAAGGATTTATTATAGTAGGCAATACAAATATTCCTCCATGTGGTGCTCTAAGACCACATCCAAATGCCATAGATAATGCTCCTGCAAGTCCAGACCCAACAACACAAGCTGGAAGTACATGTAATGGATCTGCAGCTGCAAATGGTATTGCTCCTTCAGTTATAAATGATAATCCCATTACATAATTTACAATACCTGATTTTCTTTCACTCTCTGTAAATCTATTTTTAAAGAAAGTTGTAGCAAGAGCTATAGCAATAGGAGGAACCATCCCACCTATCATAACTGCTGCCATTATAGCAAATTGTTCTGGACCAGCATTTACTACTGTAAGTTGTGCCGTACCAAATACATATGCCGCTTTATTAAATGGACCGCCCATATCAATAGCCATCATAGCTCCAAGTATTGCTCCAAGTAAAATTTTACTTGTTCCACTCATTGAAGCTAAGAAGTTGTTAAGAGCTGTATTTATAGAACCAACTACTGGATTTATACTGACCATAATTAAACCTATTAATAATATACCAAAAACAGGATATAATAATACAGGTTTTATACCTTCTAAAGATGCTGGTAAATTATCAAATAATTTACGAAGTAATAATACTAAATAACCACCTATAAATCCTGCTAATAAAGCTCCTAAAAATCCTGCGCTTACTGGTGATGCTTCACTAAAATTCATTATATTTGAAAAAGTATAACCGCTACTTGCTATTATACCTCCAACAAAACCAACTGCTAAACCTGGTCTATCAGCTATACTCATAGCTATATATCCAGCTAGAACTGGTAACATAAATCCAAATGCTTGACCTCCTACTGTTTTAAAGAAAGCTGCTATAGGAGTATTCATACCAAAATTAGCTGGATTTATTGAATAATCATCTAATAAAAAGGCTAATGCTATTAGTATCCCCCCACCTACTACAAAAGGTAGCATATGAGAAACACCATTCATAAGATGTTTGTAGAATTGTCTTCCTATACTTTCTTTTTCATTTGAAGATTCTTCAATAGATTCACTTTTAGAAGATTGATATATTGGCGCATCTCCATTTATAGCCCTATCTATAAGTTCATCTGCTTTATGTATACCATCGGCAACTTTTGTAATTATTACTTTTTTCCCATTGAATCTTGACATTTCTACATTTTTATCTGCTGCTACAATTATACATGTTGCATTTTCTATCTCTTCTTTAGTTAAAGCATTTTTAATACCAGCTGAACCATTAGTCTCAACTTTTATAGATATACCCTTACTATTTGCTTTTTGAGTTAAATTTTCTGCAGCCATAAATGTATGAGCTATTCCTGTTGGGCAAGCTGTAACTGCAAGAACCTTAGGTAATTTACTATTATTTTGTTTTATTGAAACTTCCTCTTCACATTCTTTTGGAAACTTTTCTTTTTCTTTTTCATCAATTAAACTTAAAAATTCTTCTATAGAAATTGAGTTTATAAGATTTTTTCTAAACTCTTCATCCATTAAGATTGTAGATAATCTTGATAAAACTTCTAAGTGAGTATCATTTGCTCCATCTGGTGCAGCTATCATAAAAAATAAATGAGATAAACTATCATCAAATGCTTCATAGTCTATTCCTTCTTTTGATATACCTGCTGCTAAAGTAGCTTTATTCACAGATTTATTTTTTGCATGAGGTATGGCAACTCCTTCACCTATTGCAGTTGTACTTAGCTCCTCACGAGCTAGTATTGCTTCTTTATATTCATTTTTATCATTTAAGTTTCCACTTTTATAAACTAAATCAACTAATTCATCAATTACATCTTGCTTTTTATTTGAATTTAAATTTAAACTTATGGAATTCTTGTTTATTAAATCTACTATTCTCATTATATTTCTTTCCTTTCAATATTTATATGATTAACTAATTCATCAATAAACTCTCTTTTAGCTAAATCAGAAGAAAATGCTGTTGCACTTCCACTAGCAGCCCCCAGTTTCAATGCTTCTTCATAAGAATTAGTATTTAAGTATCCACATACAAAACCGGCAACCATAGAGTCGCCTGCTCCAACAGAATTTATTACATTTCCCTTTGGAACATTACTTAAATATACTTTATTGTCTTCTGTCACTAATAAGGCTCCATCTTTTCCCCTAGATATTAAAACATTTTTCGCACCCATATCTTTCAATTTATTTGCATATATAATAATATCTTCTTCATTATGTAGCTTTACATTGAAAATTTCTTCTAATTCATGGTTATTAGGTTTTATTAAAAATGGATTATGTTTTAATACATTCATCAATAAATTTTTAGTTGCATCTACTACAACTTTTGCTTTACTTGCTTTAACTTTATCCATAATTACCTCATATAAATTTTCATTTAATGTTGATGGTATACTTCCAGCTAAAATTAATATATCATCTTCTTTTAATTTATCTAGTTTATTAAATAGCTCATTTAATTTTTCTTCACTTATATGTGGACCTCGACCATTTATTTCTGTTTCTTCATCACTTTTTATCTTTACATTTATTCTTGTAAATCCACTTTCTAATTTTATAAAATCTGATTTAATATCTAACTCATTTAGAGAGTTTATTATAAAGTCTCCTGTAAAACCGCTCACAAATCCAGTTGCTATGTTATCATATCCTAGAGTTTTTAAAATCCTCGAAACATTTATTCCCTTACCACCTAGATAAACATTTTCCTCAGAAACCCTATTAACACTACCATTATTCAAATGATCAAGCTTTATAACATAATCAATAGATGGATTTAAAGTTACAGTATATATCACTTTATTTTCCTCCTTTATTTTGTCTATATATTATTTTACTCATTTGTTTATTTGTTATCCTAATACCATAATAATAAAAATACAGTTTCCCAAAAAGACAAAAAATTTCTCTTAATTAAAAGAGAAATTTAACTTAATTTATTTTAAAACTAAATTTACTTTTTAACTATTATTTATTTTTATAATAAATTTAGATTAACAAAGTAAAATTAGTTAAAATAGCTTTATGAACTTTTCATAACTTTTATTTTCACATATATTTACCACTTTAGAAGTAGTATCTAGTTTATTATAGATATCTGAGAATACTTGCTCATAATCAAGTATTTTTTCATTATTTAATGCTAACATAATTACAAGTCTAACTTTTCCATACTCCCAGTTTATTGGTTGTTTTAATATTCCTACTACAATTTTGTTTTCTTTGATATTTCCTTTAGATCCATGAGGCATAGCTACCATATTTCCAATTTCAGTAGTAGCAATATTCTCTCTCTCAAAATATGAATTTTTCATTTCAAAATCAATTAAATCTTTTTTCAAAAGTGCATCACTCATAAAATCTAAAACTTCTTCTTTTTTATCAAATTCTAGATTTGTAAAAAATAAATCTCTATCAAAAAAATCTTTTATATTTACTTCTTCATAAACATATCCAGTATCCATAAATTTTTCTATTATCTTTATTTCTTTTTTTGTTAAAAAAGGAGAAACATTTATAACTGGTATTTTATCAAAATCTAAAGGCATAGTAGATATTAAAAAATCAACATCTCTAGCATTAATATAATCGATTAAATAAGATGGTATTATTTTTTTAATTTCTATCCTATCTTTAAATAGTTGTTGTAACTTAGTATTTATAAGCATAGAAGTTCCAGCGCCTGATGCACAAACAATAATAACTCTAAAAACTTTCCTTTTTTTACTACTAGAATGTCTTTCAATAGCTCCTCCAACATGAACAGCAATGTTAGAAATCTCATCTTCACTAATTATTAAATCAAGTTCTTTTTCAATAGTCTTTTTAGCTATCTTGGCCAGTTCATAAGCATAAGGGTAATTAATTTTAATATCATTATTAACTACATTATAATTCCTAATTCCTAGTTTATCCTTTTTTATCAGACTATTAATATGATTATATAAACACTCTACAAAAAAATCATCTTTACTAATATCTATAGCTGTAGCTAATTTAAGATTTTTACAAAAAGAATTTATGGCATTAGTTATTTTTTCTTTATTTATATCATCATTCATAATCTTATCGCGTTTTATTTTATAAGATTTTATATATTCACCTATAAATCTATCATTATCAAAATAATTACTTCTACTTAATCGTACAAATATTGTGCTACATAAGTTTTTAAATTCTACATCACTTAAAATTAAGCCTTCTATGTCTAAAAACTGTAATATCTTATTTTTTAAGTTAAATAAGTTTTCACTTACATCTGATGTTAGAAAATCTTGTAATACAAGTTCATTATCTTTTCTATTGCACAAATCTACAATACACTTAATAATTTCTTCTTCACCAGAATCTACTCCTAAGCCATATTTATGTTTAGAAATAATATTAACATTATATTTAGACAGAATTTCTTTTACTTCTTTTAGATCATTTTTTACTGAAGAAACACTTATAAACATAGAGTCTGCCAGCTCCTCTATCTTAATAGTTTTTCCTTCTTTAGAATTTAGATTAAGCATAGTCTTTATTATAAATTCTATCCTGTCTATATTTCCTATATGATTATTATTACACTCAGTCACATCAATTTTTCCTTCTAATTTATATCCTACTCCCCTAATAGAAATAATCTTTGTATCCTTAAGTTGCTTATTAATATCCTTGATTTCACTTTGAATAGTTTTGGTTGAACATCCAATTTCCTCACTTAAAGCTAAACTGCTTACTGGATGCTTTAAGCTTTTTAATATATCTATTATTAACAAAGCTCTTGTACTTAAATTATTCATACGTATCCCTCTTCATTTGTATATATTATATAAACTTTGTAAAATCACCTTATATTCCCAGCTATTTATTTAACTTTGATAAAGCTTCTGCAAACGGATTATTGAAAGCCTCTTCATTTTTATTTTGATTTTTTAAATATTTTTGTATATCTTTTTTAGAGCCCGTTTTCTTTTCTTCTTGCTTTCTTTTATTAAATGCTGAAAGTTTTTCTCTATATCCACATGAACATGCAAATACTTTTTTGTCACCTTCCCCTCTAAGCTCTAACTTTTTATGGCAATTCGGACATCTTGAATTAGTAATTTGAGATACAGTTTTTCTTGTATTACAT
This sequence comes from Terrisporobacter sp., assembly GCA_029851945.1. The sequence continues at coordinate 33,780 of JARKUZ010000054.1, read as the reverse complement.
TCCCTGTCTTGGCATACTAATATTTTTCCTTTTTTACCATTTACTTCTAACATGAATTTTCCACAGTTCGGACATTTATTTTTAGTCAAGTTATTATGTTTGAATTTGCTATCACTATTTTTTATATCTTTTACAATTGTTTTTGTATAATCTTTTATTTCTTCAATAAAGCTATCTTTATTAGCTTTTCCTTTTGAAATATTTGTAAGTTTTGTTTCCCACTCACTTGTCAAGGATGGTGTTTTTAATTTATCAGGTGCTAGGTCTAAAAGCTGTCTTCCTTTAGATGTTATATGTATTTCTTTGTTATTTTTCTTTTCTATTAAAAATGTATTAAATAATTTTTCTATTATATCAGCTCTTGTAGCAACTGTTCCTAAATTATTTTTCTCCATTTCTGTAAGTAAACTTCCTTCATTTAGATACGGTGGAGGGTTGGTCTTTCCACTTTTTATAGTTACTTGATTTATTTTTAATATATCGTTTACCAAAATTTCTGGAATACTATCTAATACTTCATCTTCATCCTCTTTATAAGTTTCTGCATATCCTAAGTTTATGATTTTATTTCCTTTAGCTTTTAATATTTCTCCTTCACACTCTCCAGTAATTATTGTTTCAATATATTCAAAAGGAGGACAAAGTACAGCTAAAAATCTTTTTACTACTAAATCATAAATTTTTCTTTCTTTATCACTTAAATCACCTAAAAATACTCTTTCTTCAGTAGGTATTATAGCATGGTGATCAGTAACTTTTGAGTTATCAATAAATGATTTATTTCCTTTTATATTAGTCTTTAATAACTTATTACAAATTTTCGAATAATCACTTACATTTACAGCTTTTATTCTATCTTTTAAAGTATCTACTATATCATTCGTTAAATATCTAGAATCTGTCCTTGGATATGTGAGAACTTTATGATGTTCATATAATCTTTGCATAATAGATAAAGTTTCTTTTGCAGAAAAACCAAATTTTTTATTTGCATCTCTTTGTAATTCTGTTAAATCATAAAGTGACTTAGAATATTTTTTCTTCTCAACTTTTTTAACATCTATAATTTCAATAGTTTTATTATTTAGTTTTTTAGATATGTTTTCTATTTTCTCTTTATTAAAAGATGTAGTATTATTATTTTTCTTATCATACCAGCTTAATCTTAAAGTAGAACTTCCTTTTTTAGTAGATGCTTCTAAAGAATAGTACTCTTTAGATACAAATTTTCGTATTTCATCTTCTCTTTTTAAAATCATACCAAGTGTTGGTGTTTGAACTCTACCACAAGAAAGTTGTGCATTGTACTTTGTAGTTAATGCACGAGTTCCATTTATACCTACTAACCAGTCAGCTTCTGCTCTAGCAATTGCTGAGTAATATAAATTATTATACTCTCTTCCATCTTTTAATTTATAAAATCCTTCTTTAATAGCCTTATCCGTACTAGATGAAATCCAAAGACGTTTTAATGGTTTTTTAATGTGAGATTTTTCTATTATCCATCTAGCTACTAGCTCACCCTCTCTTCCTGCATCTGTAGCTATTACAACTTCACATACATCATCTCTATTTAATTGCGCTTTTACTATGTTGAATTGTTTAGATGTTTTTTTGATAACAACAGTTTTTAATCTATTTGGAAGTATTGGTAAATCTTCCATATTCCAAGATTTATATTTATCACTATAAGTCTCTGGATTAGCTAAAGTAACTAAATGTCCTAATGCCCAAGTGACAATATATTTATTTCCTTCTATATATCCATTTTTATCTTTATTACAATTTAATACCCTAGCAATATCTCTTCCTACTGAAGGTTTTTCTGCTAATACTAATATTTTTTTCATTTTAATCCTTCCTTATTTTAATAGTTATTTAAAATAATCCAGTTTTTATATAAATTTTATCATTAACAATAATTTTACCATAAATTATAAAAAAGTTACCAATGTTTTCGATATACTGGTAACTTTTTTAACAATATTTTTTAATTTTTCAACTGTATTTCTTGTGCAATTTTACTATTTTAGGGTGAGTTACAATAAAAATTAATACAAATTTTGAATTACTTTATAAACTCACCTATATTTTCAAGTAGCTTACACTTCTCATTTTTATCATCATTATATTTTGTAACTAAAGACTAATCAGTTATATTTTTACTTATTTTTCATCAGAGTCTGTAATTATAATTTCTTCTTTTATATCTTCTCTATTATCTCTTTTTGTTTCACATATTATATAATCTAATTTACTTATAATATATCCTATTGACCATATAGATATTGAATAGAATATGTATGGTATACAAGTATTTCCAAAGTAAGCTATTACACTTTCTAGTTCATCGCTTATTACAAGACCTTGAGGTACAAGACTTGATATATACGTATATGAATTATATATTGTAAATATTGCGTAAATACTTAAAACAATAGATATTCCGTATAATACTAAAACCACAGGTTTCTTAGGTTTATTAGGTTTATTAGTTTTTTTATTCTTTTTTTTCATAATTAATATTACTCCTTTTTATTTGTTTTATATCTGTGATATATGTAAATATTTACTATATTATAATCCAATACCCTTAATTTAACCTTAACTGAAGGTAGATTAAATATTTAATAAACCAATTAGATTAATATTCTAGTAAGCAAAAAGTCATATGAATATAAATTCATACGACTTAAATTTGATAATTACCAGTTATTTTTTAATATACTATTTCTTATTTTCTCCATACGGCTATCAAGATCTGCACTAATTTCAGCACATTCAAATAGTTCTTTAGATAATATATCTGTCTTTTCTTCTGGTATATCTTTCTTATAAGATAATTTATGCTCTAAACTTGCCCAAAAGTCCATAGCTATAGTTCTTAGTTGAACTTCAACTTTCATATTTTTCTTTTCATTTGCTAGGAAAATTGGTACCTCTATGATTAAATGCAAACTTCTATATCCATTAGGCTTAGGATTTTTTATATAATCTTTTACCTCAATCAACTTTACATCATCTTGTTGCAATAGGTATTCTGCCAGTAAATATATATCTTCAGGAAAAGAACAGATAACCCTTACACCTGCAATATCATTTATATTTTCTTCTATAGATTTTACAGAAAATGTAAAATCTTTTCTTTTTAATTTTTTAACTATCCCTTCTGGTGATTTCAATCTTGATTTTATTGTTTCTATTGGATTTCTATCATATTGAAGAGAAAATTGTTCATCTAATACTTTAAATTTCGTCTCTACTTCCATAATTGCACAACGATAATAAGACATAAGCTGATTAATAGGCCTAATATTATGCTGAAACATATCTATAATGTTATCATCAATTAAGTCTTTTATAATTTGATCTCTTATTTGCTCTTTTATCATTTTTAGAATCTCCCCTCTAGTGCTAAATAAACCTTATTGTAAGGCTAGGTTTTCTTAAATTCTATATTTGTATATCAAATAATTATTTATTTTTCTTATCTATTCATAATACCATAAATATCGTCCTTATCATACCATTTAATAAACTTCACAAAATATTGAATAGAAAATAATTACAAACACATGATTAAATGCAAAATAAGTGAAAAAATAATAGAAATAATTAAAAATTATCTTAAATAAAATATAAAATAATAATAGTTTTAGCCTAATTCATCTAATTTTCTTACTATATCATCGAATCTTTTGTCATTTCTTAAAAAATCATATTTTTCATCTAGTATTATTTTCTTAAAACTCATAAGAAGATATGTTTTAGAGTGAACACCCTTGTTCAGCTCTATACCATCAAACAATAAATGATTTTCAAAATTATAATCCTTCTCATAGTATTCAAGTAATTTTTCAATATAATCTATGGTCTTCACGATATTTTTTTCTTTAGCATATATTTCACTATAAATAAGGCTTATGCTTATTCCATATACACTCCATACATCAAAAATATCTATAAGTTTTTCCTCTAATTTTAATATCTCCTTTACTTTTTCATAGTTATTATCCTGAGCAAATAAACTTATATAACTATCTAAAGATATTTTTAAATTATTCAACTTTTTATATGTTAAGTTCCTTAAAAGCTTTATTGCTGCCTCATCTTTCTTTTGATTAATATAAAGACTAACTAACATATCATCTCTGTCAGCTGTCACCTTTGGCAAACTTAATAAGATTTCTTCTGCTTTATCATACTCATTATTCATTGAATATAAACCACTTAAACTATATTTAGATACTTCGCAGATTTCTTTATCATCACTTTTTGAAGACTCTTCTAATAATCCTATTGCTTTTTTAAGTATTATTTTAGCTTCTTCCTCATCTTTACTACTTGACATAGACATCATATATAAAGATCCTATTCTAAATTTTAAAAACATATTATTGGGATATTGTCTTAAGTATTCTTCACATGTACTCACTGCTTTTTTTACACTTTCTTTTTCAAATATTTGTGCAGCCTTTTTTACTAATTCCATTACTTCTTCATTTGATATTTCTATTTTATAATTTAAAAGATTGTCTATGCTAGTGTTAAAATATCTAGCAATAGAAGGTAAAATCGTGATATCTGGATAAGAATTTTTACTCTCCCACTTAGATACAGCAGCCACAGATACACCTACAGATTTTGCTAATGCTTCTTGTGTTACTCCCTTTTCTTTTCTTAATTTATATATAACTTGTCCAATAGGTAATTCCATTTTATTCTCCCTTAATTTTTATTTATAAGATCTTATATTTTTATTATACTCATGAAAAAATATGTAAACAATAGATGTATAGTTAAGTATTAGTTTAATTTTATTAACTAATGGTTAATAAAAAACTTCATTGCTTATATAAATTTATAAGAAATGAAGTTCTTCTAATATTATTTTATTTTCACTGATATAACTACTACAATGATACTTCTGGTAATAAATTTACTCATCACAGGGTATAGATCAAAATTTATAACTTATTGGTATATAAAAATCAATTAAAAACTTAAGAATTATATATGCTAACAGCAATCTTAGAATAAAATATATGATTATTATATTAACATGTCTATATACGAATGTAATTATATAAATAATTTAATTCTATATTTTAACGTTCTTCCAATTACTATAAATATCATTATTATATTCTTCCTCTTTATCTATAACAGGAAGATTTAAAACACAGTTATTATCATCATTCTCTCTTAAGAAACCAGTTTTTAAATCATCCATACTTACTTTCATCTTAAATCTTTCATTTCTAAAAACTTCAGGTCTCATAAGATAAGTAGCTGCTGTCACATCCCAGTTATAAGTACCATCTATTCCATAGTTATTTAAGTTATAATCAAACCAATAATCAACTTTTTCTTTAATATAATTAACTATAGGATTAGAATAATCACTTAACTCTCTTTCATAATCCTCTCTAGTCACAAGTACCTTAAGACAATTATTTCCAGTTATTACAGACACATTTTTTCCTCTAGTTAAAACTGTATATGTAGCAATAGGATCACATGAGAAGTTTAATTCGTTCATTTGCCTTTTTGCAAAAATTAATGGTTCAGTTATTCCTCCCATTAAAACTATCTCTTTTACTTTATCAAAAAAAGTATTATCTTTTAAATACGCACCATAAAGATTAGTTAAAGATCCTGTTGCCAGTATTGACAACTCTCCATTATACTTATTAGCCATTTCTAATAAATAATCACTAGCTTCATTATTCAAATCTTTTGGGTTTACTCCACCCTTTTTTATAGTTAGATTTTCTACTTTTAAATCTTTAACCATTTTCAAAGTATTTGGATATACTACTTCTACCTTATTATTTCCATATGTAGTTGTTACACCTAATAAATTAACTTCTTTATTTCCCAATAAATAAATTAGCGCTAAACCATCGTCCACATCACAATCTGCTATTCCATAAGTATTATCACAGTCAAATATCACATTTTTCATAAATATACCTCTTCATTATAAATTTTTAAAGAAGCAAATATCTTCTTCTTTTATTTTAATACCAACTTTGTTATTTGTTTTAAAATAGTCACTAGATAAAACATCCGAACTAGTTTTAACTAAAATCTTCATATCCTCATTAGTCAAAATAATCTCCACAAAATCACCTAGATAACTAATTTCTTTTATATTAAAATCACTTTTCTTATCATCTAATATAATAGATGAGGATCTAACCATAGCATTATAGTTTCCATCTTCTATATTACACTTTGTATCAAAGTAATCACACTTAAATATTTTATTATAAACTTTCCCAGTAAAATAATTGTTTGTTCCAAAATAATCAGCTACTTCTCTCGATAAAGGTTTTTTATATATCTTATACGGATTATCATATTGTATAATATCTCCATGGATCATTAATGCAATTTTATCAGAAAGCTGCAATGCTTCATTTTTATCATGGGTAACTAAAATCATAGTTATTTTCTTTTTTCTTTGGATATTTTTTACAAGTTGTCCCATTTCTGCTCTTAATTTTTCATCTAATCCCGAAAAAGGTTCGTCTAATAGCAATATTTTAGGATTTGCTGCAAGAGCTCTAGCAAGAGCCACTCTTTGTAATTGACCTCCAGACATTTCTCTTATTTTTCTATTTTCAAAACCTTCTAACTGAACATCTTTAAGAAGTCTCCTTACTACTTCTTTTTGCTCTTTCTTAGGAATTTTTTTTATATCCATGGCAAAAGAAATATTTTTCTCTACTGATAAATGAGGAAATAATCTTAAATCTTGGAATACTATAACTGTTCCTCTTTTTTCAGGAGGCATATTTTGGATTTCTTTTCCAAATAAAATTACTTTACCACCTTCTAGATGATTAAGTCCTGCTATACTTTTTAATAAAGTACTTTTTCCACATCCAGAAGGACCTAGAAGAGATATAAATTCTCCTTTTTCTACGTTTAAATTAATATTATGTAAAATTTCATTACCTTGTAAATTAACTCTTATGTCTTCTAACTTTAAACTCATTTATTCCACCTATTTTCTATATACTATAAAAATCAGTGCTTATATTTTTATTAAATTTAGATACTATATAATTAAAGAAACTAAATATAATCATAGTTATTCCTAAAAATACTAAAGTATAAGCTGCTGCTATGTTTCGATCTCCGCCACTTATATATGGAAACATTACTATAGTAAATGTTTTTATTTTCCCTCCTCCAATTAGTAATGTTAAAAAATATTGACTAAAAGAAACAATATAAGACATACTAAGAGATGATAAAATCACTGGAGATAAAATTGGCAAAGTTACTTTTGTAAAAGCCTGAAAGGTAGTTGCACCTAATACTTTTGCTTGTTCTTCTAATTTTGTTCCAACAGCTTGAGTTCCATCAATCAAAAGTCTAGTTGCATACGGAAGTGAATATATCAAATGAACTATTATTACACCAAGCATAGTATTACTCAAACCTAGTTTTATAAAAGTTACATGAATCCCCATGGCAAATACTGTACAAGGTATTAAAAAAGGCAATATTGAAGCAAAATAAATTTGATTTTTCCATTTAAAATCATAAAATACAAAAGCTCTAGCAGTCATCAATCCGATTATTACAGAAAAAATTGCAACTATTATAGAAAGAATTATACTAGACATAAAAAGTTGTATCATTTCATTTTTTCTACCAAATATCTCCGTAAGACCTCTTAAAGAATATGTTTCTGGAAATAAATGTGGCCAAGACCATCTCTCTGTAAATGACCAAATTATTATATTTAATAAAGGTAATAAGATACAAATCGCTAAAATAGCTAATAATACCTTATATTTATTACTATTATCCTTACTTATTATTTTCATTTATATTTTCCTTTAACGATGAAATATTATTTTTTATCAGTTTATAGTAAAGTATAGCAGCTATCAAAGAAATTATTATAATAATTCCATTTAGCGCCATAGCATATGGTCTATTTTGTAAATTTGGATGTATATATTGAACATAGGATAATACCGGTAATGCCTTTGGTAATGTTGGTCCTAATAACTGTGGAATTTCATAAGCACCTAGTGCAAATACAAAAATAATTAAAAATCCACTTAAAATAGTATTTTTACACAAAGGTAATGTTATCCTTTTAAATGTTTCCCATTTAGTAGCACCTAAATTTATAGCGGCTTCTCCCAAAGTATCATTTATATTAGCCATAATAGATAGTACAAAATAAATAATGAAAGGTATCTCCTTCCATAAGTATGCTAAAATAATTCCTATTCCATATTTGTCATATACTAAATTTATAAACTGTTCTTGACTAGATATTAATCCTAAAACTGACAGACTCCTTGATAAAAGTCCACTTTTTGAAAATATATTTAATATAAAAATTGCTACTACCACATGAGGTACCACGATTGGTATTTGTACTAACTTCTCATATATCTTTACTGCTTTTGGGTTCATTACAATAATCATACAAATTAAAGTTCCTATAACTACTGCAAATAATGCAGAAGTTGACGAAATATATAAACTAAATAAAATTGACTTTAACATTTCTTTTGATGTAAGAACTTCTTTATAGTAATTTAATGTGGGTTCTCTTAAACCAAAAGTAGGAATCACCCCTAAACTTTGGGTGATTCCATTTATAAGTCCTATTGCAAATATAATCAAAAGTAAAATTTGTGGTAGTAAAAGTAAATAGGGTGTATACTTTTTACTCATTATTTTCCAACTACCTCTTCTAACCATATTTCTTCTATTATTGGAACTAAATCTGCTGGCATTTCAGGAAGCCTTTTTGATAATAACTCTTCTTGAGAAAGTGTACCTTTTCCTAAATCAACTTTATCAAACATTTCAGATTCTTCATCAGATAATTTAGAATTATCAACTACAGGTAAAGTTTTAATTGCATCATATTTAGATGCTTGCATTTTTGCACTTATCATTTCATTTATCGCAACCATAGCACCAGCTTTATTTCCAGAGTTTTTAGCTATTGCCATATAGTTTGTATTTCCTATTGTTCCTTTATCAAATATAAAAGTTTCAGTAGTATCTGTATAGCTTCCTTTTTCTATTTTACTTGCTACTGAGTAAGGCTCATAACTCATAAACATTACTACTTCTTTATCCATAAACATATTATCTAATTGAGTTGAGTCTGCTGGGAAGCTCTTTCCTTCATTCCATAAGTAAGGATTTAATTTAACTAAATAATCAATAGCCGGCTGTATGGCTTTTTTTACAGTTTCTTTATCAGCCTTCATGTCTTGGAATTGTTCATATCCACATATATCATATATTATATTACGTACAAAAGCACTTCCTGTAAAATCAGGTAAAGCTGGATAAGTAACTTTTCCTTTATTTGCTTTAGCAAATTCTAAAAGTTCTTCTGTGTTTTTTGGTACATTACTTGTAATAGCACTATCATGCATAAATACTAATTGAGCTTTTCCATATGGTGCTTCATAACCTTCTATTTCATAACCAAAATCATATTTATTTTCATCAGAATTTAAATCAAGATATTTTTTGGCATTTGGTAGTTTTTCTAAAAATGATCCATAAAGCATGTTATTCTCTTTTGCTGATTTGAAGTTTTCACCATTTATCCATATCATATCGATACTACCATCTTCTTTACTAGCTTGAATTTCACCAGATAACTGACTTAAAACTTGATCAATATCCATTGGAACTCTTTCCATTGTTATGTCATATTTTTCTTTCATTTCTGGTGCAAAAACATCATCTAACCATGCATTTAAATCTTCATCTCCACCCCATCCATAAAATGTAACTGTAGATCCTTTTGCTTCTTCTAATAATTGCTCATAAGTCATCTCGTCAACATTAGCACTTGTTTTGCTACTTTTTTCACATGCTACAAGAGATAGTGTCATAATTAACATCATTAGTATTGCTATAATTTTTCTCTTCATTTCTTTCCTCCAATATCTGTCTAAAATATATTTCAAATTACAAAAGTTAATTACTTTGTAATTTATAAAACCTTTTTATTTTACATAATTTGTTACTTAAATTTGAACATCGCTCTATTTAATAAAGATTTCATACCCAAAGGTACCTCTTCTTCTATATCTAGTATTAATGATAAGAAATGATAAGAATTTAAAAATCCATTTCGTCTAAAATTCCCTACACAAGAAGCACAATATGTATATAAATTTTCTTCTCCAGCTTGTCCTACTGATTTAGCAAATTTCGTTGATATTTGCCTTTCTTTTGAACTTGCGCATCCTCCTAAACCACAACACTGTGTATCTTTGAAAGAATCTTGGATATTTCCTTCAATAAATGGTTTTATAGTATTAAAAAATAATTTATCTTTCCTATCCGGACATGGATAATAAATAGGAAGTGAAATTTTATTTATTCTTTTTCCCAAGTTTAATTCTTCCAGCTTATCATATATTGTTATAATTTTTATATTTAATTTTGATTTTAAAAAATAATAACAATTGGGACAAACTACTATAATTTCTTCTATATTATTTTCTTCTATACTATTTCTTAGATTTTGTAAATTTTTATTTGCATCATCTTCTAATCCTAACTCATCTATAGGTTTTTGGCAGCAATCCAGTATTACTCCTATATCATGTTTTTTTAGTAAGCCTATTAACTTTTCGCTTGTTCTAGGATAGAAAGATATAAAATTACATCCAGGAAATAATACTGATTTTTTATTTGAATATTTATAATTGGCGAATTTATAAGGATTTTTTTCTTTTAATAAAAGAGTATTGTCTTTATCTTTCAGTAAATTATTACTTTTTCTAATATGTTTTTTTCTCATTTTCAAAGCAATTTCTCTACCATCAATATCCTTAGGACATATTTCCTTACATTTTCCACATAAAAAGCAATGATATGCTAAATCATCTCTACTAGAGAAATCATCTAAGTCCATACCATATTTCTTTAAAAAATCACAGTTTTTAGTACACTTTTGACAATGAATACATCCTAATTCTTCTTCCTTCATATCTCCCTCATTAAAACACAATTTATTAATTTTCACATTCTTCCTCATTTAAATATTTCTTTTGTATAAAAATACCACACCCTGTTACTAAAACTGCTAATATTATAGCTATGGTAAAGTATCTCCATTTATCCTCACCAGCTGTAAGTCCTGCTGAACCTATAGTGAAAAATGATACTCCTGGAAACATAAATATAAAAGTATAGATTGTATATTTCAAAAAACCTATATCTGTAATTCCATAAGCGAAATTTTGTAAGTTATATGGAAATATAGGAACCATTCTTGTAATCATAAGCATTATTAAATCGCTTTTTTCATTTTCACTAAAAAGTAACTTTTTTAATGTTTTATTTTTTTCTAACATAGGTTTAATTGCATCCTTAAGAAAAAATCTTCCAACAATAAAAGCTAAAGATGCCCCTATAGTTGTGGCTATCAGACATGCAAATATTCCTAATAAAGGGCCAAATATTAAACCTGCAAATAATGCAAAAGTTACACCTGGTATAGCTAAAAGAACACATCCTATAATAGTAAGTACTATATACATCACTAAAGCTAGAAATAAATTATCATCAACCATTTGTTTTATAAAATCTAAATTTTTTGTATTATTTAAATATGTAGACCAACCATATCGATTATTCAATATAATAATAGCAATTATAACAGATATAAATAAAATTAATTTAATAATATTTTTCTTTTTCATTATTTTGCCTACTCATCAATTAACCTTAACTTTTTTTAACTTTTTTCTTTTCAGTATATATTTGCTTCATTAAGAAAATTAATATAGTTAATGCAAATAATATTAACAATCCACTTACTAATAATTTAGCTCCACCAGTTAACATTCCACCAACATAAGAATAAACTATAGTTGCTGGTAATTGTCCTAATCCTGTCGCTATGAAAAATCCCCAAAAACTCATTCCTGTTAAGCCTGCTGCATAACTTACTATATCAAATGACATAAATGGTAAAAGTCTAGCTATTAATATGCTTTGCTTGCCATATTTTAAAAAGAATTCATCCACTTGTTGTAATCCTTTTCTACTTGTTAACTTTATGGCAACATCACGACCTAAAATTCTAGCTATGTAAAAGCAAATTGCTGCCCCTACCATGGCACTAGACCAAGATAAAATTGCACCTTGCCACCAACCAAATAAATTTGCATTAGCAAATGTTATAAGAAATGCTGGTAATGGTGCTGCTATAGATTGTAATATCATCAGCATAAATGATACTACTGCTGCATAAGGTCCATAAGATTCAACGAACTCTCTAACTACTGTAAAATCACCTGATTTAAACATAATAAAAATATTATCTAATATTATTTTTACAGATGGTACTAATAAATAAACTAATACACTTATTAATAATAAAGATATGATAGTTATTTTTGAATAAAAACCACGTTTTTTATTTGTATTTTCTTGCATTTTTATTTTTCTCCCCAATATTATATTTATTTCGCTAGTTTATTTTATCATGGGTAATAATGTTTTTCTAATTAAATTATTCTATACAAACACAGCTATATAGATTTTTTCTATAAATAAAACTAATAAAAGAGTACAACAAAATAATCATACCCTTTCATTTAAAAATTTTTTATTTAAAATATCTTCTTTCTATCATACTTAAGAATTCTTCTGATAAGTAAGCTTCTAATTTTCTCTCTGTAAATTCATTTTTTATTAATTTATCAGGATCTTGATATTGAATCCAAGCCATAGCACACCAAGTAATTCCCCTTAAACAAGTTATAGGAATATATAACTTTAATCTTTCTTCTATATCTGATATATCAAATCTATCTCTTACTATTTTTATATATTCTTTTGTAAAATTAGACATTTCTTCTTCACTAAGAATTATATCTGTTTTCCAGAAAGTTGTTGTTGGAGCTAAAAAATGACCTAAGTCTTGAGCTGGCTCACCAAGAATTGGCTTTTCCCAATCTATTATGTAGTTATTTTTATTGTATCCATTAATTAAAAAGTTTCCAGAATTCAACTCTGTATTAACTATACATCTTCTACCTTTATAAGCATCCGTATTTTCAAGTTTTTTCTGTCCAATTTCTAACATTCTTTTTATTTTATTTTTTTTATCTTCACATGCTAAAGGTGACTCATAATAAATTTTAAACATTATATTACATTCATCTAATATGGCTTGTAGTGGATTTTTAGGACAAAGTAAATGTGTATGTTCTTCAACTTTGACACTATGTATATCTGCTAGACAATTAGCAACTATGTTTAAGTCTTTTGTATAATCTAGTGGCACACCTTCTAAAAATTTCATTACTAATACACCATATTCTAAATACTTTTTACTTTTATCTAGATACAGTGGAGTTGGTGTCCTATTACTATCTTTTAATTGTAATAAAGCTTTATACTCATATTCAATTTGATTATCTAGGTTCATTTGACTTGCAGTGTTTATCCTCAGTATTAACTTCTCTTTTGTCATAGGATGAACAAATAAATAATTTATATTGTATTCACCTTGAGCTAATAACTCTAATTTTATATGGCTGTTTTTAGGTATATTAAGTACTTCTAAAAACTCTTCTCTTTTTATGTATTCTTCTAAATTTCTAATCCTAAACATTTTTATACTCCTCAAAAATTTCTTTAATAAATTTAGATGTGTTCATATCTTTGTTTATATTCCCTTTTTTTATTTCTTCATAAAAATATTCTAAATCCTTAGGCTCATCTATATCTCTATTTTCATTAGTCAAATTATAAGTTAGATTTGCATTTTTAATCGTCTCTATTGTGTTTTTTAATACATTTCCATAACCATATTCTATATCCTTAAATATCACTTTAATTGGTTTTTTCATCCCTACTAAATAATATCCTTTATCCTCTGTTGGACCCAAAACAATATCTTTTTCTTTTAAAATTAAAAAAGATTTTTCTAAGTCCTCAACGCATATATATGGGATGTCACTCCCTACTAAAATACAAGATTTATAATTTTTATTTAGTACATATTTAATTGCATTAAACATCTTCTCTCCCAAATCATTTCCTTCTTGTATTTTATAATTAACTACCTTACCAAATATATTTTTTATAATATTGTTTTTATCTTCTGGAGTATAAAACACAAATACATCTCTCTTTAAAATATCACAAGTACTTTTAATATCTTTTAAAAAATTAATATGTATCTTTGCACATTGTTCTTTGGTAATCATTTTTTCTAATCTTGTTTTGGTCTGTCCTGGAATAGGAACCCTTGTAAAAACAATAATTGCTTCTCTCATCTTATCACCTAACATCCCTATATTCTCTGTTTATTTTCTCAATATCTCTTCCACATAAATATTGAATCTGCAGTTTTTTCATTTTATACATGGTATAAAAAATGCCTTTATCCATATACCTTCTAGAGGAAGTTATTATCTTACTATTAATTTGCTTCATATCATGCTTTCTTCTTTTTAATCTTAAAGAAAATTCCAGGTCTTCCATAATTGGTAACCTAGGCATACCTTCCATCTCATTAAAAAGTTCTCTTCTTATAAAGATTCCTTGATCCCCAAAAGCTATTTTTTTCTTACTAGCTCTTAAATTAGACATATAAGCACAAATCTTCATCCATATTATAGGATTATCAAATTCAATTTTTAAGCATCCCACATCATATCCACTATCTACTGCATCTTGAATTTTTAGAATTACATCTTCTTCTACTACACTATCACAGTGAAGAAAAAATAATATATCTCCTTTAGCAAACTTACTACCATAATTCATTTGATTCGCTCTTCCCTTTGGGCTATTCAAAAGTACATAATTATTATCTATTAATTGAGTTGTATTATCTTTGCTTCCCCCATCACAAAAGATTACTTCAAAGTCACCTTTTAGTCTGCATAAATTATCTTGAAGTTTTCTTATATTTTTTTCTTCATTATATATTGGAATTATTATTGAAACCATTCTTCCACCCTTAAACATATTTTTATATTTTTCTCAATTGTATCAATAAAAAAATATCTGGTCAATTTTTATAGTAAAAAATTAACTTCGCTTATGTCTATAACGAACTCCTCCGTTAGTCAAGAGCTAATGTTGAAATTATAAATTATCCATAATTCAGATAATTTATAATCCTTAATATATAAAAACTCCTCAAAACATCTATGTGATGTATTGAAGAGCTTTCATTTTTAATATTTATCATAAATACTACAATACTTATACCAAGTAATAATATTTTGTATAAAATAACAATTATTAATGGTGTATTCATGATTATTACCACTCAAATTTAATCTTCTTCCAATAGTGGAACGACATTGCCACCATAAGGTATTACATAAACATCTTTCCCTTCAAAGTCTACTTTGCTGATTAAATCTTCTATATTATTAGAAGATGTTATTTTCATATCTTTAACCATATTTGGAGCCATACTACTTAACATCATTACATTTGATTTTGCAATATTTTCACATGCTGCATAGAATACATATCCACCTATTGTAAAGTTTTCTCTAAGTTCTTCATCTAATATACCTCTTTTTAATGGTTCAATCCAATTAAAGAAGTCTGGTGACCCACTACCTTCACTACACTCTGCAAGCAT
Organism: Terrisporobacter sp.; assembly: GCA_029851945.1. The sequence goes on along the minus strand of JARKUZ010000054.1, from coordinate 18,140 downwards.
TATCAATGTTCCACCTTTTTTCACTGCTCTTGTAGCATTAAATAGTGTTTTTGTTGATTGATATAAATTTATATCCTTTGGATATCCTCCACAACTCGCTATAACTATATCTGCTTCCTTTTTTATCGGCAATCCATATGCATCATCCACATATTTACAACTTGCTAACCATGCATCATGAAAATCTCCACAAATTAAAGCGCTATGTTTTGATGATGAGTTTACTACTATATTAATTCCAAAAGCAACATCTACAAGTTTTGCTGCTTCATTCATATCTTCATTTATAGGATTTCTATTTAAAATTCTTGCTCCTACTAATGGATCTGATCTTTTTTCCGTTTTGCTTAGACTTTGAATATGGTTTTGTCTTATAGTCTGTCTTCCGGCAACACCTGGTACAACACTTTTTCTACCTCCACCAAATCCCGCCATTAGATGATGAACTGTTCCTGTTATCATTATTACTTTTCTATCAACTACTAAAGGATTTACACATACCTTTGTACCTGATTTTGTTGTCCCTACATATACTAAATCTTTTGCATCACAATCATGATTAACTACTTTCACTCTGTCATAGACTGATTTCGATGTTATCGTACAAAGCTCTGCCTCTGTTTGTTTTCTATGTGTTCCCACTGCCACAACAACAGCTATATTTTCACACTTAACGCCTATTTCATCAGTTAAATAGTCAACTAATAGCTCACATATTAAGTCTTGTCTCTGCCATAAACGAGTCAAGTCACTTACGACTATCGTTACTTCATCATCTTTATCTATTACTTCTTTCAATGGTTTTGAATTAATCATATCTGTAGTAACACCTTTTATAAAAGCTTTTTTCAAGTCTTTTATCTCATTCATAGGTTTTTCATTTAATATTTCTACTGATTTTGCAGCAGCCACATCAATACTTACTAACTCTTTTCCATATTTTAATTCAACTTTATCCATAATATCCCCCTTATACTTTGTATATTGTATCAATAGTTTTTTATAAATAGTTATCATTTTTTATTACTACATTCTTAGCTAGCTTTTTCATCTTCTAAAATTTTAGTAGCTTTATTTTTTTCAAGTAAGCTTGTAATTATAAATGTTGTCAAACTTACAAGTAGCATTAAGTATCCTATATCTTTAAATATATCATGTAAACTAGGAGATACTAGCCAAGCTCCTGCTACAAATAGTGATGATATTATTGTAAAGAATCCAGAGCTTTTCCCCGCAAACTTAGGACACCAGATTCCTGCAATCACTACTACTGAAGAACCTATAGCCATTGATAATGATACTTTCATAGCACTAAGTATTGTTCCTAATTGAGATGATAATATATATGTTAAGAGACCTACTGTAAGTATTATTATTTTGTTTATCATAAATGATTTATGCTTAAATTTTTCACCAAACTTAGTCTTAAAAAATATATCTTGACTAACTGTAGTAGAACATCCAATTAACATACTACATGCTGTTGACATATCTGCTGCCCAAAGTCCTGAAAGTGTTAATCCTGCTATTACTGGTGGTAAACTCATTATAATCATAGGTAGTGCTAATGTTGCTTCAACATTTGGTATTAATGCCTTTGATGCAACTCCAAGCATTGCACATATAAAGCCTATTGGTATCATTATTAAAGCACCTATTCTAAAACCATTTACTGCAGATTTATCATCTTTAGATGTTAAGCCTATTTGTATTGCCCCTTGTACAGAATTAGTATTACCACACATAACTATCATCCATGCTATGATTGCTGGGATACCCATTCCAGAAGTTAAACTCATATATGGTACATCTGGTGAGGCTATAGCCATTTGCTTGGCTGCTTCCCATCCACCTTGGTTTATTAAAACCACTATAGAAGATACTATTACACCTATGTAAATTAGTGATATATTTAAAATATTGCTTATACTTGCAGATCCCATTCCTCCAACAAACCCTACTAACATAAATATCAAAAAACTAAAAAATGTTGCTGTTTTCATATCAAATATATCTGGTAAAAGACTTGCTAAAATAGATCCACCAGCTATATATTGAAGAGCTATTATTGTGCATTGTATTAATATCATAGTTATCGTCATCATAAGTCCTGCTTTTTCATCATATATAGATTCTACTAATTTTGTAACTGTATTAAATCCACTTCTTCTTAATTTTTTTACAACAAGAAAGCTTGCCATAACTGATCCAAATGCCCAGGCCATATTATACCATCCTGCTGATAAACCTACTGAAAATGCATTTTCTGCTATACCTATTGTAGATGCCCCACCTATGGCTAATCCTGATATTGTCACTGCTGTTAATAATGTATTATTCTTGCCTTTATATAATAAAAAATCTTCCCCATCTAATTTAGATTTTCTTGAAACTACAATACTAATTCCAAGCAACATAATTACGTATAATATAACGATTATTAATGGTATATTCATTTTATTTTCCCCCTAAAATTTAATAATTTCATATGATTAATTTTTAATAATATAAAAAAAATAATAAAGGTTGCAACTACTTTGTTATTTTTAAAATATTTAATAAATTTTATCTATATACTGTATACTAGACGAAATATTTAAAAAATTCTTTATTTTAAGCTTAAAATATATTTTCTATAATACGGAAAAACGTATAAAAAAAGCCCTCGTCCTCAAAAGGACGAGAGCTATCTCGCGTTACCACCTTAGTTTATAAGCAACTTACATTACTTACCTCAATAAGTACTCCGTAGAATACCCTAACACTATAACGTGTGTTTTTACGTCACATCCTACCAAGCTAAGCTCTTCAGTGTGAAGCTCAAAGATGTATTCATAATTAAATAAATATGCACCTCTCATCAACCGGTTACTTTCTGTTTACTCCTATTTTAATTATTACTCGTTCTTATCATCGCTTTTATTTTCCATATCTTGTAATTTAATTAAATGATAGTTATATTTTTTCATAATGTCAACCACTTTTTTAAATTTATTTTTTAACATCAAAAAGGGCTGGTATTTTTCAGCCCTTTTATTTATATTAATTTTATATTATTGTAATAATTCAAAATATCCAGATGGGTGGAAGAAGTATATATTTCCGCTATCTTTATCTACTAGATATGCCATATCAGTTTCTATATTTGGTAAAAATACATATCCTCTTATACCTTTTTCTTTTATAGCTTTAAAAGTATTTTCATCGCCTTGGTATGTATAAGTAAAATCTGCTTTTTCAACTTCACTTATATATTTATTTAATATTACTTGTGCTTCTTCTTGTGTCATACCTTTATCTTCAGTAGCTACTTCTTCTATTGGAGTAGTTTCTTCAACTTTAGCTTCTTCTTTTATATCTTCTTTCACTTCTTCTTTTGATACAGTTTGTTCTTCTTTTGCTTCTTCTTTTGGTAGAGCTTCTGCTTTTACTTCTTGTACTTGTGTTGTTTCCTCTTTAGCTTCAGTAGATGATTGTACTTTATCAGTTGTTTCTTTTACTTCAACTGGTGTAGTATTTTCTGTAACACCTTTTGCAAAACTTGCATTTGCAAGTGGAGTTAAAAATAATGATCCTACCATTAATAATGATACTGTTATAATTCCTCTTTTCATCTCTCAACACTTCCTTATAGTATATATTTTTAAAATCAAATAATTGTTTTATGTCTTTTGTTTATTTATATTATTATAATACCATTTTAAACTTTATAATTACAGTTACACCTCTGTTACCTACGATTACAAATTTGTAATATGAAATTGACAGTAATGTTACTTTTTTGTCATAAGAAAAGCAACATAATATCTAATAATTAAATATCATGTTGCTCTTTATATTAATGTTACAGTATTTATTTTTTATAACTTAATTATAAGTTTTCCTCAAACTTACTTATATTTTCCTCTAAATTGGTAATAATTGATTCAATACATTTATCTTCAAAAGGTGAAATTAAGTTACCAGTTTTAACAATTTCTAAGAAAGACTTTGTCCCTCCTATTTCACATATCCTTAAATAATCTTCCCAGCCCTGCTCTTTATTTTCATTCATTTTCTTTAGGAATTGGAATGCACAAATTTGAGCTAAGACATAATCAATATAATAGAACGGATCTTTAAATATGTGTCCTTGCTTAAACCACCAACATCCTTTTTCTAAGATTTCACAGCCAGCATAATCTCTATGCGGAAGATATTTTTTTTCTAATTCTCTCCACACTTTTTTTCTTTCATCCTTGCTCATATTAGGATTTTCATAAATAATATGCTGGAATTCATCTACTACAACACCATATGGTAAGAATTTTATAGCAGAGCATAAATGCGCAAATTTGTATTTATTAGTGTCATCTTTAAAGAATAAATCCATCCAAGGATAAGTTATAAATTCCATGCTCATTGAATGAATCTCACAACTATCTAAAGTTGGAAAATTAATTTCTTGCATTTCAATATATCTGGACATATACAATTGGAATGCATGGCCTGCTTCATGTGTTAAAACATCCATATCTTCACTTGTTCCATTAAAGTTAGAAAAAATAAATGGTGCTTTGTATTCAGGTATATAAGTACAATAACCTCCTGCTGATTTATTATGTTTTGTTTCTAAATCCATCAATTCATTTTCTAACATGAAATCAAAGAATTCTTTAGTTTCTTTTGATAATTCATTATACATTTTTATACCATTTTCAATTATATATTTTGAATCACCTTTTATATTTGCATTTCCATCTATAAATTCTATATTCTCATCTATATATGTTAATTTATCTAAATTTAATCTATTTGCTTGATGTTCATATAGTTTATTACAAAGAGGTACTATAAACTCTAATATTTGTTTTCTTAAATTAACAACCATCTCTGGATTATAATCTGTTCTATCCATTCTTATATATCCAAGCTCTACAAAACTATCAAAACCAAGTTTTTTAGCAATATTATGTCTTATTTTTACTAATTGATCATAAATATCATCAAATCTTTCTTCATTGTCCTCAAAATATTTATAATATGCTTTTGAGGCTTCTTCCCTTTCTTCTCTGTTATCTGATAGCATATATTTATATAGACCAGATAAATTTAACTCTTCACCTTTGAAATTTATTTTTGCTGACGCTAAAAGTTTTGTATATTTAGACATAAGCTTATTTTCCTTTTGTAAATCACCTATTATTTCTGGTGAAAAAGCTTTTAAAGAGTATTCACAAATTTTATAAAATTGTTCACTAAAATCTTTTTTTATTTCCTCTTTAAATTTGGAATCTATTAACACTTTATAAAAATCTGAGTTTAACTCTTCATATAAAGGAGCATGTTCATCCCAATATTCTGTTTCTTTTTCGTAAAATTCATCTGCTGTATTTATACTATTTCTTATGGATGCTATCGAAGACATAGTTTCAATATGTTTTCTTATTTTATTTAACTCCAGAATATATTTATATTGTTCTTCATAAGTAGCTGAATCTTTTATTTTTTCTACTAATTCTAAAAATGATTTTTTGATTATGTCATAATTAGGTCTTTCATATTTATATTCACTAAACTTCATTTTTTCCTCCTAAAATATCTTATAATAATAATTTATCATATCCTATATATATTTACAAAATTTATCCAAAAATAATACTTTAATTGAAAATATATTATTTTTATTATTAATATTGAACTTTTACTTTATAATAATAAAAACCATATAATTTTATTACAACTTTAAAAGGTACATACATATAGTATGCACCTTTCAAAATTATTATCTCGTTATTTTTCTAGCTAAAGTTGCTGTCCAAACACCAACCATTGTAACTCCAAGTATCATCTCTATACATGAGAGTATCACACTATATCCGATTGGGAAAATGTCTCCATATCCCACGCTTGTAAATGTTGCTAAGCTAAAATAAAAGCAATCTACCAAATCCATATACATCAACTTTCTTGGTAAATAAGACAATATATTTGGATTATAATGTATTATTCTTTCATTTATACAAAGCCCACAAAACATATATAAAATAGCAAATATTAATACAACTTCTAAAGAAGTTATAAGAGCAAAAGTAGGTCTTTCTCCATATCCACAGATGTAATAAAATAAGTTAGATTTCAATTTTTCTAAACCATTTAAACATCTTCTTTCTGCACACTTTGATAAGTAGTAATATTCTCCAGAATAATTAAATAATCCATTCTTTTCAAAAACAGCAGATATACTTTTGTATGATTTAAATATATTCTCATAAGTATTTTTATCTTTGTCAAATTTTAAAATATCTACAAATGTATTTTCATCTACCTTACTCAAATATTCATCTTCAAATGATAAGTAATTAATATTTGTCTCTATAGTTTTCATAGATTTTAAATCACAATCTGAAAATATAATATTCTCAATTAAAGAATTATTAAATATGACATTTCTCAAACTACTTAAATTTAATTTACACAGAACAAATTTATTATCATCAAAAATTGTATTTTTTAAATTTGTTTTATGAAAAGTACAATTTTCAAATATACAATTTTCATTAAATAATACAGCTATCCCAAGCTCACTTTCAAAATTACAATTTGAAAAATATACATTCTTTAATTTACAATTACTAAAAGCAGTACCACAAAATGAACAGTTTTCAAACTTTATATGATTAAAATCACAATTAACAAATTTATCAAAATCAAAATTTTTATTTGAAATATTTTTATATATATAATTCGAGTCTAAATCTTTCACTCCTATAGTCTTATTTTGAATATGAATAAAGTTTTTATTTAATTCTTCTAGATTATATATTTCTTTATTTTGACCATATATATAATCTCTTTGTAAACTTCCTTCTCTTTTATATCCCTGTGTGACAAATTTTATTTTTTCTTTATTATTGTTTAATCTATTTCTCAACTCTTCTTTAATTATTTTTCTATGTTTTTCAAAATCATATATTTGCATTTTATCACCCATATATAGTTATTTATTATATAGTTTGATTTTTTATTTTTAAAACCTTTTTTAAATTAAATTTTTTTCTTTTAGTAATATTTCATCTTGAGTTTTAATATGTATTTTATATAAAATTTTACGTATTTTAATTATTCTCAAATTAATATTTTACAACTCGATAAAATTGGGAGGTTTGTTATGAATAACAATAATAAGATTTTAGAAGAAAAATTACCAAAGAACTGTTGTACTTTCTGTTCTCATCTCAACTTAGAAGGTCCTGATGAAAATTATAGATATCATATTAAGTGTGTAATCACAAATGAAGTTCCAGTCCCAAGCGATTGCTGTAAATATTTTGATCAAGAGCACACAAATCTAACTACTAATGATTTAGATTATCTATATTTAGATTTCCTCGAAACTAGCCTTAGAATAAAATATGAAGATTATAGGAAATCCTTATATTGGAAAATTTTCAAAGATAATATATTAAATAAATACGGTCATTCCTGCTCTCAATGTAATTCAACCAAGGATGTAGATGTGTATCATATAAATAAAAAATTAGGCAGAGAAACAGATGAAGATGTAATCATACTTTGCTCAGATTGTTCTTCAAAATTCTACAAATAATTGTATAAAAAATTTTAACCTACATATATTAATTTTAATATAATTTGTATAGGAGGTCTAAAAAATTGGATACTAACTTAAGATGTGATGCAACTAGATGTATACATAACAATGGAAATTACTGTTATGCTGGTAGAATAAATATTGATGGAAAGCTTGCTGACGATATTGACGATACTTATTGTTCAACTTTTAAAGAAAAAGACTATCAACAATTTACTAGCTCAATAGGAATAGATTCACAAAGACCTATAAATACCCATCAAATTAGATGTGATGCTATAAAATGTATTCACAATGATAACAAATTATGTAAAGCTAATAATGTAAAAATAAACAGCGGTAATGCAAGCTGTGATATGTTTGAAGAATAAAGTTTATCAAAATATAAGAAGGCATATCATAAGATATGCCTCTTTACATATTAAACTTCACAATTTTCTATTTGTATTATGTAATCTTCACAGTGTTTACACATTATTATACTTACAATATAACTATCATCAACTAAATTAGCTCTAGATAATTTATTAAATGATTTCCCTTTGTAATCTTTATCTATTGTACTGATTACATATTTTCCATCCTTTGTATAAATATAAAAATGATATTCTAAGAATGGGAAGAATTTTTCCTTTTCTTTAACTCCAGCTAGACATTTTGGACAAGCTTCCATATAGTATTCTTCATCAAATGCGATTTCTTGTGAATAATTATTTAATAATTCTAATATAATATCTTTATTTATATTTGATACTGGTTTTTCTTCATCGTTAATTAATTCATCAAAATTATTATCATTTAATATATATTCTTTTTCATCAAAAGTAAATTTAAACATCTTTACACCTCTATAATCATTTTTACTTATATCAGTTTCATAAGTACTCCATTATATTTTATTATAATATTAAATAACTAAATATCAAGACGAAAAGTAAAATTTTCTATACATGATAAAATACCAATAAGATTAACTTATTGGTATTTTTCTTTAATCTATTTCTGATTTAAAAGGTGTTGGATCATTTAGTGCATCCATATACTGATCATTATCTATATAACCTAAGTCATACATATGCTTAAGTACAACCTTTTGTCTTCTTTTTGCCTCATCATGCTGCATATATCTAGCTGGATTGTTAGTAATTCCAGCTAACATAGCACACTGAGCTAAGTTTAAATCTCTAACATCTTTATTAAAATAAGTTTTTGCAGCATCAGCTACACCATAACTTGCTTTACCAAAATAAATATTATTTAAATAAGTACCTAATATTTCATCCTTTGTCATTACCTTATTCATTTGAATTGCATTATTTATATCTATAATTTTTCTCTTTACAGACTTAGTATCGTTAGTTAGTAAATTTTTTGACACTTGCATATCTATTGTACTTCCACCTTGAGTGGTATCAGTTAAAACATTATTAACTACAGATCTTACTAAAGATTTAATATCTACTCCATTATGTTCGTAAAATCTTCTATCTTCTGTGGCAACAATAGCATTTTTTAAATCTTGTGGTATTTCATTTATATCTACTATATTTTTAGATGTATAGCTATTGTAAACTAAATCCTTAGTTACTTTAGGAGTACCCGCAATAGATAATGCTGCAACACCTGTTGCAAATATACCCCCTGCAAAAGTTAACATCAAAATAAAAGTTAAAACTTTTTTTATAAATATATTTCTCTTTTTTCTTTGTTTATTTCGTTTTCTATAATATATTTCTTTTTTAATTTCATCCTCACTATTTTTTACTTTTTTTGTACTTCTTTTTAAACTGTGTATATTTTCTTCTTTTTCAACATTATTTGGAAATGGGCTCTTATGTGAATTTTTAGAACTAACTTTTTTACGTCTTATCCTATTTTCACTACTATCATAATAACTCATATATACCTCCTTCTTTGTTAAATTAATTATACATTGTCTATTCGAATAAATCAAAGTACAAAATTGTAATATTAAGATATATAAAGTATAAATATATTATTGCTATATTTATATAAAATATTTAGCCCAAATTATATTACTTGATTTATTAATATTATAAAGATTATTTTGATTTATTAAGATTTGCAAATTAAAATTAAATTTTTAAAATATTTTTCAAAATATAGTTGCAAAATTTGTCGAACTTTGTTATTATAAGTATACAGTTATTTCCCCAATAACTGATTACTCCCCAAATAAAATATATTCCCTAATAAACCCCTTTTTATAATATATTTTAGAGCCCTTGCTTGATCGGTTAAAGCAAGGGCATTTTTTATATCTAAAATATACTAAATAATTTTTTATTTTTAAATTTATAAATATTAGTTATATTTTCTAAAAATTTTTTATCTTTTTTTAATTTTTATGTTGCAAAATTTGTCGAACTTTGTTATTATAAATGTACAGTTATTTCCCCAATAACTGATTACTCCCCAAATAAAATATATTCCCTAATAAACCCCTTTTTATAATATATTTTAAAAAAACCCTGCTTGATCGGATTAAAGCAGGGTTTTTTCATATTCTTTTATAATTTTACGTACTTTTCTATATCCCTGAGCCTTGCTTTCCAAATTAATTAGATCATCATTAATATTTTCAATACTAGATTCTATATTCCAAAGTCTATTTACTCTTTTTAAAACAACATAATTCTCGTCTCTAATCCAAGTATAATAATTTCTATTTCTTTTATCATATCTCCAGTCTAAATTCTCATTTATTGCAGATAAATCGTTCAATATATCTAATACACTGTCATATCTATCATCTTTATTTAGCGATAAACATTTTTCAACTACTAGTATTAAAGATTTTGGAATATGAGGGAGATATTTTTTCCTCACAGGAAATTTACCTTTCGATATAGCAATTTTTAAATCATTTAAATCTTTATATCTTTTAAGTTGATTATTACACTCTTCATTTCCATTACACATTCTATATAAAGTTGTACCTACTTGATATATATCTACCTTTTTATTTATCCTAGAAGTGAAACATTGCTCTGGAGCAATATGCTTATAGTAAACATTTTTTAGTTTGGCAAATCCACTATCGTCTAATTCTAAAGCTGATCCAAAATCACTTAATACAGCTTGATTATTATCATTTATAAGGATATTATTAGGTTTTATATCACAATGTATTAAATTGTTACCATGAACATAATATAAAGCTGATAAAAAATCCAGTGAGTACTTTATTATTTCTTTAACTGTTAAATTTTTCTTGTCTAGTAGATGATTTAAAGATCCATTTCTATAATAAGGCATGGTTATATATACATATTCATCATCATAAGTAGCATAGTTAACTTTTATAATATTGGGATGATTTAAACTTGATATTTTTTTAGATTCGTCAAAATACTTATCATATTCTTTTAATTTTTTTTTATCTATTTGCTTTAAAATCATTTCACTATTCAACTGCTCATCTTCAACTATATATAAAGCAGAGTTTACTCCCTCTGAATTAATTTTTTGTAGTATTCTTAAATTTAACTTTGGACTTATCTCCATAACTCTACCCCTTTACACGAAAATAATTCTTCTAGAACCCCCTCTATTTTTACCGCATCAATTATATCTTTACCTATATCGTCATCCATATTAAGTTTATAAGCTTTTATATCATATTGCTCTATAATCACACTTATTAGTTTTTTTATATAATAAAGTTTATCACCCATGTCAAAAGATTTAGGCAATAAAATCACATCATGTTTAACTTTATGTCTTTTATCATTTTCATAACCTACAACATATATTTCTATTTTATTAACAAATATGTCTATATAAATATGATTCATATTAAATCCTCCCATTTATTCTACTGTTATATAATATGAATCTACTCATCCCTTAAATACAAATTTAAAACAAAAAAATAAGAGTTCTAGATTTTATCTATCACTCTTATTTTATTAAAAAAATTATATTAAGCTACTAAATACTTCATCTTTTATTATTAAAAATAATTCAGCCGTTGCTTTTGTATCACTGTCAGCTCTATGTGCATTTTCATTTGTAATATTATAGTACTCACATGCTGTTTGTAATTTTTTATTTTTTCCTTTATATGATTTACATTTTTTCAGCATTTCCAAAGTACATAAATGATTATCTATTGGTTGTAAATTATATTTTTTAAGATAATAATTTAGAAATTTTAAGTCAAATTTAGCATTATGAGCAATCATAACTCTATCTCCTAAAAACTTTCTAAATCTAGGTAATACATCTTCTATACCTTCTTCATTTTCCACCATTTCATTACTTATACCAGTAAGCTCAGTTATTACTGGTGGTATTATATTATCTGGCTTTATTAATCTAGAATAGTTTCTAACTATTTTATTATCTTTGATTTCAGTTATACCAATTTCAATTATTTCACAACCTTTATATGAATCAAATCCTGTAGTCTCTAAATCTACTACAACATATTCTTGCATACATTTACTCCTTATCTAAAAACCTTATATGTAATTAAGAGGATTTTGAGGAGTTCCGTTAACTCTTATTTCAAAGTGTAGATGAGAACCTGTTGAATTTCCTGTGCTACCAACTTTAGTAACAGCTTGTCCTTTCTTAACAGTTTGTCCCACTCCAACTAATAGAGAGCTATTATGTGCATATAAAGATACAGTTCCATCTGTATGTTTTATCATTAAAGTATTACCATATCCACCTTTAACTCCAGAGAATATTACTGTTCCATCAGATACTGCAACTGCATTAGTCCCTGTTGGAGCTGGTATATCAATTCCTGTATGAAGTTTTTTAGTTCCAAATATAGGATGTATTCTGTATCCAAAAGGAGAAGATATTCTAGAGTAACCTGGTACTGGCCATGATCCATTTGATATAACAGCACTTGAACTATTAGAACTATTTGAGTTATCTGAAGTTATCGAACTTTCTAAGGCTATTTTTTGCAATTCAGCTTCTAATTCTTCTTCTTCTTTCATTAATTTTTCTTTCATTACTTCTAGTTCTTTTTTATCTTCATCTAAAGTTTTTTTATCTTTTTCTAATTCTTCTTTTATTACTTTTGCTTCTTCTTTATTTTCTTCTAGTGCTTCTTTTTTATCTTCTATTTCTACTTTATCTTTTTCTAGATCTTCCAACATTTGCTTATCTTGAGCCACAACTTCTTGTACAATAAAAATATTATTTAAAAAGTCAGAAATAGAGTCACTACTTAATATAACCTTTAAGTATCCAAGTGTATAATTATCATTAATAACTTTTAATCTCTCTCCTAAACTTTCTTCATTTTCTTTTATATTATTTTCTAAATTAGCAATTTCTTCTTGTAATGTTTTAGATTCTTCATTTAAATTTTCTATCTTATCATTAGCTGATTTTATTTTTTCCTCAACTTCTGAGGTTTTCTTATTTAGGCTTTGTATTTTTACATCTAACTCATCTTGTTTAGCTTGATTTGTTTTTAATTTACTGTCTGTACTTTCAGCATTTACAGATATACTTCCTGCACTTGTAAATAACATAGCACAAACTAAAGATGTCGAAATAAACTTCTTCACTTTATTCCCCCCTATCATTTTATACTTTTAAATATTTTTTAACTGATAATGCACTTCCAAGAATACCAACAGCTATTCCTGTAATAAATAAAACACTAACTAGTAATAAAGATATACTAGAAAAAGGCATCATTACATTTCCAACTATAGAATTTAACGATAGTTGAATATTGTCTATAACATACTTGTAAATTCCTGCGCAAATTAAAACTGATATTATAGAACCAAAAAATCCTATTATACTTCCTTCTACTATGAAAGGTGTAACTACAAATCTATTGCTTCCACCTATATATTTAATAACTTGTATTTCTTCTTTTTTACTGTATACTCTAGCTTTTATAGTATTTGAAATTAATACTAAACAAACTATTAATAAAAATACTATTACTATACCTCCAAACTTTTTAACTGTGTTTGAAGTACTTAAGAAGTTTTCCATTATGTCTTGGTAATATTGAATGTCAGTAACACCTGCAACTTTCTCTATTTTACTTGCTATACTTTCAATGGTACTTGAATCTTCTATTGTAACTATATAGTAATTATCTAATGGATTTTTTAAGCCATCCAGTAGATGCTCATCATCTCCAAAACTTTCCTTCATATTATTAAAGGCTTCTTCTTTAGTTTGATACTCAGTGCTTACTACACCAGTTATTTTCTTAAGTTCTGTTTCAATATTCTTAAGTTTATCTTCTTTCAATTCTGAACTAACTGATACTCTTATTTCATTTACTTCATCTTTAGCTGTTTCGATAAATGAATTAATATTTAAAACTATACATAACACTATACCTAAAATGGCCAAAACAGATGTTACCGACACTATAGATATAGCACTCATAGTTTTATTACTAAATATACCTTTTAATCCTTGTTTCAAACTATATGATATTTTCGATATTATTTTCATTATGCATACCTCTTTGTATCGTAAATTATTTTGCCATCTTCAATTTTGACAATTCTCCTTGGAAATTCTTTGACCAATTCTAAATTGTGAGTAGCCATTATAACAGTAACTCCTTCTTTATTAATGTCACTTAAAAGTTTCATTATAGAAATAGAGTTGTCCATATCAAGATTTCCTGTACATTCATCAGCTATTATTATAGATGGTTTATTAACTATAGCTCTTGCTATACCAACCCTCTGACACTCTCCTCCTGATAATTCATCTGGATATTTATTATGTTTATCAGCAATTCCTACTTTCTCTAAAACTTCCATAACTTTTTGTTTTATATTTTTAGGATCTTCTCCTACTACTCTTAATGCTAATTCAACATTTTCGTAAACTGTTTTTTCTTGTAAAAGCTTATAATCTTGGAAGACTATACCTAATTTTCTTCTATAATTATGAATTTTTCTATCTTTTATATTTGTTATATTTTCTTTATTAACAATTATTTTTCCATCAGTTAATTTTTCTTCTCTACTTATTAATTTAAGAAGAGTTGACTTACCTGCACCTGAGTGTCCTAATAAAAAAACAAATTCACCATTATCTATTCTAAGATTTATATCTTTTAAACACATATTACCATCAGAGTATTGCTTTTCAACTTTTGTAAATTTAATCATCTCATCACTCCATGTATATCTTTTTATTTCAAGCACCTAATTAGTTACAATTTTGTTACCTTTCTTTTTATTATACCATTTTTTTGTAGAATTTTAATAGTAAAAATAAATTTTTTTTATTTTTAGCAAAAAAAATAGCTAAAAATCACTCTACAAATGTGATATTTTAGCTATTTTTAGGTATTTATATTATTTCCGTTCTCTTAAATAAACCAAGCCATTTCCTTGAACAGTCCTAGGAAATCCTAAGTTTCTTGTATATTTTATAAGTTGAGCATATATTTCTTCTTGGGTTAAGTCTCTTTGAAATTCATCTTTTGACCAATTTTTAAGTAAAGCTAAACTTCCAGTTACATGAGGAGCTGCCATACTTGTTCCACTTAAACTAGCAAACTGGTTATGAGGATACGTAGATATTATATCTACCCCAGGTGCTACTAAATCTACTACTAAATTGGAATTGGAAAAACTGGCAGGTATACCTTTTTTATCAACTGCTCCTACAGATATCACATCTACATAGGATGCAGGGTAAGAATATTCAAATACGTCATAATTTCCATCACCTTCATTTCCAGCTGCACAAACTACTAATATATTACGACTAATTGCTGTTTTTATTGCTCTTTCTAATTTAGTATCTTCTTTAGGCATACCTAATGACATGGATATTATATCTACATCTTTTTCAATAGCATAATTAATTGCATTTACTACCCAACTTACTTTTCCTGTTCCACTACCATCAATTGCTTTTAATATATATAAATTAGCGCTAGGTGCCACACCTATTATACTATTATTACTTCCATCTGCTGCTATTATTCCACATACATGAGTCCCATGTCCAACTCTATCTGTTACAATATTCGGGTCTTTATTATCTTCATCGGTGAAATTTCGTACACCTACTATATTATTTTTTAGACTCTCATGTTCTATATCGCATCCTGAATCTATAACAGCTATATTTACCCCTTCTCCTCTTTCTGATAACATCCACATACTTTTGGCTTGGATCATTGCAACTCCATAAGGTGTTTTTGTATTATTTTTCACTCCTCTATTCATAATAAAGGGAACTAACTCTAATTTTAATTCTTCATTTTGATTTTTCATAATATCCCCCCTAGTACTTGAATTAAATCTATATATTAGAAACATCTTTTATAAAATATGATTTAATATTTTTAATTACTTCCCTTTCATTGGTCAGATCAATATTACTAATATATTCCTCTTTCTTATTTTCCCTTAAATATGTTCCTTCAATAATCGTTCCATTTTCTATAATAACTTTTAAGTATTCATTGTTTGGAAGATGAAATGTACCTACTCTTCCTTTTCTATCAGCGTAATATTGACCAACATATTTATAATCTTCACACTGATATACTCCAATCCCTTCTTTGCATCCATTTTTAAAATCACCACTATAAAAAGATTTATCTGCAAAGACATATTTACCTACACATTCCATTTTGTCATTTTTCCACATACCTTCATACATATCTTTATTATAAAAGTAACAAGTTCCTAAACCTTCCCTAAGTCCATTTTTTATTTGTCCTTTATATATATCACCATTAGGATACCTTATGGTATCTTCCCCATTAAAATTATATACTTTTATATTTTCATTCTTATTATGTATGTTAAATTTAGAATATTTATTTTTAATAAAAGTTTTAGTATTTCTTTTTAGCAAATAATTCATACTTTTCTTTTTATTTAATCCATACTTTTTTATTTCTTTCATCTTTATATATATAAATGCGACAATAATTATAAAAATAATCAACTTTAGTATTGTGACTAGTTTTACAGAAGTAGTTATATACATATCAATGCCCCTCCTTATAAATAAAATCTTCTCATTTATTTATATTTATAAAATTTATTTTTTAAAACAAAAAAATGATTTCTTTTGAAATCATTTTTATGTTATATCACTCGCTATTTCAGTTATGTTTTCTACTTCTAAATCTTCATTAAATAAATCTATTATATTATCTATTTCTTCCTCATATTCTTGTTGATTTAATTTATACAATAAAGCATCTTCTAACAATTCTTTCATATCTAAGTATAAGTTGTCTAATATGTAGAAATAGCCTTCTTTAATATCTTTTAACTTATCTAAAACTTCAAACTTTTTAGATATATCTTTTATTACATCTATATCATGTACATTAGTTTCTTTAACAAAAATAATATAAGATTTTATCGTCTTTATTATTTCAAGAGATAAACAATATATATCAAATTCTCCAACTTGATTATATAAATATTCTCTATACTCTTCAAATTTTATTTCTAATTCATCATTTATATTTGTAAAAGGTGACTTTATAAAATCTTGAATAATTAGGAGATTTCTTATTTTCTCATTATTTTCAAGTATTTGATCTAATACATATAAATTATAAGCATCATTTAAAGGATCATGAGCATCTCCTTCAAATTCCATATTAGCATAATTAAGAAGATTTTTTAATGAAATATAGTTCATACATCTTATCCCATAGTTTACATATTTATCCTTTATGTCTACAAATAGCTCTCTTATATTATTTAAAAATCTTGGATGATTATTTTTTTGAGAACTTATCCTGTCTGTATAATTAAAACATGTTAAATCCAAGTTACCAAAAGTATATATCCCTTCTATTTCTGTGAATATTCCCAACCATAACTTAAACTCTCTCATAACATTTTCATAAGTTGGAGCAGTTGATAAATCTTCAGTTGTAATATGTGTTAATTCCTCTATATGAGGAAATACTTCTTTATTAATTATGGGTTTAATTAAAGATTTGAACTTTTCTATTTTTCCATTTTTAGTATCATACTTAATAGCTCCAATAGCTATAACTTCAGCTTTAAATCCATCTTTTTTTCCCTTCGAGTTAGGCATGTTCATCTCAAAGTCCATATAAATCTTTTTCAAAATCACTCCCCCTATCTTTATTGCTATAGTTATATATTACCATAATCAGCATAAAGAAAAACCGTTGAATGTATTTTTCAACGGCTAATTTATTTATATCTATTCAATATCTTCAAATTTATCTAAGAAAGAATGTCTCTTTCCATTTTCTTCCCATCCTAAAACAGAGTCTAGATAAACATTTTGAGCTGCTCTAAATATAGATTTCTCAACTTCTTGGAAATTGTCTCCTAAGCTTTTAATTAAATCTTTTATTTCATATCTCTTATTTCCTGTTTTCTTTGCTGCAACCATACATGCACAGTTTAATGGCCATATACCACTATTTTGTATAAACTTAATTATACTTTCTTCTCTAATATAATAAAGAGGTCTTATTATTTGTATTCCATCAAAATTAGTTGAGTTTAATTTAGGTAACATTGTTTTAAAGTTACCTGCACATAGTAAGTTA
>JARKUZ010000019.1 GCA_029851945.1 Terrisporobacter sp. | reverse complement strand
TCTAAAAATGAATGCTTAATTCCATCTTTCTGCCAGCCTAAAACAGAATCTATATTTACATTTTCAGCTGCTTTAAATATAGATTTTTCCACATCCTTAAAGTTTTCACCTAAGTGCTTTATAAGGTCCTTTATTTCATATCTCTTATTTCCAGTTTTCTTAGCTGCTACCATACAAGCACAATTTAGCGGCCAAATACCACTATTTTGAATAAATCTTATTATATGTTCTTCTCTTATATAGTAAAGAGGTCTTATTATTTGTATTCCATCAAAGTTTGTAGAATCTAACTTTGGCAACATTGTTTTAAAGTTACCTGCACATAGTAAGTTAAGCATCGTCGTTTCTATTACATCATCAAAATGATGACCTAATGCTAACTTATTACATCCTAATTCTTCAGCCTTATTATATAATGCTCCTCTTCTCATTCTTGCACACATATAGCATGGATAATCGCTTGCTATCTCATCTGCAACTTCGAATATATTTGCATCAAATAATTTTATAGGAATTTCTAAATATTCACAGTTATCTATTAACAATTGTCTAATATCTTTATGATATCCAGGATCCATTGCTATAAATTCTAATTCAAAATTAACTTGTCCATGTCTTTTTAATTCTTGGAACATTTTCGCCATAAGAAGGCTGTCTTTACCTCCAGATATGGCAACAGCTATTTTGTCTCCTTCTTCAACTAACTTATAATCTTTTATAGCTTTTATAAATTTAGACCATGTGTATTTTCTATATTTTTTTAATATACTTTTTTCTATTTCTTTTAAAGGTTTTCTTTCGTCAAAAGGAACTATTATTTGACAGCCATTTCCTGCTAATTCACTCATTTCTTCACCTCATTTATCCACATATTTATGCATGAAGTTAATTTTATCATATTTTATATGTTTTATACAAGCAATGAAGAACCATTTTATCAATTTCGAATAATATATTATTAAGATAGAAATATCTATTACTTCAAGGAGGTTTTGACAATATGGAAAATACAACTAGAGGAGTTGAAAAAAACTGTGGTTGTTCATTAGCTAGACCATATGTTAACAATCAAGTTCTTACAAAAATGTACAACCTTTCATGTGCATTAGAGTACGGTACATTGTTTCCAGAATTAAATTTATTTGATTCTGAAAATTACAATCCATCATTATATTTATCACCTAAAAAGAGAGTGGGGGGTAGAAGATAATGGCAAATATGAGTAGAGCTGAACAGATAAGAAAAATTCAAGAGCTTTGTTTTGCGTGTGTAGATATGAATTTATATTTAGATAATAATCCAGAAGATAAAAATGCTTTAAATATTTACAACTCACTTGGTTCACAATTCCACCAAGCAGTTTGTGCATATGAAAAAAAATATGGGCCACTAATGAACTTTGGACATGGTGGTAATATGGGTACTTGTCCTTTCCAATGGGTTGATGATCCTTGGCCATGGCAAAGAGAATTCTATGAATAAGATAAAATAGGAGGATTAATTTTATGTGGATATATGAAAAAACATTGGAATTTCCAGTTACATTGCATAAAAAAGACTTAAGAATGGCTAAACTTATCATGACTCAACTTGGTGGGCCTAATGGTGAGTTAGCAGCTGCACTTAGATATCTTCAACAAAGATATACTATGCCAACTGGAAAAACAAAAGGCTTATTAACTGATATAGGTACTGAAGAATTAGCTCATGTTGAGATAATTGCATCTATGATTTATCAATTAACTGAAAATGCTACACCAGAAGAAATGAAAGCTTGTGGATTAGGACCAAACTATGCTCAATTTGGGCATGGTATCCAACCATCTGATGCAAATGGTGTTCCTTTTACAACAGCTTATATAAATGTTTTTGGTGATTCTGTAACTAATTTACACGAAGATATGGCTGCAGAGCAAAAAGCATTAGCAACTTATTATCAATTAATTAATTTAACTGATGATGTAGATATAAAAAATGTTTTAAGATTCTTAGGAGAAAGAGAAATAGTTCATTATCAAAGATTTGGAGAAGCTTTGATGGACGTATATGAATATACTGATTGTCAAAAATTATTCTAATAAAAATTATATATTAATAAGGGTGTAAGTAATTAACTATACTATACACCCTTTTCTTTATATATAATAGGTTATAATCTATTTAATAATTTCGGTATGCTTCAATTAGATAGTAGTATATTTATTTTTCTATTTTCCACTAAATCATAAAATTTATATAAATTATCTCCATCTTCTTCTATGAAATATTGAAGATGATGAATTACTTCTTTGACACATAAACTTTCTTCTCTATCATAATAATCATAATATAAGTCTTTCAAATATATCAAATAGCATTTATTAAGTCTTAATTTTACATATGGTAAATCCATATCAACTTCATTTATTTTTTCTTTTAACTTTAAATAAGCACATCTATAATCTTTTCTTAATTTTTTTTGCTTTAATTTTTCCTTTAATAATAAATTTATTCCATATGCTGTTTCTATACTAATTATTATATTAATAAAATAATTACCTCTACTATATTTATATTGATAAAAATCTGTTATTTCACACATACTAAGCTCCTTTAATAATAGTTATTATAAATTATTGACCTATTAAATAGAATTTTATACATAATATAAATAAGTAGATTATTTTAAATAATTTTATAAAAAAACCTTGGAGCTTATCACTCCAAGGTTTTTAATTTATTTGTTCCTAAAATCTATCATCATACTATCGCCTAGTATTTCTTGGAACTTAATATATTCTTTTTTCAACAATATAAATAATAATTCTCTTAATAAATCTATTACGATTTCTCCATCGAAATTTTCTGCCAAACTTACATACGGTACTTGCAATACAAGTTCATCACTCTCACTAAGTATAAACTTATCGGCAGAATATGTGGTATTTAAATTATTGATTAATTCTAATATTTGATTTCTTTTTTCTTCCACCTCTAGTTTTCCAAAGAAAATATTTATCATTGTATAAGCAGAATTACTTAATATAATCGCTGCTAGACAAGTACTACCATAAATATCTTGAAATGATCTAAATAAAACTAGATTATTATTTTCTACAATTGTAAACTTATCATCCATAGACTTTTTCTTTAACGCTTCTTCTAATAGATTCTTTTTTAACTGTAGTTCATTCATTTTTATCACTCCTATTTTATCCTTGAGCATCTAAAAAAGATAATATTCCTTGAGCTATTCCTTCTGCCAAATCTTTTTGGAAGTCAGGATTTGATAATTTTTCTCCATCTTCTGGATTTGTTAAAAATCCACATTGAATTAAAATTGCTGGCATATTATTGTTTTTTAATACATCAAAAGTAAATGGAGTAGCTCCTCTATCTTTTAAATCTACATATGCAACAATAGATTTTTGCACTAAAGTAGCTAACTCATTTGACGAATTACCAGAATCTCCTCTATAAAAAGTTTGGACTCCATTAGCTGTCGAGTCATCATTACCTGTCATATGAATAGATATGAAAGCATCAGCATTTTGATAATTAGCATCTTCAACTCTTTCTTTACTAGATAAATTTGAATCAGCACTTCTTGATACAATAACACTGATATCACTTTGAGAAGATAATCTGGTAGATACCAACTTACTTATCGTTAAATCTAAGTCCTTTTCAGTTGCACCACTTTCAGTTTTATATCCTATGTCATCTCCTCCATGACCCACATCTATATATACTACATATTTTTTCTTAACATCCTGATTTTCCTCTTCTAAATCAAATTGTTTATCAGTATTTACTTGGCTAGCATCATCACCTTCTCCAAATATCGATGTCATAAGAACTCCAAAGTTATCTTTTAACTTATCTATACCTGCAAATGTAACTTGAATACCTTTAAATATAGTAAATCCTGTTAATAATAAAGCTAAAATGACAATTATTAACTTTTTTTTACTTAATCTAGCTTTTGATTTTTTATGTCTTTTTTTATTCCTATTTCTAGCCATAACGTCACCCTTCTTAGTGTATTTTGCATATTTTTGAAAATAATCCTAATAATTATATTTTAACACCAAGAAAACTTCTTTTCAACTTTATAACTATTCATAATAACCTAATATTTTTATATATCTTCTTTCTCCTACTTTTAAACTTAAAGGATAATCTAATAAATCATAAGTATTTTGACAAATTAAATAGTCAAAAACTTCATTTCCATTTAGAATTACTTCTGTAATGATCATATTATGATATGCTTTGTTATCTTCGACTAACTGGACTACATCTCCTATCTCTAAATCGTCATAATCTGATAGCTTTGCATAAACACCAAAATTCGAGCTTGACTCATAATTATTATTGACTAAATATTGATAAAATGGTTCTGATCCTGTCCAACTAGGTGTTCTACTACTATCACTATACCAGTACCATTGTTTCATTATATTTTCACCCGAATGATCCATGGGAATTTCCCCTGCAAATAAACATTGTGAAATAAAATTAGTACAATTCCCTCCCAATAATTCATAGTCTTTGTATTTAGGGTTTCTATCTAATGCCCACCTTCTTGCATAATCTACAGCTGACTGTCTATTATATTCATAAAACATTCTATACCTCCTAAATTAAAATATAATTTTCTTAACTATATTTTTTATTGCATATTCATTTAAATAAGAATCTATTCTATTAAATGGTATTTTAAATTCTACTAAATTCATTATGTTCTGAGATAATTCGCATGATGAAAAAGATAATATTAAATATTCACAATTAAAATAAAAAATACTATTTTCATCAATGTAAATGTTATTCACAATACTTTCATCCAATCCATATTCTTCTGGGCTATTAATTTCACCAATTATTTTTATTATCTGTTCAGATATATATTCTTTTAATATCTCTTCAAAGTTTACCTCATCTTTAAATAAATCTTTAAGTTTAATTTCTTTCTTTAAATTAAAATCATAATTGTATCCTTTTAAATAACTAATGTCTAAAATACCCGATAACTGTGTATATTCAATAGCTATACTAATTATATCCTTAGATTGAAATCCAATGTCAAACTCTGTAAGAGTATTAATTAGCATATTATTTTCACCTATATTAGAATAACTATCTTCAACTATTTCTAAAAATATGGCTATATCTTCAAAAATAATTTTATTAATTAACTCTGACATTTCATCTTTTATAAAGTCTTTATCATTATATAACTTCGGAAAATTAATGTAATATTTAATATTGTCTTTATCATAACTCAAAAACTCTCTTCCAATAACTATCATTACAACCCTCCCCTTTTATACATAAGATACTACTCTAATACTTTCATAGTTAATAATATGATATTATCTTGATATTTATAAATAATAAATCTACTTATATGAAATCGGATTAAAAATATAATAAAAAAAGCATCTGATTTAGATGCTTTTTTTATTCATAAATCTATGCTGATAATTCAGACTTCTTGTTTAATTTATTCCAGTTTATATACCCATATATAGAATTTATTAAGTAAGCTGCCCACATTACAATCATACTTATACTTCCTTCTGAAGTATTTAATAACATAACCCACATTACTATAGATACTAAGTTTACTAATATCCATATTAACCATTGTTCTTTATATCTTAATACTTGTAATAATAACGCCATTACAGAGGTTACTGTTGTTATTGAATCTATTAATTGTAAATTACCCCCTAATGATTTTAATAACTGATAATATAAAACTATTGCAACAACTAATCCAACAGATAGTATAATTAATTGTTTTTTAGTTAATGCCTTTGCTTCCACATTCCCATTATCATCTTTTTTCTTGTTCCAAAGCATAAATCCTACTATATTCATAGGTATGAAATAGAAAGCATTTAACATTACTTCTCCGTATAATCCATTTTGGAAACATATCCACGCATAAAGTGCCACGTTTATAGTAGCATAAAAATAAGTAGATATTTTACCCTTAGCACAAAGTACAACACCTATAATTCCTGTTACTCCACTTATTAAAGCTATTGGTGAATCCTTCCATACAATACTTAATCCTATCATAGTTATAGTTGATATAAAAAGCCATACCTTTTCAAATAATGTCCAATCATTTAATATTGATTTTTTAGTTGTTAATTGCATTTTAAATACTCCTTCTTGTCAAATTTCAAGTTGTCTAATTTGGGACCTTTTGTAGCTACTACTTTTGAAGCTATTTTATTTGCTATTTTTAGTGAAGATTTTGTGTCGAATCCCATAGTATTGGCTCCTATAATGGTTGCTATATGACTATCTCCAGCTCCTATAGTATCAACAACTTCTGTTTTGTATCCATCTATAAGTACAATATTACCATCTTCTATATATAAACATCCCTTTGCTCCTACCGTAACAAAAACTGTGTTCATAGTTTTCCTATAAACTTCCAGTATACACTCTTTTAAATCTGATTTATTTATATACTCCTTAGCTTCTTTATCATTCATATGAATTATTGGTTTTAGCTTATAAATTCTATCTAATATAGTTTTATTTAGACAAGATATTCTCGGCCCTGGAGCAAAATATAGTCTCAAGTTTTTATTTTCTTCTAAAAAATTAACTATTACTTCTCCACTTTCACCTTCAAGTTCATATCCTGAAATATAAACACTATCATATTTATCTGTGTCTAATGAGTCTAACCACTCTTTCCTAAAAGTATATTCAACTCCTGGTACTGTTATAAAAGTTCTTTCTCCATTTTTTTCTACTAAGCATAAACAATATCCGTTATCTTGATTTTTATCTTTTATAAAAATTTTATTGCCATCTTCAATCAACTGTTTTTCTATACTATTTCCATAAATACCACTTCCAACTGGTACTACTAAATCATGACTTACTTCTAAGTTTCTTAATATGTTAGAAACATTATAAGCGCACCCACCTATAACTATATCTTCACTATAGGCACATATATCATCTCCGCTATTTGGTAAGTAATTTATATTCACTATTTTATCTACTACTGCTGATCCAAGTACTAATATGCTCATTTATTTGCCCCTTCTTTGTGATAATATATCTACATATTTTTGTAAGCTAACGTCATTATTGTTATCTAAAATTTTTATATATTCTTCTTTTATTTTTCCAATTCCACTATAAGCTCCACATATTGCTGTAGCCATAGCTCCAATCGTATCTGTATCTCCACCTAGATTTGCACAAAGTATACTACATTTATTAGGATCTTTTGCATAATAAGCTATACTTAATGCTGCTGGTACTGATTCACTTATAATAACACCTGCACCTATAAGAGAATATATACTTTCTAAAAACTTCTCATCATTTCCTTTATATTTTTTAGCAAGTTCTACACCAAGCTTTGTTCTTGCTTTTAATGAGGGATTAATTGTTTCATGTCCTAATTTCGTAGATATTTCCTCAATTTCATAAACATCTTCCATTATTTTTTCAAAATCATCATTTTCCATAGCTGAGCTTACAGCCATAGCTATCATTGCAGCTCCACCTATTGTTACATCACTACTGTGAGTTATTCTTGTTACATTATATACAAAACTTGCAAGTTCTTTTTTGTCACTACTTTTAAATAAACATCCTATAGGTGCTATTCTCATAGCAGATCCATTACTTTGAGCTTCATTTGTGATACTAGATGCATCTTTTCCTTCTCTAAAACTTGATAATGCAGCTTTTGAAGTAGGTCCTAATATATTATTTTCAAATGCATTCTCTTTGTCAGCCCATGCTAGAAGCTTAGTAGCTATGTCCTTTGGTTGTGGTATAAAATTTGTATCAACTAAAGAATCTAATATTACTAAAGCTTGCGCCGTATCATCAGTATATTGGCCCTTTGTATAGTTGCAAGCCACATTATTTTCTTTAGGACCATCTAAAAATCCTTTTATCTCATCAAAAAAATCTTTTAACCTTCTTCTGCTCCATAATTCTGGTGGCATACCCATAGCATCTCCAAGTGCCATACCATATATAGTTCCAGCTATTTTATTTCTCATTTATTCCTCCGATTTTTATAAAATAATATATAGTATATATTTTTTATTTTTACTATACTTATTCTATAATTATATATATATATTGTCAATAATGTATTTTATTTATTTTTTATGATATACTTTTTTGCAACAAGACAGTAATAGTGCATATTATTACACTTAATTCCATATAAAAAGAGCTATCTAAAAAGGATTCATTTCCTTTTTAGATAGCTCTAGATATTTCTAATTTATAGTTCTTCTTGCTGTTACATTACCTACTTTTTACAAAACATTTATTTTGTATAGTTGTAGAAGAAGAATTAGTTAAAGTATTTTTAACCTTAGAATATTTATTACTTACATACTCAGTCTTCCATTTATATTCGATTTTATAACATCCATTACTTATTTTAGAAATATACCTTTCTAATTTCTAACATACTACTTTTTTTATATTTCAAATAATTTATAATAAAAATAGGACTTCTTAGTTTCTTTTTTGTAGCCTTAATTTTTAATTATTCTATTTATCATGTAATTTATGAAGTAATATATATATACTTATATAGTGGTAATTTTTCTATTTTTATACTTCCAAAGGCTTCAAAAAATTCCTATACCAAATATATATCCTATCACTATAGATGGTATTATACTTAATATAAAAGCTACAATTACTCCACTACCACCTTGCAAGTTAATATTTAGACTAATCTATTGATTATGCATCCATTGCACCAAGTATTATACCAAAATTCAACCCATACCAGCTGTAATAGATAATACTAATGATAAAAAATATCTATTATAAATTCTTAACTAAGACTTAATAACATTTCTTTACAATAAAAAGCAGATAATTATTATCTGCTTTTTTATATGAATATTAATCTACACAATCTAGTGGATTTTGTAATTCATTATTTACAATCACTTCAAAATGCAAATGATTTCCGGTAGAATTACCTGTTGATCCTACTTTTGATATTACCTGACCTTTTTTAACTATATCTCCTTCTTTTACAAGAATACTATTATTATGAGCATAAACAGTTATCTTCCCATCAAAATGCTCTATTTTTACTAAATTCCCATATCCATTAGCATTATTCGCATATATTACTATTCCATCATCACTTGCTAATACATCTGTATTTTTAGGTGCAGGTATATCAACACCAGAGTGGAACTTTAATGTATTGCTTATTGGATGTATTCTATAGCCAAACTTAGAACTTATATATGTATATCCTTCTAAAGGCCATTGACCTTTAATATAAGTAGCTTTGCTATTTTCTAAAGCTTTTGCTTTTTCTTCCTTAATATCGTCTATTAAAGTTTGCTCTAATTTTCCGCATTTTTTCAATTCTTTTTCAAAAAAGATTTTAATAATTTTAGCTTGATCCATTTTTATAGCATCTATGTTTATTTTCCTTACTAAAACATTAGATCTTACTAAGTAATTATTTTCTATATCTTTATTTTTAATTATATTTTCTAGATCACTTATCCTCTTATTCAAATATTCTTCTTTTTCTTGATTAGATATCAATTTATCTATTTTGTCATAGCTTTGGCAATAGGAAATATTCATTTTAAAATTAATTAATATACTAGAAATAATTACTATATTAATTAATATTAACTTAAAAAATCTTTTCATTTTATACCTCCTTTTCCTATAAATATTATTATTGTCTATTTTTCAAGTTTTTATAATATATTTAATTAATCAAAATTATTTTATATAGAATTTTTAAAGGCAAAGGGGGAATTTTATGAGATTAGATTTTAGAATGCTTTTATTTATATTAATTTCTGTACTATCATTTTTCTATTGTCTATTATACATCCTTAGAGATTTGTATTATGCAACAGGAAATTTCCAAATGAAAAAATATATAAATAGATTATTGCCTTTTTTCACAAAATATAATATTTATTTTTTACTTCTTACACTTATATTGCTTATAGTTTTTAGCCTCAATAATTTTAGTTTTTTAATTTTTTTGACCATATTTATAGTACTAATAAACTTTCTATTTATTTTTTTATCACCAAAAAAATTTACTTGTACTAATCATCTGAGATTATTATCTTATATTCTTATAATTAGCATAGCATTATTACCTATATCCTAAAAATAAAACCTGTGGATAATTGAACTGAACCCCTTAAAGTAGACACAAGTAAAAAAGACTTGTAAAATACTACTTTAAGGGGTGATTTTTATGCAAAGAAATAATAGAAAAAATATGAGTTATTCATTTGATATAAAACTTAGGGC
>JARKUZ010000081.1 GCA_029851945.1 Terrisporobacter sp. | reverse complement strand
TTAAATTAAAAGGCATCTCATAATGTGAAATAGTAACTAATGGCTCTATATTATATTTTTTTAATTCATCAAAAACATCATCATAAAACTTTAATCCTGCTTCATTAGGTTCTTTATCATCACCATTCGGGAATATACGTGTCCATGCTATAGACATTCTAAATACCTTAAAGCCCATTTCTGCAAATAATCTAATATCATCTTTATATCTGTGATAAAAGTCAATAGCTTCATGACTTGGATAATTTAATCCATCAATAGTTTCTCTAGTAATTTTACGTGGAATAGTGTGAGTTCCTGCTGTCAGCATATCACTTGTACTTATACCTTTTCCATCTAAATTCCATCCACCTTCAAATTGGTTAGCAGCTGTAGCACCGCCCCATAAAAAATCTTTACTGAATCCCATAGAATGTTCCTCCTTAATTTAAATAATTTAAATATACTTATATTTACAAATTAAAATTATTTATTTAAAAATAAAAGACCTATTTGTAGAGATATAAGCAATTGCACAAAATACAATCCTTATAAACTCATACAAATAGGTCTAGCTTGTCTTTCAACAATAACCATCCAATTGTTATATTCACGTTATAAAACATTATAAAACATTATAAACATTCTGTCAACGTTTTCACTTATTTATCTTTTATACTTTTTTCTTCTTTTTAAAAGAACTAAATAAGACCTTTTACTACATACACGTTTCATCTACCCAATCCCCTAAATTAACAATTATCTTGAAATACATTATATTATAAACATACTATCAGAAATTACCATAAAAAAATAGTCTTCCATTTTAAAATTTGTCATAATATTATAAATATATAGAGTTTTTTTAATACATTAAATTAGGATATAGAATACTAGTAATTTCAATATATTCTTAATTATTAGTGTTTTGTTAGGAGGGTATATGTATAAAAGTATAAAGTTTTTTAATCTAATGGAAGAAAGTTTTTTATTACTAAAAAAAACTAATAAAAAAATATGGATAATAGGAATCATAATTTCAATATTATCAGGAGGGCTTATAATTAATGAAACTGTAGGAAATGATTTCTATCCAGAATCTTATGATTCTATGGTGTATGATGATACATTATATCCTGATGTATCTTCTGAAGAGTCTATGATGTTTACAGATGATATTTCAGCTTTACCTAGTTTCTTAGGATTGATATTTGTAGGTTTATTACTATTTTTAACTATAGGTGCTGTATTAGGTATATTAATTAATACAGCTTCCTATTACTTATGTAAATCTATCTATGAAATTTTATATGATAAAGAAATAGAAAAAGCGCCACTTGGGTTAGTTGTTAAAGTAAATGCTATTGCATTATTCAAAACTTTATTAGGACTTATTTTCTTTATAATTCCTGGAATTGTAATAGGTTTAAAATATGCACCAGTAAATTATGTTTTATGTAAGCATCCTGACATTTCATCTAAAGAAATTTTAAGTAAAACAAGAGAAATGAGTAGAGGGATTAAATGGAAAACATTCATATTTAATTTATTATTAAGCATTATAGGAGGAATATTAATGTTATTATCTGAGCCAAATACATTCGCTCCTGGTTATATAACATTAGACATAATTTCATCTATCATTTCATTTATATCAACAACTTTATTTACAGTTTTCAGTGCGTTATTTAGTATGAAGTTATTTTCATGTGTTGATGAAATTAAAAATGCAAATATTGATTATTTATAATTTCATTATAGTAAAAAAAGAACTGTCACATTAACAAATTTGAATTGTCATGTGACAGTTCTTTTTTAATTATTTTTTATGTTTTTATATTTATTCAAGATTTGAATTTAAAAATTAGTATAATAAATAAAGGTATGAAAAATCCAATTTTTAAATAATTGAAATTAGTCTTAAAAAATGTTATGCTATCAAAAGTAAATCTAAAAAGAATGTCGTTAATACATATATAATCAATTGTAAATTACCATTGATTATATATTGAAGAGCTTATTTTTATAAGCTCTTTTTAAATGATAAAGAGAGGTAATTATATGATAAAATTTGAAAACTTGTCCTACTCATTTCCGCAAAAAGATTTATATAATAATGTTTCATTTACATTAGAAGATGGTCAACACTGTGCTTTTATAGGAGCAAGCGGTAGCGGAAAAAGTACACTTAT
The DNA here is from genome assembly GCA_029851945.1 of Terrisporobacter sp. The sequence goes on along the minus strand of JARKUZ010000081.1, from coordinate 21,557 downwards.
AGATATAATAATGGATCCAGAAAGATATATGTTTACTGGTAAATTAGAAATGGAACCAAACTTAAGAATTGGGTATGTAAGTCAGTTCTCACAATTAGACAAAACAAAAGAAACTACTGTTTTCCAATATATAGCTGAAGAATTTATCAAGCTTGAAAATGAAATAGCATCTATTTGTAGTGAAATGGAAACATCTTCTGATATTGAGACTTTACTAGAAAAGTACCAAGAAGCTTTAGATGCATTTGATGCAATTGATGGTGATGATTACGAAAGCAACATTAATAAGAAACTAAATCTTGCAAATTTAACTAAGCATAAAGATAGAGTGATATCTGAACTTAGTGGTGGAGAATTTAAACTTATTCAAGTTATTAAGGAAATGCTTAATAACCCAGATTTAATGATTATGGATGAGCCAGATGTGTTCTTAGATTTTGAGAATCTTAACGCTCTTAAAAATTTAATAAATTCTCACAAGAAAACAATTTTAGTTATTACACACAACAGATATTTATTAAATCATTGTTTTAACAAAATTATCCACCTTGAGAATGCAGAGATACAAGAATTTGATGGCAGATATATTGACTATAACTTCTCTCTTCTTCAAACTAAAATCGAGTTACAGGAAATGGCTATTGCTGATGAAGAAGAAATTGCGAGAAATGAAGCGTTAATCAATATATTAAGAGAAAAAGCAACTTATAATGCTGAAGCTTCTAGAGGTAGAGCTCTAAAAGCTAGAGTTAAAATCCAAGAAAGATTAGAAGCCAATAGAATTAAAGCACCATTTGTAGATATTAAACAACCATATATCAATTTAGAGACAAATAATGAAATTGAAGAAACTGTCGCTTTAAAGGTTAGTGACTTTGGTGTATCATTCGATGAAGTTCTTTTAGAAAATGTTAACTTCGAGATAAAATCTACTGATAAAGTAGCCATTATTGGTACAAACGGTGTTGGAAAAACTACTTTATTAAAAGAAATATTTAAAAATAATAATGACTCTATTGAAATAAATGAAAACATTGAAATGTCTTATTTATCTCAAATGCAAAGTGAAGTAGTAAATGAGTCTAATACAATACTTCAAGAGTTCTATGATGTTGGATTTGAGACTTATGGTGAGATTAGAAGATATGTAGGAAAATATGGTTTTGATGCAGATATACTTACACAAAAAATTGAATCTTTATCTGGTGGAGAAAAGAATATACTTCAATTGGCGAAGGTTTCTGCTAGTAAGGCAAATATGTTGCTAATGGATGAGCCTACAAGCCATTTAGATATTTATTCTCAAATTGCACTAGAAAAAGCCATAAAAGATTATAAAGGTGCTATTTTAATGATTTCTCATGACTATCATTTTATAGTTAACTGTGCGAATTATGTTTTACTTATTGAAAATAATACAATTAGAAAAATGAGCATGCGTAAATTTAGAAAAATGATTTATGCTAATCATTTTGACAAAGACTATCTGCAAATTGAAGAAAAGAAAAAATCAGTTGAAATGGAAATAGCCTCTGCTTTAAAAGATACGGATTTTGAACGTGCAAGAACTTTATCTGAAAAGTTAGAAGAGCTGATTAAATCACTTTAAATAGTGTGGTATTTATAATAAGCCCCTTAGAGTTGACAGGTTTGTCACTTTTAAAGGGTTCTTTTGTAATGTCTAATCCTCATAATTATAGTATAAGTAAAAATAGATTTACACATTATGTAATGATATTTTTTAGATATAGATACAGTATGGCAACCTACTTCCACCGATGAACAAATATTTAAGGGACATGATAGAACAACAGGAAAATTAAAATGGAAAGGGAAACGAGTTGAATGTATTAGACAGTATGAAGTATTCATACTGTCTTTTTAATTTCACAAATCTACACAATAGAAAACTGCTAGAACTTTTGTTTATGATTATTTACATACTTATTTCTACACTTTCAAAATTATCATCATTATTTTTATTATTAATTCTATCCATCACTTTAGTATAGATTAAATCAAATACTTTACTGTATAAAGCACCAAATACATTATTTACTATACGTAATATTAATGTATCTACAAAACCAATAGTAGCAATTGCTGATGGCAGTGCTGAGAAGTTATTTATAATAGTTTTCCATTCATAAGTAGCACAAAAACCTACTAGTAATCCAGCTGCCAGTGGCAATATACTTACTATTTCCCTAGGTAATATTATATAAGCCACTGTAAATAAAATACATCCAAGTATAATAGATGTAATTCTTACTTTACAACGAGTGTTTAAATTTTCTGTAGTAGTTTGCGAAAGTACAGTCATACATGCAAAGGCTAACCACATTGTTCTTTGAAAATGAAGCATTTCTCCAATAAATACAACAGAGCTCATTCCAAGAGCAAGTTTTAATTGCCATGCACCTTTTTCTGTGTTTATGTCGAAAGATTTTATAATATCTGTGATTGTATTATCAAACTCTACATTTATTTTTTTATTTTTTATATAGAAAATTAAAGCTACAATCACTCCCCCTACCATTAGACCAATGAATCTTAAGTAAAAAGAGTTTGGTGTAGTAACTGGATTTCCATATAAAAGGAAGTAAGATAATAATACTACCGCATGGTTTGCATACATCATATTATTACATGTTAAAACTACTAATGCTAATACTGAAATAAAGTTAATAATAAAGCCTATAAAAGGGCTTGAGTTGTTTGCTAAATATGGGCATATTGCATAAATTACAAAAACACCTATTAGTGTAAAAGCTGATTGATCAATTTTAAAATCTAAATTTGTAAATCTAAAAGTCAGTATTAGAAGTATAGTAGCTACACCTACAATACTGTTTTCTGTGCCAAAAAAACTGCTAAAAGATCCTACTACTAACATACAAAACAAAATACATAAAATATTTTTTAATATAAAAGCACCTAAATATTTCTGTTTTGTCTTTTTGTTTTCTTCATTTTTTATCATAGGCTTTAATTTCTCTGCCCCAAGTTGCATTGCTTGATAAAAAGTCATATTATTCTCCACTATCTATTCCTCCTATCCTTTCTGCATTGCTTTATTTGCTTTTTCTATGCAAGAAATTAAATTCAAAAAATCTTCATCACCTAATTTTAAACGTAATTCACAAATTGGTAATAAATATAATTCGTATATTTTGAGTAATTCTTCTTTTCCGTATTCAGTTATGCATACATAATAACTTCTTTTATCATGTTCATCTTGTTTTTTAGTCACATACCCATCTTTATTTAACTTCTCTACTAATCTACTTATAATTGTCTTATTTAAACACATTGCTTTACTTAGATTAGCAGGTGTCATGCCTTTATTATTCAAGACAAGCTGAGATAGTAAATCATATTCTTGTGCTGTTCTTCTGTTCTTTACAGTTGAACGAAGTATTAGACTTCTGCTAAATAATCTTACTTCGTTCATTTTTTCCATCATATATATAAATTCTTTTTTATCCATTTTTTTATCCTTTCGTAAACTAGTTAACTTTGTTAACTATATTAAATAATAATATAAATAGTTAACTTTATCAACTATTTTTTATAAATTTTACCAATTTGTATTTTATAAAAATAAATATAATCAATCTACTATTTCAAAATTGATAATAAAAATAGCTATGATTTCATAACCATAGCCATCAATATATTTCTTTTATAGTTTTAATATGTAATTTATTCAAATTATTATAAACTTTCTTCCACTCATTACCTACTTACCAAACTCCACTAACACAAGCTCTGGTCTATTAAAAATCCTAAAAGGAAACACACTATTTCCCAGTCCACGACTTAAAATCATAGTAGTATCTACCTCTACAAACTCTCCTGCATCATATTTAGGGAAAAAACCTTGATCTGGTCCAATAATACCTCCAACAAAAGGAAGTCTAATTTGACCACCATGAACATGACCAGTGAAAACTAAATCTATGTTGTATTTCTTATAAAGCCACATAAGCTCTGGTCTATGACTGAGCAAAATTTCAAAATCATTGTCCTTATTTACAGAATCTAAATATTTCTCTAATTCACTATAATCGGTACCATCAATATAATTAGAAGTTAAAAAATCAGGATCTTTCACACCAATCAGAGTAATAGAATCCTTACCTTTTTGTATCTCCACACTGTCATTATCTAAAACTTTAACATTTTCATTTAATAAAGCTTTTTTTACCTCATCATAATGACCTGACCATGCTTCATGATTACCAGATACATAATAAACTGGTGCAATATTCACTATTTGCTTAACTAAATCCATGGATTTTTCTAAATCGTACTTTCTTCTATCAATTAAATCACCAGTGATAAATATTATATCTGGCTCACATTCTTTTATCTTTTTTATAACTAAACTTTGATTTTTGCCAAACTGAGCATTGTGAAAATCTGAGATTTGCAGTATCTTTAAGTTTTTAAAACTTGATGCTATTTTCTCATTGGTGTAGCTGTATTTTGAAATTACTATGTTGTTATTTTCATAATATAAAAATAAACAGCTTCCTATTAGTAAGGTTAAAATAATAATAGCTGCTCTTTTTTTATTTTTAATAATTTTCATTGTTTTATATTATATCCATTCTAAAAATATCTCTAGGTAAAGATGTAAAACTTTTACTAGCACCCCAATCGAATTTTAAAAACATACCTTGTGCAGCACCTCCACCAACAGAGTGAATCTTCGTTTGACCATCTAAATTATCTATAACAACAGTTAATGTAATTCTGTTGCCTACTCGTTGGAAGTATTTTTCATAGACGATTAATATAGCCCCATTATATTCGTCTCCTGTGATTACATGGTAATCGATTCTCTCGCCTGTTACACTTTGTCTGATTATTCCAGCATCTAGTTTTGATATTGCATCTCTAAGAGATAAATTCACCTTAAAATTATCTGAATTCAATTTGTGTCCCCCCTAATATAGTTTTTAACTTGATTATACATGGATTTTAGACGAAATAAAACTTATCTTTGCTAAAATTATCTTTAGTATATAAAATTAAGCATAGTCTCTGTTAAATCCGTATATTCTAACCTAAATACACTGTAAATTCTTTTAACATTGAAAATAATACTCTTCCCTCTATTTCTATATTGACAGTTTTTGATTAAAGTTATAATATCAATTAGGATTGTAGTTTTTTGTAGTACATATAAAATTATGTTCATCTTAAAACTAATAATAAATATAATTTTTATATTTGTATAATAATAAAATTAAAATAAAGGATGATAAAAATGACAGAACAAAATTTAAGCTTGATTGATGAGGTTAAGAGAAGAAGAACCTTTGCAATCATTTCCCATCCCGATGCAGGAAAAACTACATTAACTGAAAAGTTTCTATTATATGGTGGTGCCATTCGTGAAGCAGGTTCGGTTAAATCAAGAAGATCTCAAAAACATGCAGTATCTGACTGGATGGAAATTGAAAAACAAAGAGGTATATCTGTTGCATCAAGTGTTCTTCAATTTGAATATAATAACTTTTGCATAAATATTCTTGATACTCCAGGTCACCAAGATTTCAGTGAGGACACTTATAGAACTCTTATGGCAGCAGACTGTGCAGTAATGGTTATTGACTCTGCTAAAGGTGTTGAGGATCAGACAAAGAAATTATTCCATGTTTGTAAAATGAGAGGAATTCCAATATTCACTTTCATCAATAAAATGGACCGTCAAGGAAAGGATCCATTTGAGTTACTTGAAGATATTGAAAATGTTTTAGGAATTCGCTCTTGTCCAGTAAACTGGCCAATTGGTTCTGGTAAAGAATTTAAAGGTGTGTTTAATCGTCATAAAAATCAAGTTGAATTATTTGATGATGGTAACCATGGACAATCTATTGCTAATTCTATAACTGGAGATGTATCTGATGAAAAATTTAATACTTTATTAGGTGATGCTCTTCATTCAAAATTACTAGAAGATATTGAACTTTTAGATATTGCTGGAGATAATTTTGACTTAGATAAAATATTAAATGGTGAATTAACGCCTGTGTTCTTCGGAAGTGCCCTTACTAACTTTGGTGTAGAACCATTCTTAGAATCGTTCCTAGAAATAACACCACCACCAACTCCTCGTAGTAGTAATTTAGGTGATATTGACCCTAGTTCGGATAACTTCTCAGGATTTATATTTAAAATTCAAGCTAATATGGATAAATCTCATAGAGATAGAATTGCATTCCTTCGAATTTGCTCTGGTAAATTTGAAAAAGGTATGACAGTAAATCATGTACAAAGAAAGAAAAAGATAAAACTTTCTCAACCTCAACAGTTTGTAGCACAAGACCGTGTTATAATAGATACTGCTTACCCAGGTGATATTATAGGTATACATGACCCAGGCATATTTAATATTGGTGATACATTAAGTGAAAAGCAATCAAATTTACAATACAGTGGTATACCACAATTTGCTCCTGAATATTTTGCAAGAGTATCTACAAAAAATGCTCTTAAGAGAAAGCAGTTCGTAAAGGGTATTACACAGTTATCAGAAGAAGGTGCTATACAGGTATTCAAACAACCTAATTCTGGTATGGAAGAACTTATTATAGGTGTAGTTGGAGTTTTACAATTTGAAGTTTTAGAATATCGTCTAAAACAAGAATATGGTGTAGAGATGCTAATGAATTCACTACCTTATCGCTATGTACGTTGGATTGAAAATGATCTTTCCAAATATGGTAAGCTTTCAATGCCAATGGATACATTATTAGTTGAGGATAAAAATAGCAACCCAGTAGTGTTATTCCAAAATGAATGGTCTATTAGAACTCTAATTGAGAGAAACGAAAATATAGTTTTAAAAGAAACTTCTTTATAAAAAATAAATAATAAATGTTAATCCCCCTACGTCTATCTTTAAACGTAGGGGGATTAATTGTATATTAACTTATATAATATTTTATTTATACCTTCTCCACAAATTCTCTATAAATACTAGCAGGTACCTCATGTTCTAACTTAAGCTTAACAGTAATAGGCTTTTCTTCTTTGTACTCTACAGCATCATCTCTGCCAAATGCTGTAAACTTTAAAAACATATCTAATATATACATAATAAATATCATTAGTTTTTCAACCTTAACATTAAGTATTTATAAAATAAAGTTTTAATTTAAAACTATACTTATGTTTCATTCGTCTTTATTTCTTCCTCTAAGTTATTAAATGCTTTATCTAGAACTTCTTTAGTGTGCTTTTTACTAAGCATATTTACAAACCATCTAGCTTTAGACATTTCTATTTCATTAATTTTAGCTTCATCTTTAGGAAAAACCTCTATAACTTTAATTTAAATATAAAAGCCTCCTACATACATTTAAGTTGTTATATTAATCTATGAAAATACAAACTTGTCTTAATACAACTATTAGAATATAGACTTATCTATAAAATATAGTTTTCCTTTTACTAACCCTGCGTCGAAAATGACGACACCATCTTCTTTACAATTAAATATATAATCAATAAATATGATGTAATTAATAAATAATACTTTTTTTGCATCATATATTTATATATAAGTTTTTTATTTTCTATGAAAATATCTAAAATACTACGCTTTAGAAAATGCAATAACCCTACTATTTAGGAGGTTATAATTATAAAAGCTGCAATCTATTCAAGAAAATCAAAGTTTACTGGTAAGGGTTAATCAATAGAAAACCAAATACAATTATGTATGGATTATGCAAAATCTATAGGTATTAAAGATTTTTTAATATATGAAGATGAAGGTTTTAGTTGTGGTAATATAGATAGACTACAATTTAAGAAAATGATTATATAGCAGATTTATATAAAATAGATATAAGTATGACTCAAGAATTAAAAATATTTATCCAGTAGATATAAACTTAAACATTCGTGAATTTAAAGAAGATACTTTCGAGATCGACTTAGAAAGTCTAGAATTGAGTTAAGATTATCAATTCCCGAAGTCGCAAAACTATGTGGTGTTGCTAAATCTATTATTAGTGGCTATGAACTTAATAGATATGTTCCAACTAAAGAAGTTCTTAATCTATTATCTTCTAAATTTGATATACATTATCTTTGTATGAAATGTTATACAAAACTAATATATAATTTGGGTGATTTGTGGAACAAGCTTAAGTTATGAGTGAAGAAAAATTATTATACTAGATTAGAGTCTGCAAAAAACTAGGAGTTTCACCTAGCTTATTTAGGTTTTGGTTTAAAGTAGGTAATATTAGTGTCACTACATACAGCAATATAAAATCTAATTTAGAAAAATACCAATTGCTATAACACCTAATAATCAATATTTTTAATTAAGCCCCTAGTTATCATTCTAGGAGCTATTTTTATAAGAAATATAGCTAATTTTCAATTAAGAAAGAAATCATCTACGTCTTCTATACTTTTTAAAATATCACGTTCTTCCACTTTAAATTCTCTCGCTAACTTTATACTTGAATCAAATCTAAGATTAGAGTTAGATTCAAAATCAAAAGCCATATCTACTAAGCCACCTAATCTTTCAAACTCTAGCATTATATTTTCTATAATAGATTTATAAGCTGTATCCATCTTTTCTATTGTACTATTATATTCTTGTTGCAGTGTACGCTTTAATTCTTCTTCTTTATTACCTAATTGACCTTTTGTTATATTAACCAGTGTTTGTGCAGCTATAGAACCTATCAATGTTCCTACTACTGGTATAGGTATTAACGTTTGACCTACAATTGAACCTAATGCTACTGCACTAGTTTCTAGACATATTAATTGACCTTGCTCTGATAACTCTCCTAATGTTATTTCTCCCTTTTTATACTTTACTACTAGAGATGATACTCCCCATGAAGCACTTACAAAAGAACTAGCTAATGGAGCACTAAAGTTAGTAAAGTTGGTCAAACCATATATAGCTATACCATTTATACCGCCTTTACCTCCACCTTTAGCAAAATCTACACCAACGTCTTTCCAATCTTCAGTGGAAAATTCCATTATATTTTTATCTTCATTTTTACATTTTAAATATATTGTTGATGCAGCACTAAATCCACCACCTATTGCAGCGCCTATTGCACCAACCTTTAGTGCTTCTCCAAGAGATGGATGATGTTCTGAAATAATCTTACTTTCATTTTCTTTTGATTCTTTTTTTAACTCATGCTCGTGTCTATTTAATGTATCATTCACTTTACCTTGCTGAACTTCATTATAAGATGAGATAGAAGGCTTTACAACTTCATTAAATGACTTTCCACTTTCCTTTTCTATGTCATTTATAAGTCTTTTAGCTGCTTCTACTGTTCTTGAATGTAATCCTTCTACAGTTTCTCCATTCTTTATTTTATTTAAAATTTCAAAGTTATCTTTAGGTATATGATAATATCCATCTTCTGAGAAGTTTTTATATTTATCCATATGCTCTAAAACATGTCTTAAGTTATTGTTTATACCATTTATAAACTTAGACTGAACTTGAGCTCCATCAATTATATAATCTTCTGGTGCAGTTCTTCCTACACCATCAAATGTAGCTTTAATAGTGTCTCCATTCAATGCATCCTTTGCATTCCTTATCCCTACTTCTACATGCTCTGCTATTTCTCCAAACTTAGTCTTATCACTACCAAGTATATTTTCAGGTTTTAATAAAAACTCTCTTATTGATTCAACATACTCCATAGCATTTTCTAGATTTTGTTCTTGTTTTAAAATTGAATCATTCATATCATTTATTCTAATTTTATTTATTATATCTGCTATACTTCCTATAGCTTGGTCTTTTATATTTTCAGTACAATTCATTCCTTACTCCCATAAACTCTCTAAATCTATATTTCAACCTTTACGTACTCTATTTCATCCATACTTTCTCCATCTAATCTTTTATTTATAAGAATAGATAAAGATTTTAAATTATTTACTAAAGAACCTATTTCTCTTTTTTGATCCTCAGAAAACTCCCCATAGTCTGTAATTCCGCTTAAACTTATACTTTTTAAAGACATAAATATACCATTATTCATTTTTTCAGTTAAGTTTAATAATTGCTTAATATTATGTTTTCCTTTCTCCATCTTGTTAATAGCTTCTTTAACCTCAAATGCAGCATTAGTTGCATCTCTTGCTATTTTCTTATTCTTACTACTGATAGTAAATACTCCTATCCCCATTCCAACGGCACCAATTCCCCATCCTATAGGTCCTGCTAAAGCTAAAAATGCATTTCCAGCTGCCATGCCTCCACCGCCAGCTGCAAGTGCACCACCTCCAAGCCAAGCTAATGCCGCATTAGTTGCTGCTGCTCCTGATAATGATGCTATAGCGGTTCCTGTAGATGCTGTTCCAAATGTAGTTGCTATAGCCATAGCAGCAGTAGGACCAAATGCAGCAACACCAGCTCCTACAGCTGCTGCCCCTGCCGCGCTTCCTCCTGCTATTTTTTCAGTTTTACTAGCATCCATCTCTAGCTCTACAGCATGATTAAACTCTTTTCTATTTATCTTTACTTCTTCCATATCCTTTGAAAATTCTTTAGGTGTATTCGCTAAACTATTTATATAAGCTTCTGCTTGCTCTATTATTGCCAATGATCCTTTTCTTCTATCGTATAAATTTATAGCAACTGTTTCTACTGATTTTGATTTATCACTATATTCCTTCTGTAATTTTTCTAGCCTTTCTATTGCTTCTTTTTTTAGACCCTTATTAAACATTTTATTCCTCCTGATTCTATTACATTAATCAAACACACATTACTTCTTAATTTAGTATTATATTACATGATATTATTTATATAATTTTATGCCTTTTGATAATTCAATTAATGTAATATCTTCCCTTTAAAAATTTAATATTACAAAATAATTTTACCATTTTTAGTTATTATTTACATCTAATAAATATTGTTTACTTGTATGTTGTTCATTTTTTTATACTCTACAGGCTTCTTCAATCAAAAATTCCTAACTAAAGCCTGCTCAGTTATAATACAATCAGTCCCCATCTTCTTAACATCAACACCCTCAACAAACTTCTTCCTTGAAACCTACTTTCTAAAACATGAATCCCCTAACCTATAAATTTTAGAAGCCTCAAGAAAAGTATATAGGAAACTTACACTTTGAATTACTCATAATGTATTTTATATAAAATGTGAAGGCTATATAACCTAAATAAGGTACATACAATCATAAAAATAAAATGCCGGGGCAGTGAATGGCTATCCCAAAAGCTAGGAACAAATATGAGCGGATAATATAAGTAGCAGACTTAATATGAAGTATGATGTTTACGAAGTATTTTAGTAGCGAATAGTGTGAGTGCATTGGGATTAGTCAAAGGGGTATGGCTGTAGGCCTTTTCTTAGGTAAGTTATATCTTCTATATATTTAATCACTATCAATTAGTTACTAACTTTCATAAAAGTATTATTTTGAGTTAGGATTGTAATGGAAATACTTTTGAGCATGCTCTTTAGCTTAAAAGATTGAAACGTAAAGCACGATGGCAAAGCCAAACTACATAAGAATTAAAATGTAATATAGTATATATTAAATATATAACTTCTTAATATAACTTATAGACCATATATAAATAAAGATATTTTACTTAAATAGTGTCTATATTTTAATAAATAATATCAACTATTATATTTACTATACCAACAGTATACATTTCATATAAATATCTACTTATATCTCTCTATCTTAAATTGATTCATATAAAAATATCTCATGTACTAAGCTTTAAGTCTATAATATAAATAAAGATAGTTGATATATGAGTAGTTTTTGCTCGTACTTCAACTATCTTCATTATAAAGTATCTTATATATTTGTAAAAATCAAAAAATCCATAAATCTATTTCATAGAAATAGATTTATGGATTAATATTATTTAGATCTTAGCACCTTTTCTAAATCATCATCCGTAAGTTTAAGTATTTGTTTTACTTTTTCCGTTGAATTAGTTAAAGTACCTCTACTTGTTGATATTGTTCCTTTATTAGTAAGTATATTTCCTAAAAATATAGGATTTAACACTCCACCATTTGTTCTTTTCCAGTCTAACTTACAAAGTGCTTTTGCAATAGACTCTATATCTATTTCATCATACTGTATTCCTATATGTCCTATCTTAGCTATAGTATATAGTCCTGCACCTGTCATAGATATATATTCTTCTCTTAAAGATTTTACATTTGATAAATCTGAAGTTATCATATTAAATGGCTCTAAATTTTTAAATATATAACTTAAAAACTTAGATATCTTTTTCATATTTTTCATATATGATGTTGTTCCATTATACTCTTGTTCAAATTTTTGCTCCACTTTAGGAGTTTTTTCAACACCATAAATCATATATGAAATTATATTTTGTATCATATAAAATGATATTGTATTATTAGTTTTTGTTATAATTGAGTTAGTATAATCAATCCCTAAATATCCCTTTTCTTTATCACAAAGAGATGGCACCATATACACATAGTTATCATTATTCTTACCAATTAAACTTTTTGCAGCTTTTGACATTAAACTATTGTAATTTAATATAGATGTAACATTTTTATCTATAGGCTTATTAGTATTTAAATTTACAAATAGTTCTTTTTCTTTTACTTTATCCGTCTCTAGATAAAAGTCTACTCCTATATACAATCCATCCATACATGCATCTATTTCTTTACTGTTTATCAAGTCATGTATAGCATAAGTTCTGTGGTTTCCATCCGATATTTTGAACTTTATATCTTTATCGAGTTTTATATAACAAAATAATACACCATTTGATTTACTTATTTCTTCCATTATATTATAAGAGAAAATATTTTCATTATTTTCTAAATCGTAAATCACATCAAAAGGCTTGTTTACTATAGTTGTCAAGCTAGGTAATATAAATCCCTCTATATTATTCTTTATATATAAATTAATTTTTCTTCCGTGATTTGGATCTAAATACCTATTTTTCAGTTCATCTATACTCATTAAAATTTCAACACTATCCTTTGGTTTTTCAGGGGTATGCTCACATAATTTAGCTATGTCCCAAAATGATAATGATGTACTATACACAATTCTAGAGCTTTGTCTATATACCATAGCCTTGATGTATATACTATTATCTTTTGATATTATCGTACTATATTGATTATTATCATTAGCTGTACTTATTTTTATGTAGTTCTCAGTTTCAAAACTTAGTTGTCCATACATACCTGTTCCTCCTCTGTAATGCTATATTTACTATTATAATTATAGAGATAATCCCGGTCAATATTTTTTTGGTTTTTTTACTAGAAACCATTATAAAATATGTTTTTAATGATTCTTTACTATTTTTATAGAACACCTTTTATTTAATTATTTTTCTATATAACTAATGTTTCTAGTTAATTTACGTATTCCTAAATTTAATGTATAATACTTATTATATTTCTAATACTATAGGGGGATTTTATGAACAATCAAGATAAACAAAACATGCTAAATAAAGCTAAAGACTTCTTTAAGGAAACTATTGTTGAAAATCACAAGAAAAATACTAAAAAATTAAAGTTAAAAGACTTTAATATAAATCCTTTTTTAGTTAAATACTTGGCAAATTATCTAACTGGTTCAAGTAATCCAGAAGATATAGCAAAAGCACTAGTATATCCAAGAGTTTTAGGAACTTCAATAAACACTTCATTCGGAACTAATTTACAGAAATTTTGTACTACAACTTTAGAAGGATTTTCATCTACTACATCTGGTATTGATATAGAATTCATTGATTATGTAGATGGTAGAAAAAAATACTGCCAAATTAAAGCTGGCCCAAATACTATTAATAAAGATGATGTAAAAACTATAATAGATCATTTTGGTGCAGTTAAAAGATTAGCACGTACAAATGGTCTGTCATTAGGTATTGACGATTTAATTGTAGGTGTATTTTATGGAACTGAAAATGAGCTTAATGCTCACTATAAAAAAATCATGGAAGAGTATCCTGTATTTATAGGTCAAGAATTTTGGTATAGACTTACTGGTGATGAGAACTTTTACTTTGATTTAATTGATGTAATTGCTGAGGTTGCTTTAGAAGAAGACTGTACAGATATTCTTAATTCAACTATAGATAACCTAACTGAGGAAATAAGAAAAGATAAATCATTATTTAATCATATTTAGTTATTATTTCTTAATTCTAAGTAGTAAACATGAAATAAATCCATCTAACTATTTTTTTAATAGTTAGATGGATTTATTTTATCAGCACTTAATCAATTAATATTTTTATTCTATAGTTATTGCTACTTCACTATAACTTAAACCTTCGCTTAAATTAGTATTCTCTACTCTATTAAGATAGTCTACTATGGCTAATCCAATTGCTTTACCTAGCTTTACAGGTACCGCATTTCCAATTTGCTTATACACTTGACTTACAGAACCTTCAAACTTCCACTCATCAGGAAAACTTTGAATTCTTGCATACTCTCTAGTGGTAAATGGTCTTGTTTCATCAGGATGGCATCTCTCTGTTTGCTTTTGAGCTGGACTGCAAGTCAATGTTAAACATGGTTCATCCCAGCTTATTCTTCTTGCCATGCCTCTTTTTCCCCCACCACTATAATAGCTCTTACCCATATATTCCTTAGCTACTTCTTCAGGTAAATCTATCCAGCATCCACCTGGAGGAACTAAATCTAATACCTTCTTCTTCTTCTCTGGATACTTAGATCCTTCTGATTGTGGAACATCTTTAAGAGCCTCTCTTAATGTAGGTATATATCCAAATGGTTTTGGGAACTTAAAGTCTACATTATTTAAATCTTTTCTTGTTCCTATTATTATTACTCTTTCTCTCTTCTGAGCTACTCCGTAGTCTATAGCTTTAAGAATTTTGTATTCTACATTATATCCAATTTCAGTAAATACATCTATCATAGTTTTTAATGTCTTTCCTTCATCATGAGATACAAGACCTCTAACATTTTCTGCTAAAAATACTTTAGGCATTAATTCTTCTAATATTTTTGCATAGTAATAAAACATAGTTCCTCTTACATCTTCTAATCCTAGTTTTTTACCTGCATAACTAAATGCTTGGCATGGATATCCTCCCGATAATAAGTCAACTTCTACATCTTTATCTATATAATTTCTTATTCCTTTTTCTGCAATCTCAACTACATCGCCTTGAATTACATTCCACTCTGGTCTATTTGCTCTTAGGGTACTTGCTGCATACTTATCCCACTCTACTAATCCGACATCTTTAAAACCAGATTCTTCAAGACCTAATGCTAGTCCACCAGCCCCTGCAAATAACTCAACTGCAGTATACTGTCTTTTAGCTAAAACATTGCTTATATCTACATACTTATTTGCTTCATTATTATCAATCTTTTCTACTTGATTTTCACTTTTTATTTCATCTTGGCTCGTACTTTCTAATATCTTATCATTTTCTATATCATCAGTATCTATAAAATTAATCTGTTTATGATCAATATCCTCTACTGACATTATTTCATCAAATCCAATATCTAGTACATCGCATAATCTTTCTACATTGCTCTTTAATGGACTAAATTTAGGAGAAAGTATTTCAGATAACTGGTTTTTTGTTATACCCATCTTACTAGCTAATTCAGTTTGATTTTTTAGACCTTTTCTCTTTAGTATTTCTTTTACTCTATTCTTATCAATCGTTGTTTTTTTCATTTGTTCACCTCTTCTAGCTAAGGTTCCCGTAAATAGTTACGAAAATACATTAACTTATCCAAGGTATATATTACATTATTATACATGCTATGTAAATAAATATCTTTAATTTATAATATAAAAACCTAAGTAATCATTATATAATTTTTTTCTCCTATTAGTAATAATTGCTCTCTTAGTCTAAGCTTGGAATTTTAGACTCTCTACTTTCTACTAAATTGCATAAAATTTGTACCTTTTTCTCATCTGAATAGTTCTTGCAATGTCGTTCTATACATTGCTCAATACTATACTCAAAACTTATTTCTTCACACGTCTCTCTATTAAAAGCTGTGTAATACGCATTATATGTTAAAAATAAAACTAATGCTGTAAACCTTAAAAATAAAGCAATATCCAAAGGCTTTAATGACACTTATATAATCTAGTACCCCTGCGTCGCATTTTCAGACATAGGATATTTAAATATTTTCATAAAAAACTTTAATGTCTTTAAAAACTAAGTTTTCCTATACTTATTATCAAGAAGTATAAAACTTCAATAAAAAATTCGCTATGCTTGAGCCACTGTGTGGGCGAACTATTTCATAGCGTCAACGGCCTAAAAAACAGGCCCGTTACTAAAAACAAAGGAGGAATACTTATGGCAGTAACTGCAACTAAAAATCCATCAGGATTAAAAATAAGATTTGACTGTGGACTTGATGATGTAACTGGAAAAACAAAAGTAAAAAGTAAAACTTACTCTAATGTAGACCCAGAAGCAACAAATGATGATGTATATGCTGTTGGAGCTGTTATAGCATCACTTCAAAACAATACACTACTTGAAGTAGCTATAATAGACAATACTACATTATCAGAATAAAATTCGCTTCGCTCCTGCGCCAACGATATACCTTCGCTCTCGCTTCAGGTATATCCGTTGCTTAAAAATTTATTAATTAAAATCTAAATTATATGGAGGTGTATTATGGAAGTTTCAAAGAGATTATTAATGAGCTTTATGACAACATCTGGAAAGAAGGTTTCTATATCAGTAGATGACCCTAGGGAAAA
This sequence comes from Terrisporobacter sp., assembly GCA_029851945.1. The sequence continues at coordinate 4,737 of JARKUZ010000081.1, read as the reverse complement.
TTTAACTGAAACAGAGATAAAAACAGCTATGACTACTATACTTTCTAAAAATATATTTAAACCAGCTGGAGAAAACTTTGCATCTTTAGTAGAAGCTAAGGTTGTTGAAACTGGAACTACTGAGTACGACTTGGTTTTATAGTTAATAAGGCTATGCTATTTTTAGCATAGCTTTTAATTTATTGAAGGGATGTGTTTTTGTGAATTCTGAATTACAAACTCTTATAGCTTCTGTTGGTTTTCCTATTGCCCTTAGTATGTATTTACTTGTAAGGATTGAAGGTAAACTTCAGATTCTATCTGATAGTATTAATGAATTATCTAAAACTATTATTGGTATGAAATAATTTTTATAATAAATGTATAATTATCCTATTTTAGGAAATGCTCTAAATATCCTGCTAATATAAATCTATTTTGTACTTTTTATATTTAAAATGACTTACTAAATCAAAAGACAGGCAACGAAAGCCTGTCTTTTTTATATTCCTTAAGTTTTATATATTATTCACTTATTGTTATTCCTAAATCAACTATTCTATTATATAAGTAGTTCATTTGTACTTCATCAAGATTAGCTTTTTTAAAAGCATTTACTATCTCTACTTTTGTAAGAATCCCTTCTTCTTTACCTTTTTCTATTAAATCAGCTAGATCCCCTCCCATTAATTTTTCTATGTATTCAATCGTTTTTTTCATTTCACCTTTATCAAGTCCTTTAAATAAATTTATAAATTCATCCATTACTTCTTGCTTTAATTTTTCGTTCATTTTAATCTCCCCTTATGTTTAGTCTATATATCCTAATTCTAATTATAACAAATTTCAACCTATAATTATAATTTTATTTTCCATATATTCTAAAATTCAATTTTTTTCCAATAATCTTTACTAAATAATTTTTACTCATTTCAATAAGCCTACTACCAATAGCCTCATCAATACCCATAAGTTCCTCAACACTCTTCTCCGAACTAACAATAAGTGGCAAATTATTAAAATACCTATGATTAACAATCTCAAAGATAATATTAACATCACTATCACTAATCCTGCCCTTAAACAAATCATCAATCAAAAGCACCCTAGCATTTTTATATCTGTTTATCACCCTATTATAATAAGCCTCATCCATAATATTTTGCTTAAGTTTAGTAACAACTTCCCTATAACTCATATACACAACACCTACCCCATCATCCATAAGCTCATTAGCTATAGCCAGTGAAAGATGGGTTTTACCACACCCAACTTGTCCTATAAACATTATAGAGTTACATCTATCCTTTTCAATATCTTTAAAGTTTCTTGAATAATTACAAGCTTCTTTATAAGCATATATAATCTGTTTTTCTATATCATAAACAAAGTTGCTAAATCTCTTTTTTCTAAACTCTTCACTTATACCACTTTTTATTAAAATATCTTCAGCTATCCTTACTTGCCTACATGCACAAGGAATTGCAACACCTTCATCTATAATAAAAGCCATATCTCTACACTTATCACATATATACTCACTAACTTTAGTTTCTAAACCTTCCAAACTCTCGTTCAACTTCTGCGATTTCTTCTGGTGTTGGCTTTCTATAAATGTCTTCATCCTCTCCTTCATCATATGTGGCATATTCATTTTTTCTATAGTTGTTACTACACTTTCCATACTTATCTCCCCTATTTTTTAAGCTTTTTTCATATGCTAATAAATCACTATAACTTTTTATGTTGTTATCATTCCATTGCTTTATTATTCCATTTACATATCCTTTGTTACATTTACCTCTATCTGTAGCAATTTCTATAGCTCTTTTAAATAATTCATAATCTATAGTTTCTGTAATATCTATTAGCCACTGTGCTACTATACCATTTATAAGTCCTATATTTTCTTCATATAATTTTTTAAACTTACTTAAAGATGAAGAATACGATAAGTGTTCATTTTCTTTTTCTTTTTCTTCTTCTTTTTCTTTTTTATTTTCTTTTTCTTTTTGCCCACCTATGGTAGATATACTATCCAACGAATCGTTACACGTATCGTCTATATACTTTTCAAACTCTCTTTTTATCTCTTCTTTATCTATATATTGTGCTATATAAGCTAATAGACTCTTATCCTTTACTTCTTTAACTTCTTTTTTTACACAGTCTATTATTGGCTTTCCACCTTTTACTAAATTGTATTTTCCCCATCGCCTTATGGCTAATTCACGTGTTTGTTGATTATATCTTATAATTTTGTAGTAATTTTCAAATCTATCTATAAGTGTATTTATACTTTCTACTGAGTACCCCAATTCAAATGCTATTTGCTTTTTAGGTATTTTATATATTCCTATTTGCGTTGTGTTTGTATTGGTTAAAATATATAAGAAAAATAGCTTGTCCTCTGGTGTCATCTCTTCTAATACTTTTTCATCTTTCCAAAATTCAGTTCTTACATGTCTAAATATTGCCATATAAAATCCCCCTTAGTTTAAACTTTCTTCTTCAATTTCTATAGTATCTAGTGAATTATCTACTAAAAACATATCATTATCAATACTACCTTTAACACTTTCATCAAAAGCTACAGCCCTTTGCATTTCAATACTAAGTGGTGCATATTTTACCCCTACGTCTAAAAACTCGACTCCCTCTTTTTTTGCATAATCTAATTATTGCATCTCTTATATTTGAGTATCCTAATGCCCTTGCTATTGGTATAGACTCAAAATATTCTTTTTTATTTATTACTACTACATTTATTTCTCCAAATTCTTCATTTGAAAATATCTTTAAATCATTCATTTGTATCCCCCTTATTTTCTATATAAGCATATTTTGAACTTTTTTAGCTCTTTGGTAATTTATTAGAGAAAAAAATATCATTAGCTTCGTCAAGTGTTAAATCCAAACATTCAATTACTTTTAATATCTCTCCAACAGTAAACACTATTTTGCCATTTTCCTTAAAGTTGTATGTCTTATGAGAAATTCCCATCTTCTCTGCTAGCTCATATTGGTATAACCCCTTAAGTACCCTCTTTGATTTAAGTAATCTTAATTTCAATTTTATCCCCTCCATAACTTTACTGCCTTTCTGTAATTTAATATTAACTGGAAGTAATATCCATAGTCAAGAAAAAACTTGACCATTTGTATAAATTTATACTTTAATTTACCATTTAGTAAATATATATTACTTTATGGTAATATATATTTGTATCTTACCATTTGTTAATTTTTCTTTCCTTACTGGTAAATATATACTATAATATTTTTAGAGGTGATATTAATGGAAAGCATCGGAGAAAGAATAACAAAGGCAAGACGTTATTTAGGTATGAATCAGAAAGAATTGTGCGAAAAAGCTGAAATAAATGAAGCAACTCTATCAAGGTATGAAAATGGACTTAGAGAACCTAAAGCTGCTACACTTTCAAAGTTAGCAGAGATTTTAGAAGTATCTACTGACTATTTACTTGGTATAACAGATATTAGAAATTATAAGACTTTAAAAGACGATATGAACAAAAACGTTGAAAGTATATATGAAAATACTAAAGAAATGTTAAAACAAGACGGTTTAATGCTTTATGGTAAACCTGCTACTAAAGAAGATATAGATCACATACTAAAAGCTATGAAGGTTGGTATGTTGATGGCTCTAGAAAAAGATAATGATTAATTTTAAGTAGGTATGTAAATTCTACATACCTACTTATATAAAGTCATTATTAATTATATAACCAGCATATAGCTTAAGATAAGTAAACTTATATATTGATTATAAAGGGGGAGGACTTTTAGTGAATATAAATCATATAAGAGAGGCAATTAGAAGAATTACATACTGTTATGATACTTCTGATCCAAAAGAACTTATAGATGCAATGGGGATTAAATTAGGTTTTTTACCTAATGATACAGATATAAATAAATTAAAAGGATGTTATGGTATGATTAATGGAGATAAAGTCATTCTTATTCATCCTGATTTAAATGATGAAGTTCGTCGTGAGGTTTATGCTCATGAGTTAGGACATGCTATACTTCATCCTACTACTAATGCTTTATTTTTAGCTACTTATACATATTTTAGACTTGGTACTCTAGAAATAGAAGCTGATACCTTAGCTTCTGAGCTTTTACTAAGTGATGATATATATTATAAATATATGGGTAGAAACAATGGATTTATAGCAAGTTGTGAAAAAGTTCCCCAAAGATTTGTTGAACTTAAACTTAATAATTTTAGAAAAAGATTAAATAAGTTTTGGTAATAAAAGAACAATAATACTGTAATTAATTATTTTTTTACCTTTTTATAGAACATAAGTTTGTTTTTTATTAATTATTATTGCTTTAGTCTTAAAAGTATAGAAAACATGTTTTAATATCCCTCATATATTTTTAAGACTAATTGCTTTTAGTAATAACAGATAAATAGCGGCATGAGTTCAATTGAATATGAAACACATGCCGCATAAGCTTTTTTTATGAGTGTCTACTTGATAGGGTCATAAATATAAATATGTCGAGAATATCTATAAATTTGTGTATCTTATTTAATTCATCTTTTATTATTTGAGTAAATGTTTTAAATGTTTCATCATTAAACCTATTTCTCAATATTATGCACTGTGTCCAATTATTATTATAAATTAAATTATCAATCTTTTCTAATCTTCTAAATGATATTATTATAATTTTTTTCATTTAATATCTCTCCAGCTTACTATTTATGTGCTTATC
>JARKUZ010000074.1 GCA_029851945.1 Terrisporobacter sp. | reverse complement strand
ATAAATTTACTCAATTATCATATAAAAAGAGAGTATAAGCATTAAAGCATATGCTCTCCCCATAAACTCTAACCATATCAGAACCGTGTACACTTAATCTCCAGCAAGCTGTCGACCACTACGTTTTAAATATACACTTGATATAGAGTATGATTTTTTACATTAAAAATATGCACGTCCTATTAAATTGTAATTATTTTTAGTGATTTTTATATACAATAGTATAAAATATAAAAAGACTAGGGGTTGCCTAGTCTAATTAAATAATGTGGATAAAAATGTTAATAAGTTGTGGATAATTAAAATAATAAACTTGTGGATAACTTAAAACTGACATAAAACTGACAATTTGTGAAATATAAATACTCTAATACTTTGCAAATACTAAATCCTATATAAAATGTATTATTCCATTTATGAATAATATGAAGTTTACAAATAATTCCAAAATATATTGACAAAAAATAAAAATAAATACTATTAGTGATAACTAATTAATATATTAAAATCTATGATAAAGAGAGTAAGTTAAATTGAGCTCGTAGAGAACTGAGGATGGTGGAAGCCTGGTAATAAGATTTAAACTGAAAAGAACTTTGGAGAAGATTATCTTAACAATTAGAGTGGTAACACGGTATGTATCGTCTCTTGGTTTTAAACCAAGAGACTTTTTTTAATTAATGAGGATATATTTTAACAATGAGAGTGGTACCTCGGATTTCGCCTCTTAGTAATATTACTAAGAGGCTTTTTGATTATCAATAAAATAATAGGGGCTATTTATATGAAAAAATAAGCTTAAAAGGTAGAAGTTTTTTTAAATTAAAGGATTTTGCGAGAGAAGAAATAAAGTACCTTTTGGCCTTATCAAGTTATTTAAAAATAAAAACAAAGTAGGTATTAATGGCACAAGAGAATGGGCTTGCAGCGCAACACAAATTTTAGCTGATTTACCTACTGTGACTGAATATGTAGATAAACCTAATGATGTGATTTTTTACATTGTTTACCTGCATTCCATGATTTAAATACTAAGATAGAATTAGATATTTACAAAAAAATTGGACTAAACGAACTTGAAGTTACAGATGAGATTTTTAGATCAAAATACTCAAAAGTATTTGAGGAGAGTTAGAAAAATATTATTAGATTAATATAATTAAGTTAAAAGGTTAATTTAAATGAATTACTTTGTTTTTGAATTAATATTGCAAGTTATAAAAAAAATATTGCAAAAATACAAAAGTACAACTATAATCTTATTATAGTCAGAAAATGTATAGATGTATATAATGGGGTTTTGGTACATGGTAAGTAATCGTACAAAAAAATAATGAATGTTATTTTTGATATCATGCAAAATGGTATATAAAAATATCTAGGAGGGATAAGCATGTGTATATTAGATAAAGTAAAGGGGAAAGAAATTAAAATAGTAGATACAACTCTTAGAGATGGTGAACAAACGGCAGGAGTAGCATTTGCAAATCAGGAAAAAATTGCAATAGCTCAAACTTTAAGTGATATAGGTATCGATCAATTAGAAGTTGGAATTCCAACTATGGGTGGTGATGAAAAAGCAGCTATAAAATCTATATGCAAAAGAAATCTAAAATCTAGTATTATGGCATGGAATAGAGCTGTAATAAAAGATATAGAAGAGTCTATAGACTGTGGCGTTGATGCAGTAGCAATATCTTTATCTGTTTCGGATATTCATATAGAGCATAAATTGAAAAAATCTAGAGAATGGGTGCTTGAGAATATGTACAACTCAGTAAGTTATGCAAAGAAAAATGGGTTATATGTATCTGTTAATGGAGAAGATGCATCTAGAGCAGATACAAATTTTTTAATAGAATTTATTAATATTGCAAAGCAAGCAGGAGCTGATAGATTTAGATATTGTGATACTGTTGGAGTTATGGAACCTTTTAGTATTAGAAAAACTATAGAAAAAATTTATAAGATGACAAATTTTGATATAGAAATGCACACTCATAATGATTTTGGAATGGCCACTGCAAATGCAATTGCAGGTATAGTTGGTGGAGCAAATCATATAGGAGTTACCGTTAACGGATTAGGTGAAAGAGCGGGAAATGCAGCATTGGAAGAAGTTATAATGGCTTTAAAATATGTTTATGGTTATGAAACTAATATAGATACAAGAAAGTTTAGAGAAATATCAAAATATGTATCACAAGCATCGGGCAGAGAATTACCATCATGGAAACCTATTGTAGGAGCAAACATGTTCAGACATGAATCAGGAATTCATGCAGATGGTGCTATGAAAAATCCTAAAAATTATGAAGCATTTGATCCTAGTGAGGTGGGTCTAGAAAGACAGATAGTAATAGGTAAACATTCTGGAAAAGCAGCTATAATAAATAAATTTAGAGAGTATGAAATTGAATTAACTGACAAAGAGGCAGATGATATGCTCGTTTTAATAAGACAAACAGCAGTAAGTATGAAAAGGAATTTATTTGATAAAGAAATTGTAGGAATATATAAAGATTTAAAAAATAATACAATAGCTTTATCAAAATAATTAACTATTTATTGTAGGGGAGGAAATCTAGTGAAAGAAAATTTAACGTATAAAATACTAAGAAAACATTTAGTAAGTGGGGAATTGAAAGTAGGAAATTTTATTTCTATAAAAATAGACCAAACGCTTACTCAAGATTCAACGGGAACTATGGCATATCTTCAGTTAGAAGCTATGAATATAGATAAAGTAAATACAAAAAGAAGTGTTGCATTTGTAGACCATAACATGCTTCAACAAGGATTTGAAAATGCAGACGATCATAAATATATTCAAAGTGTGGCTAAGAAGCATGGAATTTACTTTTCTAAGCCAGGAAATGGAATATGTCATCAAGTTTTTCTAGAAAGATTTTCGGCACCAGGAGATATCTTACTAGGATCTGATAGTCACACACCAACTGCTGGGGGAGTAGGAATGATTGCAATAGGTGCAGGAGGGTTAGATGTTGCTTTAGCTATGGCTGGTGGAGCATACAGTTTAAAATGTCCTAAAGTTATAAAAGTAAACCTGATAGGAAGTCTTGGTTATATGACATCTTCAAAAGATATAATACTTGAAGTGCTTAGAAAATGCACTGTCAAAGGTGGCGTTGGAAAAGTATTTGAATATGGTGGAGAAGGAGTTAAAGCACTATCCGTTCCACAAAGAGCAACAATAACAAATATGGGAGCTGAATTAGGTGCTACAACATCAATATTTCCAAGTGATGAAAATACATTGAAATTTTTAAAATCTCAAAATAGAGAAGATGAATTTATAGAATTAAAAGCAGATGATGATGCTATTTATGACGAAGTAATAACTATAAACTTAACTGAATTGGAGCCAATGGTAGCTATGCCTCATTCTCCTGATAATGTAAAAAAAGTGAATGAAGTAGGTAAAATAAAAATTGATCAAGTTGCTATAGGAAGTTGTACAAACTCATCATACGAGGATTTGATGAAAGTAGCTCAAATATTAAAAGGACATAAAGTACATGAGGATGTTAGCTTAGTAATAGCTCCTGGTTCTAGACAAGTGATGGAAATGTTATCTAGAAATGGAGCGCTAGGAGATATAATAAGTTCAGGAGCTAGAATATTAGAAAACTCATGTGGCCCATGTATAGGTATGGGGCAATCTCCAGGGACAGATGGTATATCATTAAGAACATTTAATAGAAATTTTTATGGAAGAAGTGGAACACTATCAGCAGATATATATTTAGTAAGTCCTGAGGTTGCAGCTGTGTCGGCAATAAGGGGAGAGTTAACAAATCCTAAAGAATTAGAAATAGATTTTAAATCAATAGAAAATGATAAATTTATTATAGATGACTCTATGATAATTAAACCTGAAATAGATACAAATAAAGTAGAAGTAAAAAGAGGGCCTAATATAAAACAATTCCCTTTAAATAAACATTTAGATAATAAATTAACAGGAAAAGTTGTTTTAAAAGTTGGGGATAATATAACTACAGATCATATTATGCCATCTAATGCTAAATTATTGCCATTTAGGAGTAATATACCTTATCTATCTGAATACTGTTTTAGCACTGTTGATCAAGAATTTCCAACTAGAGCTAAAAATAATTTGGGAGGGGTCATAATTGGTGGAGATAATTATGGTCAAGGTTCCTCAAGAGAACATGCAGCTTTAGCGCCATTGTATCTGGGAATAAAAGCTGTTATTGTAAAAAGTTTTGCTAGAATTCACAAAGCTAATTTAATTAATAGCGGTATAATACCAATGGTATTTTTAAATGAAGAAGATTATGATGATATTTCCCTTATGGATGAATTAGAAATGGATGATTTATTAAAAACAATTGAGAATGGAGTTGTAAAAATAAAAAATATAACAAAAGAAAAGGAATACGAAGTAAAAGTTGAGTTATCTCCAGAGGAAATAAGAGTAATAAAGTATGGAGGTAAATTAAACTATACTAAAGCTATGATAAACAAAATAAAAAACATTAAGGGGTGATTGAAAATGTATAAGATAACTCTAATACCTGGAGATGGAATAGGTCCAGAGGTTACAGAAGCCATGGTAAAAGTGGTAGAAGCGTCTGGAATTAATATAGAATGGGAAAGAGTAGAAGCCGGGGAAAAAGTAATAGAAGAATATAATACGCCTATTCCTAATTATGTAATTGATACTATTAAGAAAAATAAAATTGCCATTAAAGGTCCAATTACAACTCCAATAGGCGAAGGTTTCAAAAGTGTAAATGTAACACTTAGACAAAATCTTGATTTATATGTTAATTTAAGACCTATAAAAAGTTTCACAGGTATAAAGTCAAAATATGAAGATATAGATTTGGTAATTGTTAGAGAAAATACAGAAGATTTATATGCAGGAATAGAGCATAAAATAGGAGATTATGGAGCTGAAAGTATAAAATTAATTACAAAACCTGCTTGCGAGAGAATTATTAATTTTGCGTTTAATTATGCAAAAGAAAATAATAGAAGTAAGGTTACGGGAATACACAAGGCAAATATAATGAAGCTTAGTGACGGATTATTTCTAAATATATTTAAAGATATTTCTAAAAATTTTAATATAGGGTCTGATGATATAATAGTAGATGCAGCAGCAATGAATCTTGTATTGAATCCTGAAAAGTACGATGTTATGGTCATGCCAAACTTATATGGAGATATATTATCTGATTTATGTTCTGGACTTGTAGGAGGTTTAGGCATGATACCGGGTGCTAATATTGGTAAAGAATATGCTATTTTTGAAGCAGTACATGGTAGTGCTCCACAAATAGCTGGGAAAAATATTGCTAATCCAACGGCATTGATACAATCAGCTGTAATGATGCTAAAATATTTAGGTGAGTATGAATATGCTAATAAGATAGAAAGAGCACTAGAGAAAGTATTTATGAATTGTGAAAAATTAACGATAGATCTAGGTGGAAATAGTACGACTCAAGAGTTTACAGAAGAAATAATAAAATATTTATAAAAAATATATAATAGTAAATGGCCCACCCTTATAGTAAATATATATGAATTAAATAATAATGCTGGATATGGATATAATGAGGGGGATATCATGTATTTAGAACCGATACAGTATATTAAGAAAAAAGAATATTTTATAAACGTTAATTAAGTTAATAAGTAAGTTTTTAGTGTTATTTCCTAGTAGGATTTATTAATTATTAAATTAATAAATATCATAATATGATATAATATTATAAAAAACAATAAAAATGGAGTTAAAATGAAAGAAAAATATTACGAAAAACTATTAAATATTAATACTATAGGAAATCAAGACTGGAAAAAAACATCTATACATAATCATCCATATGAACCTACATTATATATAGCATTAGAAGAACTATTTAAAAATTATCAACTTTTAGAAAATGATCATGTCGTTGATTTTGGATGTGGTATGGGACGATTATTATTTTTTATTAATTACTATTTTAAATCTAATGTTACAGGAATAGAAGTAAATGAAAGATATTATAAGGAAGCATTATATAATAAAATTAATTATGAAAAAATAAATAAAAAATATTCAGACAAAATAAATTTTATATGTACTAAAGCCCAGAATTATAAAATTAAGGATTTAGAGAATAAATTTTATTTTTTTAATCCTTTTTCAATTCAGATATTTTCTAAAGTTATAGATAATATATTAAAGTCTTATGAAGAAAATCCTAGAAATATGGATATAATTATGTATTATCCATCTCAAGAGTACTTAGATTTTCTAGATTATAAAACACCTTTTATGATGTATAAGGAAATATTATTAAAAGATTTATATTATAAAGATGATAAAGAAAAATTCATGATATATTCTTTACACTATTATTAAATATATAAATATTATCCTATTATGCTTTGTAAGTTATCATAAACTTTGTAGTGAATATATCATCTAAAATTAACATAATTAAAATATATTAAAAATGAGGTAAAATATGAAGAATAAAAAGACAGCATTAATAACAGGAGCATCTAGAGGTATAGGTAGAGAAATAGCAAGGTTGTTTGCTAAAAATAATTACAATGTGGTAATTAATTATAATAAATCAGAAAAAGAAGCACAAGAACTACTAGAAGAATTAAATAATGAAAATTTGAGTGCTAGAATTTTCAAGGCAGATATCTCAAATCCTCAAGAAGCTAATTCATTAGTCAACTATACAATAGGTCAATTTGAAAAAATTGATGTATTAATAAATAATGCAGGAATAAGTAGATTTAATCTGTTTACAGATATAAGCTATGAAGAATGGCATGAAGTGATGAACGTTAACTTAAATTCAGTGTTTTATGTGACAAAAAAAGCTCTACAATATATGATTCCTGAGTTACAAGGTAAAATTATAAACATATCATCTATGTGGGGTATAGTAGGAGCTTCAAATGAAGTTCACTACTCAGCTTCTAAGGCAGCTTTAATAGGCATGACAAAAGCTTTAGCTAAAGAACTTGGTCCATCAAATATCCAAGTAAATGCAATTGCCCCAGGTGTTATAGAAACAGATATGATAAAAGATATAGACAATGATACTATAGATATGTTAAAATACGATACCCCTCTTATGAAAATAGGTAAACCAATAGATATTGCAAAGTGTGTGTTATTTTTAGCAGAGGATGGAGGAGATTTTATTACAGGTCAAGTAATAAGTTCTAATGGAGGTTTTGTAATATATTAAATTATAAAGAGCTTATTCATCTTAAGAGAGGAATCCAGGCTAAACGTAGTCACATATTTATAAGATATTTTAATTTAAGGTGAACTGACAATAGTTCATCTTTTTTATTATAAGCTATATCTATAAAATGTAGTGTAGATTGTTTTCCATTTTATGTATAATATTAAATATAAGAAGTATTTAAACATTGGAGGTAAAATATGTATAGCTTTACAAATGATTATAGTGAAGGTGCTCACGAAAATATACTTAAAGCCCTTGTTGAAAGTAACTTAAAACAAAGTTCAGGTTATGGATTGGATGAATACTGTGAAAAAGCAAAGGATATACTAAAAAATGTATTGAAAAATGATACTATAGATATTCATTTTATACCAGGTGGTACTCAAGTTAACTTAATATGTATATCCTCATTTCTAAGACAACATGAAGCTGCTATCGCCGCAAATACTGGTCATATTGCTGTTCATGAAACAGGAGCTATAGAGGCCTGCGGCCATAAAGTCATTACTGCAAACAGTAATGATGGAAAGCTTAATAAAGAAATGATTGAAAATATATTAAAAATTCATAATGATGAACATATGGTTAAACCTAAATTAGTTTATATTTCCAATTCAACCGAAATAGGAACAATTTATAATAAAAAAGAACTAAGTGATTTATACAGTTTTTGTAAAGAAAATAATTTAATATTCTTTATAGATGGGGCTAGAATGGGATCTGCTATCACAAGTAAAGAAAATGATTTGTTACTAAGTGATTTAGTAAATCTATGTGATGCTTTTTACATAGGAGGTACAAAAAATGGAGCTTTATTTGGTGAAGCATTAATTATATGTAATGATAACTTAAAAGAAGATTTTAGATATAATATCAAGCAAAAAGGTGCTCTCCTTGCGAAGGGAAGACTATTAGGTATACAATTTATAGAGTTATTCAAAGACAATCTATTTTTTGATTTAGCTAAACATGCCAATGATATGGCTTCACTTATACAAGATGAACTAATTAATCAAGGATATAAATTATTAATAAAATCACCTACTAATCAGATTTTTCCTATTTTACCTAATAAATCGGTAGAAAAATTAAGAGAAAAATATACATTTAATAATTGGGAAGAGTATGATAAGAATCATACAATAATTAGACTTGTAACTTCATGGGCTACTGACAAAAATGAAGTACTATCTTTTATTGAAGATTTGAAAAAACTTTAATAATTATTTAACTAAAGAAAGGAAGTTTAAAATGCTTGAACTAAAGAATATATCTTTTAAAGTAAAAGCTTTAGACAACTCTGACGAAATTACAATACTTGATAATATAAGCTTTGAAATAGAAAATGGAAAAATTTTAGTAATAACTGGCCCTAATGGTGGTGGGAAATCTACTTTAGCAAAAATAATAATGGGAATTTAGAAACCAACTAGCGGAAAAATTATTTTTAACGGAAAAGATATAACTAATCTAAATATAACAGAAAGAGCTAGACTTGGAATAGGTTATGCTTTTCAGCAACCTCCTAGATTTAAAGGCGTTACAGTTGAAAAATTATTACATTTAGCATCAGGTACAAATTTATCGGAAGAAAAATGCTGTGAATATTTATCTAAAGTAGGTTTATGTTCAAAAGAGTATTTAAAAAGAGATGTTGATAACTCACTTTCTGGAGGAGAATTAAAAAGAATAGAGATTGCTTCTTTAATAGCTAGAAATCCAAAGGTTTCTATATATGATGAACCAGAAGCTAGTATAGATTTATGGAGTTTTTCTATGCTTGTAGATACTTTTACTAATTTTAAAAGTAATAATGAGCAAAGTATAGTTATAATATCCCACCAAGAAAAAATAATTGAACTAGCTGATAATCTTATGATAATTGCAGATGGTAAAATTAAAAATCTAGGAACAAAGGATGAAATGCTACCTTTATTGCAAGGTGGAATGAAAAGCTGTTTATGTCAAATAAAGGAGGTTGCACTTACTCATGAGCAATGTAATGATTAAAAACTTATTAAAAACAATTGCAGATATAACAGGAGAAGAAGTTGATGCATTTAACCTTCGTAGTAACGGTTGTGGAGTAGAGAGAAGATCTAGTGAAAATATTACTATAACACCAAAAGAAGATAAACCTGGTATAAATATAACTATAAAACCTAATACTAATAATGAAATAGTATATATACCTGTTGTTATAACAGAAGATGGTATAAATGACTTAGTATATAATGATTTTTATATTGGAGAAAAATAGTCAACATGACGGTATACATACATTTTATATAGGTAAAAATTCGAAAATAAAATACAGTGAAAAACATTATGGTGAGGGAAATGGTATAGGAAAACGGATTTTAAATCCTACTACTATAGTAAATATGGAAGAAGATTCTTATTGTGAAATGGATATGACACAAATTAAAGGAATTAACTCTACTAAAAGAGAAACAGAAGCTAACTTAAGTAAAGGCGCAAAACTTATAATAAATGAAAAGCTTATGACTCATGGTAACCAAATCGCTCATTCAAATGTAAAATGCAATTTAAATGGAGTGAACTCGATTTTACAAATAATTTCTCGTTCTGTTGCCAAAGATAACTCTATTCAAGTGTTTCATCCTCTAGCAATTGGAAATGATGATTGTAAAGCTCACGTACAGTGTGCATAAACCATTCCTTTATTGTTTTATATTAAATGAAAGTACTGTATTTTCAATACATTCAGTTGTAAACTTCCAAATTTTAGTTAATATATTATACTGACAGTCTACTGACAATTAAGTCTATACTGACAGTCTACTGACAATATTAAAATAAAAGAAAAGGAGTAAAATCCTTCTCTTTTATTTTAACGATAGCAAGCTTTCTAAATTAGATGTAGCATTCTTGTCCATTTCTTCTAATGTATGAGTATATATATTTAACGTTGTTCTTATATCAGAATGACCTAATCTTGAACTTACAGTTTTGATATCTGTATTAGCTGCAATAGATAAAGTTGCAAAGCTATGTCTTAAATCGTACATTCTTATTCTTCTTAAATTATATTTTTTACAAAATCTATCGAATTGATAATATAAAGTGATCATCTTCCACATTTCTAACTTCGTATTTAAACATACTAAATTATAAGTGTTATACAATACTCCATCCTCGTGTAATTTTTCTTGTCTTTGTTTTTCGATACTTAATTTTTCTAATAAATAATCTGGTACAGATATTACTCTTTTAGAGTTTTTGGTTTTAGGCTCTTTAAAATAAGATTCTCCATCAAT
>JARKUZ010000065.1 GCA_029851945.1 Terrisporobacter sp. | reverse complement strand
AGCTACACCAAATGGAATAGCAAATATGGAATCTGTAACTTCTAAATACGGTCCTGCACCTAATGCATTTTTCATATTACCATTAGTTGGAGCATTATTTATAGAATTTATAAACTCAGCAGTTATACGACATTTATGAATCTTCTATAAATATATTTATTTTACAAAAATAATGTATAAGATATTAGAATATATAAAAATAATGTATTTAAAATAATTGTATATTTATTTCAAATACATATAATAAAAACCGTATCACTTCTTGTGATACGGTTTTTTCTTTGTAATTCTAAATCACTAATTTATAATGTATAATTATATATAGGATATATTAGAATTTTATATGAAAGTAAATATATTAGGGGGAAAACATAATGTCATTTATAATTTTTGTAATATGGGCATATTTATCAACACTATTATTTAGTTTTTTATTTTATAAGTTAAATCATATCAAACCACAATTATTTCAAGAAGTACAAAGAAAAATAAATAATTTAAGTGAAAAAAAGAAACGTAGATTAGGAATAATTGCAAATATATTATTTTTAATAATAATTTTTATTTTACCTATATTTAATGATAGTGATATTATAGCAGGTTTAATTATAGGTTTTTTATTTTCATTTAAGGATATATGTTTTAATAATAATGTTATTGAATATGCGTTAAAAGATTATAATGAGATAAAGTAATATATAAAACGATACACAATATAAGAAAATATCAAAATTGCCATTCTTTTTAGTTATTATAATAGGTGTAAGTTATCATTTAATACATAACAATTATTTAGTTAATTAGGGGGAATATTATGGATAATATTATTGATTTTAAATTAGTTATTCCATTTATAATTTTAATAATTATGTTTTTAGGGAATTATATATCAGAAAAGAAATTTAAACCAAATAAAGCACTTTTAGAAGAAATTGAAGATTTAGAATTTTCAAGAAGGTTTTTTATATTAGGTATAATACTAGTTATTTTAATAACTTCTCCTCTAAATAAAAATACTTATTTTACTTTATTAATAATTATAGTCGCTTTGATAGCTGAATGGATTAGATCTAAATATATTTTAAAATATTTAAGTGATAGAGATGAAAATGAAAGCACTAAAAAATATATATCGACTATGCCTATTTTTCAATGTATATGTGCTATAGCTTTAGCTTTGTATTTTATCTTTTTTTAATATATCATTAAATAAAATTATACTTATATAAAGATTGTACCTAGTATTATACCATTGTTAATTAGTTTATATAGAGTTAAAAAAGTATACACTAAGATAAGTGATTTCATAAATACAAAAAATGCTATTACTTAGAATTATATTTAGAAACCATTAATAAGTTTTAAAATATATATATTTAATCTATACTTATATATAATAAAATATAAGGTGGTAATATTGGTGAATATAGGGATCAAATGTAAAATAAAATACATTTCAAAGTTTTTAGTAGATGAATTTAAAGCTCAACACATTACCAAAGAAGGTCTTTTAAATTTAGATAGAGCATTTTAACAAAAATGTTAAAGATATAGATTGCTTATCATATAAATATCAAGTAAATACTTAAAAATTAATAATTATTGTTTTAGAAAGTAAATATTAAGAAATTTTATCTAGTTTTACAATGGATGGAAGATGAAGCAATTGAAGAATTAAAAGGTTTTAAACCATACGTAAAATATTTAAAATAATATAAAAAGTAGATCTATTACTATAATAAATGCTATAAATTTTTATGCTATGTTTAATTATAATATTAAAAAATACAATAATTAAAAGGACCATTATATAGTCCTTTTAAATTAGAATTCTTTATTATATTTATTTATAAGTAGTATCCATAAAATATATTTTAATAAGAAAACACCTAAAATAAGGAATACTAACCATGTTGGATATCCCATTATGATGCAAATATAAGCAATTAGTAAAACAAACCAGTTAGATATATCCCCTGCTTTAGCATTAGCTTTATCTCTTATAAGTTCATTTCTTTCGTCTTTATACTCTATTTCTATTTGCTTAGATTTACCAGGTATTTTTTCAATACGTTTAATCTTATATAACGAACCTAAACCTCCACCAATTAATCCAAACCCTAATGCAAAAACTAATCCAAATAACCTTGAAATTATATCTCCTTTATCTACAAAAATTGATGCTAATAAACCTACAATTGCTAATACTACTCCTAATATTAGCATAATGAAACTCCTTTTTTTACTTAACATTATTATCCTCCTCTTCATATATAAATATCTCCTCAATTGACATATTAAAATATCGTGCAATTTTAAAAGCAAGAATAATCGAAGGATTATATCTTCCTTTTTCTAAAGAACTAATTGTCTGTCTAGAAACTTCTAGTGCAGATGCTAGTTCTTCTTGGGTAATTTGCTTTTGTTTTCTAATTTCTTCTAATCTATTATTCATACTACAATGCACTCCTTCTTAACACAATGTAAAGTTAACTTTCCATACATTAATAGTAGCATATTAAAATCAAATGTCAAGCTAACTTTACATTTAATATATTATATAAGAGAAATTTACATTTGTTACCCAAATGCATAATAGAGGATAAATCTCATCCATTGGAATTACACCCATCTTCTTATAAAATTTTATAGATGGTTCATTCCAATCAAGACACTACCAATCTAATCGTTTACAATCTCTTTCTATAGCAATACGTGCTGATGCTGAAAATAAAGATTTTCCAAGTCCTAATCCACGCATTTTAGGCTGTACATTTATTATATCTATTGTGTTTAATATAAAAAAGGAGCCATTACTTTTAAGTTGTAATAATAAAAAAGTCATACACAAAAACATATTTATTTTCATGTACGACTTTTTATTAAATTACTTTATTTTATAAAATTATTATCTAAACATAAATTTAGGAACTACTAAAGAAATTGCGTAATTATCAAATAAATTAAACTATAACAATTTTTCAAAAGCTATTCTTTTACTTGAATCATCTACATATATTATTCCGCAATACTTAAATCCATTTTTCTTAAGTACCCTTTGCATAGGAATATTCTCTTCATGTGTATCAATTTTAATACTATGTACACCGCTATCTACACAAAGTTTTTCTACACATTTAATAATCTCAGTTGATAGACCTAACCCTTTGTGGTTATTACTTACAGCTACTCTATGGATAGCTGCATATTTATTGTTGCTTAGCCACTTTCCATCATAAATAGATTCATACGTTGACTCTCCTTTAAATGTTACCATTGAAGTAGCAACAACCTCACCATCTTTTTCTAGTACGTAGCTTTCAACATTTTTTATATCCCCAATAATTGTATCTTCGTTTGGATAATTATTTTGCCATTGGTCTATTCCTTTATTTTTAAAGAACTCTTGAGCTTGATTGATGATTTTCATTATACTTTTTACATCATTTGTTTTTGATTTTCTAAACTTCACTAATATCCTCCTTGTCAGTTATGCATTCTTTAACAAATGCAAAACACTGTTTTATATCTTTATGATTTAAATTTTTAACATCGAAATTAAATACTTTATATATCATTTGAACACAGTAACCTATCCCAAATACAGTTAATAAAGTACCTAGCCCAACAGTCCCACCTAATATCCATCCAGTTATTAGAGCCAGGCCTTCTATAAAAAATCTTATTATACTTATAGGCTTTGATGTAAGCTTTACTAAGACTACCATTAATCCATCTCTCGGACCACATCCCATTTCACACCCTATATATAAATAACTTCCTATTGCATTAACAAACATACTTCCTATCATGAGTAATACGCCGTAAAATAAATTAGCACTTGTAGGAATTATATCTATATATATTATTAAATCTATGAAACATCCAATCATAATCATATTTGCCAATGTTCCAAATCCTATTTTTATACCTAATATACTAACTATAGTTACAATTAATAGACCGACAATGATACTTGCCTGACCGATTGTAAACCCAACTAAATTAGACAAACCTTGATGAAAAACATCCCATGGACTCAAACCCAAATTTGATTTTATTGACATTACAGTAGAAAGTGCACATAATAAAAAGCCTGATAACATTCTTAGAAAAAGCATTAATATTCTTTTCATAATTAATCTCCTAAAAAATAATAGTCGAACTTTCAACTATTATTTTTAACTATTCTCCAACACCTTTTTTAAATATATCTCCATGATATAATTATATTATAACTGTTTATATATATCATCATAATTAATTTTAATCTGCTCTTTAAGTCCTTTATCTCCTTCTTCAAGTCTGTTTATTTTTCTTTTTAAACTTGTTATAATAATTAAATGAAGAGTATAATGAAAAATGACTAGATTTTGATATATATTACCAATTCTAGCCATCTTTATAGATTTTATATTTTAAATTTAATCTTTTTATTATTTTATATCCATAGACTTCATCTTCACTTATAATTTGTAATATTATTCCTTTAATCAACCTCTAAAACACCTGCGCAAGAAGATATTTGTGTATATTTTGCATTAACATTATTTTTATATAATGATGGTATTATTTTCTCTTCAATCATATATATTTCATCTTCATCCCATTTATTTAAATTCTTACTTTTACATTCAATTAAGTTATCCTCTGTTTTAAACGCGACATCAGCAATTATTATCTTCCCATCTTCATTTAATAAATCCTTTAACTTAGATATAAATTCTACTTTTTTATCATTATTTAAGTGATGAATTGCATAAGAGGATATAATATAATCAAATTTTTCATGTACTAATTCTGAAGATATACCTAAATTAAAATCGCTTTGTATAAAAATGCCATCAGGCATCTTTTCCTTTGCTATATCTATCATTGCTTGTGAAAAATCAATTCCAAATATCTTTGCTCCATCTTCATATAATTTACTAGTTAATAGTCCAGTCCCAAAACCTATATCCAAAATTTTTTTTGATTCTTTGTTAATAATTGAATTATAAATATAATTTAATACATCATAATAACCATCAAATGGATATTCATTTGAACTTTTTTCTACGCTTTTATCATACTCCCTTGCCCATAAATCAAACCCCTTATTATCTAACAATCTATTTCCTCCCATTTCATCCATATATAATTAATTTTTCTGAATTTATGATATCTGTTAATTTAATTATATCAGAACTTATAGTTTAAAGTATGTGCACTAAAACATATAATTTTGTGAATACAAACAATGCTATTAAAT
>JARKUZ010000087.1 GCA_029851945.1 Terrisporobacter sp. | reverse complement strand
TTGCATGTGTTAGGCACGCCGCCAGCGTTCATCCTGAGCCAGGATCAAACTCTCAAATAAAAGTTGTTACCTGCTCAGACTAATCATTATCTGAATATCTGGCTTGGTTTGTTTGTGTTTAATTCTTTAAGAATTAATTTATTGTTAACCTACTGTTTAATTTTCAAAGTTCTTATGTCTTTCGACTTATTTATCTTATCAAGTTTGTTGAACTTTGTCAACAACTTTTTTAAGAAGTTTTTCTGTCCTTTTTCGTATTTCTTAAGGACAAGTATTACTATACCATATCTAAATTATATCGTCAATATTTTTTATTTTTCAAATATATAAAATTATTTTAACCATTTATATTATTTACTATACTATGATAAATATGAAATTTATTTTCACGACAAAAAATTTAATTCGCTATCTATCAACTTTGTCATTAGTTTCATCTATAACATTCTACCTTTATTTTATATTCTATACCTATCATTTATTTTGATTATATAAATCAATCCTTTTAGCTTAATTTGATCAAAACATTTTATAAGATACATTTTACCTAGTATAAAATATTTTAAATAATAAAAAAGCTTTAGTTGCATATAACAACTAAAGCTTTTATTTTTATCTCATAACTCTCATGGCATTTAGAACTGCCATTAATGCAACACCTACATCTGCAAATACAGCTTCCCACATACTTGCCATACCTAATGCTCCAAATATCATAACAATTACCTTTATGCCCAAAGCAAATATAATATTTTGCCATACTATTTTATAAGTTTTTTTAGATATTTTTATACTTTGAGCTATTTTACTTGGTTCATCGGTCATTATAACTACATCTGCTGCTTCTATTGCTGCATCTGAGCCTAATCCCCCCATGGCAATACCAACATCAACACGAGCAAGAACAGGAGCATCATTTATTCCATCACCGACAAATGCGATTTTTTCTTTTTCATTTCTACCTATATATATTTCTTCTATTTTTTCAACTTTTTCATTTGGTAATAAATTATAAAATACTTTATCTAATTTTAATTTAGATGCAACTTTATCAGCAACTTCTTTATTATCACCAGTTAGCATTACAGTTTGTCTAATACCTTGAGATTTAATTTGTCTTATAGCTTCTTCACTATCAGATTTTATTTTATCAGCTATTACTATATATCCTTTAAACTGATTATTTACTGCTATATAAACCACTGTTCCTATTTCTTTGACCTTTTCAAAATTTATATTATTAACTTCCATTAACTTTTCATTACCAGCTAATATATAATTACTCTCATATTTCACCTTTATACCATGAGCTGCTATTTCTTCATACTCTTCAATTTTATTTAAATCTACATCCTTATTATAATATCCTAATATAGATTTTGCTATTGGATGATTAGAATTAGCTTCTGCTATAGATGCATATTCTATTAATTGTTCTTCAGATATTCCTATTGAGTTTACTTGTACAACATCAAATACACCTTCTGTAAGTGTACCTGTTTTATCAAATACTACTGTATCAACATATCTTAATGCTTCTAAATAGTTGCTTCCTTTTATTAATATTCCATTTTTAGAGGCAACCCCTATACCACTAAAATAACTTAAAGGTATAGATAGCACTAAAGCGCATGGACAAGATACTACTAAGAAAATTAATCCTCTGTGTACCCACTCAGCAAATGATGCTTCAGGTACAAATAATGGTGGTAATATTGATATTAACACTGCTAATACAACTACTATAGGAGTATAATATCTTGAAAATACAGATATAAAGTTTTCTGTTTTAGATTTTTTACTACTTGCATTTTCAACAAGATCTAATATTTTAGAAACTGTAGATTCAGAGAAATCTTTAGTAACTTTTATAGTTAATAAAGCATTTTTATTAATAAATCCTGATAATAAGTCATCACCTGTATTTACACTTCTAAGAACTGATTCACCTGTAAGAGCTGATGTATCAACCATAGAATTACCTTCTACTACTACACCATCTAGCGGAACTTTCTCTCCCGGCTTAACTACTATAATATCACCAATTTCAACATCTTCTGGATCTACAACTTTTATAGAATTTCCTACTTTTAAATTAGCTACATCTGGTCTTATTTGCATTAAGTCCGAAATAGATTTTCTTGATTTACCCACTGCAAGTTCTTGTAAATATTCTCCTATTTTATAGAATAACATTACTCCAACAGCTTCTGATGATTCTCCGATTATAATTGCACCTATTGTAGCAACCGTCATTAAGAAATTCTCATCAAATACTCTACCCTTTGTGATGTTTCTTAATGCTTTATATACAACATCTCCACCTACTATTAAATAAGAAGCAAGAAAAATAATTAATGAATATTTACTACTAACTCCCATAGCTTCCTCTACAAAAGCAAATATAAACACTAATGCACCTATAATTATTTTTATAGATTCTTTCTTACTATTGTCTTTTTTAGGATTCGATATTTTATTACCTTGACTATTTTGTTTTTTATCTTCTTTACTAGATATACTTATCTCTAATCCTTGCTCTATATTATTTATTGTATCTATAACATTTTTAATAACATCGTCTTCATTGGAAGATTCAATTTCTATTGATAACTTTTTATTAATAAAATTTAAGTTAGATGATTTTATACCATCTAATAGAGCTACTTTTTCATTTATTACTTCTGCACAATGAGCGCAATTAAGTCCCCCTAGAATTAACTCTCTTTTGTTAGATTCTTTTGTAATTTTATTTATAACTTCAATGTCTAATCCTGGTTCTATACTGTTAATTAAATTAATAACTTCATCTATTATATCTTCTTCATTTTTACAAGCATCTATTTGTAACGTTAACTTTTTACTGATAAAATTAATATTACTTGCTTGTACACCATCTATATTTTTTACAGTATCACCTATAACTTCTGCGCAGTGAGCACATGTTAAACCACCAAGCATAAGTTCTTTTTTCACTAAAACTGCTGTTGACATATACCCTCTCCTCCTAACGGCTATAAGTTTCTTCTATATGGCATAATCCACAATTAAAAATTTGATTTATATGATTATCGTCTAACGAATAATAAACTACTTTTCCTTCTTTTCTAAATTTGACTAATCTAGCTTGTTTTAGAACTCTCAACTGATGAGATATTGCTGACTGAGTCATATTTAAAAGGTCCGCTATATCACATACACACATTTCTTCCTGAAATAATGCATAAATTATTTTTATTCTAGTTGTATCCCCAAATACTTTAAATAACTCTGCTAAATCGTAAAGTTTTTCATCTTCAGGCATTTCATTTTTAACTTTACCAACTACATCCTCATGTATAAAGCAAGATTCACAACCTTTAATTGTATCGTTCATCTAACATTCCTCCATTTCATATCCATAACATATGAACAATTATTCATATGTCTATATTATGTCATTTCTGTATTTTGTGCAACAGTTTTAATAAATATTTTTTAGTTTTTTTACTTTTTTTAAACACTCATATCTCATTCTTTTAATAATATATATATTAGTAGTACTAATAAAAAATAATTAGAAGGGAGAGTAAGTTTTAAAATGAATTATAATATGTATCAAAATAGAAATGATAATATAGATCCAAACTATATATATCCTCAACCATATATAGATCCTCTTATGTATATGAATCCTTATAATATGAACGGTGTTCCTATACAAAACGCAAATCCTAATAATATGAATAGTTCTAACAATTTAAATAATGATGGTATGAACAATAGCTACTCAACATACTCAAATCAGTACGTAGAATACCCTCAATTAACTCCATATGATACTATGACAGATAATAATACAAACGAAACTTTAGATAATACTAACAATAACACAAGCCCTAACGTAAATAACAACAATATGAATAATACTAATAATCCAAATAATTTAAATAATGCCGGTAATAACATGAATAATATTCCAAATAATAATATGGGGAATGCTATGAATAATAACATGAACAACGGAATGAGCAATTCAATAGGTAATAACATACCCGTTATTCCTATGATGCCACAAAATATGATGTATCCTGGCATGTACCCACCAAACACGATGTATCCTGGCATGTACCCACCAAACATGTTTTATCAAGGTATGATGTATCCTAACCTAATGTATCCTTATATTATACCTAATATACCAGCAGTCAATATGGAAGAGTTCGATGAGGAAGAAATGTAACTCAAAAATATTTTAAATTTATTAATATTTATTTTTAATATAAATCCCCTATTTTTATGGGGGGTTATTTATTTTTTATTTTTTTCAAAAAAGTGTTATAAAAATCTTTATTCTGTCTACAATACATAATGTATTCCTCATAATATTCCCCCAATATTATAAATACAAAAAGGGCAATCTAGTTTAACTAGCATTGCCCTTCTTTGTTTACTCAAAATTGAAATTATATATAAGACCTAAATGAAAACATTAATTTAAGAAATCCTCAAAATCATCAGAACCAGATTCTACAAAATCGTATAATACATTTTCTTCAAAGAAATAACTATCCATTGTATTTAGATAATCTTTGTATTTACTTAAAAGAAGTTTATTAATGTATTTTCTATCTTTTTCAGAATATGTACCTACAAAAAATTCATTTCCAATCTGATAATAAATTGATTTTATATCATTATTAATCACATATACATTCTGTTTAACATGATTATTATTAAAATTAAATCTTGTGAAAAGTACACCTTCTTCCATATCACTTTTTAACATAAAAGGATTATCATAGTAAAATTCTTGTAAGAATTCTTCTTTTCTATTTAATTCATAAATATCAATGTATTCTGGTTTAGATATCTCATCAAAAACTTCGAAATCATACATAGGTTCCTTATCAGTTACTAATAATGATTCTATTTTAAAATCATCTTTATCTTTAGATATATTAAAAGCTATCTTACAAGTATAATATCCATCTTCATCTTCATATAAAGCTTCACTAATATATACTCCATTACCTCTATCTATAACCTTATTTTTTAATAATGCTCCATTTATTTTTGTTATATGATTATTAGATATTTCTTCGCTATTAGAGAAATACCTTAAGCTTTCTCTATCTCTAGCAATAAATCTCATAGTCATATAATTTATAAACTCTACTCCACTCTCTATTTGTTTACATATAATAGGATATACTTCATCTACTGTCAGGTCAGATTTAAAATTTTCTATGACATCTATATATTCCCCTACATTTCCTGGCAGTTCCTTACCGTATTGAATATTTTTGTTTCCAAAGTGATTTATTAAAAATAAAGCAACTTCTTCTTTTACTAATATTCTACTTTCACCAAGTCCCCCCATAAGCCTTTCTTCTTCCCTCATGGCTTCTTTTGTTGTAGGATTTTTTAAGCTTACATAATCAGCAATTCCTAATCCTTCTCCATCTAATAAAAAATATTGGTATATATTTTCTTCTTTTTTCTCATATTTTATAATAAGACCCATACTTCCCATGAGCCTAGATTTTGTTATTTTGGCATAATCAAATGTCATAAGTTCACATCCTTAATTTGTAATAATCATTTATTAATTTAAATATATTTTATCTAATATTTATAATTATAGTTTACAACAAAATCGAATTTTATAATATAATAAAGTAAATACTTATATGAGGTGATTCAATGAAAAATATAGGAGCTTTTTTTGATATTGACGGAACAATTTATAGAGATTCTCTTATGGTAGAGCATTTTAAAAAGCTTATTAAATATGAGATTGTAGATCAAAAAGCTTGGGTTGCCCATGCTAGGGATACATTTTTAGATTGGGATAAAAGACAAGCTAATTATGATGATTATCTTGATGAAATATGTGATTTATATGTCAAATCATTACAAAACGTAGATAAATCAGGTATTGATTTTACTAGCGATCAAGTTATTGCTTTAAAAGCAGAACGTGTTTATAAATATACTCATTCAAGAATAAAATGGCATTTAGAAAATGGACATAAAGTGATTTTTATATCTGGAAGTCCAAGTTTTTTAGTAGAAAAAATGGCTAAGAAATATAATGCAACAGATTATAAAGGTAGTGAATATATTTTCGAGGATGGAAAATTCAACGGAACCGTTATACCTATGTGGGACTCAAATAGTAAAAATGTTGCTATAGATACATTTGTAGAAAAATACAACATAGATTTAAGTCAGTCTTATGCTTACGGAGATACTAATGGCGATATTAATATGCTTAAGCGAGTTGGGTATCCTATAGCAATTAATCCAACTAACGAATTAGTTAATCACATAATAAAAGATGACACTTTAAGAGAGAGAGCTCAAGTAATAGTGGAAAGAAAAGATATAATTTATTCTTTAGATTGCAATGTGAAAAGATTTGAGATAGGCTTATAATATACCAATTGTACGGAGGATGATAACTTGAATATAAACGAAAGAATTTTAAACTTTATTGATATTCTTGGTGACTTAGATAATATAAGCAAAAAATTATATTTAGAATCACCTGAGACCTGGATAGACTTCTCAGACAAAGTTTCTGAACAAAATATAGATGAAATGGTTCTATTTTATGCAAGTAAATATAATTATGTATCTGTATTAAAATTTGTTGAAGAAAACAAAATAATAAATTTAGATGGTCCATCTAGAAATAAACAATTTTCATCTATAAGAAATCATCTTATAGCTGTCTCTAAAGATTATAATAGCATAGATACATACAACTATTTAATAGGTAATTATGAAGAACAAAAAGATACATCTGAAATAGAAAGTAATTCTTTAAAAGAACAACAAAATATAAATAGTTATACACCTGTTTTCTTATGTCCTCATTGTAGTTCAAATATTTTCCAAAGCGGATATAAGGTTTTTGAAGAAATAAGCTATAGTTTTTCAAAAGAAAAAAACAAATCTAAAGAAATATCTAGACAAAGGGATAGTAGAGTATTTTGTTGCAATTGTAATTATAATATTGATAATGTATCTATAGAATTATTAGAAAATCTATGTTCTATTCACAACTGTAAAAAATGTGGTAATGATCTAACAGAAATAGGTATAGATGAAAAAATAAAGATGATATTTGATGATAAAAATAAAAAGTTTACTTCTTCAATAAAGACTTATAACTGTCCATCTTGCCAAGAAGAATTAAACGAATATCAAGCAAAATACTTTAATTTGGTATAACCTTATTATTAAGAAGCTTTATTCAATATAATTTATATATAAAATAATTAAAAAGGACTAAAAATATATTGATATATCTTTAGTCCTTTTATTATTTATTAAAAATTATTTTTCGCAATCTGACATTGTAATAATCTATAAATCTAGAATATACATAATCATAAATTATAAATGCCATCTCAAATATTGCTATAGTAATAAAATTAACAGGTATATATATATAATTCTTTAATATAAAATATGCTACAAAAATCAATGTATTTGCTGATATTAATTTCATAATATATTCTATTAAAAAACTTCTATCTTTTTCTATTACATACTTTATCAATCCGTAGATCCCAAATGTAAAAATATATAATATCCATTGAAATTTATTAGCCATAACTATAAAACTCAATATTACAGAGGCCATATAAAATATTGTACCTAATTTAGGACCCCACTCCATTATTATAATAGATATAGGTAAAGATGCTAATCCCATAAGGAATAGTGTATTAATAGGTATTATATTAACTAATAATAATAAAATTATATTTAGAGATAATAAAATACCTCCATAAGCAATTTTTCTACTCATATTTTTCAACTCCTAGAAACAAGTACACAAATCTCCTCCGCAACATTCACAACATGAGTCGCATAAGTACAATGTACATAAATCGCTACAACAATCATCACCACAACAGCAGCAACAACATCCACTTGAATCATATCGTCTATTTCTATTGTAATCATAAGAACGACGGTTATAATCATTTCTATAACTATTATACTGATTATATGCATTTATATATTCTTTATTGTTAGGTTCCATGAATTTAGCTCTTTTTAAACAATCTTCGCCTTCTTCATAATAACCCATATTCATAGCAGATAGTCCTCTTAAATAATACCACTCTCCACATTTATCACTTATACTTTGTAAAATTTCGTATGCTCTTTTAAACTCTTTATTTGCTATAAATTTTCTAGCTGTTAAAAATCTTTCTTCTCCATAAACATTATTGTACATTACTTTCACTTCCTTTATTTAATATATTCTTATATCTCATATATACTCCAGAGTAAACTATATTTTCTATTATACCTCTATTTATCTGTAAATTTAATTTGTCTATAGACGAGGCTAATAAACCAAGAGATATACTAATTAATTTATCTACTCTTACCTTTAACTCTTCCTTTTTATTTATATATTCATTAAAAGGATTATATCTTCCTTTTTTATGATCTTCTTCCAAATCTTCATAAGCATCTAATATATATATATATTTTCCTATATTAAAACCTATCCTTCTTAAATCTTCTTCATATGAATCATCTTTATAAGAAAAAATCTCTCCCATTACTTCACCGAAAGTGTTAGATACCATATCTATATTAGAAGTTTTTTCTTTTTCTAACTCATTTAGCAACTTCATTTGTTGCTTTATAATTTCAGCCTTTCGAGGGTATTTCTCATATGCTAATTTTAGCTTTCCTTTATATATATTGTAAGCCAAAATATCCTTAATTCCTTTATCATCTAACAAGTTATCTTCTAATTTATAATGAGATAAAATAATATTCATACTTGCTGCATATTCTGTTATTTCATTTATTATTTTCTTTTTCTTTTTAAATGGACTAACTATACAATTTTCTTCAATTATTTCACTATTAGGTTTATATAGAGCAGTAAGAAGTACAATTAAAAATGTAACATCATAATTCAATCCAAGTCTAGATATTTCACCATGATTCTTCTTTAAATACCTGCATAAACCACAGTAGTAACCTTTATAATTTTCAAACTCTCTAAAAGTTAAATCCATCTTATTTATTCTAACATAACCAAACATTTTCTTACCTTTCTAATTCAAGA
>JARKUZ010000068.1 GCA_029851945.1 Terrisporobacter sp. | reverse complement strand
AATGCTCTTTATTATAACTTTCCATAAAATATCCTCTAGCATCTCCAAACACTCTTGGTTCAACTATGTATAAATCTGGTATTTTAGTTTCTATAAATTTAAAATTTCCTGCTTCAACCATCTCTTTACTCCTTAATTATATCTATTAAATATTTTATAATTATACCATAATTAATACAATTATAAAACAATTGACAACACTTAAGTAACTAAAAAGATATAGCAATCAATTTTGAATTAATTTTCCTATATTAATTCTATATAATTTTTATGTTTATAAAAAAATACACAATATAATGATTTTTATCCATCATATATTGTGTATAACTTTTTATTTTAAATTATTAATATATAAATTCACCATTACTATCAAAATAATACCAAACTCCATATATTCTCCACCATCCAGTTGCCATAGAACCTGTTGGTGCATCATTAGAATTTTCTATGAAATAGTAAGTTACTCCATTAATAGTATGCCATCCAGTCCTCATTGCCCCATCATTTCCAAAATAAAAATAATAGTTACTATAAAAATTATTAGCATATAAATATTGCCATCCTGTTCTCATTGCTCCATCGTTTCCAAAATAGTAAGTAACACCATTAACTCTATAAGAATAAGTGACCATCATTCCATAACTATCTAGATAATACCAATTTCCACTATCTTTAAGCCATCCAGTTTTTAATGTACCATTAGAATTAGCATAGTAATAACTTCCATAAATCTTTCTCCAGCCACTAGATGTATTCATAGCACCTGATTCATTAAATAAGTACATTACCCCTCTAACATTAGTAGCACCTGTTACCATATATCCATAATAATCATCTAAATAATACCATTGACCACCTTCTTTAAGCCATCCTTTATATGCAGCTCCTGATGATTTTAAATAGTACCATGTTCCATAATCATTATACCATTTACTACTTTGCATAACTCCATCATTGTTAAAGCAATATAAATCATCACCTATATAAACTGAGCCAGTAACCATTATTCCACTTATCGAATCTAAATAATACCAACTTGCACCTAACTTTAACCATCCTTTATGCATAGCCCCTGTATTAGGATTAAAGTAATACCAATTTCCTGTTGTAGATATCCATCCTGTTTTCATAACTCCAGAGTTGTCAAAATAGTATGTTTGACCATCAATAGCTGCTAAACCTATTACTTTTTTACCTAAATCATAATAATAAGTTTTGCCTCCTTCAGTTACCCATCCATTTTTTGCTTCATTTATTGTTATTTCATATGGATCTTTTTCCACAGAACCATAAGAATCTAACTTAATATAATATCTTCCAGATACAAGATTTTTAAAAGTATACTTATATATACCTCCATCTTCATATTCCATTTCATTTTCATAAATATAATCAACAGTATTACCATAAGAGTCATATATATAATAGATATACTCTGAATCTATACTATGCTTAACTTTTAATGCAAAATTAGAATTCTTAATATCTACTGCATAATAATCACCTTGATCGTAAGTCCAACTTCCTCCCTCTTCATTCATTATACCCTTATATGTTTTATTAAGCTCTATAACATTAGCAGTATATATAGTATCATTTTTTTCTTTTTCAAAATTACTATCTTTTACATAATCAACTTTATATTTTAAATCATATTGTCCTAAGTTTATATAAAATGCTGATTGTAAATTTAAGTAATAAGTTCCTGATGCTAATCCAATAGTCCACTTATTTACTGTTGCTCCATCATCTCCACCATATTCACTATCAGTATTAAGATATACTTGCTTTCCTGATTCATTTTCAAGAATTAAATTTATTCTTTTTTCTTGCGATTGTCCCATTAATACTTTATCTAAATTTATAGTTATATACCCATCACTAGGTAATGTAAATTTAGCCCACATTTCTTCATATGCCTCTTTAATAGAAAAAGTATTACTTACATTTAATAATATATTTTTTGCAGTTCCTTTTGTTGAATTTTCATTTTTATAAGATTCTATATTATCTATATTTGTTTCTATTTCATTAGTTTCATCTTTAACTATATCTTCTTCAGAAATTACATTCTTATCTTCTTCATAACTTAAATTTTCATCTTGAACTGTTTCTTCATTTAAATAACTATTTGTATTTTCTTCACTTGCTGTATTATCTTCTAAATCATCTTTTACTTCCTCACTTGAATTTTCCTGTGTGAAATTCTCTATTACTAAATCACAGTCTTCACTACTTTCAATATCAGAATTCTGATCATCTAATATTATACTTTCTTCTACCTCATTAATACTTTCATTTACCTCAGCCAATGCTACAGCACTCTCATTAACTAATAATAAAGTTGTAATTAATAATGTTGCTAATTTCTTCTTTTT
The DNA here is from genome assembly GCA_029851945.1 of Terrisporobacter sp. Next base: position 6,583 of record JARKUZ010000068.1, on the reverse strand, counting down.
CATAATCATCCCCCTGTTATTATAAAAAATTTCATTATTTTAATGAAAAACATGTATATTATAGCATATTTTACTAAAAATACAAGCTATATTCTATTTATTAAATTTATAGTATTTTTATTAAATAAAAAAATATCCCTATAGCCAATTTAAATAATTTGTTTGACTATAGAGATATTTCTACTTCTTAATTTTACTTAATAATTTATTTTTAACTTCAATTAAATTTTCATCTTTTATAATTAATAATATTATTAAATACACCAATCCATTTACTGCAACTGTAATAAACGAAATTACAAGAGCTGTTAATTCAGGTGATGTAAATAAGTTATTTGTAAATCTTCTTATTATAAGCGTTATAGGAATAAATATTAATGAAATAAATAAATATTTCATCTTATCTATAGAGAAAATATTAAATTTAATTTTAAGTACCTTCCTAACATATAAATTTTCTAATGCTATAATAAAAATATTAGCTATTAAAGTTGTAATAACAGCTGTAGTACCATTAAATATTCCAAATACTAATAAAATTATATTCAATATTAAATTTATTAATCCACCTATAAATATTATTTGAACTTGCTGTTTTTCTTTTCTTCTTGTATACATTACTTGATTACTTAGTATAGTATCATATCCTAAAGTTATTATATATAATGAAAATACCATCATCATCGGAATGGAAGAAATATACTCAGGCCCTCCATATAATAATATTATTTCTCTTGATAATAAAAACATTCCTATTGAAGCAGGAAATAATACTAAGAAATACATTTTACTTATTTTATTTAAAAGACTCATATATTCTTCATCATTTTCATTAGCCACATAATGAGATAGCCTTGGTATTGTAACTGTAATTACAGTTAGTAATAAAGAATTAATTATATTGCTAATATTTTGTGCTGTAGTATAGTAACCTACTGATACAACTGATACAAATTCTCCAAGCATAAGTCTATCTAATTGTGTATATAATACATTAGCATTAGATAAAATAACGACTAAAAACATAGGCTTTATATGTTTACTTAATTTTATTTTAGAAAAATTAAACTTAATTTTTCTCTTTATAAATATGAAGCTAATTATGTTATTTAAGAAAGTATATAAAACTAATAACATCATATACTCTTTAAAATTATCACTTGATTTAACAGTAACAAAAAGTAATATTACATAAACAATTCTTACTACTATAGTTTTTATAGTTATAAATCCAAAATTTTCTAAAGCTTCATTCATCCATTCAATATAAAAAACATTTGATAATAAATTAAATGTTAATATTAAGCATGCTATATATGTTTCTGTCCCATAATATTTATTATTTATAAATATTAAATATACAACAGTTGTAAGTATATTTGTAATAGTTGTAAATACAAATAAACTTGTAAACACACTAGAAAGCTTTTCCTTATCATTTCTAACTCTACTAACTTCTCTTAAACCATACTGATATACACCAAATCCTGCAAAAATAAAAAAATATCCAAATATAGTCTGAGAGAAATTAACAGTTCCCATTATTTCAGGACCTAATTTTCTTAATGCATAGGGTCCTATTAAAATCGGAATTACTAAGTTAAATATATTTAGTAAGAATTTAAAAATTATATTTTTTGAAATTGATTTACTCATATTACACCTTTATAAAATTTATTCTTAAGTATTAATTATAATACTCTATCATAACTATGTCTCCGTCATTTAGCTTTTCTATATTGCTAGGTGCTTCAACATAATCCCATTCTTGAACAGGAGTCATATAATTTTCTCCATAGTTCTCTCTTAAGTATCCATGTGGATCTTCAGGAACTAAAAATTCATCACCTTTAAATTTTATTTTTTCAAGTCCTCGTTTATTAACAAAATACTTTTGTCCTTTAAATCCCGTAGAAATATCCTTATCTTCATAATTTTCTTTTACTAACTTATTATTTTTATATGTAAAACCATAAGTCCACATTAAATTTTCATTATAAAAGTAATAGAAAATATCAAAATATAATCCTTTGTAACTATAAGTTTCTTCTACTGTTTTTCCATCTAAAGTAAACTCTCTTACTTTTTTAATATTATATCTCTCTAATGCCTCTTTCACCTTAAATTGATCTTCACTATAAAACATCCCAAAATCTAAATCCAAATCATGATTAATAAAATCTTTCTCACGAATAGCTCCAAGAAGCGTCCCATAATCTAACCAAAAATCCAAATTATATTCTTCTAATGCCTTTTTTACACTCTTTAAACATTCTTCAGAATATTGCTCAAATAACAGTCTTCTACCATCCTCTATTTTTTGCAATCTATTTTTTCTTATATTCTTAATTATATTAATTTGACTTAGTTTTTCGTTTAATATAATATTTCTAATTATATTTTTTATCTTCCTCTTAAATTTATTCATTTTATTTAATATTCCCCCAGAATAACTTATTATTAGTTATCTTTAAATTCTAATATTCCTATAAACCTACTTTTTAATGCTATATAACTTCTTTCAACATTTTCCTTATTTAACAAAACTAATCCCCTAAACATCTTTATCAAGTGATATGATTGTGCTTTTATAAATAAAATAAGCATATAATAATCAAAGTTTGATCTTATCATTGCTCCAAATCCTAAGCCATAGCTAAATATCTTTTCATTGCTCATATTATGACTTGAATCATAATGTGGATGATAAATCTTAATATTATGATTATAAACTACCTTTTTATTATCTTTTATTGTCTTATAAATTAAATCTGCATCTTCACATGAACCATATTTTGCTCCTGCACCTAAAAGATTATTAAACCTAACCTTACAGGTAGAAGTCTTAAAGAATACTGTTACAGAAGAACTTTTTGTATAAAAATTTTTTTTATTTATATCAATAAATTTCTTTGGCCATTTTCTTAAAGAATCACTATCATCACGTTCTACTATTCTTCCCATTATTAAATCACAACAATTATTGTTAAAATATTCATTTACTTCTTTCAAAGTGTTTTCCAAATATTCACAATCATCATCTGGGAAAGCAACTACATCTCCAGTTACTCTTTTTAACCCTATATTTCTATTCAAAGCTAATCCCTTTTTATTTGATTTAATATGAATTATATTTAATAATCCAGTATATTTTTCAATTACTGGATTTAAGTTAATTTTATCATTTTGATCAACTATAATAATTTCTACAAATTCTTTATTATAATCACTTTGCAATATACTCTCTAAAAAATTACCTACTTCTATATTTCTCCCATATGTCGCCATTACCAGCGAAAATTTAGTCATCATAACCTACTTTTCATCCTTTAATATTTTTACTCAATAATATCCATAAGGTACTTGCCATACCCAGTCTTCATAAGTGGTTTAGCTAATTTTTCTACTTGCTCTTTTGTAATCCAACCTTTTCTATATGCTATTTCCTCTAAACAAGCTACATATGTTCCTTGCGTTGTTTGAATTGCTTCAACAAAATTAGAAGCTTTTAGCATTGAGTCATGAGTCCCAGTATCAAGCCAAGCCATTCCTCTGCCTAATAAATCAACCTTCAATACTCCTTCTTCCATATATAACTTATTTAAATCAGTTATTTCTAATTCTCCTCTTAAAGAAGGTTTTAATCTCTTTGCCTTTTCTACTACGGTCCTATCATAAAAATAAAGTCCTGGAACTGCATATTTCGATTTTGGATTTTCCGGCTTTTCCTCTAAAGAAGTTACCTTTCCACTTTTATCAAATCCAACAACTCCAAATGCTCTAGGATCTTGTACATAATAACCAAATACTATAGCCCCTTCTTTTAATGAAGCTGCCTCTTTTAAATGAGAGCTAAAGTTTTGTCCATAGAATATGTTATCACCTAAAATCATTGCAACATTATCATTACCTATAAACTCTTCACCTATGACAAAAGCTTCCGCTAATCCCCTTGGCTCTTCTTGAATTGCATATTCTATCTTTAATCCAAATTCCGCTCCATCCTTAAATAATTCCTTAAAGTTTATAATATCTCTTGGCGTAGATATTATAAGTATATCCTTAATTCCAGCTAACATTAATACAGACATTGGATAGTAAATCATTGGTTTATCATATATTGGAACCATTTGCTTTGACATTGCTCTTGTAACTGGATAAAGTCTTGTCCCTGATCCACCTGCTAGTATTATTCCTTTCACTGTTTAACCTTCTTTCTTAAGCTTTGTTATAATTTTTTACTGCAAAAATCAAAAATATAGTTTAATATTTATAACTTTAGGCATTTCTCTCCCAATAATATCTACTTGATGAATATTTAATTAACTTTTCAATAGACATGCTTTTATATTTTTGTCCAGCCTTATTACCTAAGAACCTTGCTGCAAAATTAGGTACTATATTAAAAAATGCTCTAAAATTCTTTTCTTTTAGTGATTCAAAAACTACAAATTTTAATAGTTTAAATGCACTATCATTCGCCTTATAGTTTAGTAGATAATCATTTTGTTTTAAAAATACACCTTGATCAAAATATCTTTTAAACAATTGCTTAAACTTATAATCATGAGAATGTATAACTATAGCCTCTGCGTTATACATAATCCTATATCCATTCTGTATTAACTTATGTGAAAAATACATATCTTCATTAGTTAATAAATCTTTATTGTCATAACCATTTAACTTCTTGTATATATCTGCCTTTACTGCTGATGCTGCATCTGAAAAGAAAAATGTCATTATTCCTAATCTGTCTATATCATTTTTAGATACAATTCTAGATTTATCTGGATAATTATTAATTCTTGTGTACCTTTCAATAGATTTATTATCACAAATCTGTCTTGAAAAAGCTGCCTCGCATTTTCCCTTGTTTATATTAGAACACAATTTATAAAGCCATTTCTTATCCTTTATATTTATATCTTGAGTTATAAATACTATTATTTCACCTTCCGCTTCCATTGCAGCATTTTCCCTAGTTAAACTATGAGAAAATTTCTCTGGTGTAGTAATCGTTAATTTAGCCTTCTCTAAATTTTCTATTACTTTTTCAATACCATCTCCAGTATCGGTAAGTAAATATTTTATTTCTTTTATATTAATATCCTCCTGCATTAATAACGACTTATGAAGATTATGTAAATATTTTCGCGCTTTATACAAAGGACATATAACTGTTATATCCATTTGATTCCTCCACACTTATTTTTTATTTCGTTATTTCTCTTTTGGTTTTATAAAAGTATATTCTTCTAAATTGCACCTTCTTTTTTTATAACTGATGCTATAGTTTTTAGAATTATCTTCAAATCCAATGAAAAACTCCTGTTATCTATATAGTACATGTCCATAGCAACCCTTTCTTCATAAGTAGTATCACTCCTACCATTAGCTTGCCAATATCCTGTTAATCCTGGCATTACTGAAAAAAACTTATCTGCATATACACTATATTTTTCTATTTCTCCTTCTACTATAGGCCTTGGTCCTACTATACTCAAATCACCTTTTAATATATTTATTAATTGTGGTAATTCATCCAAGCTTGTCCTTCTTAAAAAATCTCCTATTTTCGTAATTCTTGGATCATTGTCTAGTTTATAATTATTATAATATTCCTTTTTTTGCTCTTCTGTGAAATTGTTAAATATCTCACTAGCATTTTCATACATCGTTCTAAACTTATATATTGTAAAATCCTTTCTATCCTTTCCTTTTCTAGTATGTCCAAAAATTATAGGGCCCTTAGAATCAATCTTAACTAATATCGCTATAATAATAAATATCGGACTAAGAACTATTAATCCAATTATTGCTCCAACTATGTCAAATAATCTTTTGCTAATTGAATAAACGCTTTTCCTAGATGTATTTAATAATACCGACTGTTTAATTTCTAAATTATCCATATCTATCTCCTAAACCCTAAGTATAATTTTTAAAAAGCTATTTATTTAAAATAACTAGCTTTTTATTTTAAATAAAATATCATCCTACAATATTACATAATATTCCATTTTTTTGATATTATATCTAATTATAACATGAAAAATACATATAAATCAATTTAATTTGTCATATTAATAACTATATTAAAAATTAATGCGTATATGAATTTATTTATATTTATTAGTTATATACCTTAATTAGTAAACTTAATTACTACTTGAGCTTAGCTTAAATATTTCTTTTATCTCTCCGGAACTCATAATTGATCCAATCATTATACATAAGCAGCAAATTATAGATTTTAAATCTATAGAATTTCCTAATAAAATAACTCCAAAAACTATTGCCCATGCTGAGTAAGTTATATTTAAAGACATAGCTTTTGTAGCACCTATTTTATGTATTCCCTTATAATAGCATACATAAGAAGCAGTTCCTGCAAATGCGGTTAACAATATAATTATAGTTGTAGTATTAGGTACTACTTGATTTGTAAATCTGATTCCCTTTACTATTGGAATAATTAAAAATCCATATATTAATGCTGATGTTAATTGCCTAACTTGTAATGATTGCTCTGGTGTTATTTCTTCTTCTTTCATTCCATAAGCACATATTACAGCCTCTG